>JAEZWW010000038.1 GCA_023442945.1 Pseudomonadota bacterium | reverse complement strand
CCCCCGGGGGGCTTTGGGGGCGGGGGGGCCGCGGTACTTTGGGGGCCTGCGCCGATGCAGGCAACCGCGCGCTTGCTGGCAATCCTTTGCCCGCGTAGACAAGCGCCGACCGCCGCCCGGCTGTGCGGCATCGGTGTGACAGGCCGGGGCCTCTTCCCCCGCCGTGCCGCGACCAGGATCGTCGGCCCGCCGCCCCAAGCCGAGGGCACATCCCCCACCCAGCGCTTGATCTTCATAATGGCCGTTTCCCACCGCCCGCATGAGGAGATCGCCATGCTCACCCCCGAACAACTGAACGACCTGATCGCCCCGATGTTCCCCGGCCTGATGGGCGTGCGGATTCTGGCAGCCGCGCCCCAGCACGTGCGGGCCGAGCTGACGGTGCGGCCCGACCTGTGCACCGCCGGCGGCATCCTGCACGGCGGGGCCTACATGGCCTTTGCCGACACGCTCGGCGCCGTCGGCACGGTGCTGAACCTCACCAAGGGCCAAACCACGACCACGACCGACTCCAGCACCAAGTTCATCGGCGGCGCCAAGGTCGGCACCGTGGTCACCGGTGAAAGCGTGGCCCTGCACATCGGGCGCCGCACCCACGTCTGGCAGACCGAAATCCGTTCGGCCGAAGGCAAGCTGTGCGCCGTGGTGACGCAAACGCAGCTGGTGATGGACAGCCCGCCGCCCGCATCGCAGGCGTAAAGGGACTGCGGGCGTCCGCCGCCTCCCGAGCGGGGCGACCCTCGGGAGTGCCGGCAGCGCTGCGCACGCACACAAGGCGCACGCACAGTGCGGCATACGCACGACGCACGACGCACGACGCACGACGCACGACGTCAACGCTATCGTTTATATAGCTGTCTGCGCAGATGGTTGTAGGGCCATGAGCCAGAAAGGCTTGAACTTCCGACGTTCAAAGCCAGCCAGCGCCCGCTGAGAACGGTCTGGCTCGGTTAAGAAAAACGGCTCGCAAGGAGCCGTTTAGGTAAGACGACCGACGCGGTCGCATCAGGTCGTGCGCAGTTCAGTGCTGCAGGATCTTGCTCAGGAAGTCCTTGGTGCGCGGCTGGCGTGCTTCGGGGTTGCCGAAGAACTCGTCCTTCGAGCAGTCCTCCAGGATGCGACCACCCACGTCGATGAAGATCACGCGGTTGGCCACCTTGCGCGCAAAGCCCATCTCGTGCGTGACCACCATCATGGTCATGCCTTCTTTGGCCAGCGTGACCATGACGTCCAGCACCTCGCCCACCATCTCGGGGTCGAGCGCGGACGTGGGCTCGTCGAAGAGCATGACGATCGGGTCCATGCTGAGCGCGCGGGCGATCGCCACACGCTGCTGCTGACCACCCGACAGCTGGCCGGGGAACTTGTCCTTGTGCGCCATCAGACCCACGCGGTCCAGCATCTTCAGGCCGCGCGCCTTGGCTTCGTCAGGCTTGCGGTCCAGCACCTTGATCTGGGCGATGGTCAGGTTTTCCGTCACCGACAGGTGGGGGAACAGCTCGAAATGCTGGAACACCATGCCGACCTTGCTGCGCAGCTTGGGCAGGTCGGTCTGCGGGTCGGTGACCTTGGTGCCGTTGACGATGATCTCGCCCTGCTGCACCGGCTCCAGCGCGTTGACGGTCTTGATCAGCGTGGACTTGCCCGAGCCGGACGGCCCGCACACCACCACCACATCGCCCTTGTTGACTTGGACCGACGCGTTGTTAAGCACCTGCACGGGTCCGTACCACTTGGACACGTTGCTCATCTGGATCATGTTTTGTTCAGACATAGGGTTCTCCAAGCTTTAGCGAATGATCGCGATCTTCTTGTGCAGGCGCTTCACCGCCCAGGACAGCGAGAAGCAGATGATGAAGTACAACACAGCCGCAGCCATGTACATCTCGACGGGGCGACCGTAGTTTTTGCCAGCGGTCTCGAAGCCCTTGAGCAGATCGTACGCGCCGATGGCGTACACCAGCGAGGTATCCTGAAACAGGATGATGGTCTGCGTCAGCAGCACCGGCAACATGTTGCGGAACGCCTGCGGCAGGATGACTTGCGTCATGTTCTGGCGGTAGGTCATGCCGAGCGCCTGGCCTGCAAACACCTGCCCACGCGGGATCGACTGGATGCCCGCGCGCATGATCTCGCTGAAGTACGCCGCTTCAAACGCGATGAAGGTGATGAAGGCCGAGTATTCGGCCCCGATGGGCCGCCCGATGATGAAGGGCACCAGCAGGAAGAACCACAGGATCACCATCACCAGCGGAATGCTGCGCATGCCGTTGACGTAGATCGCGGCCGGCACGTCCAGCCATTTTTTGCCAGACAGGCGCATCAGCGCCAGCAAGGTGCCGAAGAAGATGCCACCCAGCGTGGCCACCACCGTCAGCGTGATGCTGAACCACAGGCCCTTGAGGATGAAGTTCTGGATCAGCGCCCAGTTGAGGAGCGAGAAGTCGAGGTTCATGTTCAGTGCCCTCCCGCGCCCGTGCCCGAGGTGACGAAGCCCGGCACCTGCGCACGTTTCTCGATGAAGGCCATGATGCGGTTGATCACCAGCGCCGAGATGACGTAGAGCACCGTGACGGCAAGGTAGACCTCGATCGGCCGCGCCGTCTCTTCACCGGCTTGAAGGGCAAACTGCGTCAGTTCAGGGATCGACACGGCAAAAGCGACCGACGAGTTCTTGAAGATGTTCATCGACTCGCTGGTCAACGGCGGAATGATGATCCGGTACGCCATCGGCAAGATGACGTAACGGTAGTACTGCACCGTGGTGAAGCCCAGCGCCATGCCCGCGTAGCGCTGCCCCTTGGGCAAGGCCTGAATGCCGGCGCGCACCTGCTCGGCGATCCGCGCCGAGGTGAAAAAGCCCAGCGCCAGCACCACCAGCACAAAGGGCGGCACGTTCTTCATGGCGGGGATCAGCGCCGGTACTGCAAAGTACCAAAGGAAGATCTGCACCAGCAGCGGTACGTTGCGAAAGCCTTCGACCCAGGCGTTGCCGAAGCGCACCAGCCACGGGTTGTCCGGCAGGGTGCGCATCACGCCGATGATGGAGCCTGCGACCAGCGCGATGACCAGGGCCGACAAAGCCACGGCCACGGTCCAACCCCAGGCGGTCAGCAGCCAGTTGAGGTAGGTTTGGTCCTGCCCCGTGCCAAGGCAACCCTTGACCACCTCTCCCGTCAACGTGTCCTTGCAGAGCACGTTCCATTCCATCGCCATACGCTGGTCCCTCCAACCGCCGTTCAATCATCCCGAAACGCAGTGCGCCCCCCGGTTGGGGTGGGCGCACGTGCGATCAGGCTACCCTGTCTCCGAGATTACTTGACGGCGTAAGATTCCATCGGCTTGTCGTTCGGATTCGCCCACGCGTCCTTGGTGCTGGCAGAAGCCGGCATGTTCAGGTTCACGTTGTTCGGCGGAATCGGCTGCATGAACCACTTGTCGTACAGCTTGGCCAACGAGCCATCCTTGATCTGGCGCACGATGCTGTCGTCAATCGCCTTTTTCAGCTTGGCGTCGCCCTTGGGCATCATGCAGGCGATCGGCTCGACCGACAGCACTTCGCCAACGATGGCGTAGTCGTTCGGTGCCTTGGACTTAGCGGCGTTGGCGGCCAGGATGGAACCATCCATCACGAAGGCATCAGCACGGCCGGACTCCAGCAGCAGGAAGCTGTCGGCGTGGTCTTTACCGGTGAGTTCCTTGAAGTCGATGCCTTCAGCACGCTTGTTCTTGCGCAGGGTCTGCACCGAGGTCGTGCCGGTGGTCGTGGCCACGGTCTTGCCCTTCAGGTCGGCAATGCCCTTGATGCCCGAATTTTTCTTGGTCAGGATGCGCACTTCTTCCACGTAGGTGGTGAAGGCGAAGTCCACGTCCTTCTGGCGCGCGGTGTTGTTGGTGGTGGAGCCACACTCAAAGTCGATGGTGCCGTTTTGCACCAGCGGCACGCGGTTCTGCGAGGTGATCACCTGGTAGTTGATCTTCGGCTTGATGCCCAGCTGCTTGCCCAGGTCATCGATGATGCGCTCGGCCATTTCAGTGTGAAAGCCCACGTACTTGCCGCCACCGATGGTGAAGGCCAGACCGGACGAATCGCGAACGCCCAGGTTGACGGTGCCATTGGATTTGATCTTGGCCAGCGTGTCGGGCGTCTGGGCCACAGCGCCACCCGCCACGAGTGCCATCACGGACAGAGCAAGAAGTTGCTTTTTGAACATGCAGATTCCTTTCAACAGATACTCCACAGCGAAATGTGTGGAGTGAGAGTTCCACAACGGCATTCTACGAACCAAGAGCTACAGGTTAACCCTAGGCCATGCCAACGGTCCTCACATGCCACCAAATTTTGCCTCAAGTAAGCAGGTTCATGCCGCTGTTTCCTGGCGTTCGGCGCTCTGCTGCAGCGCCCACATCTGCGCATAGCGCCCTTGCGCTGCCAGCAGCGCGAGGTGGGTGCCACGCTCAACGATGCGCCCCGCGTCCATGACCAGAATTTCATGCGCGTCGACCACGGTCGACAAACGGTGCGCGATCACCAACGTAGTCTTGCCACGAGCAGCTTGGCGCAGTTCGGCCTGGATGGCGCGCTCGTTGGCCGAATCCAGCGCGCTGGTCGCCTCGTCGAAGATCAGCACCGGCGGGTCTTTCAGCAGTGTGCGCGCGATGGCGATGCGTTGCTTCTCTCCGCCCGACAGCTTCAACCCACGTTCGCCCACCATCGTCGCGTAGCCGTTGGGCGTGCTCTGGATGAAGTCGTGGATGTGGGCGGCGCGCGCGGCCTGCTCGACCTCGGCATCGGTGGCCTCGGGCCGGCCATAGCGGATGTTGTAGGCCACCGTGTCGTTGAACAGCACCGTGTCCTGCGGCACGATGCCGATGGCGCGGCGGACACTGGCCTGCGTCACGCTGCGGATGTCCTGCCCAGCGATCAGGATGCGGCCGGACGGTACCTCCGGGTGATCGGGCCAGCCCACGTCGTAGAAGCGGAACAACAGGCGCGCCAGCGTGGACTTTCCCGCACCCGACGCGCCCACCACCGCCACGGTCTTGCCCGCCGGGATGTCGAAGCTCAGGCCATGCAGGATCGGCCGCGCCGCTTCGTAGGCGAAATGCACATCGTCAAAGCGCACGTCGACCGGCCCGTTGGTGCGCAGCGGCTCAGCGTCCGGCGCGTCGGCGATCTCGCGCTCACGGTCCATCAGCGTGAACATCTTGTCGAGGTCGGTGAGGTTCTGCTTGATCTCGCGGTAGATCACGCCCAGAAAGTTGAGCGGGATGTACAGCTGAATCATGAAGGCGTTGACCATCACCAGATCGCCCAGCGTCAGCTTGCCGTCGACCACGCCCTGCGTGGCGCGCCACAGCATCACCACCAGCGCCGTGGCGATGATCAGCTGTTGCCCGGTGTTCAGCAGCGACAGCGTGGTCTGGCTCTTCAGCCGCGCGGCACGCAGGCGTTCCAGGCTGTCGTCATAGCGGCGCGACTCGAACGCCTCATTGTTGAAGTACTTGACCGTTTCGTAGTTCAGCAGCGAATCGATGGCCTTGGTGTGGGCCTGCGAATCGGCTTCGTTGGCCTGGCGCCGGAACTGCGTGCGCCACTCCGTCACCACCACCGTGAAGCCGATGTACAGCACCAGCGCGATGCCGGTGATCCAGGCGAAGCTGGCGTCGAACTTCACCGCCAGGATGGTCAGCACCATCACCACTTCGACCAGCGTCGGCACGATCGAATAGAGCGAGAACGAGACCAGCGATTCAATCCCGCGCACGCCGCGTTCGATGTCGCGCGTCATGCCGCCGGTCTGGCGCTCCAGATGGAATCGCAGGCTCAGTCCATGCAGGTGCTCGAAGGTCTGCAGCGCGATCTGCCGCGACGCGCCCTGGGTCGCCTTGGCAAACACCAGCTCGCGCAATTCGGTGAACAACGAGGTCATCAGCCGCAGGCCGCCGTAGGCCAGCAACAGCCCGGCCGGCACCACCAGCACCGCGGCCGGCTCGCCCGGCTTGATGCTCATCGCGTCGACCAGGTGTTTAAGCAACACCGGCACGCCCACGTTGGCCACCTTGGCGCCGATGACGAACAGCAGCGCCGCCGCCACGCGCCAGCGGTACTGCCACAGGTAGGGCAGCAGACGCGCGAGGGTACGCCAGTCCGAGCGCTGACCGCCCGGCGAAGATAAAGCCGCTGGAGTGTAGGAACGTTCGCCGCCGCCGCGCATGAAGGACAATTCAGAGCACAGAAGCTGCCGATTGTGCCCATGTCCTCCATCCCCCGCGAAGCCTCCGACCACCTGCGCAAGCCCAACACCAGGGCCGTTGACGCGCCCGAGGTGTGCCTGCCGACCGACCATGAACTGGTGATGAAGGTCATGCCCATGCCGGCCGACGCCAACGGCAATGGCGACATCTTCGGCGGCTGGGTCATGGCCCAGGTCGATCTGGCCGGGTCGGTGCTGCCGGCGCGCTATGCCCAGGGCCGCATGGCGACCGTGGCGGTGAACCAGTTCGTGTTCAAGCAGCCGGTGCGCGTCGGTGACATCCTGAGCTTTCTGGCCAAGGTAGAGCGCGTCGGCAAGACCTCGGTCACCGTCAAGGTCAGCGTGTTCGCTGAGCGCTTTGAGCGCCAGGGCCATTTCATCAAGGTCACCGAAGCGTCGCTGACCTACGTGGCCATCGACGACACCGGCCGCCCGCGTGCGTTGCCGGGGCGCGAGGGCAGCGCCGACGCACCGCCCGCGATGCCGGCATGACGGGCGCGCCGCCGCCCCGTTGGTTGCCGCTGCTTGAGCTGCCGCCCGGCGCCTGGCGCGACGCGGTCGGCGTCTTCACCGACATCGACGACACACTGACCACCGACGGCGCTATCACGCCCGACGCGCTGGCTGCGCTGGCGGCGTTGCGCGCGGAGGGCGTGCGCGTCATCGCCGTCACCGGCCGCCCCGTCGGCTGGAGCGAAGCCTTCGCCCTGGCCTGGCCGCTGGACGCCATCGTGGCAGAAAACGGGGCCGTCGCCCTGGTCGCCACGCCACCGGCCGCGGGCGCTGGCGGGCCCTCCTCCAACAACGTGATTTCAAAAGAAATCGAGCGCCAGCCCGCGCCGCATGTGCGCAGCCAGCTATCAAAACTGTATCTCGACGACGCCGCCACACGCCAGGCCAACTTCGCCCACCTGCAGCGCGTGGCCGCCCGCATCCTGCGCGAAGTGCCCGGCGCCACGCTGGCGCAGGACTCGCCCGGGCGCGAAACCGACATCGCCATCGACCACAGCGAATTCGCTCACCTAGACGATGCGCAGATCGCCCAGGTCGTCGCCCTGATGCGCGCCGAAGGCCTGCAGGCCACCGTCAGCAGCATCCACATCAACGGTTGGATCGGCGCGCACAACAAATGGGTCGGCGCGTGCTGGATCGCGCGCGAGCTGTTCGGCATCGACGACCTGGCCGCGCAGCAACAGCGCTGGGTCTTCATCGGCGATTCGACCAACGACCAGGTCATGTTCCAGCACTTCAGCCAGAGCGTGGGCGTCGCCAACATCGCGCGCTTTGCCAGCCAGTTGCAGACTTTTCCGCGCTATGTGACGGTGGGCGAGCGCGGGGCGGGGTTTGCGGAGATGGCGACGGTGCTGCTAGGTCAACGGCGAAGCAATGCGCGGCAGACCCGTTCTGTTGTTGGCCGACGCTGAACACGCTTTCCACATTCCCGACATGGACCGCTCCCGAGCACTCATCACCACCGCCATCACGGCGACTTTGCCTGCGTGGCAGACGATGGTGGGGCCACACGTGGAAGTCGTGTTGCACGATCTCGACCAGCCAGAACGCTCGGTCATCCACTTGTTCAACGGCCACGTGACGGGGCGGAAAATCGGCGATTCCCTGCTGGGTGGGCCCCTCAATGACAAGGCCTTCCTCGCCGCCAAGAGGGAATTGAGCACGCGCGGCGCGGCACAGCACTCGGTCATCACCGACTACCCCACGCTGGCGCCAGACGGGCGGCCGCTCAAGTCGGCCACCGTGGTGTTCCGCGATGCCGAGGGCATTCCGTTTTTGGCCCTGTGCATGAATGCCGACCTCGCCCACGCGGAACAAGCCGTGCGCTGGATAGGAAGCTTTCTGGGCTCAACCACCGGTGAGTCGGCCGCTTCGGCAACACTGCCCACGGCTGCGGCTGCGGCTGCGGCTGCGGCTGCGACTACTCCGCCTCTCACCCGCTCTGCGCACGACTTGCGAACGATGATCCAAGTCATTGTCGAAGATGCGGTCACTCGCCTTGGTAAGCCGGTCGACGCGATGAGCCGCGACGAAAAGTTGGAGGTCCTGCGCTCCATGGTGCATCGGGGTGTGCTGCTGCTGCGGGGCGGCGTTGGGCACGTGGCTCGCGCTCTCGGGGTCACCCGCTACACGGTCTACAACTATCTGGACCTGCTGCGAGAGCGCGACGGATTCACGCCGGAGCGCTGACGCCACCTGCCCAGCGTTTCCGCGGGTATTCCCTTGACCCGAATTTCAACATTTTGTAGATAATTTCTGAGCCGATTTGCGAACCCCAGCGCTCATCAGCGTGCTTCGTGGGATATGGGGCTTAATCGACGCCACGTTTCAACAATTTGTCTATATCGAGGGACGCCATGGATTTCGCGCGCCGCGCCTTTTTCAAGAAAGCTGGAGGCGCCAGTCTGGCTTCCGCTGTGTTGACCCAATTGCCCGCCTGCGGTGGCGACGGCTGGATGCCCGATGCTCAGGCGTCCACCGTGCTGCCAGCCAAAGAGCAGTTTCCTGGCGTCGCGGGCCGGGTGTTCCTCAATTCGGCGGCCGACCATCCTTGGAACCAGGGCGCCACGAACGCCCTGCACAAGTACGGCGACGCCAAACTTTCGCTCGGCCCGGGCGCGGTGTCGGCCACCGCCAAGTTTGCGCAGCTCATCAACGCCGACACGGACGAGGTCACGTATGTTCCGTCGACGTCCATGGGCGAGTACCTTGTGACCCAATCGTTGGGCTTGCCCTCAGCAGGCGGCCGCGTTGTGACGGACGCCCTGCACTTCGTGGGCTCGTTCTACATGTACGAGCAATACCAGAAGCAAGGCCTGGATGTCGTGACCGTGCGGATGGACGATAGCTACCGCATCTCGCTGAAGGACATGGCTGCCGCCATCGTGCCGGGGACCAAGCTCGTCGCGGTGTCGCACGTATCGCTCTACAACGGCTTCACCCATGACCTCAAGGCCTTGTGCGACCTGGCGCACACGCGCGGCGCGCTGGTGTATGTGGATCTGATCCAGTCCGCCGGTGCCGTCCCGATTGACGTGAAGGCCACGGGCGTGGACTTTGCCGCCTGCGGCACCTACAAATGGCTCATGGGCGACTTCGGCTTCGCGTTTCTCTACGTTCGCAAAGCCTTGCTGCCCCAACTCAAACGCCCTTGGTACGGCTACCGGCAAACGCGCAACTTCGCGGCGCCCATCCTGCACGTCTACCCGTTGGACCCTGCTGGCGCGGTGCCCTACGAAAGCGAACAGATCAACTCGGTGTCGGGCTACTTCATGGGTTCGTTCCCCGCGCAGGCGGTGGAAACGGCCTGCGCCGTCTCTCTGGACTGGATCTTGAATTTGGGCGTGCCGACCATCGAGGCCTACCGCCAACCCATGCTGCGCGCACTGCAACAAGGCCTGCGCAGCAAGGGCTTCAAGGTCGTGACGCCAGAAGACAGCACCTCACCGATCGTGACCGTGGCCTACCAGGACGCTTCGCGCCTGGCACCGCGGTTGGACGCAGCCAAAGTCGTGATCACCTTGCGCGCCAACCATGCGCGGGTGTCACCGTCCGTCTTCAACGACATGGCAGACGTCCATGCGTTGCTGGATGCCATCGGCCAACCCTGAGCCCAAAAAAGGAACCCTTCCATGATCCGATCGACCACATTGCGCCTGACCCTGGCCACCGCCGCGCTGGCCGCCCTCACCGCCTGCGCCACGCCGCCGCAGTACCTGAATTCCGGCAAGGTCTTGCCCACCACGCTGCCGTTTTCAGAAGCCGTGAAGGTCGGCAACACGCTGATCCTGTCCGGCCAGATCGGCAACCTGCCGGGCACGCTGAACCTGGCGCCGGGCGGTATCGCGGCCGAGTCGAAGCAGGTGCTGGAGAACATCAAGACCGCGCTGGAGGCGCACGGCTACGCCATGACGGACGTGGTCAAGTGCACCGCCATGCTGGCAGACATGAAGGAATGGAGCGCCTTCAACGAGGTGTATCAGACCTACTTCCAGAAAGGGCGCTTCCCGGCGCGCAGCGCGTTTGGCGCGTCGGGCCTGGCCTTCAACGCGCGGGTCGAGCTGGAGTGCCTGGCGGCTAAGTAAGCCGCCCGCAACGAGCCCTTCAGCCCTGACCGCGCGCTAGCACGGGTTTGAGCGCCTGCCCCGTGTGCGTACCCAGGCGCACCACATCTTCGGGCGTGCCCGCAGCAACCAAACGGCCACCGCCGTCGCCGCCTTCGGGGCCCAGGTCCAGGATCCAGTCGGCTTCGGCGATCAGGTCGAGGTCGTGTTCGATCACCACCACGCTGTGGCCACCGTCGACCAGGCGGTGCAACACGTGGATCAGCTTTTCGACGTCCTGCATGTGCAGGCCGACCGTGGGTTCGTCCAGCACGTACAGCGTGTGTGGCGCCTTGTTGCCGCGGCGCGTGACGTCGTCGCGGACTTTGCTGAGTTCGGTCACCAACTTGATGCGTTGCGCTTCGCCGCCGCTGAGGGTCGGTGAGGGCTGGCCCAGCGTCAAATAGCCCAGGCCGACGTCCTTCAACAGCTGCAGCGGGTGCGCGATGTTGGGCATGCTGGCGAAGAATTCCACCGCCTCGTCGACCCCCATCTGCAACACGTCGCCGATGTTCTTGCCGCGCCAGGTGACGGCCAGCGTCTCGGGGTTGAAGCGCGCGCCGTGGCAGACCTCGCACGGCACTTTCACGTCGGGCAGGAAGCTCATCTCGATGGTGCGCATGCCCTGGCCTTCACAGCTGGGGCAGCGGCCTTCGCCGGTGTTGAAGCTGAAGCGCCCCGGGCCGTAGCCGCGCGCCTTGGCTTCCAGCGTGTCGGCGAACAGCTTGCGCACCGTGTCCCAGAAGCCGATGTACGTCGCCGGGCAGCTGCGCGGGGTCTTGCCGATCGGCGTCTGGTCCACTTCCAGCACGCGGTCGATCTGGCCAAAACCTTCCAGCGACGTGCAGCCGATCAGGCCATGGCTATTGATTTCGTAGCTGGCTGCGCTGTCTGCTGTAGGGCTGGAGGCCTTTTTCCCTTTCATTTCCTGGCGCACAAAGCGCTGCACGCTGGCCAGCAGCACGTCGCGCGCCAGCGTGGATTTGCCCGAACCGGACACGCCCGTCACCGCCACCAGGCGCTTCAGCGGCACGGCCACGTCGACGTCCTTCAGGTTGTGCAGGTAAGCGCCTTTGAGCGACAGCCATCCGTCGCCTTCGGTCACGGTGACTGCCGGCGGCGCGCCGGCCGCGTCGCCGGGCCGCCCCAAGGCGCGGCCAGCCCCCTCGGGGGGCAGCGAGGACACGGAGTGCCGAGCGTGGGGGCTCACCATCACTTCGCGGCGCGTGTGCATCGGGTGGCGCATGGCGTCGCGCAAATACCGACCGGTGGCCGAATCGGCCGCGGCCGCCACGTCGGCCACCGTGCCTTGCGCGACCAGGTGCCCGCCGCGCACGCCGGCGCCGGGGCCGATATCGATCACGTGCTCGGCGCGGCGGATGGTGTCTTCGTCGTGCTCCACCACCACCAGCGTGTTGCCCTTGCTGGACAGGTTGTGCAGCGCGTCCAGCAGGATCTGGTTGTCGCGCGCGTGCAGGCCGATGGTCGGCTCGTCCAGCACGTAGCACACGCCTTGCAAATTGCTGCCCAGTTGCGCGGCCAGGCGGATGCGCTGCGCCTCACCGCCGGACAGGGTCGGCGCGCCGCGGTCGAGGGTGAGATAGCCCAGGCCCACCTGTTCCAAAAACGCCAGGCGGCTCAGGATCTCCGGCAGCAGGTCGCGCGCGATGTCGGCGTCGCGCCCTTGCAGCTGCAGGCCGTCAAACCACTGGTGCAGGTCGCGCACCGACAGGCGCGCCAGGTCGGTGATGGCGATGCCGTCCACGCGGCCGCCGTCACCGCGCGCGGGCACGCCATGCACCGGCGCGTGCAGGCGCACGTGGCGCGCGATCGGGTTCAGGCGCGTGCCCTGACAGGTCGGGCAGGCGGCGTGACCGACGTCGTCCACATCGGGCTCGTCAAACGTCTGTTCCCGCCCTTTCTGGTCGTCGGCCAGCACCGAATCGTCCAGCGCACGGCGCTGCTCCTTGGTCAGCTTGACGCCGGTGCCGACGCAGTCGGGGCACCAGCCGTGCTTGCTGTTGTACGAGAACAGGCGCGGGTCCAGCTCGGCATAGCTGGTGGCGCAGACCGGGCAGGCCCGCTTGGTCGAAAACACCTCCACGCGGCCGATGCGCGCGGTCGACTCGCCCTGCTCCATGGCGTGGCGCAGGCCGGCGATATCGTGCAGCACGTGCACCACACCCTTGCCGTGCTCCAGCGCGCGCGTCAGCGATTCGCGCAGCTGCGCCTCGTTGCCGGGGGTGACGGGCAGGCTCATCACCGGCAGCTCGATCGTGTGCTCCTTGAAGCGGTCGATGCGCGGGAAGCCCGTGGTCGGCAAAAACTCGCCGTCGACCCGCAGGTGCGTGAAGCCGCGCGGGCGCGCCCAGTCGGCCAGCTCGGTGTACACGCCCTTGCGGCCGACCACCAGCGGCGCCATCAGGCCGATGGTCTGGTCGCGAAAGCGCGTCAGGATCTGCGCGGCGATGCGCTCCGGCGTTTGCGGCTGCACCGTGGCGTCGTCGTGCACGCAGTGCTGCACGCCCAGCTTGACGTACAGCAGGCGCAGGAAGTGCCAGACCTCGGTCGTCGTGCCGACCGTGCTCTTGCGGCCGCCGCGCGACAGGCGCTGCTCGATCGCCACCGTGGGCGGGATGCCGTAAACCGCGTCCACCTCCGGCCGGCCGGCCGGTTGCACGATGGAGCGCGCATAGGCGTTCAGCGATTCCAGGTAACGCCGCTGCCCTTCGTTGAACAGGATGTCGAACGCCAACGTGGACTTGCCCGAGCCGCTGACGCCGGTGATCACGTTGAACTTGCCGCGCGGAATGTCGACGCTGAGGTTCTTCAGGTTGTGCTCGCGCGCGTGCACGATTTCAATGGCGTTTGAAGCCTTTTCGGCCTCTGGCCCTACAGCCACTTGCGCGGCCAGCTTCGTTTTGTATAGCGGCACGGCTTCCTGCACGGTCAGCGGCACGGCTTCGTGCAGCGCCGCCAGGTAGGCGCGCAGCGCGGCGCCGGTGTGCGACGTGGGGTGCTGCGCGACGTCGTCTGGCGTGCCCTGCGCGACCACGGTGCCACCGGCGTCGCCGCCTTCGGGGCCCAGGTCGATCAGCCAGTCGCTGGCGCGCATGACGTCCAGGTTGTGTTCGATCACGACCAGCGAATGCCCCGCCTCCAGCAGCTTGCGGAAGGCGCGCATCAGCTTGGCGATGTCGTCAAAGTGCAGGCCGGTGGTGGGCTCGTCAAACAGGAACAGCTGGCCCTTCTTGGCCGTGGGCTGGCGGCTGGAGGATTGCGCCTTGGCTGCCTCGGCCAGGTGGCCGGCCAGCTTCAGGCGCTGCGCCTCACCGCCACTCAGCGTCGGCACGGGCTGGCCCAGCTTGACGTAGTCCAGCCCCACGTCGACGATGGGTTGCAGCGCGCGCAGCACCTCGCGGTCGCGTGCGAACAGCTGCACCGCTTCGGCCACCGTCAGGTCCAGCACGTCGGCCACGTTCAGGTGGCGCGCGCGCAAATCCTGCGGGCCCTGGCGGTCGATGCGCACTTCCAGAATCTCGGGCCGGTAGCGCTGGCCGTCGCAGTCGGGGCAGCGCAGGTACACGTCGGAGAGGAACTGCATCTCCACATGCTCGAAGCCCGAGCCACCGCAGGTCGGGCAGCGCCCGTCACCGCTGTTGAAGCTGAACTTGGCCGCGGTGTAGCCGCGCTGCTTGGACAGCGGCGCGTTGGCGAACAGTGCGCGGATCGTGTCCCATGCGCCGACGTAGCTGACCGGGTTGGACCGCGCCGTCTTGCCGATGGGCGACTGGTCGACAAACACCACGCCACTCAGGTGGTCGGCGCCCAGCAGGCGGTCGTGCGCGCCGGGCGTTTCGGTGGCCTGGCCGAAGTGGCGCATCAGCGCCGGCGCCAGCACGTCCTGGATCAGCGTCGACTTGCCCGAGCCGGACACGCCCGTCACCGTGACCAGGCGCTGCAGCGGGAAGTCGACCGACACCTGCTTCAGGTTGTGCTCGGTCGCGCCTTCCAGGATCAAGCGCGGCGTGCTGTCGCTGACCGGACGCGCCAGGCCGGTTTCAATGCTGCGGCGGCCACCCAGGTATTCGCCGGTCAGCGTGTCGCTGGCGCGCAGCGCCTGCGGCGTGCCGTCGAACACGATGCGCCCGCCCGCCGCGCCAGGCCCGGGGCCGAAGTCCAGCACGCGGTCGGCCGCCAGCATGACGGCCGGGTCGTGCTCCACCACCACCAGCGTGTTGCCGGCGCGCTTCAGGCGCTGCATCGCTTCGGTGATGCGGTCCATGTCGCGCGGGTGCAGGCCGATGCTCGGCTCGTCCAGCACGAACAGCGTGTTGACCAGGCTGGTGCCCAGCGCCGTGGTCAGGTTGATGCGCTGCACCTCGCCGCCACTCAGCGTGCGGCTTTGGCGATCGAGCGTGAGGTAGCCGATGCCGACATCGGTCAGGTACTTCAGCCGCGTCTGGATTTCTTCCAGGATCAGCTTGCGCGCCTGCGCATCGGCTGATTCGGCATTGAATACGCCTTCCGCCTTAGTGCCGTCTGCGCGACCAGCTACCGAATCCGTAGCATCGGCCAAACGGTCAAAGAAGTGCCGCAGCCGGGCGATGGGCAGCAGCATCAGGTCGTGCAGGCACAAGCCCGGCAGGCTTTCGAGCTGCGCGCGCGTCCACGCCACGCCCTGCGGCAGGAAACGCTGCGCCGGCGGCAGCACCGCGTCGGCGTCCGCTTGGCTGCCGACGCGCCACAGCAGCGGCTCGGTCTTCAGGCGCGCGCCGGCGCACACCGGGCACGGCGTGTAGCTGCGGTACTTGGACAGCAGCACACGGATGTGCATCTTGTAGGCCTTGCTTTCCAGGTACTGGAAGAAGCGGCGGATGCCGTACCACTGCTTGTTCCAGTTGCCTTCCTTGTAGCTGGGGGTGCCGTCGATGACCCAGGCTTTCTGCTCGGCCGTCAGCTTGTTCCAGGCCGTGTCGCGCGGGATGCCCGCGGCCTCGGCGTGGCGCATCAAATCGTCCTGGCATTCCTTCCAGGCCGGGGTTTGAATGGGTTTGACGGCGCCGGCGCGCAGCGTCAGCCGTTCGTCCGGGATGACCAGACCCCAATCCACACCGATGACGCGGCCGAAGCCGCGGCAGGTCTCGCACGCGCCCACTGGCGAATTGAACGAGAACATGGACGGGATGGGCTCGGCGTAGCGCAGGTCGCTGTCGGGGCAGTGGAGCCCCGTTGAAAACTTCCAGAGGTCAGCAGCCTCGCTTTCATCGTTCAGAACATAGACGGACAGACGCCCCGTGCCCCGGTGCAGCGCCACCTCAATCGCCTCCAGCACGCGCGCCTTTTCAGCGTTGCCCAAGCGGAAGCGGTCGGCCACCACGTCCAGCAGCTTCTTGCCGCCCTCTTCGCGCTCGGCCTGCACGCGCGTGTAGCCGCTGGCGGACAGCCATTGCTCGACCTGTTCGGGCGGAGTATCGGCGGGCAGTTCCACCGCAAAAGTCAGCACCACGCGCGGATCGCCGGCCGCGGCGGCGCGTTGGCGCAACTCGGCGTAGATCGTCTCGGGCGTGTCGTGGCGCACGGCTCGCGCCGTCTGCTTGTCGAACAGCTGACCGGCGCGGGCGAACAGCAGCTTGAGGTGGTCGTTCAGCTCGGTCATCGTGCCGACCGTGGAACGCGAGCTGCGCACCGGGTTGGTCTGGTCGATGGCGATGGCGGGCGGCACGCCTTCGACCTTGTCGACTGCCGGCTTGTCCATGCGGTCGAGGAACTGGCGCGCGTACGCGCTGAAAGTCTCGACGTAGCGGCGCTGGCCTTCGGCGTAGAGCGTGTCGAACACCAGGCTGGACTTGCCCGAACCACTGGGCCCGGTGACCACGGTCATCTCGCCGGTGCGGATGTCCAGGTCCAGGTTCTTCAGGTTGTGCTGGCGGGCGCCGCGGATGCGGATCAGAGGGCGCGACATGGGTACAGAGGGGAGTTGGCGGCGGGCGGGACAAAAATTCTATGCCCGACCCATGTCGGGGCGCCTCGGCCAAAAAAAAGCCCGCACAAGGCGGGCTGAAGAAAGTGTGGCCGGCACGCCGCCGGGTGTCTGGCACCCGGGCGGCACGGGGCCCCTCTCCGTCAGTCGGTGGCGTAAATGTCCACGTCCTTGGACTCCTTGACGAACAGCACGCCGATGATGAAGGTGACCGCCGCGATCACGATCGGGTACCAGAGGCCGTAGTACATGTTGCCGTTGGACGCCACCATCGCGAACGAGATCGTGGGCAGCATGCCGCCGAACCAGCCGTTGCCGATGTGGTAGGGCAAGCTCATCGACGTGTAGCGGATGCGGGTCGGGAACATCTCCACCAACGCCGCGGCGATGGGGCCGTAGACCATGGTCACGTAGATCACCAGCAGCGTCAGAATGGCGACCATCAGCGGCTTGTTCATCTTGGCCGGGTCCGCCTTGGCGGGGTAGCCATCGGCCTTCAGCGTGTCGCCCACCTCTTTCTTGAAGGCGGCGATCGCCTTGGCGCTCGTCTCATCGAACTTGCCATTGGCCACCACGCCATTGGGCGCCGTGATTTCCTTCGGACCGATCTTGACCACGGCGGGGCCGGTGCCAGCGACGTTCTCGTAGCTGACTGTTTGCTGGGCCAGATAGCGCTTAGCGATGTCGCACGAGGTGCGGAAATCGATCTCACGCGCCACCGGGTTGCCACCGAACGAGCATTCCTTGGGGTCGGCCGTCACGGTCACCTGGTTGGCCTGCTGGGCCGCCACGAGGTCGGGGTTGGCCGCGGCCGTCAGCGCCTTGAACAGCGGGAAGTAGGTCAGCACCGCCAGCAGCAGGCCAGCCATGATGATCGGCTTGCGGCCGATCTTGTCGGACAGCGTGCCGAAGATCACGAAGAACGGCGTGGCGATCAGCAGCGCGATGGCGATCATGATGTTCGCGGTCGACGCGTCGACTTTCAGCACGCTGGTCAGGAAGAACAGCGAATAGAACTGACCCGTGTACCAGACCACCGCTTGACCAGCCACCAGACCGAACAGGGCCAGCAGCACGATCTTCAGGTTCTTCCATTGGCCGAAGGATTCGGTCAGCGGCGCCTTGGAGGTCTTGCCCTCGGCCTTCATCTTCTGGAAGGCGGGCGATTCGTTCATGGACAGACGGATCCACACCGAGATGCCCAGCAGCGCGATCGACACCAGGAACGGAATGCGCCAGCCCCAGTCGGCGAACGCCTCTTCGCCCATGGCCGTGCGCACCACCAGGATCACGATCAGCGACAGGAACAGGCCCAGCGTGGCCGTGGTCTGGATCCAGGCCGTGTAGGCGCCGCGCTTGCCGTGCGGCGCGTGCTCGGCCACGTAGGTCGCGGCG
Source organism: Pseudomonadota bacterium (assembly GCA_023442945.1). Lineage (GTDB taxonomy): Bacteria > Pseudomonadota > Gammaproteobacteria > Burkholderiales > Burkholderiaceae_C > Ottowia. The sequence goes on along the minus strand of JAEZWW010000038.1, from coordinate 33,524 downwards.
CCGCCGTATTCACCGCCCAGCGCCAAGCCTTGCAGGATGCGCAGGATGATCAGGATGACCGGCGCCATCACGCCGATGGACGCGTAGTTGGGCAGGATGCCCACCACGAAGGTCGACAGACCCATGATCAGGATGGTGACCAGGAAGGTGTACTTGCGCCCGATCATGTCGCCCAGGCGGCCGAACACCAGCGCGCCGAACGGCCGCACGATGAAGCCCGCGGCGAATGCCAGCAGCGCGAAGATGAAGGCGGACGTTGGGTCCAGGCCGGCGAAGAACTGCTTGGCGATGATCGCCGCGAGCGAGCCGTACAGGTAGAAGTCGTACCACTCGAACACGGTGCCGAGTGACGAGGCGAAGATGACTTTCTTCTCCTCGGCGGTCATCGGCCGGTTGGCCGCTGCTGCAGTTGCCATGAAATGTCTCCTTGGATGGTGAACGCGCGCTGCGGACACGCAACGACTTGTGTCCTGCGATGAAATGTCAGAGCAGCGGCTGACCGATTTCTGACAGGCCGAACGCGCGCGGCGCACCCAATCTGAACGGAATCTGACAACCCCCGGACTAACCCTGTGCGAGTTTTTTTTGATGCGGAATTTGGGCGGCAGAAGGCGGTCAAAACACGGTTGAGCCGCGTGCAACGCCCCCGCGAAAACCCTGAGAAAAAAATTCCGCTGTCAGCCACAGATCCGGCCGGCCGCGTGCCGGTGACACGCCCGCTCTCGGTACGAACTGAAAGTGAGAGCGCGCGAGCGGTCAATCGCATGGCGGTGACCCGGCGCGCAGTGGGTCGCCAGCCGTCCCGGCGCGTCGCGCGGCTCAGCCAGGCGCCGTGATGTGCTGTGGCCAGCACTCTGGCGACGCGGTGCGGTGCGGTGGGGCTGGGGATGCTCGCGGTCCAAGCGCCATCAACCCGTGACATACCGCCTGCGCGGCGGCTGACCTTGGTCCATCCACAGGGACGCGGGCGCCCTAACCCGAGCTATTTCAAAGAAATAGGCCTCCAGCCCTACAACCACCAGCGCGACCAGCTACGCTTTTTCTAGCAGATACAGGCGACCAACAACGCCCGCGCACCCGCGCTCAGCGCCGCGCGATGCCGACACCCACACCGGCGCCCGCCTGCCAGACAGCGTCCAGCCGCGCGTCGCCTTCCAGGTGCGCGCGCAGCATGGGCAGCGCGTCCAGGCCCCAGAACAGGCGGCCGTCCACGGCGAAGGTCGGCACGCCGAACACGCCGGCGGCCAGGGCGGCGTCGGTCGCGCCTTTCAGCGCCAGCTTGACTTCGTCGCTGGCCGGGTCCAGCGCTGGGGCCAGCTGGGCCGTCACCTGGGCCAGGCGCGCCGGGTCGTCGGCGGGGGCGCCGTCCGCACGCCACACATGGCGCAGCAGGGTCTCACAAACATAGCGGTTGGGCGTGCCCTGGCGCGCGCAGGCCCAGGCCAGACGCAGCAGCGCCAGCGGGTTGAAGGGGTGCGCCGCCGGCAGCTGCATCGGGATACCCAGCGCCCCTGCCTGCCACAGCACCTGGCGGTAGGTCCAGTCGCGCTTGGGCGGGATTTCTGCGGGACCCAGCTGGCCGTGCGCCTTCAGCAGCGCGGCAAACAGGATCGGCCGGTACACCACTTCGTAGCCCAGGCTTTCCAGCGTGCGCGGCAGCTGCTCGAACGCCAGGTAGGCGTAGGGGGAAATGAAGTCCAGGTAGCAATCGATGCGCTTCATGCGTCCTCCGGTGGGTGGGGTGCTGCGGCCTGGCGGCGTGCGGGCAGGCGCGCGAGGACCTCGCGCCGCGCAGCCGCGGTCAGCTTGCCCCAGCCCGCGATTTCGTCGATGCGCCGAAAGCAGCCTTCGCACCACCCCGTGGCCGGGTGCAACTGGCACACGCCGGTGCAGGGTGAAGCGACGTCTTCCTCTGGATTTGAAGAAAACTGGCCGCCTGCCCTACAACCATCTGCGCAGGCAGCTTCTTTATTCATAGCAATCAAGCCGCTTCAACGGCCTGCACCACGTCGGCCACGGGCGCACCAGTCAGACGTTCCAGGTCGGCCGGGCGCAGCTGGAACACGCCGTGCGGGTGGCCGGCCGCGGCCCAGATGGTGTCGAAGCGGTACAGCTCGCGGTCGATCAGTGTGACCGGCGCCTGGGCGTGCGCCAGCGGCGCCACGCCGCCGATGGTGAAGCCGGTGCGCGCCTTCACGAAGTCGGCGTCGGCGCGGCCGATCTTGCCGACCAGCGCGGCCACGCGCTTTTCGTCCACGCGGCGGTCGCCGCTGGTGATGACGAGCACGGCCACGTCGTCGTCCTTGCGGCGGAAGATGATGCTCTTGGCGATCTGGCCCACGCCGATGCCCAGCGCGTCCGCGGCCTGCTGCGCGGTGCGCGCGGCATCGTCCAGCATGACGGGGGCGTGCGGGTGGCCCGCGGCCGTCAGCGCGGCGGCGACGCGCCGCACGCCTTCGGGTAGGGAAGAGTCGGCGGTATCGGTCATACAAAAAGGAGGAAGCAGGATCAGCCCGCGCGCGCCACGCGGTCGACCAGCAGCAGGCTGGCGCCCATGGCCATCAGCACGCCACCAAACACGCGGTTCTGCCCGCGCCGGGCGCGCGCCGTGCGCAGCCAGCTGCGCAGGCGTGAGGCCAGAAAGGCGTAGCCGTGCATGACGATGAAGTCGACCACCAGCGTGGTCGCCAGCAGGATGGCCAGCTGCGGCGCCAGCGGCAGTTTGGGGTTGATGAACTGCGGCAGCACCGCCGCCATGAAGACGATGCCCTTGGGGTTGGTCGCGTTGGTGAACAGACCCAGCGCGATGCGCCGGCGCACGCTGGGCACCGGCCCGGCGGCGACCTGGCCGTCTTCCTGCAGCGCGCCCAGCGGCGCGCGCCACTGGCGCAGGCCCAGCCACACCAGGTAGGCGGCGCCCAGCACCTTGACCACCGTGAAGGCCGTGGCCGACGCCACCAGCAGCGCGCCCACGCCGACGCCCGCCACCAGGAAGATGAAGGCCAGGCCCAGCTGCAGGCCGAGGATGGTTGCCGTGCTGCGGCGCACACCGTAGCTCAGGCCGTGGCTCATCGCCATCACGGCGCCGGAGCCGGGCGACAGCGCGATCAGCCAGGCGGCCACGAAGTACGCGGCCCAGAGTTTGGGGTCCATGGGGATAGTCCTTGAATCAAATACCGGAGGCGCGGCCAGACACGGGCCGCGCCGACGCGCCTCAGCTGCTGGCGCGCTTGGTGCGGATCGCCTTGGACACGCGCGAATTCGGCTCGCGCCCCAGGGTTTCGCTGATGTAGACGCCGGTGTCGATCAGGCGGTCCAGATCGATCCCCGTGTCCACGCCCATGCCGTGCAGCATGTAGACCACGTCCTCGGTCGCCACGTTGCCGGTCGCGCCCTTGGCGTAAGGACAGCCGCCCAGGCCGGCCACCGACGTGTCGTACTGCCACACGCCCATCTCCAGCGCGGCCAGGGTGTTGGCCAGCGCCTGGCCGTAGGTGTCGTGGAAGTGGCCGGACACGTCGTTCAGGTCATAGTGCTGCAGCGTCGCTTCGATCGCGGCCTGCACCTTGCGCGGCGTGCCCACGCCGATGGTGTCGGCCACGCCGACGTGCTGCACGCCGATGCCCTTCATCAGGCCGGCCAGGTAGCCCACGCGCTCGGGCGCGATCTCGCCTTCGTACGGGCAGCCGACGGTACAACTCATGGCGCCGCGCACGTAGATGCCCTTGGCGCGCGCGGCTTCCACCACGGGCGCAAAGCGCTCGATGCTTTCGGCGATCGAGCAGTTGATGTTCTTCTGGCTGAAGGCCTCGCTGGCGGCGCCGAAGACGACGATCTCGTCCGGCCGGTCGGCCAACGCGGCCTCAAAGCCCTTCATGTTCGGCGTCAGCACGCTGTAGCGCACGCCCGCCTGGCGCTGGATGCCTTCCATCACCTCGTGGTTGTCGGCCATCTGCGGCACCCACTTGGGGCTGACGTAGCTGGTGACCTCGATCTCCTTCAGGCCGGCGTTCTGCAGGCGCTGCACCAGCTCGACCTTGACGGCCGCGGGCACGGGCTGCTTTTCGTTCTGCAGGCCGTCGCGGGGGCCAACTTCGGTGATCTTGACGCGGGTGGGCAGGGTCATGGCGGGTCTCTGGCTGGGCGGTGAAAACCGGAACGGGTCAGTGTAGCGTTGCCGCCCGCTAGACGCCGTCCCGCCCGGCACTTGCCCCTGACCGTAAGATGCCCGCATCTGCCCACCGATGCCAGGGCCGCCCCCATGAAACTCGCCCTGCTGTCCGACATCCACGCCAACCTGCACGCGCTGGACGCCTGCCTGGCCCACGCCGAGGCCGCGGGCGCGCAAGGCTATGCGCTGCTGGGCGATCTGGTCGGCTACGGCGCCTTTCCGGGGGAGGTGGTAGCGCGCTGCCAGGCGCTGGTGGCCGCCGGTGCGGCCGCCGTGCAGGGCAACCACGACCACTACGCGCTGGTCGACCCCAGCCAGGCGCAAAAGATGGCGCACACCGGCGTGGCCTGGACGCAGCAGCAGTTGGGGCCGGCCGAGCGTGCCTTTCTGGGCGCGCTGCCGATGACGGCGCGCGTCGGCAGCGCGCTGCTGGTGCACGCCAGCGCCGACGCACCGATGCAATGGCGTTACGTCACCAACCCGCAGCTGGCCGCGCTGAGCCTGGACGGCGCGACCCAGCCGCCGTCGGGCAGCGACGCCGTGCACTACGTCTTTGGCGGCCACGTGCACGCGCAAACGCTGTACTTCCGGGGCGGCGCGGGCAAGCTGATGCCCTTCACGCCCACGCCGGGCGTGCCGATCCCGGTGCCGCGCCACCGGCGCTGGCTGGCCACCGTGGGCTCGGTCGGCCAGCCGCGCGACGGGCGGGTGGACGCCATGTACGCGATGTTTGATGAAGCAGCGCAACAGCTGACCTTCCACCGCGTGCCCTACGACGTGCAGGCCGCCGCCGCCGCCATCCGCGCCACGCCGCTGCCACCCTTCTTCGCCGACCGGCTGGAGAAAGGCCAGTGAAAGACCTGGCACCTGGCACCGTCGTCGACGGCTTTCGCATTGGCGAGCTGCTGCACAAGGGCGGCATGGCGCTGATCTACGGCGTGACCTACGCCGACGACCGGCCCGCGCCCTTCCCCATGGTGATGAAGGTGCCGCGCATGACGCCCGGCGACGGCGCCGAGAACATCGTCAGCTTCGAGATCGAACACCAGATCCTGCAAACCCTGACCGGCCCGCACGTGCCACGCCTGGTCGCCGCGGGCGATTTGGCCACCCTGCCCTACCTGGTCATGGAATACGTGCAGGGCCCCACGCTGGACCTGTGGCTGGCGCAGGCCACCGGCGGCCAGCCGCTATCGGCCGACACGCTGTCCGCCTTGGGCGCGGCCGTGGCCACCGCCGCGCACGCGCTGCACCAGCAGAACGCCGTGCACCTGGATTTGAAGCCCGCCAACGTGATCATCCGCGACCCGGCGGACGCAGCCGCCATCGCCCGCGCCGTGGCCGACCCATCGGCCATGCTGGATGCGGTGCTGCTGGACTTCGGCCTGTCCTGGCACGCGCACCTGCCCGACCTGTTGGCCGAAGAGATGCGCCCGGCCGTGGGATCGCCTGCCTACATGTCGCCCGAACAGGTGGTGGGCGTGCGCGGCGACCCGCGTAGCGACGTGTTCGCCATCGGCGTGCTGCTGTACGAACTGGCCACGGGCGTGTTGCCGTTCGGTGCGCCCAACAGCCGCGGCGGCCTGCGCCAGCGCCTGTGGATGGACCCGGTGCCCCCGCGCAAATTGCGGCCCGACCTGCCGCCTTGGCTGCAAGAGGTGATCCTGCGCTGCCTGGAGCCGGCCGCGGCGGACCGTTACCCGTCCGCCGCACACCTGGCGTTCGACTTGTCGCACCCCGAGCAAGTGCGCGTCGGCGCGCGCGGCGAACGACTGGCCGGCACCGGTTTCGGCACGCACTTCAAACGCTGGCTGCGCGCCGCGGGCGAGCAGTACCGGCCCAGCCCATTGCCCGCGCGCCAGATCGTCGAGGTGCCGATCCTGATGGTCTGCGTGCCGCACCACGACGCGACCGACGCCACGCTGGAATCGCTGCGCGCGTCGGTGGCGCGTTCGCTGGGCATCCGCCCGGGCGCGCGGCTGGCGGTCGTCACCGTGATCTCGCCCAGCGCCAGCAGCGCGACCGACGGCGCGCGCAGCGAAACCGCGCTGCAGCGGCAGATGCTGGCCCTGCTCAAACGCTGGGCGCAGCCGCTGAAGCTGGACGGGCATCAGGTGTCCTTCCATGTGCTGGAGGACGGCGACCGCGCCGACGCCATCCTGCGCTACGCCAGCACCAACAACGTCAGCATGATCATCCTGGGCGCGGCCACGCACGGCCTGCAGCTGCAGCGCTTTGTCGCCACCGTGCCGATCAAGGTCGCCATGCACGCGCCCTGCACCGTGATGCTGGTCAAGCAGACGCCGGCGCCCGGGTTGACGGGCCTGCCGACGGACACTGTAACGCCGCGGTCAATTTAAGAGAAATCGGCCTCTGGCCCTAGAGGGATTTGCGCGGCCAGCTACTTTGTTGATAGCAAAAGCGCTGTGCACGCGACCTGTCTAATAGCCCCGATCACGCTCCACCACGCCGCCGGGCATCTCACCTCGCGCCATCGCCTGCAGCGCACGCACGACCTGCGCCACGGCGTCGGGACGCAGCGTCTGCGCGCTGATGTGCGGCGTGAGCGTGACGTGCGGCTGCGTCCACAGCCAATGGTCGGGCGGCAGCGGCTCGTCCTGCACCACGTCCAGCGTGGCGCCGGCCAGGTGGCCTTCGTCCAGCAGGGAGCGCAAATCGTCTTCCACCAGCAGCCCGCCGCGCGCCACGTTGATGACGTAGCCGGCCAGCTGGATCTGCTCCAGCGTCTGGCGGTTGAGGATGCCGCGCGTGGCCGGCGTCAGCGGCAGCAGGCTGACCAGCACGCGCGTGCCTTGCAGAAAGTCGGGCAGCCCGGCTTCGCCGTGGAAACAGCGCACGCCCGGCAGCTCGCGCGGCGTGCGGCTCCAGCCCAGCACCGGAAAGTCGAACTGCTGCACCGCCTGCGCCACGCGCGCGCCCAGCGCGCCCAGGCCCATCACGCCGACCGGGAATTCGCTGCGCACATGCGGTCGGCGCGGGCGCCAGAGCGACTCGCGCTGCTGGCGTTCGTACGCGTCGAATTCGCGGAAGAAGCGGATCAACGCGTGGCAAACGTACTCGGCCATCTGCACCGCCATGCCCGCGTCTTCCAGCCGCACCAGCGGCAGCGTGGGCGGCAGGCGCAGCGCCAGCAGCTTGTCCACGCCCGCGCCCAGGTTCAGCAGCGCACGCAGTTGCGGTTGTTCGTCGACCATTTGCTGCGGCGGGCTCCAGACCACGGCCGCGTCGTACACCGGCGGCAGGCCGGGCTGCCATTCGTCGAACTGCACCTGTGGCAGGGCTGCGCGCAGGTCGTCCACCCAGGCCGCGTTGTCTTTGGCCGCGGGTTGGTAGAGCAGCACCTTCATGGCCGCACCTTCACGTGGGTGACGGCGAGCGATCGGCCGCGCGGGTGCGGCTGGGCAGTGAAAACGTCGACAGGACTCATGCGCCGATGGTCGCACAGGCGCGCGCGGCCAGCGCCCACAGCCGCTTCGGTCTCAGCGCAGGCGAAAGCGGTAGCCCGGCGGCTGGGCGGCCACGTCGACGCGCAGGGTCTTCACCTTGCCCTCATGCCCCAGGTGCGCACGCGCCTGGATGGCGATGCCGCCCGGCTGCGCCGTGCAGCGCAGGCGGTCCAGCGATACCTCAGCGTGGTCGTTGTTGAGCTCGGTGATGGGCAAGGTGTGCGCCGCGCGCACCTCGCCCTGCAGCGGCGACCGCGCCATCCATTGCACGTACAAAAAGGACTGGGCGTAGCGCTCACCATGGACGATGCGGAAATAGCCGTCGCCCTCCGGCGCGGACCAGCGGCCGCAGCGGATGACGTCGACCACCGCGTCGTCGGTGGCGAAGCTGGCGTAAGGCAGCTCGGCGCCCAGCGCACGGGCGGCACCCGGCAGCAGCAGTGCCAGGCCGCAGAGCACGGCGCCGCAGCGGCGCCGCGCGTCGGCAGGTGAAGGCAAAGGCCGCTCGCTCAGCCCGCGGCTGCCACCAGGCGCAGCAGCTCGTCGCCGTCCATCACCTGGTCGCCGGGCACGAACAGCAGCTCTTCCACCACGCCGTCCTGCGGCGCGGCGATGGTGTGCTCCATCTTCATCGCCTCCATCACCGCCAGCGGCTGACCCTTGCTGACCTTGTCGCCGGCCTTGACGGCAAAGCTGACCACCTTGCCGGGCATCGGCGCCGTGAGGCGGCCACCTTCCGCGCCCGATTCGCCGGCGTGCGACAACACGTCCAACTCGGTGATGGCCGCCGCACCGCGCGTGCCAAAGACATGGGCCACCTCGCCGAGCGGGTAGACCTGCACCACCTGGCGGTCGCCGCCGTAGCGCACGTCGACGGCGCCGCCCGCCAACGCGGTGAAGGCCAGCGGCGCCGCGTCGGCGTCGCCCACCTTGAGCGACAGGCCATCGTCGAGGTAGCGCAGCTTGGCGATGACGGGCTCGCCGCGGTAGTCAAAGTCCATGCGGCGCGACGCGGTGCCGTGCGAACGGAAGCCGTCGCGGCGGCTGAACGGGTCGTGCGTTTCACCAGCGCGCTCGGCCACCAGGCTTCTCGCCACGGCGGCGGCCACGGCCATGGGCTGGCCCAGCTTGTCCTGGTTGAAAAGGCGGTCGGCCTCGCGCGGGATCAGCGCGGTGTCCAGCTGGGCCTGGGCAAACGAGGGCGTGGCCAGCACGTGGCGCAGGAACTGCACGTTGGTCTGCAAGCCGGCGATGTGGGTCGCGGCCAGCGCCTCGTCCAGCTTGGCCAGCGCTTCTTCGCGCGTTTCACCCCAGACGATCAGCTTGGCGATCATGCTGTCGTAGAACGGGCTGATGGCGTCGCCTTCGCGCACGCCGTCGTCCACGCGCACCACGTCGATCTCGAAGGCGCTGTGCGGCGGCTTGCGGTACACGTGCAGCGTGCCGGTGGCGGGCAGGAAGTTGTTGTCCGGGTTCTCGGCGCAGATGCGCGCCTCGATGGCGTGGCCTTCGATCATCAGATCGTCCTGCTCCAGCGGCAGCGGCTCGCCACTGGCCACGCGCAGCTGCCATTCGACCAGGTCCTGGCCGGTGATGGCCTCGGTCACCGGGTGCTCCACCTGCAGGCGCGTGTTCATCTCCATGAAGTAGAACTTCATCTGCTCCGGGTGGTCGTAGCCGCCCGGCTGCTCGACGATGAATTCCACCGTGCCGGCACCCACGTAGTTCACCGCGCGCGCCGCGGCCACGGCCGCTTCGCCCATCTGCTGGCGGATGCTTTCGGGCATGCCGGGGGCGGGCGCCTCTTCCAGCACCTTCTGGTGGCGGCGCTGCACCGAGCAGTCGCGCTCGAACAGGTAGACGCAGTTGCCGTGCGTGTCGCCAAACACCTGGATCTCGATGTGGCGCGGGCGCTGCACGTACCTTTCAATCAGCACGGCGTCGTCGCCAAAGCTGTTGATGGCTTCGCGCTTGCACGACTCCAGCGCGGCCATGAAGTCTTCCGACTTGTCCACCGCGCGCATGCCCTTGCCGCCGCCGCCCGCGCTGGCCTTGATCAGCACCGGGTAGCCAATGCGGTCGGCCTCTTTGTGCAGCAACTCCGGCGTCTGGTCGGTGCCGTGGTAGCCCGGCACCAGCGGCACCTTGGCCGATTCCATCAAGCGCTTGGACTCGGCCTTTAGGCCCATGTCCTTGATCGCGCTGGCCGGCGGGCCGATGAAGACCAGGCCGTTGTCGGCGCAGGCCTGGGCGAAGTCTTCGTTCTCGCTCAAAAAACCGTAGCCCGGGTGGATCGCCTGCGCGCCCGTGGCCTTGGCCGCGTCGATGATGCGCTGCCACTGCAGGTAGCTGTCCTTGGGCGCGCTGCCGCCCACGTGCACCGCTTCGTCACAGGCCATGACGTGCTTGGCGTGCGCATCTGCGTCGGAATACACCGCCACGGTCTTCACGCCCAAGCGGCGCGCGGTGGCCGCCACGCGGCAGGCGATTTCGCCACGATTGGCGATGAGGATTTTGCTGAACATGGGTCGTCTCCTAGAAACTCAAAATCAAATGGGGCCTGCCGCGTCGGCCGCATTGGCAGGCAACACATGGCGGCAATAGCGCCACTCACTGACCGCCTGGTCGTCGATGTAGGTGTCGGGCTTGGGCAGAAAACCGTCAAAGCAGTCCCCAATGCCCAGCTCCACCGCCGACTGGCGCGCATAGTCCGCGCCGCCGGAGCTCCACAGGAACAGCGTGATGCCGCCGGCCTTCAAGTCCTTCACGGCCTGCGCCACGCCCGGCATCGGCACGCGCTTGGCGCCGATGGAACGCACCAAGGTGTCGTCGACATCCACAAAGACGGTACGCGGGCTCACCTACGCCCCTTCTGGCACTGACGCGCCACCACCGAAGAAGGCGCGCAGCTTGCGAATCACCAGCTTCAAGAACTTGTACAGCACCACAAGCAGCAGCGCCGACACCAGCAGCATCAACACCAGCACGACGGCAAAGGCGATGGGGTGCTGGGTGGCCAGCCACATGATGAAGACGACCAGGCCGTCTTCAAAGAAGGAGGCGAGCCAGTTGCTGAACGGCTCGGGGGAGCTGTTGATGGCCGCGCGGGTGGTGGCCTTGGTGACGAACGACGTGGCGGCCAGCGAGCCGCCCAGCAGGCCGGCGACCAGGCCCATGGTGCCGCTGTCGGCGCCGAAGACGCCGGCGGCCAGCAGCGCGCCGGCGGGGATGCGGATGACGGCGTTGACGCTGTCCCACAGGCTGTCGACCCAGGGGATCTTGTCGGCAAAGAATTCGACCAGCAGCATGAAGCCGCTGGCGGCCAGCACGGCTGGGTGCATCAGCAGCTTGAGGCCTTCGGGCAGCGGCAGCCAGCCGACGTAGCCCATGGCACCGGTCAGAAAGACCACGGCGTACAGGCGAAAGCCGCTGGCCCAGCCCAGCGCCGCGGCCAGGGCCAGCAGCGACGGCATGTCCATTTTGGCGACCACGGGCGCCACCGCGCCGCCCACCGCCGCACCGGCCTGGCCCACCGCATTGCCGACCGCGGCGGCGCCGTCGGTGGTCGGGTGGATGCCGATGCTGTGCAGCCACTGCACCACGTTTTGCAGCCAATCGTTCATCGTGCCCCCTTGGCGCGTGCCGGCATGCGCCCCAACGGGCACGCCGCGCGCACGCGCAGCAGCGCCACAACGCCGCGCAGGGCGGCGGGGACGACAGCGGCGCGGTGGCGCGGGGTGTGGCGGGGCATGGTTGCTATATCAACAATAGCTGTCTGCGCAAATGGTTGTAGGGCTGGAAGGCGTTTTGGTCTTAAACCTCGGTCAGCTCGCCAACCACGCCGGCTTGCGCTTTTGCAGGAAGCTTTGCACGCCTTCCTTGCCTTCGTCGCTGGCGCGGATGTCGGCAATGCCTTCCACCGTGTGGTCGATCAGCAGGCGCGTGATGTCGCGTTCGGCCACGTCCTGCACCAGCTTCTTGCATTCGCGCACGGCGTTGGGGCTGGCGCTGACCAGGGCGTTGACCAGTTCGCCCACCTTGCCGTCCAGCTGGTCGGCCGGCACAACTTCGTGCACGAAGCCGATGCGCAGCGCCTCGGCGGCGTTGAAGCGCTCGGCCGTCAGGAAGTAGCGGTGCGCGGCGCGCGCGCCCATGGCGCGGATCACGTACGGGCTGATGGTGGCGGGGATCAGGCCCAGCTTGACCTCGCTCAGGCAGTAGTTCGCCGTGTCGACGCTGACGGCCATGTCGCAGGCCGCAACCAGGCCCATGCCACCGGCGTACACGTCGCCCTGCACGCGGGCGATGGTCGGCTTGGGGCATTCGTAAATCGCGCGCAGCATGAAGGCCAGCTTGCCCGCGTCTTCGATGTTCTCGTCACGCGTGTAGTCGGCCATGCGGCGCATCCAGTTCAGGTCGGCCCCGGCGCAGAAGGCCGGCCCTTCGGCCATCAGCACGATGGCGCGTACCTCGGGCGACTCGCCCAACTTAACAAAGGCCTGCGACAGCTCGGCGATCACCTCGTCGTTGAAGGCGTTGCGCACGTCGGGGCGCGACAACACGATGGTGGCCACACGGTTCTGGGTGGCGATGCGGATGGCGGAAGTCATGTGGGTTGCTTTTCCTGTCGCAGCATGTAGACCAAATCGATTTCGGGGCAAGGCTGACCAAGCGCCGTCAGCGCCGCGGTGATCTGCCCGCGGTGGTGCGTGCCGTGGTTGAACACATGCGCCAGCGTGGGCGCAAAAGGCACCGACGTGGGCACGCCCGTGCTGGTGCTGTAGTCCAGATTGCCGTCCCAGCGCTCGGGCGCGATGTCGGCAATCACCTGCGGCCAGCGCCGGATGCCTTCCAGCAGGCGCTCGGCCAGGCGCGCGCGGTCGGGCTCCAGCTCGGCGTCCAGCGCCAGGCGCGGCGAGCTACCGCCCGCAAACCGCACCTGCCACAAATGCACCTCGCCCACCAGCAAATGGCTCAGCGTGCCGTGGATGCTCTTGAAGAACAGCCCCACATCGCGCCGGTAATCGTCGTCCGGCAGCACCGCCACCGCGTCCAACAGCCGTTGCGTGGCCCAGGCGTCGTAGCGCGCCAGCGTGGTGAAGTAGGCGGCGGGGTCCACGTCAGCAGCCTTCCACAACCGGCAGATATCCGCGGCTTGCGAGAGCAGCACGTTGCAACGCGAAAGCCCAGCCGTGCACCGCACACCCCTGCGCGAAAGGCCGCGGAGCAGGCCAGTTCAGCGAACGCCGTGCTCGGACCTGCGCCGAGCACTGGCGTTGTCCCCCCTCGTGCAACAGAGGGGGGAAGGCGCGAAGCGACTCAGGGGGGTGTTCCACCAGCCTTACATCCTGAAGATGCCGAACTTCACGTCTTCAATCGGCGCGTTCTGCGCCGCCGACAGGCCCAGCGCCAGCACGCGGCGGGTGTCGGCGGGGTCGATCACGCCGTCGTCCCACAGGCGCGCGGTGGCGTAGTACGGGTGGCCTTGGTGTTCGTACTGGTCGCGCACCGGGGCTTTGAAGGCCTCTTCTTCCTCGGCGCTCCAGGTGCCGCCCTTGGCTTCGATGCCGTCGCGGCGGATGGTGGCCAGCACGCTGGCGGCCTGCTCGCCGCCCATGACGCTGATGCGCGCGTTGGGCCACATCCACAAGAAGCGCGGGCTGTACGCGCGGCCGCACATGCCGTAGTTGCCGGCGCCAAAGCTGCCGCCAATGATGATGGTGAACTTGGGCACGTTGGCCGTGGCCACGGCGGTGACCAGCTTGGCGCCGTGGCGCGCGATGCCTTCGTTTTCGTACTTGCGCCCGACCATGAAGCCGGTGATGTTCTGCAGGAAGATCAGCGGGATCTTGCGCTGGCAGCACAGCTCGATGAAGTGCGCGCCTTTCTGCGCCGATTCGCTGAACAGGATGCCGTTGTTGGCGATGATGCCGACGGGCATGCCTTCAATGTGCGCAAAGCCGCACACCAGCGTGGTGCCAAAGCGCGCCTTGAATTCGTGGAATTCGCTGCCGTCGACCACGCGGGCGATGATCTCGCGCACGTCAAAGGGCTTGCGCGTATCGGTGGGGATGACGCCGTACAGCTCTTCGGGCGCGAACTTGGGGGGCACTGGCGCGCGCAAATCGCCGTGCGGCTTTTTGACGTGGTTCAGGTCCGACACGATCTGGCGCGCCAGCGCCAGCGCGTGCAAATCGTTTTGCGCCAGGTGGTCGGCCACGCCGGACAGGCGCGTGTGCACGTCGCCACCGCCCAGGTCTTCGGCACTCACCACCTCGCCGGTGGCGGCCTTCACCAGCGGCGGGCCGCCTAAGAAGATCGTGCCCTGGTTCTTGACGATGATGGATTCGTCGCTCATCGCCGGCACGTAGGCGCCGCCGGCCGTGCAGCTGCCCATGACCACGGCGATCTGGGCGATGCCTTGCGCGCTCATGTTGGCCTGGTTGTAGAAGATGCGGCCGAAGTGCTCGCGGTCAGGAAAGACGTCGTCCTGGTTGGGCAGGTTGGCGCCACCCGAATCGACCAGGTAAATGCAGGGCAGTCGGTTCTGCGCGGCGATCTCTTGCGCGCGCAGATGCTTCTTCACCGTCATCGGGTAGTAGGTACCGCCTTTCACCGTCGCGTCGTTGCAGACGATCATGCAGTCCACGCCCGACACGCGGCCGATGCCGGCCACCATGCCGGCTGAGGGCGCCGCGTCCTTGCCGTCTTTTTCGACGTACATGTGCAGCGCGGCCAGCGGGGCGATTTCAAGAAAGGGCGTGCCCGGGTCCAGCAGCATCTGCACGCGCACGCGCGGCAGCAGTTTGCCGCGGCCGGTGTGCTTGGCGCGCGCGGCTTCGCCGCCGCCTTGGGCGACCTGTTCCACCTGCTGGCGCAGGTCGTCGACCAGGGCGCGCATGGCGTCGGCGTTGGCCTGGAAGTCGGCCGAACGGGAATTGAGCTTGCTCTCAAGTGCGGGCATGAAGACTCCGGTTTGTCTATTGTTTTGATAGCTGCCTGCGCAGGTCCCACTAGGGCTCAGGCCGTCTTTTGTTCAGAAATACCCAGTTCTTCGACCATCGCGTCGCGGATCTTGAACTTCTGGATCTTGCCGGTCACCGTCATCGGGAATTCGTCCACGAAGCGGATGTAGCGCGGCACCTTGTAGTGCGCGATCTTGCCTTTGCAGAAGGCGCGCACGCCGTCCTCATCCAGCGTCTGGCCGGGCTTGACGACGATCCACGCGCACAGCTCTTCGCCAAATTTGCTGTCGGGAATGCCGACCACCTGCACGTCCTGCACCTGCGGGTGGCGGTAGAGAAATTCTTCGATCTCGCGCGGGTACACGTTCTCGCCGCCGCGGATCACCATGTCCTTGCTGCGCCCGACGATATTGACGTAGCCCTCGTCGTCCATGGTGGCCAAGTCGCCCGTGTGCATGTAGCCCTCGGCGTCGATCGCCTCGCGCGTGCGCGTCGGGTCATCCCAATAGCCTTGCATCACCGAATAGCCCTTGGTGCACAGCTCGCCCGTGGCACCGCGCGGCAGAGTGGCGCCGGTCTCGGGGTCGACGATCTTCACCTCCAGGTGCGGCTGCACCAGGCCGACGGTGGACACGCGCTTGTCCAGCGGCGTGTCGGTGCTGCTCTGGCAGCTGACCGGGCTGGTTTCGGTCATACCGTAGGCGATGGTGACTTCGCCCATGTTCATGTCGCGCTGCACGCGCTTCATCACCTCGATCGGGCAGGGGCTGCCGGCCATGATGCCGGTGCGCAGGGTGGACAGGTCGAACTCGGCAAAGCGCGGGTGGTCCAGCTCGGCGATGAACATGGTCGGCACGCCATGCAGCCCGGTGCATTTTTCTGCCTGCACGGTCTGCAGCACGCTGAGCGGCTCAAACGCGTCGTTGGGGTAGACGATGCAGGCGCCGTGCGTCAGCACCGCCAGGTTGCCCAGCACCATGCCAAAGCAGTGGTACAGCGGCACGGGGATGCAGAGGCGGTCTTCCTGCGTCAGCTTCATGGCTTCGCCGATGAAAAAGCCGTTGTTCAGGATGTTGCGATGCGTCAGCGTCGCGCCCTTGGGGAAGCCCGTGGTGCCGCTGGTGAACTGCAGGTTGATCGGGTCGGTGTGGTGCAGCAGGCGCGCCGTGCTGGCCAGGCGCGGGTCTTGCGGGTCGCCGCTGGCCAGCAGGCCGGAAAAGCGGCGCAGGCCGGGTTGGTCGGCGCCCTCACCCGCCACGTCGATCCAGAACACGTGCTTCAAATACGGCAGCTTCTCGCTGCTGAGCTCGCCCGACGCCTGGCCGGCCCATTCGGGCGCCAGCTCGCGCAGCATGCCAATGTAGTCGCTGGTCTTGAAGGTGGGCATGGTCACCAGCGCGGCGCAGCCGACCTTGTTCAGCGCGTACTCGACCTCGGCCGTGCGGTAGGCCGGGTTGATGTTGACCAGCACCAGGCCGACCTTGGCCGTGGCCAGCTGCATCAGCACCCATTCGGTGTTGTTGTGCGACCAGATGCCGACGCGGTCGCCGGGCTTGAGCCCCAGGCCCAGCAGCGCGCTGGCCAGGCGGTTGACCTCGGTCTGCAATTGGCGGTAGGTGAAGCGGCGCTGCTGGTGCACCACGACCAGGGCTTCGCGCTCGGGCACGCGCTCGACCATGGCGTCAAAAAACGCGCCAATGGTTTGTTCAATCAACGGCGGCTGATCCGCGCCGCGCGCGTAGCTGTCGGAACCGGTGGCCATTTCGCCTGTCTCCTTTGTGTTCGCCCAAACCTCTAACGCAGAGGGGTCACTGTAGCCAATCGCTGTGACCACGCGCGACAGCTTACGCCCATCGTCCCCGCCTTTGGTGCCAGCACGGTTGCAGATTGCGCCAAGCTTTGTCACACTGCATGCCATGCCTTTGCGCCCTGACACCGCCGCCCGCCGTACGCCATGGCGCTTTGTCGAGGCGGTGCTGCACGCGTACACGGCGCGCAGGTTGGACCCAACGCCGGCGCTGCAAGCAGCACATATTGCGCCAGATGCCAATGGCGCTTGGCCCCAGCGCGTGTCGGCCCTGCAGTTTGAACGCCTGTGCGCCGTCGCGATGCACGCGCTGGACGACGAAGCGCCCGGCTGGTTCAGCCGCCCGCTGCCCTGGGGCAGCTACGGCATGCTGGCGCGCGCCTCGCACAGCGCGCCGACGCTCGGCGTGGCCCTGGCGCGCTGGTGCCGCCACCACGGCCTGCTGACGCGCGACGTGACGCTGCAACTGAGCGTGTCGGACGGCGTGGCCGAAGTGCGCATCGACGAACACCGGCCCATGGGCGCGGTGCGCGAATTCGCGCTGACCTCGCTGCTGCGCAACGTGCACGGCGTCGCCTGCTGGTGGATCGATTCGGCCATTGCGCTGCAGCGCGCCGACTTCCCCTTTGCCGCGCCCGCGCACGCCGAGGTCTATGCCACGCTGTTCCCCGGCCCCGTGCGCTTTGGCGCACCGAACGCAGCCCTTCGCTTTGGCGCGCCGCGCGCCGCGCTGCGCTTTGACGCGGCCTACCTCGCGCTGCCGCAGCGCCGCGACGCCGCCGCGCTGGACCAGATGCTGCGCCGCGCGCTGCCGCTGATGGTGCTGCCCTACCGGCGCGACCGCCTGCTGGCCCTGCGCGTGCGCCAGCGCCTGCACGAACACCCGGCCCACACCGCCACCACGTTGGCGGCCGAGCTGGCCTTGTCCCCGCGCAGCCTGCACCGCCAACTGGCGGCCGAAGGCACGCAACTGCAAACGCTGAAAGACGAAGCGCGCTGCGCCCACGCCAGCGACTTGCTGCTGCGCACCCAGCAACCCATCAAGCAGATCGCGCACGCCGCGGGTTTTGGCAACGACAAGAGCTTCATCCGCGCCTTCCGCGGCTGGACCGGGCAGACGCCCGAGGCGTTTCGCGCAAGGGGTGCGAGGTGATCGAGGGGCGCAGCGGCTGCATTCAGGCGCCGCCACACGTGTGCGAATCGGCCACCGCGCCACCCCTGCGCGGACGCTGTCGCCCCCGCGGCAGTGCGGTCTTGGCGAAGGCAGGCTTTCATGGTCAAAATGGGCGCTGGCGCTACAACCATCTGCGCAAGCAGCTTCTTTTTTTGTAGCATTCAGTTTTCACCAGACGGGTGAATTCACCCGCTGACAGGAGCACGCCGTGTCGACATCCGCCCTGCCCACCGAGCTCTGGCGCCTGGGCGCCACCCAAACCGCCGCCCTGGTGCGCAGCCGCGCCGTCAGCGCGACCGAGGTGGCCCAGGCCGCGCTGGCGCGGCTGGCCGCCGTCAACCCGCACATCAACGCCGTGGTGGAAGTGCGCCCGGACGAGGTGCTGGCGCAGGCCCAGGCCATCGACGCGGCGCTGGCGCGCGGCGACGCGCTGGGGCCGCTGGCCGGCGTGCCGGTGACGACCAAAGTCAACGTCGACCAGGCCGGTTACGCCACCACCAACGGTGTGCACGCGCAAAAAGACTGGCTCGCGCACGAAGACGCGCCCATGGTGCGCGGCCTGCGCGTGGCGGGCGCCGTGCTGCTGGGGCGCACCAACACGCCGGCCTTCAGCTACCGCTGGTTCACCAACAACCGGCTGCACGGCCACACGCACAACCCGCGCGTGCGCGGGCTGACGCCGGGCGGCTCGTCTGGCGGCGCGGCCAGCGCGGTGGCGGCCGGCATTGGCGCCATCGCACACGGCTCGGACATCGCCGGCTCGATCCGCTACCCGGCCTACGCCTGCGGCGTGCACGGGCTGCGGCCCAGCTTTGGCCGCGTCGGCAACTTCAACGGCACGGCGCCGCGCGACCGGCCGATCGGCGCGCAGATCATGGCCGTGTCCGGCCCCTTGGCGCGTCAGGTGGCCGACCTGCGCCTGGGCCTGCACGCCATGGCCGCGGCCGACGCGCGCGACCCCTGGCAGGTGCCCGCGCCGCTGACCGGCCCCGACGTGCCACGCCGCGCCGCCGTCTGCCTGCGCCCCGACGACATGGCCACGGCACCGGAGATCTGCACCGCGCTGTTGGATGCCGCCGCGCGCCTGCGCGACGCCGGTTGGGTGGTCGACGAGGTGGATGCGCTGCCGCCGCTGCAACCGGCCGTGGCGCTGCAGGTCACGCTGTGGATGGGCGACGGCTACGCCGCACAGGTGCAGGCGGCGGAGGCCGAAGGCGACCCCGGCGCCATCGCCGCGCTGGCCGGCCAGGCCGAACTGGCGCGCAGCGTCGGCCTGCCCGAGTATTCCAACGCGCTGGTGCAACGCGCCACCCTGGCGCGCGCCTGGCAGCGCTACCTGGCCGAGGACTACAGCGCCGTGCTGCTGCCCAACAGCGCCGAGCTCCCGTTTGCAGACAACCTTGACCTCAAAGACGCCGCCAGCTACCAGCGCGTGTGGGCGGCGCAGCTGCCCCAAGTCGCCCTGGCCGTCACCGGCCTGCCCGCGCTGGCGCTGACCACCGCCCTGCTGCCCAACGGCACGCCGGTCGGCATGCAGATCGTCGCCGGCAAGTTCCGCGACGACGTCTGCTTAGCCGTGGCCGAAGCGATTGAAGCGCGCGGCCCGGCCATCCCGGTGGCCGAGCCAGTCGCAGCCTGACGCCCCTCGTTTCAACAGACGCCCTACCATGACCCCACTGCCCCGCACCCTTTTCAGCCCCGAGCACGACGCCTTCCGCGACCAGGTGCGCCGCTTTATCGACAAGCACATCACGCCGCAGCACGCGGAATGGGAAGTCGCGCACGGCGTGCCGCGCGAGGTGTGGCGCCAGGCCGGCGAGGCCGGCCTGCTGTGCTGCTGGTTGCCCGAAGAAGAAGGCGGCCTGGGTGCCGACCGGCTGTTTGACTTCATCGTCAGCGAAGAGCTGGGCCGCGCCGGCGCCACCGGGCCGGGCTTTCCGCTGCATTCGCTGATCGTTGCGCCCTACTTGTCGCACCACGCCACGCCCGCACTGAAGGCGCAGGTGCTGCCCGGCATGACGCGCGGTGAATTGGTGGGCGCCATCGCCATGACCGAGCCCGGCACCGGCAGCGACCTGGCGGGTGTGCGCACGCGGGCCGAGCGCGCGGAGGGCGGCAGTTATGTCGTCAACGGCCAGAAGACCTTCATCACCAACGGCCACAACGCCGACGTGATCATCGTGGTGTGCAAGACCGACGCCGACAAGGGCGCGCACGGCGTGTCGCTGCTCGTGGTCACCGCCGCCATGCCGGGTTTTTCGCGCGGGCGCAACCTGCACAAGATCGGCCAGCACGCCCAGGACACGGCCGAGCTGTTCTTCGACAACGTGCACGTCCCCGCCCACCACCTGCTGGGCGAAGAGAACAAGGGCTTCAAGTACCTGATGCAGGAGCTGGCGCAGGAGCGCCTCCTGATCAGCGTGCAATGCCAGGCGCGGGCCGAAGCCGCGCTGGCCTGGACCATCGACTACGTGAAGGAACGCAAGGCCTTCCGCCAACGCATTGCCGACTTCCAAAACACGCGCTTCGTGCTGGCCAAGCTGGCCGCCGACGTGCAGGCCGGCCGCGCGTATTGCGACCGGCTGATGGAGCTGCACCAGGCCGGCCAACTGGACGCGCCCGGCGCTTCGGCCGGCAAGCTGTGGCACAGCGAACTGCTGGCGCGCGTGACGGACGAATGCCTGCAGCTGTTCGGCGGCTACGGCTACATGCAGGAATACCCGATCGCCCGCGCGTTTGCGGATGCGCGGATTGAGCGGATTTATGGGGGGACGTCGGAGATCATGAAGGAGATCATTGCCAGAAGTATTTTGGATATACCCCCCTGAGCGGAGCGTTCGGTACACCCCCCTGAGCGGCTGCGCCGCTTCCCCCCGCTCTCTTCGCGCTGCGCGCTTCGGGCAGGGGGACAACGCTGGTCGCCGCCGCAGGTGTGGCGACGGCGTTGGCTGGGGCGGCCTGCTCCGCGGCCATTGGTGCGGTGAGGTGCGATGCGGGACTGGGCACAAGTGGGCGGGCGCTCGGTCGGAGGTTGACACCGGAGTCTTCGCAGACGCCGCGCTTCCAGGGCTCGCGTTCGCACAAATTGCAGTCAGCATGTTCGAGAATCCCTTGTTCGCTCGCTCTGCGCCGCAGCCTTACCCTTGCAAACCATGAACTTCGCCAACCCCGACCAGGCTTTGATCCACCGCTTCATCGACGGCGGCGGCCGGGCGATGCCGTTTGACGCGAATCCGATGGCGCGGGCGTTGGGGGCGGAGTTGCGGGCGGCGGACCTGGCGACGGGCACCGTGGAGCTGGCGTTTGCGCCAGACCCCTTGTTCATCCAGGGCACGGGCGTGCTGCAAGGTGGCGCGGTCACCGCCATGCTGGACTTTGCGATGGCCTTTGCCACGCTGGCGCAGCTGCCGGTGGGCGCGTCCTGCGCCACGGTCAACCTGAACACCGCTTTCCTGCGGCCGGCGCCGCAAGGGCGCTACATCGCCGTGGGCGAGGTGGAGCGGCGCGGCAAGCAGATCGCCTTCACCTACGCGCGCCTGCTGCGCGAGGCCGACCGCCAAGTCGTGGCGACCGCCACATCGACCTTGGCCGTGGTGCCCGCCCCCGGCGTATGAGAGCGCCGCGCGGCTTCCACTTGCGCGTCGCGCAGCCCGCCGACACCGCCGCGCTGCTGCGCGTGCGCACCGCGGCGCATGAAAACCATTTGAGCCTGGCCGAGCTGGCCGAGCGCGGCATCACCGCCGACGCGCTGACCGCGCTGCTGGACGGCACGCCGACCAGCGCCTGGGTGGCGGAAGATGCTGCCGGCAGTGTGGTTGGCTTCGCCATGGTGGATCTGGATGAGGCCAGCCTGTTCGCCCTGTTCGTGCTGCCCGAGCACGAAGGCCATGGCATCGGCAGCGCATTGCTGACCGAAGCCGAAGCGGCGCTGTTTGCGCAGCACCCGCGCGCCTGGCTGGAGACCGCCGCCAACAGCGGCGCCGCCGCGCTGTACCGCGCACGCGGCTGGGGCGACGCGCAGGACATCGGCGACGGGGATGTGCGGCTGCACAAGGCGCGGCCGGCGATCGTCGGTCGTTTGGCTTACCGCGCGGCGTAGGCCGCCGCCACCGCCCGCTGCCACAGAATGAACAAGGGCGCGCCGATCACTTCCAGCCCGGTGAAAGCGACGAAGGGCAACGGCGGCAGGCCGACGGCCCACATGGACAACAGCCGGCCAATGCCGCCAATGAAGATGGCGCCCCAGATCAAACGGAACAGCAGGGTCTGCCGCTCGATGCTGGGCACCATCCACAAGGCGCCGAGCCCGATGCCCAGCCACACGCCACCCAGAAAGCGCAGGTTGCTGTCGAGC
Source organism: Pseudomonadota bacterium (assembly GCA_023442945.1). Taxonomy (GTDB): domain Bacteria; phylum Pseudomonadota; class Gammaproteobacteria; order Burkholderiales; family Burkholderiaceae_C; genus Ottowia. The sequence continues at coordinate 11,586 of JAEZWW010000038.1, read as the reverse complement.
AGCGGCGCGGCCGGCAGGGCCAGCGCCTTGTAGAGCGGATCGTGCACGCCCAGCATGGTCAGCGCGCCGGACACCAAGGGCACCATGGCCAGGACGGCCGAGGCGATTTGCAGCGGCTTCTTGTTCATCTGTACACTCCCTGAGACGGCGCCCGTCCCCGACGGGCTGCCACGCCTTGAATCACGGCCATTTTGGCCTGCAGCCCCAGAGTCAGCTGCACAGACAGCTACCTATTTGATAGTAAGACGCCTCACAGCGCGTGCGTCACCAGGCGGAAATCCGGGTCGTCCGGGTAGGCCTTAACCTCAAAGCCCAGGCTGCGCATCAGCTTGAGCATGCCGTTGTTGTGCGTCAGCACCAGGCCGATGATTTCCTGCAGGCCTTTTTCGCGCGCGACGTCCATGATGCTGAGCATCAGCCGCGTGCCCAGGCCCTGGCCGGCGTAGGCGTCGTCCACGACGAGCGAGAACTCGCAGCTGGTCTGGTCGGGGTTGGTGATGTAGCGCGACACGCCGATGATGCGCTGCTTCTTGACCTTCTGGCCGTCTTCGCCCGTTTCCTCGGTTTCGGCCACGGCGCACAGGGCCATTTCGCGGTCGTAGTCGATCAGGGTGAAGCGCGACAGCATGGTGGGCGGCAGCTCGGCCATGCTGGACACAAAGCGGAAGTAGCGGCTTTCGGGCGACAGGCGCTTGGTCATCTCTTGCAGCATCTGCGCGTCATCGGGGTGGATCGGGCGCAGCACGTACTCGCCGCCCCCGCGCATGGGCCAGACCTGCTCGAAGCGCGCCGGGTACGGCAGGATCGACAGGTGGCCGTAACGCCCCGCGCGGCCGGGCGCGGTCTGCGCCGCCGCGCCGATGACGATGCGCGCGTCGACCGACACGGCGCCGTGCTCGTCCACGATGATGGGGTTGATGTCCATCTCGCGCAGCTGCGGCAGCTCGCACACCATCTCGGACACGCGCAGCAGCACGCGTTCCAGCGCGGCCAGGTCGACCGCGGGCGCGCCGCGCCAGTCCTTCAGTGTTTCATGCACGGGTGAACGCTCGATCAGCCGGCGCGCCAGAAACTGGTTCAGCGGCGGCAGTTCCATGGCGTGGCCGCCCATCAGCTCGATCATGGTGCCGCCGGCACCGAAGGCGATCACCGGGCCGAAAGGGTCGTCGGTGAAGACGCCGATGTACAGCTCGCGCCCCTGCTTCTTGCGCGCCATGGCCTGCACGGTGACGCCATTGATGCGCGCTTCGGGCCGCTTGGCGCGCACGGCTTCCATCATGTCCTGGTACACATCGCGCACGGCGGTGGCGTTCATCACGTTCAGCGCCACGCCGCCGACATCGCTCTTGTGCGGGATATCGGGCGAATCGATCTTCAGCGCGACCGGGAAGCCGATCTGCGCGGCGATCATCATGGCCTCGGTCGGGTTGCGCGCCAGCAGCGTCTGCGTCACCGGGATGTGGAAGGCCGCCAGCAGCGCCTTGGACTCCATCTCGGTCAGCACCTGGCGCCGGTCGGCCAGCGCGCTTTCGATCAGCAGGCGCGCGCCGTCCACATCGGGCGCGGCCAAGTCCGACAGGGGCGGCGGCGTCTGCTGCAGCATCTGCTGGTTCTGGTAGAAGCTGGCGATGTTGCCGAAGGCGCCGACCGCCGCTTCGGGCGTGCGAAAGCTCGGGATCTGTGCGTCGCTCAGGGCGCGCCGCGCCGGGCCGACGCTGGCGTCGCCCAGCCAGCAGGCGACCAGCGGCTTGCTCATGCGCGGGCGCATCTGCACCAGCTCGTTGGCCACGGCCATGGCGTCGCCGCCGAACTTGGGCGAATACAGCACCAGCACGCCGTCGATGCCGCGGTCCTTGTAGGCGGCCTCCAGCGCCGCGCGGTACTGTGCGGGCGTGGCCTCTTCGCTCAGGTCGATCAAATCGGCCAGCGAGGCGCCCGGGGGCAGTTGCGGCAGCAGGCTGCGGCGCGTGTCCTCCGACAGCACGCCCAGCTTCAGGTTCAGCTCGCTCACCCAGTCGGCCGCCAACACGCCTGGGCCACCGCCGTTGGAGATGATCCCTAAGCGCGGGCCCACCGGCCGGTAGCGCGAGGCCAGGCATTTGGCGGCCGAGAACAACTCAACAAACGAGCGCACGCGCACCGCGCCGGCGCGGCGCAGCACCGCATCAAACACGTCGTCGCTGCCGACAATGGCACCCGAATGCGTTTGCGCTGCGACGTTGCCTTCCTGCTTGCGGCCGGCCTTCAGCACCACCACCGGCTTGGCGTTGGCCGCGGCACGCAGCGCGCTGGTGAAGCGCCGCGCGTTGGCAATGCCTTCCATGTACACCACGATGCCGTGCGTATGCCGGTCCGACGCCAGGTAGTCCAGCGTGGACGCCAGGCTGACCTGGGTGTGCGCGCCCAGGGCGACCACGGTGGAGAAGCCCACGCGGTTCTGCTTGGCCCAGTCCAGGATGGCAGCCGTCAGCGCGCCCGATTGCGACACCAGCGCCAGCTGGCCTTGCGGTGCCAGCTCGCCCACGGTGCTGGCGTTCAGCTGCAGCTGCGGGCGCTGAAATCCGGGGCTGTTCGGGCCCAGCAGCCAAAAGCCGTGGCGGCGCGCCACGCGGCCCATCTCCTGCGCCTTCTGTGCCGACACGCCGGCCGACAGCACCAGCGCCGCACCCACCTTGATGCGCCCAGCCAGCTCCAGCGCGGGCAGGATTTCGTCGTCCGGCAGCGCGATGATGGCCAGGTCGGCCTTGGCCTGCGCCAAATCGGCCAGCGTGCCGGTGGTGTGCACGTCCAACGGTGTGATGTGGCCTTTGAAGGGCTGTTCCGCCAGGTAGGCCAGCAGCGCGCGCGCCTGCGGGGTCTGCTGCTCGGGCTGGTCCTGCGCGCCGGTGAACAGCGCGATGGACTGGGGTTCAAACAAGGGGGTGAGAAAGTGCTGGTCCATGGTCTTTGAACGGTGGTGCGCGCCGCGGCGGCAGATGGCGGTGACAGACCCTCGTCACGCGCCCATGTTGGCGCAGCGCCAGCATGGGGTTGTAGCACGCACTTGCGACCCTGTCTTGGCAGCGCGACGCCGTCAGCGCTTGGTGCGTCGCGCGGCGTGCATGACTTCACAGGTAATTGCGGCCACGCGCCTTGCTTCCGACACTGAAAGCACCCGGATCCGCGGGCATTCAGCTTGAAAAGGACACCCTCATGGACCACGCTCAAACCCTGGCAGAACAGTACATCGCCACCTGGAACGCGACCGACCCCACGCAGCGCCAACGCCTGCTGCAACAGGCGTGGACGGCCGACGCGCGCTATGCCGACCCGATGGCCCAGGCGCAGACGCCCCAAGAAATCGACGCGCTGATCGGCGCCGTGCAGACGCGCTTTGAAGGCTTCCGCTTTGCCCTGACCGGCCAACCGGACGGGCACGGGGCGCACCTGCGCTTCTCCTGGACGCTGGGACCGGCCGCGCAGCCCGACTTGATCCAGGGCACCGACTTCGCCGAGGTCGAAGACGGCAAGCTCAAGTCCGTCACCGGCTTTCTGGACAAGGTGCCAGCCGGGGCCTGAGCCACCGCAAGCCACGGGCCGCCGACGCGGCCCTGGCGGGGGCGGATCGCTGACAATCTTCGGATGGCCCCAGCATCTCCCTCATCGACGCCCTCCACCGGTCTGGTTCAACCGCTTTTCGACGGCCCGCTCGACATCGTCGGCGACGTGCACGGTGAACTGGGCGCGCTGCAAGCGCTGCTGGCGCACCTGGGCTACGACGCCGACGGCCAGCATCCGCAAGGTCGGCGCCTGGTCTTCGTCGGCGACCTGTGCGACCGCGGGCCCGACAGCCCGGCCGTGCTGCGTTGGGTGCAGGCGCTGATCGCCGCCGGGCGCGCCCAGGCGGTGGTGGGCAACCACGAGGTCAACCTGATGCGCAGCGACGCCAAGGACGGCGCCGGCTGGTTCTTTGATGCGCGCGTCGAACGCGACACGCCCAAGTACGCCCCGTTTGCCCGCGCCACCGCCGCCGAGCGCGACACGCTGCAGCGCGTGGCCGCCGACTGGCCGGTGGCGCTGGAGCGCGCCGACCTGCGCGTCGTGCACGCCGCCTGGGACCTGGCCGCCATCGCCCAGGCGCGTGCGCTGCCGCTGGGCGGCTTGGTGAAGGCCTATGACCACTACGAAGAAGAGGCGCGACAACTGGCGCGTGGCGAGCGGCTGCGCGAACGCATGGCCGTTGAGCTGTCGGCCTGGGGCGGCGACCTGGAATCGGACAAAGCCGCGCCGCCTTTCCTGCTGGCGCACGCGCAGAACGAGGCCAACAAGCAGATGCGCAACCCGCTCAAGGTGTTGACGTCCGGCGTCGAGCGCCAAGGCACGGTGCCGTTTTTCGCCGGCGGCAAGTGGCGCTTTGTCGAACGCGTGGCCTGGTGGGACGCGTACACCGACGCCACGCCGGTCGTCGTCGGCCACTACTGGCGGCGCCTGCACCCGATCGACCGGGGCACGGTGGGCAAGAAAGACGAAGACCTGTTCGCCCACGTCCCGCCGCTGGCCTGGCACGGGCAGCGCCACAACGTGTTCTGCGTCGACTATTCGGTGGGCGGGCGCTGGGTGGCCCGCCGCGACGGCCAGCCGCCCGCGCGCGATTTCAAACTGGCCGCGCTGCGCTGGCCCGAGCGCGAGCTGGTGTTTGACGACGGCAGCCGCGCGCTGACCGAGGGCTTCGGCGCCGCCGCTGCCTGAGCCGCACGCGGGCCGGCGGCGCCCCGCCTGGCGTGCGGCGCTGGTTGACAATGCGCCCATGCCCCGCACCCCCGACACCATCAGCACCTTGCGCGACGTGCTCACGCGCTGCCGCACCCTGGCCGTGGTCGGCCTGTCGCCGCAATGGCACCGGCCCAGCCACTTCGCCGCCAAGTACATGCAGGCGCACGGCTACCGCGTCGTGCCCATCAACCCGCTGGTCGCGCAAGCAGGCGGCAGCATCCTGGGCGAGCGCGCCTACGCCAGCGTGCGCGAGGCCGATGCCGCGGTGCGCGCCGAAGGCGGCCGCATCGACATGGTCGACTGCTTCCGAAAGAGCGAGGACATCCCGCCGCTGGCCGACGACGCCGTCGCCATCGGCGCGCGCTGCCTGTGGCTGCAGCTGGGCGTCGACAACGAAGCCGCCGCCGACGTCGCCGAAGCCGCCGGCCTGCAGGTGGTGCGCAACCGCTGCGTGAAGATCGAACACGCGCGCCTGTTCGGCGGCCTGGGCTGGGCCGGCGTGAACACGCGCGTGATCTCGGCCAAGCGGCCCACCGTGCTGCCGTACTGACGCCAGGCGCACGGCGCGGGCCACCGCGCCAACGCAGCGCACGCATGCACCCCAATACTCTTTAATTGATAGCTGGCCGCGCAATCTGCTGTAGGGCCAGAGGCCGATATGACACAAAAACACGACCCCGCACCCGACGCGACCGGCGCCGACCGCGCCTTTGGCTTTGGTACCCGCGCCATCCACGCCGCCGCCGTGCCCGACCCGGTGACCGGCGCGCGCGCCACGCCCATCCACCAAACCACCAGCTTCGTCTTCGACAACGCCGACCACGCGGCCAGCCTGTTCAACCTGCAGACCTTTGGCAACGTCTACAGCCGCATCAGCAACCCCACCGTGGCGGTACTGGAAGAGCGCATCGCCAGCCTGGAAAACGGCCGCGCCGCGCTGGCCTGCGCCAGCGGCATGGCGGCGCAGATGTCGGCGCTGCTGGCCATCCTGAAAAGCGGTGACCACATCGTCGCCGCCAGCACGCTGTACGGCGGCAGCGTCGGCCAGCTGGGCGTGGGCTTTGACCGGCTGGGCATTGAGACCACCTTTGTCGACCCGTCCGACCCCGATCACTTCGCCGCCGCGATCTGCCCCAACACCCGCGCGCTGTACGCCGAAACCATCGGCAACCCGCTGGTCAACGTGATCGACATCGTCGCCCTGGCCGACGTGGCGCACGCGCACGGCCTGCCGCTGGTGATCGACAACACCGTCGCCAGCCCCTACCTGTGCAACCCGCTCGACTTGGGCGCCGACATCGTCGTGCACAGCGCCACCAAGTACATCGGCGGCCACGGCACGACCATGGGCGGCGTCATCGTCGAAGGCGGCAGATTCCCGTGGGACAACGGCAAATTCCCCGAGATGGTCGAGCCCAGCCGCGCCTACCACGGCGTGAGGTTTTACGAGACCTTTGGCGACTTCGGCTACACCATGAAGGCGCGCATGGAAGTCAACCGCACCTTCGGCGCCGTGCTGTCGCCGCTGAACGCCTGGCTGCTGCTGCAAGGCGCCGAAACCCTGCACCTGCGCATGCGCGAACACTGCCGCAACGCCCTGGCCGTCGCCCAGTTCTTGCAAAAGCACCCGCAGGTCGCCTGGGTCAACTACCCGGGCTTGGTCAACTCGCCTTACTACGATCTGGCCAAGAAGCAGTTCCGCGCCGTGGACGGCCACCCCGGCGCGTCCGGCATTCTCACCTTCGGCATCCGCGGCGGTGCGGCGGCGGGCGAGCGCTTCATCGACGCCTGCGAATTCTTGAGCCACCTGGCCAACATCGGCGACGCCAAAACCCTGGTCATCCACCCCGCGTCCACCACCCACCGCCAGCTGACCGACGACGAGCTGCAACGCGCCGGCGTCAGCGCCGACATGGTCCGCCTGTCCGTCGGCATCGAAGACCTGGACGACATCCTGTGGGACATTGACCAGGCGCTGTCGCGGGCCGCGACATGACCAAGCCTGCGGGCGGTGACATGAACGGACAACCCGGCAACGCCACGGGCGGGCCTGTTGGCAAAGCGCCCTACCAAGCCCCGCCTGAAGCCGGCCGCAGCGCCTTCGGCTTCCTCTTTCGTGGCCAGCCGGCGTGCTTTGTCAGCGACTATTCGGTGGCCGAATCGGTCGAGCGTTTGAAAGCTGTGCAGCGCAACCCGCCGCCATCGCGCTGGAGCAAGGAGGTGGTCAAGGGCATGGTCGCGGCGGACGATGTGCGCCTGACACGGGCGCCGCAGGGCGAGCGCAACCCGATGACCCCCTGGTTCACCGGTGAATTCGCTATCGAGCAAGGGCGCACAGTGCTGACCGGCGCTTTTGCGCCGAGCGACGGCGCGCGGCTGTTTCTGGTGTGCTGGTTTGGCATGTTGGTGGTGTTTGCAGGCTTTGGCCTGCGCACCGTGGGCTTTGACTCGCCCGCCGTGTGGCTGGGGGCCGGCGTGGTGACGGTACTGTTCCGCTTCGGTTGGGCCTTGATGGCCATCGGCCGGCAGATGGCCCGCCCACACATTGCCTGGCTGTCGGCGCTGATCAAGCAGGCGCTGAAAGCGCCGCCCGCGGAAGGGACGCCACCGTGATCCGCGACCTGCTCAGCTTTCTGTGGGACGGCCTGCCCGCGCGCTTTGACAGCGACTTTGACCTGCGCGAATCCGTGCGCCGCCTGACACTGGCCAGCGTGCGCCCGGGCACGAGCGGCGACGCGCTGTACCCGGTGGCCGAAGGCACGGTCAGCGCCGACCGTGTGCGCTTGATGCGCGTCGTGCCCGGCGAGCGCAGTGGCTTGCCGTCGCCCTTCGTCGGCGCCTTTCGCCAGAACGGCGGCCGCGTGGTACTGGAGGGGCGCTTTGCCCTGCACGCGTTTGTGCGCGCGATCGTCGCGATGATCGGTGGTTTTACCGTGCTGTCGATCTTCATGGTGGGCGCCGCGCTGCAGGAAGATGCGGCCCACCTGTGGTGGACACCCGGTGTCCCGCTGGCGCTGGCGGCTTTCGGCCTGGCCTTGGTGGCGGCCGGGCGCGGCCAAGCTAGGACGGACGCGGTCTGGCTGTCCCAAACCCTTCGCGGCGCGCTGACGGCCCCGGCCGACGAGCGCGACGCCGTTTCATTGAAGGCCTGAAAAACCCATGCGACCCATTTCCCTCATCCCTTTAGCTGCGCTGTGCGGCCTGGCGCTATCGGCGCCGGTCGGCGCGCAAACGGCCGCCACCGCCGACGCTGCCACGCTGGGCAGCAGCAAGCGCACGGCGGTGGAGGTTTGCATGCCGCCGGGCGAGCGCAACTACATCCGCCACCTGCGCTGCAGCGACGGCGCCGTGCCCGAATTCCAGCGCGTCGGCAGTGTCGGCATGCGTAGCGAACTGCCACCGCGCGGCGAAGGCGAGAGCGAAGACGCGCACAGGGCGCGCCTGCACGCGCTGATGGATTCGGGCGAGCAGGACTTCCACATCATCGACTTGTACGCGCTGCGTTGCGGCGGTGCCACGCACGAGCTGTACATGGACATGTACCACTGCGGCAGCGCGCCGCCGGCGCAGGCGCCGGTCGGCTTCACCTACGCGCCGGAGTAAGCGGTGCGCCCCACCGATGTCAGCCGCCGCTGCGCCTGCCTGCGCACCGCCGCGCTCGCGCTGTGGGCGGCGGGGCCGCTGGCCGCGCCGCTGAACGCCCTCGCGCGCAGCACCGGCGCGCCGCGCAGCCAGCTGGTGGACATGGTCGTCATCCATTCCACCGGCGGGCCGACCTGCGACGCGCAGGGTCGCGCCATCTGGGTGCCCGCGGGCGAGTTGGAAGACAACCTGCGCACCATCGCCGCGCACCCGCGCCTGGGCATCCACTGGATGATCGACCGCGACGGCACGGTGCGCGCCAGCGTGCCGGAATCGCAGATCGCGCACCACGTGCTGACCTACAGCCGCCGCTCCATCGCCATCGAGCTGATCAACGACGGCGACGGCCAAGACCCCTTCCCGCCCAGCCAGATCGACGCGCTGGTCGCCCTGCTGCGGGACATCGTGGCGCGCCACCCACAGGTCACGCGCGCCCGCGTGCTGCGCCATTCCGACCTGGACCACGGCCGCCTGCCCTGCGCGCCCGACCGGCGGCGCAAGGTCGACCCGGGGGCCGCGTACCCGCACGGCGAAGTCCTGCGGCGGGTGTTCGGCCCGGCCGGCGATCGGTGAGCGCCCGGAGGCCACGCACGCCCCGCCCGGCGCGCTGGCTGGCGGATGCCCCTGCGAATGATCACTCGACAAGCCGCTGCGTTTACTGCATTTTTTATAGCTGCTTGCGCAGATGGTTGTAGGGCTTGAGGCGAATTTCGCTTAAAACACAGGCACATCGCTGTCACCCAGCCGCTTTCAAAGCCCCGGCCAGCCGCCGCCAGCGCCCGGGTGCGCTAAGCTGTCCGCCAGGGGAGTATCTGGCGCGTTGTGGGCGCTGGCCCTTGTGTTCAAAAAACCACCTGCCTCATCGCCATGCCCGCACCGTCCGCCACGCCCATGCCCGTTCATCGCCGCCACCACGCGGTGCTGGTCGCCGCCCTGCTGACGCTGGGCCTGTCGGCGCAGGCGCAGTCCGCGCCCGATCGCGACGCCATCGATCGCCTGGGGCAAGACGGCGCGGTTGAAGCGCTGGCCGCCCGCGCGCTGTCAGCCATCGACACGGACGCCTGGATCAGCGGCTTCGAGCAGTCCGCCCAAGCCGCCGCCGAAGGCCGCGCGCCCGGCCCCAACCCGGCCCTGGACGCGGCCCGCACGCGCATGGAGCGCCAGATGGCGCAGGCCGGCCCGGCGCTGGCGCGCCAAGTCGGCGGGCTGTTCGGCCCGCTGCTGCGCGAACTGCGCACCGAGATCGCCCGCGACCTGGCCGAAGACCGCCTGACCGAGCAGGGCGCGTCGCCCTGGCCGCTGGACTGAGGCGCGGCGCATGTTGCACGACTGGCTCAACAGCGCGGACATCGCTTTCCGCTTCGGCCCAGCCGAATACACGGCCCTGCTCCTGTTGATGCTGACGTTGGTGGTCGCGCTGGCGCCGGGCTCGCGCCTGAAAGCCGCAGGCATGGCGGTGCTGGGGCTGATGCTCGGCGTTGTGTGGGGCGTTGACGTCAACAGCGGCGTTGTGCGCTCGTTCCTGGGCCTGCACATTCCAGAAGAGCGGTGGCTGCCGGCCATCCTGATCTTCTTCGGCTTCCTGCTGCCGCGCATTGCCGATTACGCGTGGCGGCCCCAAGACCGGCGCTTGTTCACCTGGCCGCGCGTGGCCTACGACGGTTTTCTGCTCTACGAATGCCTTCCCGCCTTGCTGCTGATGAAGCAGCGTTGGTGGCCGGCGCGCATCGTCGTCCCGCTGGCCATGGGATGGGGCGCGCTGCTGTGGGCATACGCTGGGCTGACAGCCGATGACTTGCCCGCGGGCGCCATTGTGTTCGCCGCAGGTGTGCTGCTGCTGCGCCTGGATTGCCTGTGGCCACCCGCACTGGTGGGGCTCACCGTGTCTTCCATGCTGGAAGAAAACCTGCGCCGCGCCATGCTGTTGAGCAAGGGGGACTGGAGCACCTTTGTTACGCGCCCGATCAGCGCCAGCCTGCTGGCCTTGGCGCTGGTCGCGCTCGTGGTCAGCGCGCTGGTGCGGCGGCGGCGCCAACGCCGCTCGGGTCCGCCTACCGGCCGCGCGCTGACTGCCGCCTGAGGCCACTCTTCCCGCTGTAGCACGCCTCAGTCGCCCAACAAAAACGCCACCTGAAGGTGGCGTTTTGCTGCCTGGCCAGCGCGGGCCTGCAGCCCCGCTGGACCGGCCCGACATCGCCACGCTGTACGCAGCGGCCGGGCAGTTGGCTGCCTTACTTGACGGCTTTTTCGACCTTGTTGGCGATGTCGCCCGCCTTGGCTTCGGCCTTGCCGGCGTTTTTCTCCAGCATGCCTTTGGCTTCCAGCTCTTTGTTGCCGACGAGTTTGCCTGCGGCTTCCTTGACGGCGCCCTTGGCTTCTTCAACGCGGCCGGTGACTTGGTGCTTGTTCATGCAATCACTCCTGTGAAAGTGGATCGGGTTTTGGCCCGTAAAGGGACGAAGCGGAGTCTGCATGCGGTGTGCATTTCGCCCCATCGGCGGGCGCCGAAAGCCGCTGTAGGTCCGCGCTGACGCACCACCCCGCCCACAAAAAAAGCCGCCGGCAAAACGGCGGCTCTCGGGGGCATGCCGGTCGTGTGCCCGGCACGGCGCCCTACTTCTTGACGACGTTGGCGATCAACGAGACCACGGCCAGCACCAGGAAGATGATGAACAGGATCTTGGCGATGCCCGCCGCGCCGGCGGCGATGCCACCAAAACCGAACACCGCGGCGATGATGGCGATGATGAAAAAAACCACTGCGTAGTGAAGCATGTCTATCTCCTCGTGACTTTGAATCAACGGCAGCGCAGCGGGGCTGCACCACCTTCGGTCGCCCTGCCCGCCAGGGTGCAGTGCCCTAGCTTGGCATCGGTGCGAACGATGGCGTCAGTGTGGGGCCGGCCTGTGGGCCGCCCCAGTGGCCAAGCGCCGAAGCTGTTGTCGGCCACACGCCGGGTGGCCGCGTAGGACATCGGCGCGCTGCGTGGGTAGCCCAGCCGGCGCCGAAGATGCCCCGCGCGCCGTCGTGCCGGTGGGATGGGGGGCCAGCGCGCGCCGCCGAAGCGCCCGCTACCGACGGTAAGCCAAAAGCGCGTGGCGCGCCTGCGACACGCGGGGGGGGGGGGGGGGGGGGGGGGGGGGGGGGGGGGGGGGGGGGGGGGGGGGGGGGGGGGGGGGGGGGGGGGGGGG
>JAEZWW010000025.1 GCA_023442945.1 Pseudomonadota bacterium | reverse complement strand
CGGTGGGTCCGGGACGTAGCCCGCATCGGGGGCCTCCGGGAACGCGTCCGGGCGCTGCGGTCGGGCCGGGTAGCGCGGAATGATGCCCATGGCCGCCAGGTTGTCGCGGCTGTCGTAGCGGATGGTGATGACCTCGTCCGGCTGGTAGCTGCGGCGCTCGAACTCCGTCGTGCTGCTGTAGGACGTCTCGCGCTCGCCATGGCCGGTGCCCAAGCGCGGCGACGCAGGGGCAGACTTCGACTGCGGCGAAGCCTCGCGCGCCTCGTCGCTGGGGTAGCCGTTGGGCGCGGCGGCTTCGTCGCTGCGCGCGCCGCCGGCGGGGCTTTCGCGGGTCGAGGGGTAGCCAGGGTAGCGCGGCATCGGGTAGACCGGCGGCCGGTAGCGTTCGCGGAACACCGCCACGCCGATCACGCCGACGTTTTCCGGCCGGCCGGTGCGCGCGGCGTACGAGCGCGGCAGGGCGGTGAAGTGGAAGGCAGCGACCTCGGCTTCGTTCTTGCGCCAGCCGCTGATCTGCGCGTTCTGGTAGCGCGACAGCACGTAGCCGGCCTGGTCGAACGATGCGGTGTCGCCGGTGATGACGTTCACGCCGTCGATCGACACCACGCCCATCAGGCGTTCGCCGCTCGCGTTGCGCAGCTGCACGCCGTAGCGTGCGCCGGGGCGGCCGGCCACCCACCATTCGCCGTTATGGCGGTACACGGGCAGGCGGGCGCCGGTGTCGCGGTCGATCACGTCGACATCGATCAGCCGGCCCACCGCGTGGGCGGGCGCCTGGGCGAGCAGTGCGGTGGCGGCTACCGCGGCAGCGGCAGCAAGGCGGGCGAGTTTCATGCGGGCCTCCTGAAGGCAAGTGGATGCAGATAAGGGCTGAAACGGCCCAGCCCGGCGGGTGGGGTTACATCGTCGGCGCGCACATGTGTTGATTGGTAACATGGTGTGGCCTGGGCGCAGGGGCGAGCGCGGCGGACCGGTGACGATAGGCCGCCGGTTGCGATGCCGGGGGGTATCGCCCTGAGTCGCGGGCGACCGGAGGGGCCCGGCAGGAAACCTGTCCGTGAGTTGCGCGCCGGCAACGATTCTGAGCAACACGTCTCGCCCGCCTGCAAGTCGATGTTGGTTCTGACTGTATGAATGTGAGAAATTCTGCTGCGCAGGTACTTTTGTACAAATTCGTTCGTTGATCGAGGGAGCACATCCGTCCACGGCCCAAATTTCCACACCCAAGACGGCAGCGCGAGCGCTTTCGCTCACTGCCGTGGCGGCAGCGGCTAACTTTTTGGTTGCCGGGCCGGCCTTGGCGGCCGCTGAATGTGGGCCGGTGGCGCCAAGCGTCACCTGCAGCGCGGCGGCCTATGGCAACGGGATCGACTACTACGTGACCCCCATAGGCACACTGGTGTTGGCCAATCCCGCCATGGCCGTGACCGGCCAGGGTGTCCTCAGCGGGCCGCGCAACACGACGGACGCCACGTCCCTCATGGCGAACCAATTCGCATCGGTCAAAACCTCGGTCGACGGTTTTTGGGGCCGTGGGCTGATGGCGACTTCCAGAGGCGACGCGACCGTCGAAGTGACCGGTCGGGTCGTCGAGACCACGGGCCAGCCTGCGGGCGGGAACGCGCCCATTGGGGTGTTGGCGGAAGTGCTCGGCCCGGGTTCGGGCAACGCGCTGGCGTCGGTCAATGGCACGCACGTCACCACCCAGGGGGACGCCACCTACGGCGTCATGGCCTATACGGGGTTCGGGGGCACTGCCGCGGGCTCTGTCACCCTGAACACGACCAATGTCGTGGTCGAGACGGCGGGGGTCAACGCATCAGCGTTGCTGGCGGCGGCCTACCACGGCCCCCGCACGGCGCCGGTGTCGATCAGCATGCACGGGGGCAGCGCGACCACGCAGGGGGCCACTTCTGCTGCTCTGACCGCCTACTCGGTCGACCAGAGCCCTGTGTCGGTGCTGGTCGATGGCGGCGGTCTCGTGGACGCGAAGGGCGTGGACTCCCCCGGGGTCCTGGCGCAATCGGTGGGCAGCACGGTGGACGTGCAGGTGTTGTCGGGCACCGTGCAGGCTGCCGGCGCGAACTCTGCCGCGGTTCAGGTGGTCAGCGGGACCACGGCCTCGGTGACCAACCGTGGCACCCTGACCTCGGCGGCCGGCGATGGCATTGACGCGAGCAAGGCGACCGGCGGCGCCACCATCACCAGCAGCGGCAACATCACGGCCACTGCCGCAGGCGCCGCCGTGGTGCGCGGCAGTCCGGTGGCAGACAGCTTCACCGCCACCGCGGGCACGCTGAAAGGCATCACCCTGATGGACGCCGGCGACGACACGGTCAACCTGCAAGGCACGGTCGACGTGACCGGCGCGCCGCAGTTCGATGGCGGGGCAGGGGTCGATACGCTGAACATCGCGGGTTTGTCGATGCGTGGCTTCACGGGCGCGAACAACCCGGCCAACGGCAGCAACCTCACCCTGTGGGAAGCCATCAACGTGCGCGGTGGGGGCACGCTGGCCCTGACCGGTGACCTGTTCGAGCCCGCGGCGGGCGCGGTGCTTACGGTGGAGGCGGCGTCCACGCTGGATGCCAAGGGCAGCCCGGTCGGGGCCTACACCGTCAATGGCGATCTGCGCAACGGCGGCGCTGTGACCCTGGCCGACACCCCGGCCGCGGCCGATGACGTGTTGACCGTCGCCAACCACTACACCGGCGTGGCGGGCAGCACGGTGCTGCTGAACACCGTGCTGGGCAACAGCGCCTCTGCCAGCGACCGCCTGGTGGTGCAAGGCGACAGCAGCGGCGCCAGCGTGCTGAGGATTTCCAACGCCGGCGGGCTGGGCGCCGCCACCACGGGCGACGGCATTCTGGTGGTGCAGGTCAACGGCGCATCGAACGCGGTGTTCACCCTGGACGGCGGCACGGTCACGGCCGGCGCCTTCACGTACTCGCTGCACAAGGTGGGCAACAACTGGTACCTGCAATCCGTGGCCGCGCCCGTGGTGGCGGTGCCGACGCTGGGCCAGTTCGGGTTGTTGGTGCTGGCCGCCTTGCTGGGGGCTTTCGGCATTCGGCGCCCAAGCCGTCCATCGCGCACTTCTTGATGCGCTGGACGGGGCGGGCCCAGGCGGCCCGTCCCCGTTCACGGCCGGGCGGCGCTGCCACGAATGCCATGCCATGGCCCGCGCACGGTCAATGGCCTTCCCCTACACTGGCGCGCCCGTCGGATGGGCCACGCGCCCATCTCGCCGATTTCATTCCATCAGATCCCGATCCAACTCCCAGCATGAGCAACGCCGCCCTCCAACTTTTCACCAATCGCCGCACCCAATACGCCCTGGGCCGCAACTTGCCCCTTTCTGAAGCCGAAGTCGACGCCCTGATTCGCCAGGCGATCCGCGTGGCGCCGTCCTCGTTCAATTCGCAGAGTTCGCGCGCCGTCATCCTGTTTGGCGCAGCCAGCGAAAAGCTGTGGAAGGTGATCACCAAGGAAACCCTGCGCCCCATGGTGCCGGCAGACGCCTTCGCCTCAACCGACGCCAAAATGGACGCGTTTGCCGCCGGCGCGGGCACGGTGCTGTTCTACGAAGACCAGGACGTCATCAAGGAACTGCAGCAGAAGTTTCCGCTGTACGCCGACAACTTCCCCATCTTTTCCGAGCACTCGGCCGGCATGGCGCAGTACGCGGTGTGGACGGCGCTGGCCGAGGCCGGCATCGGCGCCAGCCTGCAGCACTATGCGCCGCTGATCGACGCCGAAGTGGCCCGCACCTGGGACGTGCCCGCGTCCTGGAAGCTGCGCGCGCAGATGCCCTTTGGCTCGAACGAGGCGCCATTCCCCGAGAAAACCTTCATCGCCGACGACATCCGCTTCAAGACGGTGCGCTGAGCGGGCAGCAGGTTTGCTGCTGTTTTGATAGCTGCTCGCGCTGGCTGCAGTAGGGCCAGCGCCGAGAAATGCCATGAAAAGGCCTCTGCGGAGGCCTTTTTCGTGGGTCAAGCGGGCAGCAGCCGAGCCGGGCGAGCGGGAACCGCGTGGCCGCCCGTCCAGGGTGCGCTGGGGTGGGCGACGTCACCCGGGCGCACAAAGCGCACCAAACGGCCGGCGCGTCCCTCTACACTGGCCATCCGTTTTTTTTACCGATACCCCCACCATGACCGCGCTCACCCTGCCCGTGCTGTTCACCGACGTTGATGGGCGCGCGCGCTTTCGCGAGGAGCCGATCGCGCTGGAGGAGGGCACGCCGCTGTCGCGCCTGTCGGCGCTGCAGGCGTCGGGCGGCGTGCAGTTTCGCCGCAGCCCGGTCGGGTTTGCCAGCGACTTCCACTGCACGACCACGCCGCAATGGCTGATCGTGCTGCAAGGCCGCATGGAGATCGGCCTGCAAGACGGCAGCACCCGCGTCTTCGGCCCGGGCGAGTGCTTTTATTCCAACGACACGCTGCCGGAAGACGCCACGTTTGACGCCCAGCGCCACGGCCACCGCAGCCGCCTGCTGGGCGACGAGGCGCTGGTCACGGTCTTTGTGCGGGCCTGAAGCGGTGGTTCAACGTGCTATTGATTGAATAGCTGGCCGCGCTGATGGCTGTAGGGCGAATGGTCGATTGGGCTTCAAATCGGCTGTTGGCGTGCCGTTGTGGTCCTACACCGCCCGCCACAGCATCCACGCCCCCAATCCCATCAGCGCGCCCATGAAGCACAGCCGAAAACGCGCGGGCGACAGGCGTTGGCGCAGCCGTTCGCTCAGCTTCATGCCGATCAGCGCCGGCAGCACCAGCAGGGCCGACCCGGTCGCGGCGGCGGCGGGGTACTGCTGGTTCAAGGCCAGGCCGCCCGCCAGCGCCAGCGTCGACACCGTGAAGGCCAGGCCCATCCCCTGCACCAGATCGTCGCGCACCAGGCCCAGCGACTGCAGGTAGGGCACCGCCGGCACCACGAAGACGCCGGTCAAGGCCGTCACCAGCCCCGTCGCCGCCCCGACCAGCGGCCCCGCGACACGCTGCACGGCCTCGGACGGGCGCGGCAGCTGCCGCCCCCACAGGCCCCAGGCGCCGTATACCAGCAGCGCCACGCCCAGGGCGGCCTCGGCCCAGGCGCCGGCCGGTGCGCCCAGCCACCACGCGCCCGCCAGCGTGCCCAGCACCACGCCGACCTGCATCGCCCACAGCTGGCGCACCAGCGACGGCAGGGTGCGCAGCGGCAGCATCTGCCACACGTTGGTGACGAGCGAGGGCAGGATCAGCAGCGCCGCCGCCTGCGCCGGCAGCAGCCGCAGCGCCAGCAGCGCCATCGCCAGCGTTGGCAGGCCCAGGCCCACCACGCCTTTGACCACGCCAGCGGCGGTGAACACCGCGATGCAGAACAGCCACACGGCGGGCGAGAAGGAGAGGGCGGCGGTATCGGTCATGGCACTCAGAGCTCGAAGAGGTAGAAGGGATGCACCGATTCTGGGGATACCCGCCGCTCAAGTCACTGCGCGAAGTGCTGAGGCAGCCTCAGGCTGCGGCTGAGGCTTGCGCCCAAAACCCCCGACACGTGCTAGCCTGCACGCCATGCGCTACGACCTGATCGATCTGCGGCTTTTCCTGCATGTGCACGAGGCAGGCAGCATCACCGCCGGCGCGGTGCGCAGCCACATGACCCTGGCCTCGGCCAGTGCCCGCATCCGCGCGCTGGAGGACGCCGTTGGCACCCCCTTGCTGGTGCGCGACCGGCGCGGCGTGCACGCCACGCCCGCCGGTCAGACGCTGACGCGCGAGGCGCAGCAGGTGCTGGGTCAGCTGGCCCAGCTGCAGGACGCCATGGCCCAACACGCGCAGGGTCCGCGCGCGCACCTGCGCCTGCTGGCCAACACCTCGGCCGCGACGGTGCACCTGCCGCCGCTGCTGGCGCGCTTTCTGGCCGCGCACCCGGGTTACACGCTGGACATGCCCGAACGCCCCAGTGCCGACATCGCCGACGCCGTGCGGCGCGGCAGCGCCGAGTTGGGGGTGCTGTCGGACGCCACCGACCTGAGCGGGCTGGACACCGCGCCCCTGCACCCCGACCCGCTGGTGCTGGTCGTGCCGCGCCGCCATGCGCTGGTGGGCACGCGGCGTGCGCCGCTGCAGGCGGTCATCGACGAGCCCTTCATCGGCCTGCACGAAGGCAACGCCTTACAGGCGCTGGTGACGACGCAAGCGCGGCGTTTGGCGCCGGCGTGGGATTGCCGCGTGCGTCTGGGCAGCCTGGAAGCGGCCTGCCGCATGGTCGCCCTGGGCGCCGGCGTGGCCGTGGTGCCGCGCGCCGTGGCCGAGCGTGAAGCCCGCGCCGGCGCACTGCGTCGCATCGCCCTGGCCGAGCCCTGGGCGGCGCGCCGCCTGGTGCTGGCC
>JAEZWW010000024.1 GCA_023442945.1 Pseudomonadota bacterium | reverse complement strand
CGCGTATACAGCGCCTCGGCGGCCGGCAGGTCGGGTACGTCGATGTTGATCAGCAGATGCATCGCCGTACCCGCCTCCGAGGTCAGATGCCGCGTGCGAGACGCTCGGCCAGGCCGGTATAGCTGCCTGGCGTCATGTCCCGCAGGCGCTGCTTGGCGTCCGCCGGCAGGTCCAGCGATTCGATGAAGGCACGCATCGAATCCGCCGTGATGCCCTGGCCACGCGTCAGCGCCTTCAGCTGCTCATAGGGGTTCGGCAGGCCGTGCCGGCGCATGACCGTCTGCACGGCTTCGGCCAGCACTTCCCAGGCTGCATCGAGATCGGCGTCCAGGCGCTGCGGGTTCACTTCCAGCTTGCCCAGGCCCTTGGCCAACGAATCCAGGCCCACCTGGGTGTGGCCGAACGCGATGCCCAGCGCACGCAGCACGGTGGAGTCGGTGAGATCGCGCTGCCACCGGCTGATCGGCAGCTTGGCGCTGAAGTGTTCGAACAACGCGTTCGCGATGCCGAAGTTGCCCTCGGCGTTCTCGAAGTCGATCGGGTTGACCTTGTGCGGCATGGTGGAGCTGCCGATCTCGCCCGCCTTGGTCTTTTGCTTGAAGTAGCCGACGCTGATGTAGCCCCAGATGTCGCGCGCCAGGTCGATCAGGATGGTGTTGGTGCGCGCCACGGCGTCGAACAGCTCGGCCATGTAGTCGTGCGGCTCAATCTGGATGCTGTAGGGCTGGAAGGTCAGGCCCAGGCCGGGCTGGCCGTCGACGGCGCCGGGCTCGCCCGCGGCGGGCGATTCGACCACGCGGCGGCTGAAGGCTTCCCAGTCGAAGTCGGGCCAGGCCGACAGGTGGGCGTTGTAGTTGCCGACGGCGCCGTTCATCTTGGCCATCAGCGGCACGGCGGCGATCTTGGCGCGCGCGCCTTGCAGGCGCACGACGACGTTGGCCAGCTCCTTGCCAACGGTGGTCGGACTGGCGGTCTGGCCGTGGGTGCGGCTGAGCATGGGCACGGCGGCGAAGGCGTGCGCCAGCTCGCGCAGGCGGGCGATGACGGCGTCCAGCTGCGGCAACAGCACGCTGTCGCGCCCGGCTTTCAGCTGCAGCGCGTGGCTGGTGTTGTTGATGTCTTCGCTGGTGCAGGCGAAGTGCACGAACTCGGCCGCGGCCTGCAGCTCGGGCTGGCCGTCGAACTTGGATTTGATCCAGTACTCCACCGCTTTCACGTCGTGGTTGGTGGTCTTTTCAATGTCCTTGATGGCTTGGCCATCGGCCGGCGAGAAGTCGCGCAGCAGGCCGGCGAGGTGGGCGCGCGCTTCCTTGGACAGCGGCTTGAATTCGACAAAGCCCGCATCGGACAAGGCAATGAACCAGGCCAGCTCCACCTGCACGCGGCGTTGCATGTAGCCCAGCTCGCTCATGATGGGGCGCAAGGGTGCGAGTTTGGCGGCGTAGCGGCCGTCCAGCGGCGAAACAGCGGTCAGCGGGGTAAGTTCCATGCCCCGGATTGTAGAAGCCGGGCCCCCGCCCGCGCCCGCGCGACAGGACGAGCGGCCCGCCATCTGCGACACTTTCGGGTACAGCGTTCGCCTAGAATGGCTGTAGCTTTCTGTCACACCTACCTCGGTACAGTTCCACCATGCGTTTGATCGGCGCCATCTCCAGTCCCTACGTGCGCAAAGTGCGCGTGGTCATGGCCGAAAAGAAGCTGGACTACCGCTTCGTGCCGGAAAACGTCTGGGCGGCGGACACCCAGATCCACGAAGCCAACCCGCTGGGCAAGGTGCCCTGCCTGGTGATGGACGGGCAGGACGCGGTGTTCGACTCGCGCGTGATCGTCGAGTACGTGGACACGCTGTCGCCCGTGGGCAAGCTGATCCCGCCGTCCGGCCGCCAGCGCGTGGAAGTCAAAACCTGGGAAGCCCTGGCCGACGGCCTGTGCGACGCCGCCATCCTGGCCCGCCTGGAGAAAACCTGGCCCGGCCGCGCCGACGGCGAACGCAGCCAGGCCTGGATCGACCGCCAGATGCGCAAGGTGGACGACGCCCTGGCCGCCATGAGCGCCGGCCTGGGCGACAAGCCGTGGTGTTCCAGTGGCGTGCACCCCACGCTGGCCGACATCGCCGTGGGCTGCGCGCTGGGTTACCTGGACTTCCGCTTTCCCGAGCTGGACTGGCGCAGCCGCCACGACAACCTGGCGCGCCTGCTGGACGAGCGCCTGATGCAGCGCCCCAGCTTCGCCGAAACCGTGCCGACGGCCTGATTTCGGCCAATGCCCGCCACGGTGCGGGCGTTCTGCAGCGATCTCGATCGGGCCTTGATCGCGCCTTGCTCCCTGACCACTTCTTCGACGCGACCCAGCGCGCGCGTTGCCCACACGCGCCCAAAGAAAACGCCGCCTCAGCACATGGCTGGGCGGCGTTTTGCAGCATAAAAAAGCTGCCGGAGCGACCTGGAACGAAGGAGGAGGAGGGAGGGAGGAGGAAGTGCGTTACAGGTGGGTCAATCGACCTAGGCGGTCGTCAGGCTCGGCAGCGTGAGTTCGATAAGCAGATAGGGTGACGGGTGGGTTAATTCAAGGGCCGGCTTTTGCTGGCTATGCGGTATCTGAGTGGTGCTTTCAGGGGAAGTTCCGCCGCGTTCGGCGCCCAGTTGGTAAAGAACTGTGTACTGGGCGTGACCGTCTGTGCACCGCGCGTGGCCAGCGTGCCGGCGCGCCTCAGATCGCCAGCCAGGTGGCCAGTTCCTCGGCGTGTTCCTGCTCGTCGTTCAGGATCTGTTCGACCAGGCGCTTCGTGGTCGGGTCCTTGTCGCCAATCAAATCGACCATCTGGCTGTACGCCTCGATCGCCACGCGTTCGGCGATCAGGTTGGCGCGGATCATGGCCTTCAGGTCGCCCGAGGCGTCGTAGTCGGCGTGACTGCGCGCCACCAGCGTGGCGGGGTTGAAGTCGGGCTCGCCGCCCAGCTGCACGATGCGCTCGGCAATGCGATCGGCGTGGCCTTGTTCTTCCTGGGCGTGGACCAAAAATTCTTGCGCAATGGCGGGCGAAGTCATGCCATTGGCCATGTAATGGTGGCGCTTGTAGCGCAGCACGCAGACCAACTCGGTCGCCAGCGAATCGTTGAGCAACTGGATGATGTCCTTGACCCACGGGCCGTTGTTGTGCGGCGTGACGGCGCCGTCGTCCAGGCTGGAACGCGCGGCCTTCAGCCCGGCTTCGTTCAGCACCAGCCGGGTCGGTGCGGCTTTCGGGGCTTTGTCGGTTTTGGGGGGTTCGGCTTTCTTGGAGGCCATGGTGGGTTTCCTTGTGGGTCGCGCCGCGCGTTCAGACACCGCGCGCAGCGGTCGTGGGTGATGGATGTAGGTGTGCCAGAAACTGTAGGCCGCGCGCGGCCCCCTCGCCTGTCAGACAAGCGCTTGTCCGTCCGCCACCCGGGGCCGCGCCGCCGTGCCGCGCGGTGGCTTCAGGCCAGCGCCAGCCCGGCCGCGTGGCCCAGGGTGAAGGCTTCTTCAAACACGGAATAGCCGGCCCAGTCGCTGTGGGCGAAGGCCAGGCGCGGGGCGTCAGCGAATTGCGCGGCCACCAGATGCTCCGATTTCAATAGCTGGCTGCGCAGAGCCATCTTGCGCCAACGGTCGATTTGGCTCAAAACGCCGGGCGCCGGAACGGCCATGGCGTGGCCGTAGCGCGTGACGTCGATGCGCAGCGTCTTGCCCGCCAGGTCGGGGTGGGCGGGCGCCAGTTCGGCCAGCGCGGCGTCGCGCCAGGTGGACCAGGACGCGGCCAGCAGCGCGGCGCGCGCGCCCGGTTCATCGCCCAGGGCGCGGTACCAGGTCAGCACCGTGGGGCCGGGCACGGGGCGCAGGCTTTGGTGCATGGCGTCGACGTAACCCAGGCCGGCGCCGCCGTAGATGACGTTGTCCCAGCTCGGCGCGGCGCCGGGGCGGTCCTGCAGCGGCGCGCGCAGGCGCAGGTTGGCCACCACCCAGGGCGCCGTGCGCACGCCGGCGGCCAATTGCCGCAGCGCTTCGGGCGCGGGCTGGACCACGCGCGCGGCCACGTGCAGCGGCAGCGCGACGATGGCCTGGCGCGCCAGCCAGCGCTCGACGCGGCCGCTGGCGACGTCGATCGCATCGACGGCGACGCCTTCGCGTTCAGGCGCGATGCGCCGCACCACGCGCCCGGTGTGCAAGCGATCGCCCAGCGGCGCGGCCAGGCGCGCGCTGAGCCAGCCGTTGCCTTCGGCCCAGGTCAGCACGGCGTCGTGCGGCCCGTCATCGCCGTCGCCCGGCGCCTGAAAGCCGTGCCGGCTGGCGAAGTAATGCAGCCCGGCCCAGGCCGACACGGCACCGATGCCAGCGCCAAAGTCGTCCCGACACGCATAGTCCAAGTACCAGCGCAGCTGCGCGTCGGTCAGGCCTTGCTGGTCCAGCCACGCTTTGAAAGTGATAGCGTCTTGCGCAAGCTGCACCGGGGCGAACTGGCTGCGAAGCACCGGAATGGCGTAATGCGCCTGGCGCTGCGCGTCGGCCACCAGCGCGGCAAAGCGCCGGTACTGCGCCAGCGTGTCCGCGCCCACGCCCTGCACCGGCAGCAGCCCGTCCTGCCACTGGCCGTGGAAGAACAGCCGCTCCTGCGGGCTGTGGCACAGGTGGCGCTCGTCGTACGTCCAACGACCTGCCACGCGGCGACGCAGACCCAGCTCCTCCAGCAGGTCCTGCACCTCGCGCGCGTCGTCGCCCGGCAGCGGCAGGTAGTGCGCGCCCTGCGGGCAGGCAATGCCCATCACTTGCGTGCCGCGGCTGTTGCCGCCGGGCGCGTCTTCCAGCTCCAGCAGCGCAAAGTCGTCGTGCCCGCGCAGCCGCAAGGCCCGCGCCGCCGCCAAGCCGGCGATGCCGCCACCGGCGATCACCGTGTGCGCGCGGCGGGTGACGTCGGGCGGGCGCTCGGCCTTGGGTTCGCGCAGCAGGTGACCGCGCTCGTGGGCGATGCCGGTGTAGGTACCGTCGATGGCTTCGACCGCAGCACGCTCACCACACGCGGCCAGCGCCGCGAGGCTGGCCGCACCGCTCAGCAGCGCGCGCCGTTGCAGCATGCTGCGCCCAATCCACGCCTGACCGCACTGCCCACGTCGCGCTCCACGTGGCGCGCGCCAACCCAGCGAACGCCGCGCCCGGACCTGCGCCGGGTGCTGGCGTTGTCCCCCCTCCCGCAGGAGAGGGGGGAAGGCGCCGCAGGCGACTCAGGGGGGTGCGACCGTTTATTCATGCACCCGCCCCCACTCGGTCTCGTAACTGTGCACCAGCACCTGGTTCGACAGCCGGTTGACCTCTGCCGGCACGCGCGCCATGTCGACGGGGAAGTCGAACAGCAACGGCAGCGTCTGCGGTGTCAGAAAGCGCAGTCCCGGCGGCAGATCGGCGGGCAAACGCCAGGGCCGGCGGCTGGCGATGACAAAGCCCCATTCGCCAAAGCTGGGCACGTGTGCGTGGTACGGCGCGGTGCGCAGGCCGGCGGCTTCGATGGTTTGCACCACGGTCCAGAAGGTCTGGCGCGCGATCAGGGGCGACGTGGTCTGCACCACGGCGTAGCCGCTGGCCGACAGGCGCTGGTCCAGCAGAGCGTAGAAGCTGGCGGTGTAGAGCTTGCCGATGTTGAAGTTGGTGGGGTCGGGGAAGTCGACCACGATCACGTCAAAGGTGTCGAGGCCCCCATGCTCCCCCGCTGGCGCGTGGTCCGCTGCCCCCCGAGGGGGCCGCTCGCCGCCTTCGGGCGGCCGGGCGGCGGCGTGACCGCCCTCGCCCAGCCACTGGAACGCATCGGTGTTGACGATGCGCAGCTTGGGCGATTGGAGCGCGCCGCCATTCAGCGCCGCCAGCTCGGGCTGGTCGCGAAACAGCGTCGTCATGGCCGGGTCCAGCTCGACCAGGGTGATCTCCTCAACGCTCGGGTACTTCAGGATTTCGCGCACCGCCATGCCGTCGCCGCCGCCCAGCACCGCCACCTTCTTGGGCGCGCCGTGCGCGGCCATGGCGGGGTGGACCAGGGCTTCGTGGTAGCGGTATTCGTCGCGCTCGGCAAACTGCAGGTTGCCGTTCAAGAACAGGCGATGGCCGGTCTTGCCCGCCCCGGCGTTGTGCGTGACGACGATGCGCTGGTACGGCGTGGTTTGCGCAAACACCACGCGGTCGGCGTACAGGCGGTCTTCGGTCAGCGTGGTGATCTGCCCGGCACCGGCCAGCGCGGCCAGCAGCAGCGCGAAAGTCAGCGCGCAGGCCGCGGCGTGGGTCGACCACTGGCGCAACTCGCCGCGGAACAGCCACAGCGCCCACACCGCCACCGCCGCGTTCAGCAGACCGAACACCAGCCCGGTGCGGATCAGCCCCAGCTGCGGCACCAGCACCAGCGGAAACGCCAGCGACACGGCCAGCGCGCCCAGGTAGTCGAAGGTCAGCACCTGCGACACCAGCTCTTTGAGCTGCACGTTGCGCCGCAGGATGCGCATCACCAGCGGGATCTCCAGCCCGACCAGCATGCCCACCAGCAGCACCAGGCCGTACAGCAGCACGCGGAAGGCGCCCGGCGCGTAAGCGTTGGCCAAAAACAGCGCCACCGGCAGCAGCCCGCCGGCCAGCGCGACCAGCAGTTCGATCCGCAGAAAGTGCGCGGGCAGCTGGCGCTCAAAAAAGCGCGACAGGTAGCTGCCAATGCCCATCGCAAACAGGTAGGTGCCGATGATGGTGGAGAACTGCAGCACCGAATCGCCCAGCACGTAGCTGGCGATGGCGCCCGCCGCCAGTTCGTACAGCAGGCCGCAGGCGGCGACCACGAACACGCTGGCCAGCAGCGCCAGCTCGGTCGGGTGCGGGCCGCGGCGCGCGGGCGGCGCGTCGTGGGGCTCAGCGTCAGGTGCTGCGGTGGCAGGCATTGGCTCGGGGCGGGAGGGGAAGGCGCCACTGTACCCGGCTGCCGGGCTGGTGCAGGGCGCTATGGATAGAGGAGCTGGTTGCGCTGATGGCGCTAGGGCTGGAGGCGTTTTTGATGGATTTTTTGGGCGAACACTGGCTTAAGGGGTGGGTCGGCGGTTTTGAGCGGTGGCGGTTGGTCGAGGGTGGGAGGCCGGGTTTCGGCCCGGCGGCCGAGGCACTTTTCTTTGCGTCGCCAAAGAAAAGTCCCCAAAAGAAAGGCGACCCCACGTCTGCGACCCCTGCGCTGCGCGCAGGGGCAAACCTGCGTCGTGGTTCTGGCGGGGTGGGCCGCAGGAACTCGCTTTGCGCTTGCAGCGCTCCGCTCAAACAACTTCGGCCAGTCAGTTCACGAAGCGCGTGCATGCTGCGCTGCACACGCCACCCCGCCAGAAC
>JAEZWW010000009.1 GCA_023442945.1 Pseudomonadota bacterium | reverse complement strand
GCGTGGGCTCGGCCGCCCACGCGCGCAGCACGTCGACGCCCGGGCGCCCCAGCACGCGGGCGCGGCCGGCCAGCAGCAGGGCTTCGTAGTCCGGCGCGGGCGCGGGGCCGCGCGCCTGGCTTTGCTGGCGCTGCTGCATGTCGCCGATGCGCTGCGTGGTCAGCGGGTGGCTGCGCAGGTAGGGCCAGTCGCCGTTGTCGTTGATGCGCGAGGCGGCCTGCAGCTTTTCAAACATGCTGACAAAGCCGGTGGGGGCGAAGCCGGCCTGGCTCAACACGCCGAAGCCGATGCGGTCAGCCTCGCGCTCCATGTCGCGCGAGAAGTTCA
This sequence comes from Pseudomonadota bacterium, assembly GCA_023442945.1. Classification (GTDB taxonomy): domain Bacteria; phylum Pseudomonadota; class Gammaproteobacteria; order Burkholderiales; family Burkholderiaceae_C; genus Ottowia. Next base: position 37,883 of record JAEZWW010000009.1, on the reverse strand, counting down.
GCTGCTGCTGAATGACGGCGGCCTGGCCGCCCACCGCGATCGCCATGCCAGCCTGCGGGTTCTTGCTGGCGGCGATGGCGCCCAGGATCATGGCGGCCATCATCATCGGCGCCTGGCGGCTTTGCTGGCTCAAAAGACGCGCGATGTGGCGCTGGGTGATGTGCGTGATTTCGTGCGCGAGGACGGACGCCAGCTCATCGCGCGACACCACCGCGCCCACCAGCCCCGTGTGCAGGCCGAAGTAGCCGCCCGGCAGGGCGAAGGCGTTGATAGTGCGGTCACGCCCCAGCAGCACTTCCCACGCAAAGCGCTCCTCCAGCTCGGGCGACAGCTCGCCCCGCGCCCGCGCACCCGCCAACAGCTGGCGCCAAAGACCGTCAACGTATTCGCCGAGGATCGGGTCGTCCAGGTAGTCCGGGTCGCGGTACAGCTCGCGCGCGATCTCGTCGCCCAGCTTGCGCTCTTCCAGCGCCGTGATCTGGCCAGCGTCGCCGAGGGAGGGGAGGCCGGCGGGGGCAGCGGGTGCGGCATTGGGCTGCGCCGCGGTGGGGCCGGTCACGGCGAGCGTGAAGGCGAGCGCCGCCACCGGCAGCGCCCGAGAGCGGGCTCTTAAAACGATTCGAGGGGCAGATAGGCCAAAGGTTTGGCGGTCTCGCGGTCGATAAGAACGGTCCACACGGTTTCCTTGCGAGCCTGCATGGGCAGGTAAACCAGCGCGTCCGCAGGCTTACCAGCCTCGGCCACGGCACGATCAATCATCGCAGACTGAGCCGGAAAGCGGGTTTTGAGTTCCGTGACGGGATGGGCGGCTTGCAGAATAGCCTTGAGCTCCGTCTCATACGGCTGCCACAGTTCAGGGCGAGCAGCGAGCTCAACCCCATCCAGCGCCGCCATCGTCATGTCCATGGTTTCGCTCCCATTCAAGGGCCGCAAGGACAACCAGGTCGGACCGGTGAGCGGCAAGGCCTCAATGCTCTGCGGCACTTTATCTAGAAGCTCCCGAGGGATCTCTGCCGCGTGGACCACGCGCAAGCGGTCATATTCAAACACCGCGTGCACCGGCCGCGCCTCAAAGACTGTCCACAGGCCGTAAAGCAAAGCGCTGATCTGGATCAGACCGATCACGCTGAAGTCCAGCGTCTTCTCGCGATGTGATTTTTTGGGGTTGTACGAAGTGAACGTGATCAGCGGCCCGAGGATGACATCTACGGTAACGATGAGCAAGAACAGCTCGCGCCCACCCGAGATTTCCCGGTACGGGAAGGGGAACCACACACCAAATACCACCAATGCCGCCAGGGCAGCCACCGTCAAACTGATCAATAGGTGGATGCCGAACGCGCGCAGCTTGCTTTGCCACAGTTTCATGCGCTTATCATGCCCCACGCCAAGGGCCGCGCCGCGCCAGCCCATTCATTTGTTTCACATCGGTATGCCATCTTCCACACCTTCGTTGACCCATTTCGACGCCCAAGGCCAGGCCCACATGGTCGATGTGGGCGGCAAGCCCGCCACGCGCCGCGTCGCGGTGGCCACGGGCCGCATCGAGATGCTGGCGTCCACCCTCGCCCTCATCGAATCGGGCAGCGCCAAAAAGGGCGACGTGCTGGGCGTGGCGCGGCTGGCGGGCATCATGGCGGCCAAGAGAACCAGCGACCTGATCCCGCTGTGCCACCCGCTGGCCCTGTCACGCGTGGCGATCGAGCTGACCACAACCCCTGCCAGCAACGACCAGGCCGCCGCTGTGCATTGCACCGCCACCGTCGAAACGACAGGCCCGACCGGCGTGGAAATGGAAGCCCTGACCGCCGTGCAGGTGACCCTGCTCACCGTATACGACATGTGCAAGGCCGTGGACCGCGGCATGACCATGACCGGCGTGCGGCTGCTGGAAAAGCACGGCGGGAAGTCGGGCAGCTATGTGGCGGACGGCCAGGAAGGTCCCTAGACTCCTAAATCAATAGCTGCCCGCGCAGGTTGGTCTAGGGCTACGGGCGCTTTTCTTTAGATTTCGTCCTCTTGACCCGCTGTGATGAAAGGAGCTTCGCCTACCCGCCACCGTCGCGCCACCTCAGTCCGACGCGGCGCTGGCCGGAGAGGCGGCTTGTCCCGCAGCCTCGCGCGCGCCGTCCAGCATCCGCCGGTTATCTTCCACCCAGCGCTGGGACTCGGCCGGAAACGCCGCCTTGAAGCGCGCCAGGTGCGCCAGCGCCAACCGATCCTGACCGAGCAGCGTGGCGCTTTCAATGACCTTGGTGATCACCCGCGTCTCGGGCGAAAAGTGCAACGCTTTCAGCGCTTCGGGCAACATCCACTCGGCGTTGTCGCGCGTCGCCGGGCGCGTCGTCACCTCAGCGAAACGCACCGCATCGGCAAACAACCAAGAGCGCTTGGCATGGCCCATGGCGTCGTCCTTGTATCTGGCCGAGCGCTGGTCGTACGGCAGGTAAACCTGGCTGATGCGGTGGTAGTCCCAGCCGACGTAGGCGACCGCCGCCAACATCAGCACCGCGATCACCGTGCGTACACGGCGGGCGGTCGGCCCCCGGGTCGGTGTGCCCGCTTCCTGCTCTCCACTGCTTGCAAATTCATAGCTGTTCGCGCTTATCTGATTGGGGCGAGTGGTCCAAAGCATCCAAATACACAGCCCCACCGCGATCTGGAACGGCCCGTACCACAGCGGGTACTCGACCAGGCTGTGCAGCCCGATCGCCAGCAGCACGCCCCAGGCCAGTTGCCGCGTTGGATCCCGCTCCGCCCATGGCCGGCCGCGCCACACCGCGTAGGCGATCAGCCCGCACACGAACAACGCCACGGGGATGCCCAACTCCACCGCCAGGTGCAGCGGCAGGTTGTGCGCGTTGTCCAGGATGTGGCAAAACCGCGGGCCGTCGTACAGCGTGATGTAGTGCGCGTACGCCAGATCGCCCCAGCCCCAGCCGCTCCATGGCTTCTGCCGGATCAGGTCGAGCACGTTGCTCCAGAGGATCAGGCGGCTGCCGCAGGTCGATTCGGCGTTCTGGAGGCGGTCGAGCATGGCTCTTCCTGCTACACCTTCGCCTTGCTGCAGCAGCGCTGGTAACGCCCAGGCGGCCAGAACATATGCAGCAAGCACCGTCAGCCAGACCACGGCGCCCGTGCGCGCCTCACCAGCACGCACACCCCACCACAACGCTACAGCGCCTACGGCTACCAACGCCACCAGGCCGATGCGCGAGGCGGATGCCGCCAAACCCGCCACCAAAAGCGCTGACGCCGCCAAGGCAGCCGGCGCCGGCAAGCGCTGCGCCTGGCGCAGCCAACGAAGTGCCAGCAACCCTGTCACCAGCAGCGTCGCCAACTGGTTGGGTTGGCGCAGGTTGCCGAATGCCGTACCCGGAGCCGCTTGGTTCACCCAAGGGTACAGCGCCCTATCGACATCAAAATACTGCAAAAGGCCTATGGCACTGCTTACCAACGCAGCCAACAACCAACCCCAGGCGACGGCGTCTTGGCCCTCTCTTCCACCTCGAAATACAAGCAGCAACACTGCCGCCAGTGCGACCGACATCAGGTAAGGCTGGAGCGAGGCGACTGGCCCCGAAGTGAAAGGCCAGAGCCAGGGTATAGCCACCAACAACGCAAAAACAACATGGCGCAAACGCATGACGGCGATTGTGCATGGCGGCCATCCGTGCCCCTCACCTCCTTAAACTGCTCCCGCCAAGGGGTACCGCCCACGCCCGCAACAGAAACCGTGCACGATCCCAACGTGGATGAGGTACTTGTCGACAGGTGGCCAGAGTTTTGCGGCGAGCGGGCACTTTTTGTGCGCCGCTGCGACTAGCATGCTAGGCCGTCCGCCGACAAATTCACCTCCATGTCAGCACTAGAAGCGCTCCAGAACCGCATTGCCACCAAAGCACCCGTGGTTGGTATCTTCGGCCTCGGTTACGTGGGCTTGCCGCTCGCACTGCGTTTCAGCGAAGTCGGCATCCGCGTCATCGGCTTTGATATTGACAGGAACAAGGTCCGCCAGCTAAACGCAGGGCAAAGCTACATCGAGCGCCTGAGCAGCGAACGCATTCACGCCGCCCGGGGCGCGGGCTTTGAAGCGACCACCGATTTCGCGCGCACGTCGGAGGCGGACGCCCTCATCATCTGCGTGCCGACTCCGCTGAACCGCCACCGCGAGCCCGACCTGAGCTTTATCGTCAACACCATTGAAGCCCTGCTGCCCCACATGCACGAAGGCCAGTTGATGAGCCTGGAAAGCACCACTTGGCCCGGCACGACAGAAGAAGTGTTGGCCCCTCGTCTGGCCACACGTGGCCTGATTCCGGGCGAAAACTGTGCCCTGGTATTCAGCCCTGAACGGGAAGACCCTGGCAACGCGCACTTCAACACGCAGTCCATTCCCAAGGTCATCGGCGGCATGACGCCGCGCTGCCTGGCCCTGGGCCAGGCGCTGTACGAGTTGGCCATTGGCACCATGGTCCCTGTCAGCAGTCCGCGTGCCGCCGAAATGACCAAGCTGCTGGAAAACATTCACCGCAGCGTGAACATCGGTTTGGTCAATGAAATGAAGATCGTGGCCGACAAGATGGGCATCAACATCCACGAAATCATTGACGCGGCCGCAACCAAGCCCTTTGGCTTCGTCCCCTACCGCCCCGGCCCGGGCCTAGGTGGGCACTGCATTCCCATCGACCCGTATTACCTCACCTGGAAGGCGCGTGAATATGGGCTGAATACCCGCTTCATCGAGTTGGCGGGTGAGATTAACCATTACATGCCCCATTGGGTGGTGGGCAAGATCACGGACGCACTGAACGAGCGCGGTCGGTCGGTTAAAGGCAGCCGCATACTCGTGCTGGGCCTGGCTTACAAGAAGAACATCGACGATTCACGCGAATCGCCGGCCGTGGAGATCATGGACTTGCTTCAGGCTAAAGGCGCGCTAGTGGCGTACAGCGACCCGCATGTGCCGGCTTTTCCTCGCAAGCGCGACTACCAGTTTGACCTGCTATCGATGCCTCTGACGGCCGAGACAGTAGCTGAATACGACTGCTTGGTGCTGGCCACCGACCATGACGGATTTGACTACGCGCTGCTGCACCAGCACGCCAAACTGTTGGTCGATACCCGTGGGCGCCTTCCAACCGACAGCGCCCATGTAGTGCACGCCTAATCGATAGCCCCAAGCCTATCCCACCATGCATTGCTCGTCCGCACCATGCCCTGAATATCGGCCAGATATTCAGGGCATGCGCGCGGTAGCCATTTTGCTGGTCGTGTGTGCGCACTATGCCGTGCCCGGAATGGCGGGTGGCTTTATCGGCGTTGACATGTTCTTCGTCATATCAGGCTACCTGATCACCGGCCTTTTGACGCATGAGGCGCGCACCACGGGGCGGGTAAGCCTCGTCAGCTTTTACGCCAAGCGGCTACGTCGCTTGTTGCCAGCGCTGGGCGCCATGCTGCTCGTCAGTGCTTGGGTGGCGCAGTACACCTTGCCGCCCGCCACCAACCTCGACAATCTGCGCGCAGGGCTTGCGGCATTGGCTTGGCTCAGCAATGCGTACTTTGCATTCGCTGATGTGAACTACTTCGGGGCAGAGATTGGTGGAAATCTTTTTTTGCACACCTGGTCGCTCGGCGTCGAAGAGCAGTTCTATCTGCTGTGGCCTTTGATCATCCTTGGCGCATTGCGTCTTGGGCGGCGCGCACATGGTCCAGACAATGCGTGCTGGTGGAGCTTCGTACTGGTTTTTGCAGCGTCATTGGCCTTATGCGCGGCCCTCGTCCCGCACTACCCGCTGCTCGCGTATTACCTAATGCCGACCCGCGCTTGGCAGTTTGCTGCTGGCGCCATGACGTGCCTGCTGGTGGCTAGAGTGCCATCCAGACGTGGCGGCGCGCCGATACTGGGCTGGGTTGGCACCATCCTCAACGCTGCGGGCGCGTTCTTCATCACACCAGATACCCGCTACCCAAACGCCCTGGCCCTGCTACCAACGCTGGGCATGTGCGCCTTGCTGTGGGCTGGCGCGGGGCGCCAGCATGCGGCTGATGGGAATGCACCCGCTCGTTTTCTGAGCTTGGCGCCCATGCAGGCACTTGGCCAGCTTTCGTACAGCTGGTATTTGTGGCATTGGCCAGTTTTGATCCTGTGGGAGCGATTCGCGCCAGTAAAAGGGAATGTCCACAACACTGTGCTGGCAATGGTGGCGTCGCTCGGCCTGGCGTGGCTAACCCACCATGTGGTTGAGAAGCCGGTCCGATACGGCCGCTTGCCGCGCTGGCCGAGGCGCACGCAAGCAGCACTTGCCTCATGTTTTTTGATGGCGGTCGCCGGCGCCCTGCTGTATTGGCAGCTTGAGACCGAAACCGAACTCGCCAGCCGACGCAACGAGCGCTTCTACCAGGCCATGGGCGACATGCCGAAGCTCTACCGCAACGGGTGCGACGACTGGTTCCGCAGTGACGCTCTCAAGCCATGCGTGTTTGGCAACCCACACGGCAGCAAAACGGCGGTACTGATGGGCGATTCTATTGGCGCCCAATGGTTACCCGCGCTAGAGGCCATGCTGGAGCCTACGCAGTGGAAGATTGTCGTCCTGACCAAGTCATCTTGCCCGATGGTGGACGCACCGTTCTTTTATGTCCGCATCGGGCGCGAGTACACCGAATGCACCCGCTGGCGCGACGCAGCTGTCGCCTGGCTGGCCACTCAAAAGGTGGACAGGCTGTTCATCGGCGGCACAGCCTCAAGCGCATTTACACACGAACAGTGGACCGTAGGAACACGCCGCCTGCTGATGCGCCTAACCCCGCACGCCAGCGAAACCTACGTCATCGAGGCCAATCCGACCTTGGGAATCCACGGACCCGCCTGCCTCGCTCAGCAAGGCATAGACGCCGATACCAGCCAGTGCAAAGGCACGGCTGACAATCGGCACTATGCGTTTGTCGCGGACTTGCTCCACCACGTGGTGCGGAGCATTCCCGGAGTGCACTGGATCGAAACGCGCGGCCTGGTTTGCCCGGCCAACGAGTGTGTGGCTATGCGCGACGATGTGGTGGTTTTCCGGGACTCGCAACACCTGACGGCGACGTTTGTTTCCAGCGCCGGGCCGTATTTTCGCAAACAACTCACGCTTGGGCCTGGAAGCGGGAGTCTCTAGAAACTACGACAAAGGCCGACACCAAAGTGCTCCCTCATCAAGACCCGCTCATATACGAATATTGAACGTGCGAAATTCCCTTAAAAAAGTCTGGCTCCTGTTTACGCCTGCTGAACAACGCGAAGCACGTGTAATGCTACTGTTGGCGCTATTGATGGCGTTTGCTGAGACTGCGGGTGTCGTTTCAATAATGCCATTTCTTTCTGTACTCGCTAGACCGACCGTCGTCGAAGAAAATCTATTGCTCAGTACAGTATACGACAGACTGGACTTTACAAATTCGCATAGTTTCATCTTAGCGCTGGGGCTAATTTCAATTGCGGTGGTCATATCTTCGTCGCTGTTTAAAACAGTGACACAGCATCTGCTGAACCGGTTTGTACACCTACTTCGACATTCGATCAGTAGCAGGTTGATGGAGCGTTATTTAGGCCAGCCCTACGAGTTCTTTTTGACACGCAACAGTGCCGAACTGTCTAAAAGCATACTGGCCGAGGTAGACATGTTGATGGCCAACTTGATCCAACCCGTGTCTCAGCTCATCGTGCAAGGGGTCGTAGTACTGGCCATGTTGGGGCTCGTCTTTGCCTACAACCCTGTCACTGCCCTGACCATCGTGCTTGTGATCGGCGCGCTCTATGGTGGCATTTACGGCGTGGTTCGCAAGCGCCTCGGTCGCATGGGCGCCGAGCTTCAAGCGGTCAACAAAGAACGCTACCAAACCTGCAACGAGGCATTGCACGGCATCCGTGATATCAAGGTCAAACACGCAGAGGCGGTATACCAAGAGCGCTATGCTCGCGCCTCACGTATCCAAGCGCGACATCTGGCCGCCACCGATACGCTGAGTCAAACGCCACTCTATCTGGTCGAAGCTACGGGGTATACCGGACTAATCGTCATCGCTTTAGTACTTCTGAGCCGCAGCGGCGATATAGCCCAGGTTCTACCAGCGCTCGGACTCTATGGGTTTGCAGCGTACCGAATGCTGCCTGCAGCACAAATCATGTATCGAGGGTTTGCACGGTTGAAATTTGCTTCGGCCACCTTGGACAACCTGCAAAAAGACATGGCGCTATCCATACCGATGCTGACCCCGCGCACAGAGAAATTCATGTCTGTTCAAAAAGAAATTATTCTTCAAGATATTCGCTATGCGTATCCCTCTTGCCCTCAGAAACCCGTGTTGAACGGCTTCAATCTGGTCATACCTGCCAACTCGAGCATGGGGCTTGCCGGACCCAGTGGCGTAGGAAAAAGCACAGTAATGGACATTTTGCTTGGCTTATTACCCGCGAATGAAGGCAGAGTCCTTATAGACGGCGCGGAAATCGTACCCGAAAATTTGTCAGAATGGCATCGCGCTATCGGATACGTACCTCAGCACATCTATCTCGCTGACGCTAGTGTAGCCGAGAACATTGCATTCGGCGTGCCAACCAATCAAATTGACATGAAAGCGGTCGAGCGAGCCGCGCGAGCCGCGCAGATCCATGATTACGTTGCAAATGAACTACCGCAGGCCTACAACACGCGCGTCGGAGATCGGGGAATTCGACTTTCTGGCGGTCAACGTCAACGCATCGGAATCGCACGCGCCTTGTATTTGGATCCGCCAGTGCTTCTCATGGATGAAGCGACCAGTGCCTTAGATAACGCCACCGAGGCTGCTATCAACTCAGCCATTCGTGCTCTGAAAAATAAGAAAACCATTGTCATGATTGCCCATCGAGACGCTTCCTTGCATGCATGCACACGCATATTTAGAATGCCAGCGCCTGAATAAATCATGATGCGGAAAGAAATGAAAAAACAAGTCGAAAAATCACACTACGAATTCAAACGCTATATGACGAAAGAGCGCTGGGCAAGCGTGTGGCACCAACTGAATGAAGTTTTAATATTCAATCCTACAAGTGTCCTAGAAGTAGGGCCGGGACCAGGCATATTTAAATGTTGCGCAGAAAATTTTGGCATTATGGTCCAATCCCTTGATCCTGATCCAGAATTGAAACCTGACTATGTCGCCAACGCTGACAAAATCCCAATCCCCGACAAGACAGTAGACGTGTCGTGCGCATTTCAAGTGCTTGAACACATGCCAATTGAAGTGAGCATCGCAGCAGTCAAAGAGCTGTGCCGAGTTTCTCGCAAAGGGGTAATCATTAGCCTCCCCCAATCAGACAGGGTCTGGCGCAACCAAATTTCAATACCCTACGTACGATCAATTGATTTCCTATTCGGTAATCCGCTTGAAAAAAGACAAGCGCATACATTTGACGGCGAGCACTACTGGGAGATCGGAAAACTTGGTTATGAGCTTCCGAGAATAACCGAAATCATCCAATCGTCTTCGCCCCTGAAAACTCAATTGAAAACATTTCGAGTTAGAGAAAATCCGTATCATCGCTTCTTTACCTTAGCCTTGCCAACCGGATAACGCCATGCGCACGCCATTGTTATCCGTAATTATACCCACGCATCAACGCCCGCATCTGTTAACGCACGCAATTGATAGCTCGCTAGTTGCCGCGCCAGAGGGGGATGCAGAAGTGCTCGTGGTGCCCAATGGACACGATGAATCATGGAAGACTGTAGCAAGCAAATATAAATGTGATCATCGGGTTCAATGGCTTCCGATCAGGACGCCTCACGCAAACGTCGCGAGAAATCATGGTCTCAACCATGCCGCAGGAATGTATGTCAGATTTTTAGATGATGACGACTATTTTTTACCTGCATCAGTTCGACAAATCGAAACGGCGCACGCAACAAAGTCTGAAATATGCTCGGCGAACATTGATTTGATTCTGGAAGATGGAAGGCATTTAAAAACTATAAAGGCGCTGTCCGACACCAACTTCGTATCGCACACAATCTCAGTCAATCGAACGACTGGCCTTCAATTTCATTTGTACGATCGGGCAGCCCTTGGCTCCATTCGGTTCAACGAAGAAATAAATCTTGGCCAAGATACGCATTGGACGCACTCCCTTTGTCAAGCTAAAGAGTGGGATTGGACAGCAATAGATGCCAGCGCTTGCGTCTGGATGCAGCACACTGGCCGCCAGATTTCCAAGACGGCGGGCTTACCTACTCATCTTCAACTTCAAGAAAAAATGTTGTGGCAATCGATTGAGCGACTCTCCGAACAGGGGCGACTCAGCGAATCACGCTGTAGCATTGCCGCAGAGAGCATGTGGCAACTGATCCACGGTGGATATTTTTTATCTCCAAGTTATTGGAAATCGGTCATTGAGAAAACACAACGCAGATTCCCCGACAGTCATACAATAATCGCCCCCTACAACCATCGCTTTGCAAAACATTTTTCACCACAGCTACTGGAAGCCCTGATGATTCCGAAAAGATGGGCGAATTATGGCTATCGGAAATTTTTAATCGCAATCGGTGCACGAAATTTTTGGGACGCTTCCCGGTGATATCGGTATCCATCATCATTCCTTCGACAGGCCAACGCCGCGAGCTCTTAGATCGAGCGATTCAGAGTGGGCGCGCCAAATCCAATCTAATCACCGTCGAGGTGATAGTGGTTTTAAACAATACCCGATCTGATTCTTTGCATCCTCCTTTCCAGCCAAATAATGATGGAAATTTTTCAATTATCTTTGTAAACAGTCTTGCTGGAGGAGTAGGTGCCGCCCGCAACGCAGGAATCGCAGCATCGACGGGAAATCTGATAAGATTCCTAGACGACGATGATTTTCTTCTCCCCTCCGTAGCTGAAGATCAGTATTTTGAGCTCCATTACTCTGACGCCGATCTCAGCACCTACTCGGGACGACTCGAAGATATCAATGGGCTCGCCTATAAGATAATAACCCCCGGCTGTGAAATAGATTATGGCTCGGCGGTACTGAGCGGCGACTGTCCGGCTTTAACATTCGCAACCGTCTATAAATCAAGTTATATAAAAAATTCTACTTGGAACGAAGAATGGCGCGTATCCGAAGATGAGGACTGGATGCGAAGAATGCTGGACAAACGGGTGCCAAATTGGATTACATCCGAGATCGTGGTTGGTGTTTGGTATCAACATAGCGGCCCAAGGCTATCGCCGGCCGTGGCAACTCACTTATCTTTCAAATACCGCGCGCTTTCAATCTATAGCGCCTTGGAAAGAATGAAAGCAAACGGGATTCTTCGCCCAGAGCACAAAGTCGCAGCGGCCCGAGGGATATGGTCAGCTATCCACGGCGGATTTCCATTTGCCCCCTTTTATTGGACAGAAGCGTCGAAGCTGGCGCTAGAGCTAGACCCTCGATCTGGGCCAAGAGACGAATTCTTTTATCGATTTAGCGCTATACCCGCAGTCATACTCGAATGGATTATTTTGCCAAAGCGCTGGTTTAATCACTTGACAAGACTAGTTCGAGCGAGATTTTCTGGTGGTGAATATCGTAGAAATTTTTGATTGACACTGCGAAATCAAATATCTCTAGGCTCCGATTGATTTTTGGCAACCTGATTTTTGGTCGTTTTATTTTTTTTGCAAGTTCACTAAAAGCTTGGTGGTTTTAAAAGTTTATGTCACCTATTCTTATAATCGGCGCTGGCTTCGCCGGATGCGTCACCGCTCGAGAATTGGCTGACGCCGGGCACACTGTCTTGGTTGTTGACAAGCGCCCGCATATCGGAGGCAATGCCTTCGATGAGGTGGATAGGTATGGCGTGCTGGTGCACCGCTATGGCCCGCATATCTTTCACACCAACAGTGAGAAGGTCTGGGCATTTCTGTCACGCTTTACCGAGTGGCGGCCCTACGAGCATCACGTCAGGGCGGTGGTTGCGGGTAAGTCTTACCCTTTTCCGATCAACCGGGACACGCTGAACCAGTTGTACGGCTTGAATTTGGACGAAGATTCAGCGGCAGCATATTTTGAGCAGATTCGCGAGCCGCGCGATCCGGTGCGCACCAGCGAGGACGTGGTGCTGAATTCCGTGGGGCGTGATCTTTACGAAAAGTTTTTTCTGAACTACACCCGCAAGCAATGGGGGCTGGATCCCAGCCAGCTCAAGGCCGGGGTGGCTGCGCGCATTCCTACGCGTACCAACACCGATGCGCGCTATTTCACCGACACTTACCAGGCAATGCCGCTGCACGGCTATACCCGTCTGTTTGAGAGCATGCTGGATCACCCCCGCATTCAGGTGCAAACCGGCGTCGATTTAAAGGACGTGGACGGGGGCGACCGCTATGCCCACGTGGTGTACACCGGGCCGATTGACGCGTTTTACGACTTCCGGTTTGGGCAACTACCCTATCGATCGTTGCGGTTTGAACATGAGCACTTGCCGGGCATTGAGTGGTTTCAGGCGACCGGCACGGTCAACTACCCGAATGACCACGCTTACACGCGCGTAACGGAATTCAAGCACCTAACCGGCCAAGTACACACCGGCACTTCCGTCATGCGCGAGTACCCGCAGGCTGAGGGCGAGCCGTATTACCCGATTCCCCGTGACGAGAACGAGGCGCTTTTCCGGCAATACGACGAGTTGGCGCAGGCTGAGCCAGACGTGACTTTTGTTGGTCGCCTTGCCCAATACCGTTACTACAACATGGACCAAGTCGTAGCCGCAGCATTGGTGGCCGCGCAGCGCGTTCGTGAACGGCTGGTCGATCAGGCAACGTATTCAAAGGCTTAGTGCCCATTGCGTTCCGCCGATGGTCAGCTTGTCCGACCGATTCTTTTAACCCTCTTGTGCAAGGCCCACGTGTTCGTTACTGCCATCGTCGTCACCTATAACCGACCGGCCCTGTTGATCAAGGTCCTGGGGGCCATTGATGGCCAAAGCAGAAAGCCAGATCAATTGCTGGTGATCGACAACGGCTCGGGCCAGGAGACGGTCGATGCGTTGGCGCAGTTCGCGGCGCGCACGGCGCTGGCGATGACGGTGGTTCGTTCCGAGGCCAACGTGGGCGGTGCCGGGGGCTTCGCGCTTGGCATGCAATCAGCGCCAAAGCATGCGGATGGCTGGCTTTGGGTGATGGACGACGATGCCGAACCCTCGTCCGCCTGCCTTGAACAGTTGTTGGCGCTTGCGCAAGAGCGTCCCCGATCCATCATCGGGCCGGCGGCAGTGGGACATGCGCCGGACGACGGCACGCTTTGCTGGCCAGCGGCACGGCCCGATGGTTCAACCACCCGGCGCTTGGCCGATATGGAGGCAGCACAGGAAGTCTTTGCCCTGCCTTTCTTAGGCCTACTGGTGCCAAGCGCGGTATTGGAGGCGATTGGTTTGCCAGAGTCCAGGCTGTTCATCTCGGGCGATGACGTGGACTTCACGATGCGGGCGCGCAAGGCAGGCTACCCGCTGTACCTGCAGCCCACTGCGATTCTTCACCACCCCTTGCCTACGTTGGTTCCTGTGCGGCTGGGGCGCCGGACGATCTGGCTCCAACACATTCCGGCGTGGAAGCGCTACTTCGAGGTGCGCAACCGTTTGTGGGTCGCGCGGCAGCACCACGGCAGAGGGCAGCAACTGGGCGTGCTGGTGGTCACTTTGTACCGAATGGCATGGACTCTGCCAACGGCTGAGGACAGGTCCCAGCAGGTGAAGGCCTACTACCACGGCATGGTGGACGGTATGTTGGGGCGCCTGGACCGCCGCCCACTCGGGCCGCATTGAGGTTCACCTGCGAAGGATGTCACGATACAAGTCAGCGTACTGCCGCGCCATGGTTTCAACAGAAAAGCGATCGCGGGCCGCTCGATGAGCGGCCACTGAAAAAGCCTGGTACCTCCTGTTGTCGCCAGCCAAGTCGCGGATGGCAGAAACGTACGCGCCAATGTTGTCCGCCTGACAGATAAAGCCGTTTCGGCCATGCGAAACGACTTCCGGCAGGGAAGCCCGGTCCGAGGCAATCACGGGCAAGCCCGCGGCCATCGCTTCGCATACGGCAAGCGGTAAGCCTTCCATGCGAGACGGAAACAAGAGCGCATCCGCTGCCCCGTACAGCGCTGGCATTTCCGACGCCGCCTTTCTGCCCACGCATTCGCACTGGGGTGGCAGCGCTGCGCTGGCATGGGCGCCCCGCGCGTCTGCCGTGTACCAAAGCTCGAATCCCGCCCCCAACCCACGCATGATTGGCGCCAACAGGTCGACACCTTTGCGGGTTGACCAGTTGCCGACATAGAGCAAGCGAAACGGTCGATGCGTGGGCAGGGTACGTGCCGGAGTGTCGCCCAGATCAACCCTGACGCCATTGGGGATCACCGTGAGTTTTTCCGGCGGCAGGGCAAATACGGACTGCGTTTGCTTTGCCGTGTATTCGCTGACCGCCACGGTTTTTACGGCGCGCTCAAGGACTTTGCTTTCCAGCCATCGGACCCAGCGACGATGGTAGATAGCTTGGGCAGCGCTTTTGTACGGATCAAGCAACGAGTCATGAACGCACAAGTGCATGGTCGCGACAACCGGGAGGCCGGACGGCAAAAACCGGGGGTGAAGCCACGTATTAATGTGGACAATTTTGGTCCCGCTGGGTGGCCGCCGAACTGCGACGCTCCAAGGCAAATACTCGGCCCTCAGCGGCAACCAGTCAATGGTGGTGGGAATCTGCAGGGTATTGAGTGCTTCAGCCAGCTGGCGGGTAAAGGTGTCTACCCCAGTGCCGACGCGAATCGCCGGCATCCAGACTTGTGGTGCTTTGGCGTCGCTACTGCTGTCTTCAGGTGGCGGCACGATTTCCCCTGGGTCGACCAGCCATTGAAGTCAGCAAATCGCGGTAGCCGCTCGCCACTGCCGACCAGTCCATGCGCAGGCAAATCTCATCTCGCAATGCGATGACGTCGGCTTGAGCGCGCGACGGGTCGTTCAGCAAATCAATGATTCGCCCAGCCAGGCTCGCGGCATCTGTCGGGTCGACTGTCATCGCCTCAAACCGTGAGCCAAACACCTGGCGCGCGGCAGCCACGTTGCCTGTCAATACAGGGCACCCGCATGCGATGGCCTCGACAACGACGAGCCCCAACCCCTCCTCATCTCCGGTTGCCGCCGTTACAAAGGGCGCAACGAACAGTGCGGCACGCTGGTAGAGCGCGGGCAGCTCAGACTGGGGCACTGGGCCAAGGAAGCGAATGGCTTGATCGACGCCGAGACGTCGAGCCGTCGCTCTCAGTTGAGCCTCTTCAGGGCCGAATCCGGCCACCGTGAGTTGGGTTTGCGGACGCTGACGCAAGACCGCGGGCAAGGCGTCCAACAGATAGCGCAAGCCTTTTTTTTCAACCAGTCGCCCGACGAACAGTAATTCGTAGTGACTGCGCGAATCTGCCGCTGGGAGTGTGAACCGTTGTGACATGTCGACGCCCATGGGTCGAACCTCTACTTTGCTCGGCTCAACGCCAAGCCCGGCCACAGCAGTCCGCATCGCCTCGCTGACCACGGTGACGTTGCCCGAGCGGCGCAGAACAGCGCGCTTGAGCTCCTCGAACACTCGCCCACGGAGAGCGTAAAGGTCAGCACCATGCGAGGTCACCAAAAATGGCAAATCGCGGCGCGACATCACCCTCAAGAACCAAGCAATCAAGCCCTGGGGGACAATCCAATGCGCATGAATGACATCGATTCGTGAGCGCCGGCAAATCTTCCACGCGCACCAGGCTTGCGCGAAGACAAACCCCGGGACCAAAAGCAACTTCCACCATCGCGCCTTGAGATTTGCAACGATGCCGCCGTCGTTGACCAGGGTTTCCAAGCGCTCGGGCGCATACCTGTATCGCACGACCTCAACGCCGTCGAGCAACTCCCTTTGCTTGGCGCCCGGAGCGTGCGGACACACAACGATGACGCGAAAGCCCATGCCCATGCGACGGGCAAGTTCGTGCACAAAGCTGGGCTCGGGATCCCCCGCCCAGCGAGGATACGTGGACGCGAGGACCAAGAGGTTAATGGACAAATCAGCCTCGCCTAGCTCGCCCAAAGAGATACACATGCGTTGGACTGAGGGCTCTCAGCGGGGTCAGCCATGCAGAGTGTGCATAACGCAAAATCCGTAAGAGAAAATTCCCCTTAGCTTGCGCATTGTTAAATCCCTGAACGACTTTCGTCAGCACGTTTTCTGCGAAAGCACCCACTTTGGTAAAAATGCTCTCGAGCTCACTCAAAGACACTGGCTTACAGTCGGAGTAGTTTCCGCGACCTCTCCTCTTGAGGTATGCGCTGCGCCGCCGCCTTGGTAACCAACTCAAAAAACCAATCCCGTAGTGCGGCCCAATGATCTGCCAGCGGCTCGGCACTGCCAAGTAACCTATCCCACTAGGCTTCAATACACGAAGTATCTCTCGAACATGCTCCATCTGGTTCAATCTATCGCCCACATGTTCTATGACATGGTTGCTGACAACCAAGTCAAAGTGTCCGGCTTCAAAAGGAATCGCAATGCCGTCTACGAGCTTGAATTCAAACCCTTTGCGGGATAATCGTTGACCGCGCACATCAACAGCGTATTCCGCTGCGCCTTCACCCAACTTTCTCCCGAAATACGAGGCGATAGCGCCAACTCCTGTTCCGACTTCAAGGATACGCAAAAGCCGTTCTTCGGAGAAGTGTGGTAGCAAAACGCTAAAAATTCTTTCTGCCTTAGCCAGACGTTCGGTGTCGCGCAGCGACTCGCGGGGTCGTCGCGCGTCAGTCATCCCGACGATACATCAAACTCGTGATTTGCTCGGAAATTAAGCCCATCATGAACGTGATAACGGCACCGGTGTAGAGCAATGCACTCATATTGGTGAAGCGACCCATACTGAATAAGGTGTGCGCATACCAGGCAGTAGCGATTGCAAACATCATCAAAGCAACCGGAGCAAACAACTTCAAAGGAGAATAAAGTGATCCGATTTTGAAAATTATGAGCAAGAAGCGAACCCCATCCCGAAGAAGTCGAATATGGCTTTTCCCAACCCGTTTGGCGGCGTGAATAGGCTCATAGGCCACAGAATAACCGGCTCGAAAAAATGCCATCGTGCTCGTTGTGGGGTACGAAAACCCGTTGGGCAGCAAGTAAAGAAACTCGCGAAACTTGTCCGCGCGCACTGCACGGAAGCCAGATGTCAAGTCGCTGACTTCGTGACCAGTCATGTAAGTCGCCAACCAGTTATAAAAACGGTTGGCCAAGCCGCGCCCCAAACTCGCTTGAGAGCCTTTTTGCCGCGCGCCAACCACTAGGTCGTATCCCTCCTCAAGTCGCCCGAGAAGCCGCGGGATATCGTGCGGGTCGTGTTGACCATCAGCGTCCATCAAAACGATGGTTCGCCCGGTGGCAGCCCGTGCCCCAGATTTGATGGCGGCTCCGTTGCCTTTTGAATAAGGGTGGTCAATCACGGTCGCACCAGCAGCACGAGCAATTTCTGGTGTGTCATCGGTCGAACCGTCATTGACGACGATGACTTCAGCCCCTGGCGCAACACCCAGAATGGCGCGCACCGTTTGACCAATTGCGCCAGCTTCATTCTTGGCTGGCAATACCACACTCAGATCCGTCACAGGTAGCAGTCTTTCTTTTTCAGCCTCTCAGCGGGGGTGAGCTTACCTGCATCCATGTGCCACCTACGCGTACGAACGGCCTCTGAGGCGCTTTTTTGGCGTCAACGGCCGATTATTGCGGCTGACTTGCCATCGCAGTCACTTGGTCCATCCACTGCTGACGTGCAAATCGACCACGTCCAGGTGGGGGCAGCGCCGCTGCCCACTTCAGCACTTCGTTGGCGGCAATGGCACCGTCGGTCTGACCGACGATTTCGTGCAACAGACGCACCGTTTCAATGTCGGGTCGCGCCTGTAACGCCTTTCTCAGCTGAGTCGATGCTTCATTGAGATCGCGGTTGGCCAGATGCAGATTGGCACGAATTGCGTGCAGCCCCGCACGCGCATCCGACACCCGATACACGGCGTTGGATTCCAATGCATCTGCGAGAGCCACTATATCGTCGGGACGAAGCCCGACGCACTGCCCCTGAATAACAAGGTGGGCCACAGCTTGAAGTGCCGAAACCGTCAAATGACTGAAATCGCCTGACGGCAATGTAGTCAGCGACCGACTGAACCACTGTTGAGTGGAAGCGCCGCCGTCACCAAGGTAGCAACTCGCTCGCAATCCTTGTATAGCAACGCTGCTGAGTTTGGGGTTGCGCTCCAGCGCATCGAGGTACATACCTTCCACGTCTTTGGCTTTGCCCGCCTGCATGTAAGCTCCGGCCAGCATTTGCAACGCACGCGGCGAATCAGGGTGCTGCCGGGCCCATACTAACTGCTGGCGGCTACCCCATGTGCTGGTGGCTTGCCACAGGACAAATGCCAGAAATACGGCGTAACCCAGGCCCACCGCTGCCTTGACCCGCAAAGGTAAGGCCGTCCACGATGAAACCCAGGCGACCAAGGCAATCACCAGACCCATGAGTGGCACGTAGTTGCGGTGTTCGAAATACAGGAACAAGGCGAACACGGTCGACTCGAGCAAATGGGCAACCAAGTACCAAAACACCGCGAAGAGAAGCAGCGGGTGCCCTTTGCGCCAGCGCCACACGCCGACCGCTACCGTGACGACCCAAGCCAGTATCGCCAGCTGCACGCCCAGTTCGGAAAACTCCCGAATCGGGTAGTCGTCTCTGAAGGGGCTGAGGTCGGCGAACCTTGGGAGGAATGCAACGCGCAGGTATTCCCAAAGCACCACCGACTCCGTTGCCAGGCGCTGGCCCAACGTGAAGGGTCGGTTGGCGTACGTGGAGGCGATGGTGGGCAAGCGCAACGCGATGTAGGCCAGCACCGCCGCGGAAGGGATCCACAGGCACAGTGCGACGCCGCGCAGTTGCCACGTTGCCCGAGGTTGGGGCTGCCCAGCCGCCTTGACCGGGTTCCGCCCGAACAGGGTGTAGTGCATCACCAGCAAGAGCAGGGGCAACAGCACCCCGTTTTCTTTGGCCAGCGCCGAAAGCAAGGTGCATAAGCCGACTGCAGCCAGGGCCACGGCCGTCCATAGCGTGCGCCCCTGGACCGCCTGCTGCCTTGCCCAAACGTAGGCATGGCAGCCCAGCAGCACAAACACCGCACTCAAGGTCGTCATGCGCTGCACGATCATCAGGGAGGCAGACGCCAGCATCGGCATCACGCCCCAGATAAATGCGACCGCGGGTGCCAGCCAAGGGGCCGTGCCCAGGACGTGCGGCACACCGCGCTGCAAACGCAGCACCAGCGCAAAAAGCAATACGACGTTGAGAAGGTGGACCGCGATGTTGACCCACAAGAAGGGCGCAGCCTGGCCCGCCGCGTATGCCGCTTGTTGCGGCAAAAAGCTGGCCAGCGCCAAGGGCCGGCCCAGCGGCCCCGCGTCGCCAGAAAACACATACGCCAACGCGCTGGTGCGGTCACGCACTTCGAGCAAACCGTCCATCGACGGCGCGTCGTCGAAGAAAAAGATACCGCCAGCGCCAAACGCGTACAGCCCAAGCAGCACCGCGCACAGCGCGACAAAGGCTTTCAAAGCCGGCTCTCTTGTGGGCGAACGCTGGTCTTCCATGGCCAATACACTGCAGACAAAAAAAAGAAAGCATAGCCCTTGCGGGCTATGCTTTCTCTGACCATCAATTCAGATGGCTTACTGGCCGCGGCAGGAACCGGGCAGGTACTTGGCGGGCAGCGTGGTGCCCTGGGCAGTGTCACCGCAGACCCACTTGAAGAGCGTCTTGCCCACGTCAGGCGCACCAGCAACCAATGCGGCGCTGTCGGTCGTGTACGGAACGAGTGTGACGACCTTAGATGCAGCGGTTTTGAGGTCTGGAGCAGCAGTGGAAGCCACATCGATACGGCCGGCGGCGGTCGTATGGACGCTCTGAACGTACTTGGTCATCGGCGTAGCAGCGTTCGTGTATTCGCAACCCCAGCCATTGATACCTGGCAGAGTGGTGCGAGCGCTTTGCACGGTCTCGGTAATGCTGGTACGGCAGGAAGATGCGGCCAGCACGATTTCCGACACCTTGGCGCGGACGGCATAGTCTTGGTAAGCGGGCAGCGCAACAGCAGCCAGAATACCGATGATGGCCACCACGATCATCAATTCGATCAGGGTGAAACCTTTTTGCAGAGTCTTTTTCATGGTCAGTTCCTTTGAAAGTTGGTTGGTCGGTAGAGGGAGACACTTCGCTTAGCGTGCGTCGCCGCACACCTTTCTATTTGCAGGGGGCGTGCCAAGTTGGGGAGGTGCCTGCGTTCGTGCAACAGTTCACGGAAACTTGGGCACCGGCCGTGCCAGGTGACAATTTGCGGCGGGTTGGTGGGCTTCAGGGCCTGTCTTTTTTTGTCAGCTGACGTTTCGCGGACAGGTTTTGGCAGGTGGTGAGGCGCTGGCCGAACATCAAAGCACGCCCATTGAGGCGGTCACGCCAAGAAAAGTACTATTTTTTTGATAGCTGTCCGCACAGATGAATGTAGGGCTAGAGATCGATTTCGTTCGAATTCTGGGCAACCAGCCTCAACGGACCGGTCATGCAGGGCTGGCACACCGCACCGACCGGGGCAATCACAGCTCGAAAACGTGCCCGTCGCTCAGCCAGCGGATGTCGTGCGGGGCGTGGCCGTCGGCGCGGCGCTGGTCGCCCAGCTGCAGGATCTCCCGCATGATGGTGTCGGTCTCGGACGGTTTGGTGTGGGAGATATAGATGGGGTAGTCGTGCCCGGGCGCGATCTGGGCCAGCTCTTCACCCAGCACCTGGGGGGATAGGTGGAGCGAGGCGTGGGCCAGCTCGCGTTCGCGGTTGGAAAAGGCCGTTTCGATAACCAGGGTGTGCACGCGCATCTGGTTGATGCGCTGCCACAGGGCAGGGTTGCGTTCGGTGTCGCCTGAATACACCCACCATGGGGCGTCGCTGGCAGGCCCCTGCACGGCGTAGCCGACGGTGGGTACGGTGTGGACGGCAGGCAGGGCCTCCACAGTGCGGCCCTTGACCTGGCGCACGGCGCCGGTTTCTAGCTCGTGGAAGGTGAGCAGGGGCATGGCCAGGCTGGGCAGACGGGTGAAGTCGGGCCAGATCAGGTCGTTGAACATGTGCTGGCGCAGTGCATGCAAGGTGTGGGGCAACGCATGCACGCGCAGCGGGCGGCCGACCCGGGCCGCGGCGATGGTGTCAACCATCAGGGGCAGGTAGGCGATGTGGTCCAGGTGCGAATGCGTAAGGAACAGGTCGTCGATGCGCAGCATCTCATCGCGGGAGAGGTCTCCCACGCCGGTGCCGGCGTCAATCAACATGTCCTGGTCGACCAGAAACGAGGTCGTCTTACAGCCCTGGGCGATGGCGCCGGAACAGCCCAGCACTCGCACCTTCATGGTTCGCTCCCCGCGTTACTTGGCATCCAGCACGGTGGTCCCGTCCCATGAGGCACTCGGTGGTGTATGCAGAAAGGAGGCTACCCGTTCGGCGCAGAGGCGGTAAAGGGAAAAGTTGGCGTTCTGTCCTTGCAACTGATCAAGTTTGCTGCGACATGTTACGAAGTCCTGCGCACGCCAGGCGGCCAGCGCTTCGTTCCACAGCTGCAATTCCGTGCGCAGCGCGGTCGCGTCGACGCTTGGCTCGGCGACGCGCACGGTGTGGATGGTGACCGGCTGATGGCGGCCTTTGACTCGGACGCGGTCAAGCTCCTGCCAATACAAGCCGTCTGGCAGGTCACCGGCCTGCGCGCGGGTGGACTCGCCAACGATCAGGTCGACGCCATAGAAGCGAGTGACGCCTTCCAGCCGCGACGCCAGGTTGACCGCGTCTCCAATGACGGTGTAAGCCCGGCGCACGTCGGAGCCCATGTTGCCGACGGACATGAGGCCGGTGTTCAGCCCGATGCCGATCGCCACCGGCGGCAAACTGGCCGCGGCGCGGTCGCGGTTGAGTTCGCGCAGGCTTTCGCTCATGTGGACCGCCGCCAACACGGCTTCGCGCGCGTGCGCGCTGGACGCCACCGGCGCGCCCCAGAAGGCCATAACGCAGTCGCCGATGTACTTGTCGATGGTGCCCTGGTGCTGGCGAATCACCTGGCTGAGGCGGCTGAGCACGGCGTTCAGCAGCACCTGGACGTCCAAGGGTGCCATGGTTTCAGACAGCGTGGTGAAGCCCCTCAGGTCGCAGAACATAACGGTGAGCTCTTCGGCGCGCGCCTGCATGGTGTAGCGCTCGGGGTTGCGCACCATTTGGCGCACCAACTCGGGCGGTACGTAGGTGGCAAACTGCATCGCCAATTCGCGCCGTGCGCGCACTTCCAGGAAATACCCCAGCGTCAGGTTGACGGCCAAGGCCGCCAGCGTCATCAGCAGCGCGGTCGCCAAGGGCAGGACCCACTGCGCCCACAGGAACAGCGCGGTGTTGATGGCGATCAGCGCCAACACCAGCGCGCCCCCCAGCACCATGAGCCGACCGACGCCGACCACGGGCATGACCAGGATCAGCAACAGGCCCAGGGCCGCCACCCCGGCCAGTTCGGCCAGCGCTGCCCAGTGCGGCGCCACCGGCACGCGCCCGTCGAGCACGCCGGACACCAGGTTGGCGTGCATCTCGACACCCGGGTAGGCACGGCCCACGGGCGTGGCCCGCAGGTCCATCAAACCTGGCGATGTAAAGCCCAGCAGGGCAATCTTGCCCTTCAGCGCACCAGCAGGTAGCTTGCCATGCAGCACATCTGCGGCCGGGATGTAGCGGAACGCCCCGCCTTCCGGCCCCCCGGGGCCGCGAAACGGGATCAAGGCGCCTCCGCGCTTGTTCAAATCGATCCGCAGCGGCGTCGGCGGGTCGCCCAGGCGCACGGCCGTGACGGGTCCAGCAGTGCCGTGGGCCTCCCGCTCAATGCGCAGGGTGGACGAGGGCGAAGCGGCCCGCAGGACCGCCAGCGCCAGCGATTCGTACAACTGCCCCTCAAAACTGGCGATCACCGGCGCCGAGCGCACCACACCGTCGGGGTCGGTGACGGCATTGAAAAAACCAGAGCGGGGCGCCGCTTGGGTCAGCACCGGAATGTTGGCGCCAAAGCCGTTCCAGGCCAGCAGACCAGGCAGCGGAGGATCGTCCGGCGCCAACGGCTGCGGCAGCTCCCCACCACGCACCCCCCGGCGATCGCTGGTGAAGTAGTAGCCGAGCACAGATGGGCTTGCCGACAGCGCCTTGGCGAAAGCGGCGTCGTGGTCCAAGCCCTGCGCATTGCGGGCCAACCAGGCGGAAAACGCCGTGTCGTGCTGCAACTCGCCGTTTGCCAGCTGTTCCAGGTGACCCAGGACAGAGCTGCGGTCGGGCTCCGCAAAGACCGCGTCGATCCCGAGGGCGGCCACCTGCTGCCGCTGCGAAAGCTCGTTAACAAGCGCGGCCAAGCGCCGACGGTCCCAAGGCCATTGGCCAACCTGGGCGAGACTGCCTTCGTCGATATCGATGATGACGATGCGCTCGTCCAGCGAATCTGGCATGGTGAGCCGCAAACGGACGTCGTACACCGCGCGGTCGAGTTGGTCGAAGGCTGGCATTGTCCAGGCGCCCAACAGGTGCAGCAACGCCAGCAACACCACCACTGCAGTGGCGGCCACGCGCAAACGCTGACGCTTCAGGGTCGTCCGGTACATCGCGCCCAGGAGCCGAGGTGGCGACGCGCACCCGGCACCGGATCAACTCTCGATGAATTCGAGGCGAATACCCGCCAAATCGATTTGGTCGCGGCTTTTGAGCGTGACAGGGCCAGCGTCCAGGGCCACGCCATTGATGGTGGCGACCTGATCGCCATCGACCTGGGCCAGGTCAAAGCCGTGGGCGCGGCGCGTGATCGAGGCCACACACAGGCCAGGCTTGCCGATCGTGGTGACCACTTTGGTCAGTTCCATCTCGCGCCCCGCGGCAGAGCCAGTCAGCACCTTGACGCGCGGCCCACGCGCCGGCTGATCTTGCGGCGCCGACATGAGACCGGAATCCATGCCCATGGGCATGGACCCGGTCGAGCCACCGGACAGCGGTACGGCCGCCGAAACACCTTCACGGTCCAGGAACTTGAGCTTGTACTTGCCCACCTCAACCACGTCCTCGTCCGCCAAGACTTGCTGCTTGACCGACTTGCCGTTGACGTAGGTGCCGTTGGTGCTGCCCAGGTCCTCCAACGTGGCGACGCCGCCCGCCATCTGGATAACGGCGTGCTCACCACTGACGGCCAGGTTGTCGATCACGACGTCGTTGTAGGGGCGCCGACCAATGGTCGAGCGGTCCTTGGTCAACTGGACTTCCTTGACGACGACTCCGTCGATCGAGACGATCAACTTGGGCATGAACGCGACTCCGGCAGGCGATGGGGCAGACAACGATGGGCAGCTGCAGAAGATACTGGCTTATCTGCGGCCAAAGCTGGCTATTTTCTCAGCAATTTCGCCATAACACCGGACTTTTTAGGCGTTTCCTGCGTGCGAATCAGCGCCACGGTGATATTGTCCCGCCCGCCACGCTCGTTGGCTTCGCCAACCAGGCGGGTGGCACAGGCGTCCAACGGCAACTCTGACGCGAGGATGCTTGCGATGTCACCGTCGCTCAGCATGTCGTTCAAGCCGTCAGAGCACAACAGGAAAGTGTCGCCCGGCGTCACGGTCAACTCGCGCACGTCCAGCAGAACCGTGTCTTCCACGCCCAGGGCGCGGGTGACAAGGTTGCGGTTGCCCGAATGCTCGGCCTCTTCCGGCGTGATGAGGCCGATGTCCAGTTGTTCCTGCAACAAAGAATGGTCCCGCGTGATCTGGTCCAACACGCCCTCACGCCACCGATACAACCGCGAATCACCCACGTGGCCGACCAGCAGCGTGTCTTCGCGCACCACTGCCATCACCAGCGTGGTGCCCATACCCGCGTAGGCAGCGTGCGTGTTCGCCGCCTCGAAAATCTCGCGGTTGGCCAAGTCGACGCAGATTTCCATCGCGCGGCGCACGTCGCGGGTGCTGGCGCGGTGTGCCGAGGTGCTCAGCCAGCGGCGCAGCTCGCGCATGACCAAGTCCACCGCCAGGGCGCTGGCGACTTCGCCGGCGTTGTAGCCCCCCATCCCATCGGCCAGCACCACGATGCCCTGCTCGGCATCGACCAAAACGGCGTCCTCGTTGTTGGCGCGCTGGCGCCCCACGTCCGAGAGACTGCTGTATTCGTACGCCATGGTGTTGGCCGGGCGGTCGTCCTGGGACGATCCGCCGTGGCGGGTGGAAGGCCCGAGCGCGCTCAGGCGGTCGCCTCCGGCGGCGGGCCACGGCGCCGCTGAACCCATTTGCCGATCGCCAGGACCAGCAGCGCACCGGCGACGCCCATCCCATAGTGCCAAGCGCGATCCTGCGGGAGGTAGGCCGTCAGGGCCGGGTCGCTGTGCGCCATCGTGCCCGCGATCCACCCCAGCAGCATGCCGCCCAGCAGAATGATGATCGGGAAGCGGTCCATGAGCTTCAGGACCAGCGTGCTGCCCCAGACGATGATCGGAATGCTGACCAGCAGGCCGAAGATCACCAGGGTGAGCTGGTGCTGCTCACCCGCGCCCTGCGCGGCACCAGCGATAGCAATGACGTTGTCCACGCTCATCACCAGATCGGCGACGATCACCGTCTTGACGGCCGCCCACAGCTTGTCGCTGGATTCGATATTCGCGTGGTCGTCCTCGTCATCCGGGGCGATCAGCTTGACGCCGATCCAGAGCAGTAGCAGGGCGCCGACAAGCTTCAGGAACGGAATTTGAAGCAGCGCCAGCGCGAATGCGATCAGGATCACGCGCAGGCCGATGGCCCCCACCGTGCCCCAGATGATGCCCTTGGTACGCTGCGCGGGCGGCAGGCGTCGGCAAGCCAGTGCAATCACCACCGCGTTGTCGCCACCCAGCAGGATGTCGATCATGATGATCTGCCCGACAGCCAGCCAGAAATGGGCAGTCAGAAATTCTTCCACGTTGTCTCTCTCGGGATAGGCCTCGGGTTCAAATAATAACGCCGGATCACCCTGGGGGGTGTCCGGCAGTCTCAGGCATGGCGCCGAGGCAGCGCCGTCTGGATCAGAGCAGGCCCTTGAGCAGCTTGCCCATTTCGGAAGGGTTGCGGGTGATCGTGAAGCCGCACTCTTCCATGATGGCCAGCTTGGCATCGGCCGTGTCGGCACCGCCAGAAATCAGCGCGCCAGCGTGGCCCATGCGCTTGCCGGGAGGCGCCGTCACGCCGGCGATGAAGCCCACGACAGGCTTCTTCATGTGGTCCTTGCACCACATGGCGGCTTCGGCTTCGTCCGGACCACCGATTTCACCGATCATGATCACGGCGTCGGTGTTTGGGTCGTCGTTGAACGCCTTCATCACGTCGATGTGCTTCAAGCCGTTGATCGGGTCGCCACCGATACCGACGGCGGTCGACTGGCCAATGCCCAGTTCGGTCAGCTGCGCCACGGCTTCATAGGTCAGGGTGCCAGAACGCGACACCACGCCCACACGGCCCTGCATGTGGATGTGACCGGGCATGATGCCGATCTTGATTTCACCGGGGGTGATCAGGCCAGGGCAGTTGGGGCCCAGCAGCAGGGTCTTCTTGCCGCCAGCCGCTTCCTTGGCGCGCATCTTGTTGCGCACTTCCAGCATGTCGCGCACCGGAATGCCTTCGGTGATGCAGATCGCCAGGTCCAGATCGGCTTCGACGGCTTCCCAGATGGCGGCCGCCGCGCCTGCGGGCGGCACGTAAATCACGGACACCGTGGCACCGGTTTCCTTGGCGGCGTCCTTCACCGAGCCGAAGATGGGGATGTCGAAAATCTTTTCGCCAGCCTTCTTGGGGTTCACACCCGCGACGAAGCAGTTCTTGCCATTGGCGTATTCCTGGCACTTCTCGGTGTGGAACTGGCCGGTCTTGCCCGTGATGCCCTGGGTGATGACGCGCGTGTCTTTGTTGATGTAGATCGACATGATGGTCCTAATCGGTCGGGGACAGAGCTAAAGATCTGTCCCCAAAGTCATTACTTAACGGCGGCAACGATCTTGGTGGCCGCTTCGGCCATCGTGTCGGCGGAGATGATGGGCAGGCCGGATTCGGCCAGCATCTTCTTGCCCAGCTCTTCGTTGGTGCCCTTCATGCGCACGACCAGCGGCACTTGCAGCTGCACGGCCTTGCTGGCGGTGATCACGCCGGTGGCGATGGTGTCGCACTTCATGATGCCGCCGAAGATGTTGACCAGGATGCCCTTGACCTTGGGGTTCTTGAGCATGATCTTGAAGGCTTCGGTGACCTTCTCCGGGGTGGCACCGCCGCCCACGTCCAGGAAGTTGGCCGGCTCGCCGCCGAACAGCTTGATGGTGTCCATGGTGGCCATGGCCAAACCTGCGCCGTTCACCAGGCAGCCGATGTTGCCGTCCAGGCTGATGTACGCCAGGTCAAACTTCGACGCTTCGATTTCGGCCGGATCTTCTTCGTCCAGATCGCGCAGAGCCACGATTTCGGGGTGGCGGAACAGCGCGTTCGGGTCGAAGTTGAACTTGCTGTCCAGCGCAATCACGTTGCCCTTGGAGTCGCGATTCAGCGGGTTGATTTCCACCAGCGACGCGTCGGTGTCCATGTAGCACTTGTAGAGCTTCTGGCAGATGTCGATGAACTGCGCCATCGAATCGGCCGGCATGCCAATGCCCTTGCCCAGCGCTTCGCCGTCGGCCTGGGTGAAGCCCTTGAGCGGGTCGACAAATACCTTGACGATCTTCTCGGGCGTGCTGTGGGCGACTTCTTCGATGTCCATGCCGCCCTCGCTGGACGCGATGAAGGCCACCTTCTGCGTGCCACGGTCGGTCACCAGCGACAGGTAGTATTCCTTCTGGATGTCGGCGCCGTCTTCGATGTACAGGCGGCGAACCTTCTGGCCTTCGGGCCCGGTCTGGTGCGTGACCAGTTGCATGCCGAGGATCTGCTCAGCCAGCTTCTTCACATCGTCGATCGACTTGGCCACTTTCACGCCGCCGCCCTTGCCGCGGCCACCAGCGTGGATCTGCGCCTTGACGACCCACACCGGGCCGCCCAGCTTCTGCGCCGCTTCAACGGCTTCCTGAACGGTGAACGCCGCAATGCCGCGCGGCACGGGCACGCCGAATTGACGCAGGATCTCTTTGCCCTGGTATTCGTGGATCTTCATGTAGCCCCTCTTGGGATTGGTGATGGATGGATCGGCCGACCCCGCAGTACCCAGTGCCAGCTCAACGTGTGAATGCAACCTGCAGCCCACGAATGTATCATGGTGCGATGCACCAATTTGAGCGCCCGGGCCCGAAAGCGCCTTGACGCCGCAACCCTAACCCAAGCGGAGAGAACACGCGCATGGCCCAGGTTTTCATCGACGGCGAAGCCGGCACCACCGGCCTGCAGATCCGCGACCGTTTGCACGGCATGGCCGGCGTGGAGGTGGTCAGCATCGACCCCGCGCGCCGCAAGGACGCCGAGGCCAAGCGCGAGATCATGGCCGCGGTCGACCTGGTCATCCTGTGCCTGCACGACGACGCCGCGCGTGAATCCGTGGCGATGATCGACGCGCTGCCCGGCCGCAAGCCGCGCATCATCGACGCCAGCACCGCGCACCGCGTGGCCGAGGGCTGGACCTACGGCTTTCCCGAGCTGTCGGTCGACCAACGCGCCGCCGTGCAAAAAGCCGACCGCGTGGCCAACCCCGGCTGCTACGCCACCGGCGCCATTGCTCTGCTGCGCCCGCTGGTCGACGCGGGCGTGCTGCCGCCAGACACCCCGATCGCCCTGCCGTCCGTCAGCGGCTACAGCGGCGGCGGCCGCCAGATGATCGAAGCGTACGAAGCCGGCAACGCCCCCGCGTACGAGCTGTACGCGCTGGGCCTGCAGCACAAGCACATCCCGGAAATCATGCGCTACGGCCGCGTCAGCCGCCGCCCCATCTTCATCCCTGCCGTGGGCAACTTCGACCAGGGCATGCTGGTCGAGCTGCCCCTGCACCTGGACATGCTGCCCGGCCAGCCCGGCGCGGAACGCTTGCTGGAGATCTACCGCGCCCACTATGCCGGCGCCGAAGCCGTCAACGTGGAAGACGCCCCCGCGTCCGGCAAGCTGGACGCCGTGGCGCTGAAGGACACCAATCAGCTGGAAATCCGCGTGTTCCGCAACCCTGAAGCGCAGCAAGCCATCGCCGTGGCGCGCCTGGACAACCTGGGCAAGGGCGCCAGTGGCGCCGCCGTGCAGAACATGCGGCTGATGCTGGGCTTGTAAGGGCCGCGCGGCGGCATAGCCCGCCGTTTTTGAGCGCATTGATGCTATTGATAAGATAGCTGCTTGCGCAAATGGTTGTAGGGCAAAAGCAGGTTTTTCTTCAAATTCAACCACAGGACCTGCCTGCGCAGCGTTACCCGCCTGACGTCGCGCTGCCACGGTCTCAGGCCCTGCAGCCCCGGTGCTGCGCACGATCGGCGCGGCGCGCAAACCTGGCTCAGGTTGAATACGGCGCCACCCTAGCGCGGCGCCCGCGCCCCACCGTCAGCGACGCCCTTGCGGCTGCAGGATCGCCGCCGCCCCATCCGCCAATTCCGCAGCCGCCTGCGGGCCGGCGGCATCCAGCACCGCGTCAATCAAGGGGTTCAGACATTCCATCAGCTCGCTGAGCGACTGCGCGCGCTGGACGCGGCGCCGGTGCACCGCGCCATCCTCGTCCAGGTGCCGCGCCATGGCGTCGGTGAGGTAAGCCGCGAGCGTGGCCTGCAATGGCAGCAGGCTCGCTCGCGAGGAGGGGCTCGCTGCCACCCCCGCCGGGTGGGCCAGCCCCTCGCCGGCCCAAGCCGACGCCGGCGCCAGCGCCGCGGTGGGAGTGCCCAGGTCACTGTGGCGCGCGGCCTGTTCGTCTGCAGGTTGCCGGCTATCGGCTTCACCACCGACCCATCGCCGCTCAATGAACCCGGCCGACGCCAGCCAGCTCAGCCCGCCCGCGTGCACAGCCGAGCGCCCGCTCAGCGCCAGGATCTCCTCGCGCGTGCGTTGCCCATCGATCAAGGCCAGCAGTTGGCGCAACTGGGGTGGCAGCCCTGCGGCGGCGTTCGCTGCGGCACTGCGCCCTTGCGGCGTCAGAACGTAAACCCAGGCGCTCATGTGTCTCCCTGTCCCCCTCGGGTGACCTGTCCGCCGCCACGTTGCCGGCATCGGTGTCGGGGGGTTTGGGGAAGCGTAGCGTCGGCCAGGGAACTCACCCATCGGTCACGCGCCACCAAGACGGTGTTTTGTGTGACTTTTTTCGTACAAACTCGCGTATTGTTTCTAAGTGCAATTACGTACTCTGCGCCGTACCCACCGGCGCCGCGCTAGAGTGCCTTTAATACAAAGGGGCACACCATGGGAATTTTGAGTTGGCTCAAGGGACCTTCGACACCGGCCAAGCCGGCACCGGCATCGCACCGCGCCGCACCCGCGCCGGTCTCCACCCCGCCACCCCGGACCGCCGCCGCCCCAGCCCCCGTAAAAACCGCGATCAGCGGACCAGCGCTGGACGCCGATGGCCGCAGCATGGTCGCCGGCGGGCTCGACTTCGTGTCGGCGATCCATGCCCACCAGCACTGGAAGACGCGCCTGCAAAGCTACGTCCGCAACGAGTCCACCGAAAAGCTGGACTACCGGTTGATCTGCCGCGACGACCAGTGCGTGCTGGGCAAATGGATCAACGGCGAAGCCAGCGACAAGTTCGGCAATCTGCCCTCGTTCGGCGAGCTGAAGGTCACCCACGGCATGTTCCATCTGGCGGCCGGGCGCATCGTTCAACTGCACGACGAAAACAAGTCGGTCGAAGCCATGCAACACCTGCGCCAGGGCGACTACCCGCGCCACTCGATCAAGGTCATGGGCCTGTTGAGCGCGCTCTACAGCGAAGTCGAGCAATCCGGAACGCCCGCCTGAGCGGAACGCACGGCCGAAGCGCGCTGGCGCCAACAGGCCTGTGCCGACCCTGTCCGCCGGCTTCAGGCGTCGTCGGAGCCGCTGACATCGCCAGGCACGTGCGGCCAGGCTTCGCCACTGCTGGCCGCCCGCAGCACCCGCGACACGCTCGCCCCCGAAAACCCCCGCCCCGCCAGGAAGCGCATCTGGCGCGCGCGCTCGGCCAGGTCGGCGGGCGCGCGCCCGAACTTGCGCGCCCAGACGGCGTAGGCGCGCTCGTCCTCGGTCGCGCGCAGCTGCTCGGCCGCGTTCTGCACGATGTCGTCTGGCAAACCCTTGGCGCGCAGCTCCTGCAGCACCCGCGCGTTGCCCAACCGGCCGGCGCGCCGGTGGATCACCGATTCGGCCACGCGCGCTTCGCTGATGAAGCCCTTGGCCGTCAGCTCGTCCAGCACCCGCGCCACCGCATCCGGGCCCTCGCCCGCTTCTTCGGCATAGCGCGCCAGCTTGGTCTGCAGCTCGGCGCGGGAATGCTCGCGCGCCGAGAGGTAGCGCAGGGCGCGGCCTTTGAGGGACAGCGTGCGCCCCGCGCTCGGCCGCCTGCCGGCGCCGGGTTCAGCGTCTCCAGGCAGTGCGTTCGCTTCAAACTTCATAGCTAGTCGCGCAGTCCCTCGTAGGGCCAGAGCGCTTTTTTGCCCTCAAAGGCCGAACCACTCACTCGGCCTGGTCGGCGGGGGCGGCGGCCGGCGCCACTTCCCCTGCCGGCCGCAGGCTGATGCCCAGCGACTCACGCACCTTGTTTTCAATCTCGACCGCCAGGTCGCGGTTCTCGCGCAGGAATTCGCGGGCGTTATCGCGGCCTTGGCCGATTTTTTCGCCGTTGTAGGCGTACCAGGCGCCGGACTTGTCGAGGATGCGGGCGTTGACGCCCATGTCGATGATCTCGCCTTCCCGGCTGATGCCTTCACCGAACAGGATGTCGAATTCCGCCGTCTTGAAGGGCGGGCTGACCTTGTTCTTGACGACCTTGACCTTGGTTTCGTTGCCGATCGCCTCGTCGCCCTTCTTGATGGTGCCGGTGCGGCGAATGTCCAGGCGCACGGACGCGTAGAACTTCAGCGCGTTGCCGCCGGTGGTGGTTTCGGGGCTGCCGAACATCACACCGATCTTCATGCGGATCTGGTTGATGAAGATCACCGTGCAGTTGGTCTTCTTGATGGTGGCCGTCAGCTTGCGCAGCGCCTGACTCATCAGGCGGGCTTGCAGGCCGGGCAGGCTGTCGCCCATTTCGCCTTCGATTTCGGCTTTGGGCGTCAGCGCGGCGACCGAGTCGATGACAACCAGATCGATGGCACCCGAGCGCACCAGCGAATCGACGATTTCCAGCGCCTGTTCGCCCGTGTCCGGCTGGCTGATCAGCATGTCGGACAGGTTCACGCCCAGCTTTTGCGCGTAACCGGTGTCCAGCGCGTGTTCGGCATCGATGAAGGCGCAGGTGCCGCCCAGCTTCTGCATCTCGGCGATGACCTGCAGCGTGAGCGTGGTCTTGCCCGAGCTTTCCGGGCCGTAGATCTCGATCACGCGGCCGCGCGGCAGGCCACCGACACCCAGCGCGATGTCCAGGCCCAGCGAGCCGGTCGACACCACCTGGATGTCTTGAAACGCCTCGCCTTCGCCCAGGCGCATGATCGTGCCCTTGCCGAATTGCTTCTCGATCTGGGCCAGCGCGGCCTGCAGGGCCTTGGCTTTTTCGCTGGTCTCGGCGGTGGTCTTGACAGGTGCGTCCATGGGAAGGTTCCTTTTGCTGGTGGCCATTGCTCTCTTTGGTTTCAAGTGACTGGGATGAATCACAGTCTGTACGTCTGAACAGTAGTCTAGGCGGGAATATCTTCGTTGAACAGCGTTATTTGGTCAGTTTGGCTGACAATACGGTTCACACCTTTTTCCCGCCCCCATGACCGACCGCATCGCCCCCATCACCCCGCCGCAGGACGCCTGGCGCCAGACCCACCTGGGCCGCCTGCTGGGCCAGGCGATGCGCCAGTTTGACGAACGCGTGCTGCAGCTGATGGCGCACGACGTCGAGGTGCCGCTGGCGCTGTCCAACCTGGCGGCGCGCGACCAGGTCAGCGCCGCCCACATCCACATCACGCGGCACTTGCCGCTGCAGGGCGACCGGCTGACCGCGCTGGCGCAGACGGCGGGCATGACCAAGCAGTCCATGGCCAGCCTGGTCGACCAGTGCGAAGCCTGGGGCCTGGTCACGCGCGAGCCCGACCCGCTGGACGCCCGCGCGCGGCTGGTGTGCTTCACCGAAGCGGGCTTGCTGTGGCTGCGCGCGTTTGAAAAGGCGGTGGCGCAGGCCGAGCGGGAGTTCCGCGAAACGGTCGGCGCGGACGTGGCCACGGTGGTGGCCCTGGGGCTGGAAGCCTACGCCGGCGGCGCGTAACGCGCCCAGCCCTCCAATTGGTCCAGCACCGACAGCAAGCGGTGGCCTGACGCACTCAGCGCGTACGCGGCCACGCCGCCCAGGGCCGGTCGCACCAACAAACCGCGCGCCTCCAGCGCCGAAAGCCGCTCTCGCCCAGCACCTTGGCGGTGATCCCTGGCAACAGCGCCTGCAGGGCACCATGGCGCAGCGGCCCCGCGCGCAGGTGCCAAAGGACCAAGGCATTCCAGCGGTGCCCCAGGAACGCCAGCCAGTCTTCCACCGGGCAGGCGGCCGCACGGGCCGCGGCGCATCGGCCCGCTACCCATTTGGATAGGGGGCATTCGCCGTGCTCTGATGCCGGCATCAACATCTTCCCAAGGAGAAAACCGCGTGTTCACCGTCATGCACCCCGCCGATATGAACGAAACCTTTGCGCAAGCCGTCAACGGCCGCGACCTGGCGTCGCTGCTGGCGCTGTACGAGGAGGACGCCGTGCTGCGCACCGCCGCCAGCGACACCACCTGGCGCGGGCGGGCTCAGATCGCGCAGGCCCTGGGCGCGCTGCTGGCGCTGCCCGGCCGCATGGTATCGCGCAACCGCTTTTGCCTGGCGCACGGCGACATCGCCTTGCTGCGCGCGGATTGGGCCGTCCTGGGCGAGGCCGGCGCCGTGATGGCCCAGGGCAGCACGGCCGAAGTCGTCAGGTGCCAGGCCGACGGCCGCTGGCTGTACCTGATCGACCACGCCGCGGCCCACGCCGCGCCGCACGGGCTGGGGTAATTCCGGTCGCCCTCTGCGTGCGCCCGGGGCCTAGAATCGATTCGCAGAGCCCAGGCGCTGGGCGCCAGGCCACCCTGCTTCGAGGAGACACCCCATGCGCATACTCATCGCCGAAGACGACCAGGTGCTGGCCGACGGGCTGATGCGCAGCCTGCGCAACGCGGGCGCCGCGGTCGACCACGTGGCCAGCGGGACCGAGGCCGACGCCGCGCTGCTGACCAACACCGAGTTCGACCTGCTGATCCTCGACCTGGGCCTGCCCAAGCTGCACGGGCTGGAGGTGCTGAAGAAGCTGCGCGCACGCGGGCAGACGCTGCCGGTGCTGATCCTCACCGCCGCCGACGGCGTGGACGAGCGCGTCAAAGGGCTGGACTACGGCGCCGACGACTACATGGCCAAGCCGTTTGCGCTGTCCGAATTGGAAGCGCGCGTGCGCGCCCTGACCCGCCGCGGCATGGGCGCGGCCACGTCCACCATCAAACACGGGCCGCTGGAATACGACCAGACCGGCCGCGTCGCCAGCATCGACGGCCGCATGATCGATTTGTCGGCGCGCGAACTCGGCCTGCTGGAAGTGCTGCTGCAGCGCAGCGGCCGCCTGGTCAGCAAGGAGCAGCTGGTTGACCGCCTGTGCGAATGGGGCGAAGAGGTCAGCAACAACGCGATCGAGGTCTACATCCACCGCCTGCGCAAGAAGATCGAAAAAGGCCCGATCCGCATCGCCACGGTGCGCGGCCTGGGCTATTGCCTGGAAAAGATCAACCCTTGATGGTTTTGAACAGAATCGGGCTTCTGCGCTAGAGCCACCTGCGCAGGCAGCTTCTGTTTTTGTAGCATTCAGTGAAGCTCTTCCAGCGATCGCAGCGCTCCCTGTTCGGGGAAATCCTGGACTGGATGCTGACCCCGCTGTTGCTGCTGTGGCCCATCAGCCTGGCGCTGACCTGGCTGGTGGCGCAGAACCTGGCCAACAAGCCGTTCGACCGCGCGCTGGTCTACAACGTGCAGGCGCTGGCGCAGTTCATCCAGGTCGGGCCCAAGGCCAGTGTGCGCTTTGCGCTGCCGCAGCCGGCCAGCGAACTGCTGCGCGCCGACGATTCGGACGACGTGTACTACCAGGTGCGCGACGCCGCCGGTAAGTACCTGTCGGGCGAGCGCGAACTGCCCACCCCGCCCGCGCCCGAATTCACCGACAGTCCCGACGCCGACCGCGCCCTGGACGAGCCCCAGCTGCGCGACACCGAATTCCGCGGCCTGCCCGTGCGCGTCGCCTACCTGTGGGTGCCGGTGGACGACGGGCGCCAGCACGCGCTGGTGCAGGTGGCGGAAACGCGCGAAAAGCGCAGCGTGCTGGCCACCGAGATCATCAAGGGCGTGATGCTGCCGCAGTTCGCCATCTTGCCGCTGGCCGTGCTGCTGGTGTGGCTGGCGCTGGTGCGCGGCATCAAGCCGCTGTCGCAGCTGGAGCAGCGCATCCGCGCGCGCCGCCCCGACGATTTGAGCCGGCTGGACGACAGCGCCGTGCCGCAAGAAGTCAGCCCGCTGGTCGATTCCGTCAACGACCTGCTGACGCGGCTGAAGGAATCCGTCGCCACGCAAAAGCGCTTTCTGGCCGACGCCGCGCACCAACTCAAAACCCCGCTGGCCGGGCTGCGCATGCAGGCCGAGCTGGCGCTGCGCGAAGACGCGGGCGAGGACGAGCTGAAGCATTCCCTGCAGCAGATCGGCCACGCCAGCGTGCGCGCCACCCACACCGTCAACCAGCTGCTGGCCCTGGCGCGCGCCGAAGCCGGCAGCGCCGCCCTGGCGCACCAGCCGGTCGATTTGGCCGCGCTGACCATCGAAGTCGTGCGCGCCGCCGTGCCCGCCGCGCTGGAGCGGCGCGTGGACCTGGGTTACGACGGGCCCGAGCCCGGCGCGCCGCACCTGCTGCGCAAGGGCAACCCGGTGCTGCTCAAGGAAATGCTGCGCAACCTGGTCGACAACGCCCTGCACTACGCGCCCGGCGGCGACGCCGGCGACAGCGCCGAAGTCACCGTGCGCCTGCGCCAGTCGCCCCCCGGCGGGGGCCTGAGCATCGAGGTCGAAGACAACGGCCCCGGCGTGGCCGAATCGGACCGCGAACTGGTCTTCCAGCCCTTTTACCGCGCGCTCGGCACCAACGTCGACGGCACGGGCCTGGGCCTGCCCATCGTGCGCGAGATCGCCGAACAGCACGGCGCCACCGTCAGTGTGCTGGACAGCCACCCCGGCCAGGCGCGGCCGGGGGCGCGTTTTGTGGTGCGTTTTCCGTAGGGTTGCGGTACCCAGTCGCTATCTATTTACCAGCTGTTTGCGCAGATTCCTGTAAGGCCAGGGGCGATTCTTTCACTCAACAACCGCCACGGCGCTTCAAGCCGGCTTGTACAGGCTCAGCTGCAGCTTCTCGCGCTCCATCGTCTTGGCGATGGCCGGCACCTGGGCGGTGCGCTGCACGTGGGCCCACAGCTCGGGGAAGTCCTCGGGGTTGATGCCGGCGATGGTGCCCCAGCGCAGCAGCGTCAGCGCGTACGCGTCCAGCGGGCCGCAGTGCACGCCGCCCAGCCAGTCTTGCCCCGCGGCGTGGGCGCGCTGGACCAGGCCCTGCAGCTCGGCCAGCAGCTTGCGGTAGCTGTCCACGCCAAAGCGCTTCATCTCGGCCTGCGCGGCCTCGTTGTCGCTGAACTTGTGCGGCATGAAGATGTGCGTGAAGGTCGGGTGGACGGTGTTGTTCATCCACGCCAGCGTTTCCACGAAGCGCGCGCGCGCCAGCGGCTCTTTGGGGATGAAGCCCGCTTCCGGAAAGGCCGCGTCGATGTACGTGATGATCGCCACGATCTGCGTGATGACCTGGTCGTCCGCCACCAGCACCGGCACCTGGCTGCGCGGGTTCAGCGCCTTGTATTCGTCCCCGTACTGCTCGCCCTTGTGCAGCTTGACCGCGACCGGCTCGAAGGTGGCACCGGCCATCTCCAGCATGCTGTGCGGCACAAACGAGCAAGCGCCAGAGGCGTAGTAGAGCTTGAGGGTCATGGTGCGGTCTCCTGATCTGTTGGAAGGGGGATGGAGGGAAGCCGGCAAGCATACCTGTCTGGTGTGGCGCTGGGTGGGGGCTGGTTGGGGAGGAGAGGGTGCGGGCGTGGGCAGATAGGGGCTGCCCACCAGCAGAAATATGCATGAAATCGCCCTCTAGCCTTACGGTGATCTGCGCGGGCAGCTATTGAATTTGTAGTGATTCGTGCGCTGTGCGCTCGTTGGGCGTTGGTGTTTGAACGACCTTGGGTGGCCGGGTTTCGGCCCGGCGGCCGACCCACTTTCTTTTGCTTCGCCAAAAGAAAGTAGGCAAAGAAAAGGCGACCCCACGTCTGCGACCCCTGCGCTGCGCTCCGGGGCAAACCTGCGTCGCGCTTCTGGCGGGGTGGGCCGCAGAACTCACTTCGCGCTCTTTGAGCGCTCCGTTCAGACAGCCGCGGCCAGTCAGTTCACGAAGCGGCTGCATGCTGCGCTGCAGCCGCCACCCCGCCAGAACCACGCCGCAGGCGCAGCCTCAAGGGGTGATGAACAGCCATCCGGGCCATCGCTGCGCTCGGCCTTGGTTCCCCGGGGC
>JAEZWW010000092.1 GCA_023442945.1 Pseudomonadota bacterium | reverse complement strand
GGCCTGGTCCACGCGCGCGTCGACGCTGTCGCCCACCTTCAAGCTGCCCTGCGTCATCACGCCGTGGTGGCCGTACACGTCGGCCTTGATCTTCTGCGTGTCCTGCACGCCGAACTCGACGCCTTCGGACGCCAGCACGCCCGAATCACCGACCTGGCCGCCGCTTTCGGCGTAGAAGGGCGTGGTGTCCAACACGACGATGCCTGTTTCACCCTCTTTCAGCGCGCCAACGCTCACGCCGTCTGCATAAAGCGCTACCACTTTGGAAGCATGCACCAGTTCGTCGTAACCGGTGAACACGTTGGCCGCGCCGGTGTAGTCGACCTGCTTGTCCATCTTGAACTTGCCGGCCGCGCGGCCCATCTCCTTCTGACGTTGCATCGCGGCATTGAACTCAGCTTCATCCACAGAAGCACCGTTCTCGCGAGCGATGTCTTGAGTCAAGTCCAGAGGAAAACCATAGGTATCGTGCAACTTAAATGCAATGGCCCCAGGGATTTCAATTGGCTCGGGCAACAGGTCTTCTTGAGCTTGAATTGCCTTGAATACATCCAAGCTCCGAAGCGGTTGCAAATCCCGCATCAGCTTCAAACTAGGAAACGCGCGGTCTATGAGCGCCTGTTGCTCGATAAATCGCTGATAGGTCGGGTTGCTAAGAATTGGTTCTAACGCGCGTCGAGCTTGCTCAAATATCTGAGCCGGCCGACTCTGCCGGATTCGTTCAAAGTTTGCCTGAAGCTCTCGCACTCTCTCCAAGGCGCTGGCGTCGATCTCCCCAGTAACAATCTCCATGCCGTTGGCCAGCGTCTCAAAGAAGCGCTCTTCCTCGGTCTTCAGCACCTCTTCCACCCGCTTGGCATCGGCCTGCAGGCGCGGGTAGGCGGCGCCCATCAGCTCGACCAGCACCGGCACCAGCTTGTAGAAGAAGGGCTGCTTTTGCCCCAGCTTGTAGCCGTGGCGGATGGCGCGGCGGATGATGCGGCGCTGCACGTAGCCGCGCCCTTCGTTGCTGGGGATGACGCCGTCGCTGACCAAAAACGCCGTGGCGCGGATATGGTCGGCAATCACCTTCAGCGACGGGTTGGTCAGGTCGGTGCAGCCGGTCACCTTGCCCGCTTCGGCGATCAGGCGCTCGAACAGGTCGATCTCGTAGTTGCTGTGCACGTGCTGCAGGATGGCGGCCAGGCGCTCCAGGCCCATGCCCGTGTCCACGCAGGGCGCGGGCAGCTTGGTCAGGCTGCCGTCTTCGTGCATCTCGAACTGCATGAACACGTGGTTCCAGATCTCGATGAAGCGGTCGCCGTCTTCGTCCGGGCTGCCGGGTGGGCCGCCGGGGATGTGCGGGCCGTGGTCGTAGAAGATTTCGGAACACGGGCCGCACGGGCCGGTGTCGGCCATCATCCAGAAGTTGTCCGACTTGTACTTGCCGCCCTTGTTGTCGCCGATGCGGATGATGCGCTCAGGCGGCAGGCCGATCAGCTTGTTCCAGATGTCGTAGGCCTCGTCGTCGTCGATGTAGACGGTGGCGGTGAGCTTTTCAGCCGGCAGGCCAAACACCTTGGTCAGCAGCTCCCAGCCCCATTCGATGCTCTCTTTCTTGAAGTAGTCACCGAAAGACCAGTTGCCCAGCATCTCGAAAAAAGTGTGGTGGCGCGCGGTGTAGCCCACGTTTTCCAGGTCGTTGTGCTTGCCGCCCGCACGCAGGCAGGCCTGCACCGAAGCCGCGCGCACGTACGGGCGCTTGTCGGTGCCCAGGAACACGTCCTTGAACTGCACCATGCCGCTGTTGGTGAACATCAGCGTCGGGTCGTTGCCCGGCACCAGCGGGCTGGACGGCACCACGGTGTGGCCCTTGCTTTCAAAGAAGTCCAGAAAGCTCTTGCGGATGTCCGCGACGGTCATGGGGGGTTGGGCGGTTTTCATGATCTTTTAGGGTTGCAGCCCTACAGCCATCTGCGCGGTCAGCTATTTTTAATGTAGCGACCGTGCAGCTTGTTGTGCGCCTCGTCCGCCCAGCAGGCAGCGCGCAGGCGCAAAACCCTTGATTTTACTTGCGGGGCACCCGGTGTGCAGGCGCGCTGCACCGTACTGGGCGCGGTAGGGCGGCGATCAGGGACGACTGCGGCCATCTCTGCGCCGGGTACCTGACCGTGCAACGGCGATCAGAAGCCGAAGGCCAGTTGCTGCGGCTCGGGCCGCTGCAGCGCACTGTCGGCCGCGTAGCGGGCCAACACCTCGTAATGGCGGCAGCCCATATCGGCCGTCAGTTGTGACCAGACGAGGCAGACGTCCGCGACCGGCCAGTCGATGGGTTGCGCCAGCGGCGGCACCGAGGCGCCGTGCGCGTCGCGCGACAGCGTGACGTGCGGGCCAGGCAGGCGTTGGAACGGCGCATCCGCCTGACTGGCCAGCGCTTCCACCTGGCTTTGCAAGGCAATGAAAGACGGGGACCGTGCCACCTGGAAGCTCAGCGTGCGCGGCCTGACGCTCGCGCGGGTCAATACCAAGGTAAATGGCGCAAAGCGCAGGCCCTCCAATGCGGCTTGCAGACGGGACTGTTCCGCCGGGGTGAAGTACAGCGGATCGGCCACGGTGACGTGCAGGCGGTCGGGCTCGGTCCACCAGGTCAGCGGGGCAGTGCCAGTCGGTGCGCAGGCGCTCAATGGCCTGGCGCCGCGGCGCGTCGGCCAGCAGGCAGACGAAGAGGCGGTGCGTGCCGGGCGTAGGCTGGCGTTGGGGCATGGCAGGACGCTGGTCGCGGGCGAAGGGGCGAAGGGGCGAAGGACTAATGAAAGTCCCGGCTGCTGGTGAATTCCGCCAGCCGGCCCAGCAGGGGCGTGAGGTCGCGAAAGCGCTGGGCGATCAGGTGACGCACTTCGCCGCCGCTGTCTTTGTCGCGCTGCCATTCGCCTTCGACGGCCAGCAGGCGCGCGCGCAGCAGGGCGTTGCGCTGGGCTTCGTCTTCGCGCACGCTGGCCCAGACGATGACGTTGACGGGGCCGGTTTCGTCTTCCAGCGTGACGAAGATCGTGCCCTTGGCGGTGCCCGGCTGCTGGCGGCCGATGACCAGGCCGCAGGCGCGCACGCGGCGGCCGTGGGGCAGGTCGCGCAGCTGCTCCGCCGTCTTGAGGCGCCAACGCTCGAGCTTGGGGCGCAGCAGCGCCAGCGGGTGGCGGCGCAGGGTAAGGCCAAGCGTGGCGTAGTCGTGCACGATGTCTTCGCCCTCGGGCGCGGGGGGCAGCACCAGCGCGGGCTCGTGGATGGGGGCGTCTTGCAGCAGGTCGCCGGTTGTGCCCGACGTGTGGGTTGGCGGCGTGCCAGCCATGCCCGAGGTAGCCGCGCCCGATGCGCCCGCATTCGGGGCGGCGCCGTCGCCGTTGGGCGGCGCGCCGCGCCCGCGCGTACCGACGTGCGGGCTGACGGCACGCCAAACCTGCTGGCGCCGGTGGCCGGCCAGGCTGGCCAACGCGTCGCCGGCGGCCAGCTGGTTCAGATCGCGCGTGTCCAGCCGCGCCCGCCGCGCCAGGTCGTCGACGCTGGCAAAGGGCCGCTGGGCGCGTGCGGCTTCAATGCGCTGCGCGGCGGTTTTGCTGAGGCCCTTGACCAGACGCAGGCCGAGGCGGACGGCGGGACGGGCTTCAGTAGCGGCACCATCCGCTACCGAATCGGTAGCTGCTTGCGCAGGTGGTTGTAGGGCAAAACGCCGATTTTGCTTGAAATTGGCTTGTGCCGCAGCGCTGCCAGCACCGAGGTCGGGCCGGCGTTCGGACCAGCAGGCGTCGGACGCTGGCCTTGCCTGATTTGCTAGCGAATCGGTAGCTGTCTGCGCTGGTGGTTGTAGGGCAAGCGGCGGATTCTGCTTGAAATAATCGACGACCTGATTGCACTCGGCTTGCGGGAGCGCGGCCATATCGGTCGGTGGTGAAAAATCGTGATCTGACCCCGATTGAGGGGGTGCCGCCAGCGTGCAATCCCAGTCGCTGGCGCTGACATCGGGCGGCAGCACGTGCACGCCGTGGCGGCGGGCGTCCTGGATGAGTTGGGACGGCCCGTAAAAACCCATGGGCTGGGAGTTGAGCAGCGCGGCCAGAAAGGCTTCGGGTTCGTGGCATTTGAGCCAGGCGCTTTCGTAGGCGATGAGGGCGAAGCTGTAGGCGTGGCTTTCCGGGAAGCCGTATTCGCCAAAGCCCTGGATCTGCTGAAAGATGCGCGCGGCGAATTCGGGGCTATAACCGTTTTGCAGCATGCCGGCGGTCAGCTGCGCTTCAAACGGGCCCAGGCCGCCCTTGCGCTTCCAGGCGGCCATGGCGCGGCGCAGGCGGTCGGCGTCGTCGGCGGTGAAGTTGGCTGCGATCATGGACAGCTCCATCACCTGTTCCTGAAAGATCGGGATGCCGAGGGTGCGCGCCAGCGCCTTGGCCAGGCGTGGCTGGAATGGTTGGCCCCCACGCTCCCCCGCTTCGCGTGGTCCGCTGCCCCCCGAGGGGGCCGCTCCCATGCCGCACAGCAACCGCTCGTCGCTGGAAAGTTCGTATTCGATCGGCAGGCCGCGCCGCTGCCGATCGCGCGCCTTCAAATACGGGTGAACCATGCCGCCGCTGATGGGGCCGGGCCGGACGATGGCGACC
The DNA here is from genome assembly GCA_023442945.1 of Pseudomonadota bacterium. GTDB lineage: Bacteria > Pseudomonadota > Gammaproteobacteria > Burkholderiales > Burkholderiaceae_C > Ottowia. The sequence goes on along the minus strand of JAEZWW010000092.1, from coordinate 2,309 downwards.
TGCACGACCAGGTCGTAGAAGGTGGTGGGTTTGAGGCGCGGCAGCATGCTCATCTGCGCGCGGCTTTCGATCTGGAAGGTGCCGATGGTGTCGGCGTGGCGGATCATGTCGTAGGTGGCGGGGTCTTCGCCGTGGATGTCGGCGCGCGTGAAGACCTGGCCGCGCCGCTGGCTGACCAGGTCGATGCAGCGGCGCACGGCGGTGAGCATGCCCAGCGCGAGCACGTCCACCTTCAACATGCCCAGCGCTTCCAGGTCGTCCTTGTCCCACTGGATGACCTGGCGCAACGCGGGCGGCGCGGGCAGCCAGGCGTCCAGGGGCGAGGGTTCGTGCGGACTGGCGGCGGGCGGCGGCGCAACGGCGGCGTCCGCGTCCGCGTCGGCACGGGGGTGGCCGCCGGTATCACCGTAGGAAGGAACCAGGTCATCACCACCGGCGTCGGCCTCATCGGGCAGCACGCCCAGGGTGTTTTCCCAATCGCCGTCGCGGGTCATGGCGGCGGGCTCGACCGGCACTAGGCGGTGCAGCGGCGTTTCGGTCAGCACGAAGCCGCCGACGTGCTGGCTGAGGTGGCGCGGCGCGCCTTTGAGCTGCCGCGTCAACTCCAGCCACAGTTGAGCCTGCGTTGGGTTGACGGCGGCACCCACCTGGGCGGCCAACTCGCCCAGCCGATGCTCGGCCAGACCGTCGTCAAACCAGTGGTGGTCTTTGGAGAAAGCGTCGATCAAGCGCGCGTCCACCCCCAGCGCCATGCCCACGTCGCGCAGGGCGCTGCGGGTGCGGTAGCAGATGACGGTGGCGGCCAGGGCGGCGCGGTGACGGCCGTACTTGCGGTAGATGTACTGGATGACTTCTTCGCGCCGCTCGTGCTCGAAGTCGACGTCGATGTCCGGTGGCTCGTGGCGGCGCGCGCGGCTGATGAAGCGCTCCAGCAGCGGGTTGGAGATGCGCGGGTCGGCCTCGGTGATACCCAGGCAGTAGCAGACCACCGAGTTGGCGGCCGAACCGCGCCCCTGGCACAGGATGCCCATGCGCCGCGCCGCGCGCACGATGTCGTGCACGGTGAGAAAGAACATCTCGTAGCGGCACTCGGCGATCAGCGCCAGCTCTTTGTCGATGAAGGCCTGGATGTGCGGCAAGGTGCCGCCCGGAAAGCGCCACGCCGCGCCTTCGCGCACCAGCCGGGCCAAGGTCTGGGTGGGGCTGAGGCCGGGCAGCACGGCCTCTTGCGGGTAGTTGTACTTCACCTCTTGCAGCCGGAAGTGGCAGCGCGCGGCGACCGCCTGCGTGGCGGCCAGCGTGCCTGGCGGATAAAAGTCGCTCAGCCGCGCCAGCGGGCGCAGGTGGCGTTCGCCATTGGGCTGCAACTCGAACCCGCAGGCCTGCACCGGGCGGCCCAGGCGGATGGCGGTCATCACGTCTTGCAGGCGCTTGCGGGCACGCACGTGCATGTGCACGTCGCCCGCAGCGACCAGCGGCAAGCCGGTGGCGGCCGACAGGCGCTGCAGCGCCAACAGCCAGAGCGGGTCGCTGGCCTCGCCGTGCAGCTCCAACAAGATGCCACTCATCAAAGAAAAAACGCCTGCGGCCCTAGTGCCATCTGCGCGGCCAGCTTCCAATTCAGGAGCAATGTCGCCCCCCGTCCAGCTGCTGCGGCAAGGCGCCCACAGGCATTCGCAACCCGGCAGCGCGGCCAGCGCCACGGCCAGCGGCGGCAGGCGGTACGCGCCTTTGGCCGCGGCGCCACGGCAACGCGTGATGAAGGTGCACAGCGCGCCCCAGCCGGCCAGGTCGCGCGCCAGCACCACCAGCGTGCCGAGGTGAAAAGGCTGGTGGGGGGTGTCGGTGTCGGTGTCGGTGTCGGTTTCAGCGTGGGCTGTTGTGGACACGGTGGTCGGGGGAGGCGCGGCAGCGGCGGCGGCAACCCAGCTGCTGTCGTGGCAAGCGTCGTGGCTGCGGCCATCGTGCGTGGCAGCGGCTGCCTGGGTGGGACGTTCGTCGAGGTCTGCGCCTGCCTTTTTTGAATCAAATCGGCCTTCGGCCCTAGAGGGATTTGCGCAGGCAGCTCCCGATTCAGGAGCATCGGCCGTTTCCGCCACCGCGCTTTTTGGGCACCCCGCGGGCGCCGCTTCGGCCGGCCGCACGGGCGGCTGGTCAAAACGGAATTCGCTGCCGTAGATCAGTTGCAGCGGGGGAATGCGGGGCAGGACAGGCTGCGTGGGCGGGGCCGACGCCGCGCGCAGATCCGCGTCCGCTGGCGGGGCCGCACTGCCCGGCCCCAGCGCCGCCGCGCGCGCGGCGTGCAGCGC
>JAEZWW010000111.1 GCA_023442945.1 Pseudomonadota bacterium | reverse complement strand
GCTCGGCCCTGGGTCCGCGGCGCGTAGCGCTCGCGCGGTGGGGGCCGAGCGAAGCGATGGCCCGATTCGTCTTCCACCCCTGTGGACGTGCCGAGAAGCGCAGAGCGGGCGGTGGGCGCGGGCAGCGCAGCATGCCCGCGCTTCGTGCTCTGACTCGCTGCAGTTGGTTGAGCGGCGCTGCGCAGCAGCAAAGCGAGTTCTGCAGCGCCACCGCCCGATCGAGCACCGCAGGTTGCCCCATCGCATCGCGATGGGGACACGGCCAGTGGGGTCGCCTTCTTTTGCCTTCTTTTATTGGCGAGTCAAGAAAATAAGGTGCGCCGCCGGGCGCATGTCCCGGCCTCCACGCAACCACGACCGTACAACCAAATATCGAACGAAAACGCCATTCGGCCCTACAACCACCTGCGCAACCAGCTACCCCTTCGATAGCAAAAAAGCTTCCATCAACCCGGCCACCAACGCCGGCCGCTCATGCACCACCCAGTGCGTCGCGCCTTCGATGCGCTCCAGTTGCATCTGCGGCACCCAGCGTTCCAGCCCGTCGACCAACTCGGCGGGCAAGGCCGTGTCGGCCATCGCCCACAACACCAGGGTCGGCAGGTTCACGGTGAAGGCGTCTTCGGGCAAGGTGACGGTGGCGGCGGCCGGGTCGCCTTCGCCCGGCGGGCGCAGGGGCGAGGCACGGTAGTAGTTCAGGCCACCGGTCAGGCCGGCGCCGGGGCGGCTGCCGTCGCCTTGCCAGACGCGGCGGTATTGGTCCCGCAGCGCGTCGGTCAGCCAGCCGGCGCCTTCGGGCAGGGCGGCGGGGTGGCCGAAGGACGTGGCGTTGCCGCGCGCCGCGTCCAGCTTGGCGGCGGCGGCCTGCATCACTTCGGTGCCGCGCGCGCCCATCAGGTCGAAGAAGGGCCACAGGCGCGCGAAGTCGTCCTCGGCCAGCAGCGCTTCGGCGTCGGGGCGGATCAAAAAGTTCATGTACGCGCTGGCCGCCTGCTGCACCGGGCTGGTTTGCAGGCCGCGCAAGAAGGTCTGCGGGTGCGGCGAATTGATGATGACCAGGCGCGCCATCAGCTCGGGACGCTGACTGGCCAGGCCCCAGGCCAGCGCGCCGCCCCAGTCGTGCGCGACCAGCGCAGCCAGTTGGCCGCCATCGCCGCATTCCTGCGCGATCAGCGCGGTGATGTCCTGGCTCAGCGGTTTGGCGCGGTACTCGGCCGGGTCGGTGGGGCTGCTGGAATGCTCGTAGCCGCGCAGGTTGGGCGCTACGCAGCGAAAGCCGCCGTGTTCTGGCCGCGCGAAGTGGGCCAGCAACTCGTCCCACACGAACGCGGCTTCGGGAAAGCCGTGCAGGAACAGCAGCACCGGGCGCCCGCGCGCGCCAGCCGACCGGCAGCTGAGCGTGGTGCCGTGCGGCAGGGTGGTGGTCCAGGTTTCGATCATGGTGGGATACTCCCAAAAAGATAGCTGGTTGCGCAGGTGGCTGTAGGGCGGCAGGCCAAAATCAATAAAAATCTGCTTTGGCCTGTGCCTCAGCGCTGGGCGGCGGACGGTGCGCTGCTATCGTAGGCAGCGACCGGTGTCGTGACGATGACGCGCTGTCGCGGAGATGACGCTCCGCAGCCGGCAGCGCCCGCCGCGCGCCGGCATCCGTTCTGGAAGGAAAGACCATGGCCATCCGCATCGTTCGTCTGGGCACCCCGCGCGCCGCCGATGAGGGCACGCGCATCGGCACCGTGCGGCGCCCGCCGCGCGGCGTGCCCAAGACCGAATTCGCCCGCCAGAACTGGTACGACGTGTGGTACCCCAACCTGTCGCCCACGCCCGATTTGATGAAGCTGGCGCTGTCGACCCACGCCGACCCGGACAGCGCCGAATCGGTCAAGACCTGGGCGCACTTCACCCGCGCGTTCCGCAAGGAAATGGCCGAGCCGGACGCGGCGCGGTCGCTGGACCTGCTGGCGGCGCTGTCGCACGGGGCGAATTTTTCGGTGGGGTGTTACTGCGAGGACGAGGCGCGGTGTCACCGATCGATCTTGCGGGCGTTGCTGGTTGAACGCAACGCGAGGGTGGAGTGACTCCCCCCTGAGGCGCTGACGCGCCTTCCCCCCTCTCTCTTCGCGCTGCGCGCTGCGGGAGGGGGGACAACGCCGATGCCCGCCGCAGGTGCGGGCATGGCGTTTGCTGGTGGCGGGGGTGTGCGGGCGGCGGCTCGCTATGGATTGGGGAGCTGGCTGCGCAGGTGGGTGTAGGGCGGGTGGCCGATTCAGCTTGAATCGGCGTGGTCGGCGAATCAACGAACGGTGAACGCGGGCGGTGCTCGATCGGCGTGACGGGCGGGCACTTGGCGGCGCCGTTTGGCCTGGCGCTCCGCGCGCCGTTGCTATCTAAAAAGAAGCTGCCCGCGCAATCTGTTGTAGGGCCAACGGCCGATAAGGCTTGAAATCAGGCCTTGTCTTCGGTGCCGTGGTCGTCCAGGTCCGCCGGCTCGTCGTCCAACGCATCGCCGTCTTCGGCCGCGCCTTCTTCGTCCATCACCTGCTGCTCGGCATCGACCTGTTGGCGCAGCCACAGGGCGGCTTCGGCGACGCCTTGGCGTTTGAGGGAGGAGAACAGTTGCACGCTGCCGCCGCCGGCTTGCAGCTTGGCGATCTGCAGGGCCTTGGCCTGTTCGCTGCGGGTGAGCTTGTCGGCCTTGGTCAGCAGGATGCGGAACTGCAGGCCTTCTTCAACGCGCGGGCGGATGACTTCCAGCAGGGCTTCGTCCAATTCCTTCAGGCCATGGCGCGGATCGCACAGCATGACGATGGCGGCGAGGTTTTCACGCGAGACGAGGTAATTGGCCATCACGCGCTGCCAGCGCACCTTGTCGGCCAGCGGCACGGCGGCGTAGCCGTAACCGGGCAGGTCGGCCAGCACGGCATCCTGCGTGCCCTGGCGGCCGAGCGAGAACAGGTTGATGTGCTGCGTGCGCCCCGGCTTTTTGGACGCGTAGGCCAGCTGGTTTTGCTGTGTCAGCGTGTTGATGGCGGTGGATTTGCCGGCGTTGGAGCGGCCGACGAAGGCGATTTCAGGCACGTCGAGCGCGGGCAGGTGCACCAGCTGTGCCGCCGTGGTCAGAAAACGCGCCGTGTGCAGCCAGCCCAGGGCGTCGCGTTCGGCGGCGGATTCGGTGGGGGCGGGACGGGCGGGGCGGGAAGGCGTGGCCATGGGCGGTGGAGCGATCGTTGGATGATGGGGGGCGTGCGCTGCGGCGTTGGCAGGGCTGCCAAGTTGAGGATACGGCCAATGCGCGCGATCCTGCGCAGGATCAAGAATACGGCGGTGCGGGGGCGCCAAGGCAGCGGTGGGGCGCAGAGGGCATTGTAGAATCCCCAGGTTTCGCGCCTCCCCGAGAGCCCTTCATTCCAAAGATGATCGCCCCATGAAGTCGTTTGCCGTCCTGCTGACCGCCACGTTGCTGGCCGCCACCGCTTCCGCCGCCGATGCCCCCGCGGCGCCCAAGGTCGATCTGGCCAAAGGGGCTGCCAGCTACGGCGCCGTGTGCGCCGCCTGCCACGGGGCCGATGGCAATTCGACCGTGCCGTCGCAGCCCAGCCTGGCTGGCCAGCACCCCGAGTACATGACCAAGCAGCTGCTTGAGTTCAAGAGCGGCGTGCGCAAGGACCCGATCATGCAGGGCTTCGCTGCCGCTTTGAGCGAAGCTGACGCCCGCAACATCTCCGCCTGGCTGGCCACGCAAAAAGCCAAGCCCGGCTTTGCCAAGAACAAGGACACCGTGATGCTGGGCGAGCGCATTTACCGCGGCGGCATCCAGGACCGCAACGTGCCCGCTTGCGCCGGCTGCCACAGCCCCAACGGCGCCGGCATTCCCGCGCAGTACCCGCGTCTGGCGGGCCAGCACGCCGATTACACCGTGAAGCAGCTGATCGCCTTCCGCGACGGCGGCCGCACCAACAACGCCCCGATGCACGACGTGTCGGCCAAGATGAACGACCGCGAGATCAAGGCCGTCGCCGACTACATCGCCGGCCTGCGCTGACCCTGACGGTGGCCGCCCCCGCAAGCCGCGTTCGGACTGTCCGACGCGGCTTTGTCTTTGGGTCGCAGGCGGACAGGGTCGGGTGGAAACTTGATTTGCATCATGTTTTTCATGCACGACCTGCCCAAGCATTGAACCGAATGCCGCCCAGCGGCTCCAATTGCCCGGTGGCGCGCCGCCACGGCGACCCCCTTTGAGGCCATGACCACTTCGGCAAGCAGTATTCCCTCCGATTCCCCTTCGCGCGGCGCGCTGGCCCTGCGCCGGTTTTCGGAATTGCTGTCGTCGATGCGCTTTGCCATCGCGCTGCTGACGGTCATCTGCATCGCCTCGGTCATCGGCACCGTGCTCAAGCAGCACGAGCCGGCTGTCAACTACGTCAACCAGTTCGGGCCGTACTGGGCCGAGCTGTTTCTGGACCTCAAGCTCAACGCGGTCTACAGCGCGTGGTGGTTCCTGTTGATCCTGGCGTTTCTGGTGGTCAGCACCTCGTTGTGCGTGCTGCGCAACGCGCCCAAGTTCCTGGCGGACATCCGCAACTACAAGGAAAACATCCGCGAGCAAAGCCTGAAAGCCTTCCACCACAAGGCGTCGGGCGAACTGGCCCAGGCGCCGGCGCAAGAGGCGCAGCGCATCGGCCAGATGCTCAGCACCGGCGGCTGGAAGGTGCGCCTGCAAGAGCGCGACACACCGGCCGGCAAGGGCTGGATGGTGGCGGCCAAGGCCGGCGCGGCCAACAAGATCGGCTACATCGCCGCGCACAGCGCCATCGTGCTGATCTGCCTGGGTGGCCTGTTCGACGGCGACCTGTTCGTGCGCGCCCTGACGTGGATGGGCGGCAAGCAGGTTTACAGCGGCGGCGGCTTCGTGTCCGACGTGAAGCCCGAACACCGCCTGCCGGAAAACAACCCCGCCTTCCGCGGCAATCTGGTGGTGTCGGAGGGCACGCAGTCCAGCACCGCCATCCTCAGCCAGTCCGACGGCATCCTGCTGCAGGAGTTGCCGTTCGCGGTGGAGCTGAAGAAGTTCATCGTTGAGTACTACTCGACCGGCATGCCGAAGCTGTTCGCCTCCGAGATCGTGATCCACGACAAGGAGACCGGCAAGACGCAGGACGCGCGCGTCGAGGTCAACCACCCGGCCAGCTACAAGGGCGTGCAGATCTACCAGAGCAGCTTTGACGACGGCGGCTCCACGGTGAAGATGCGCGGCGTGCCGATGCACGGCGGCGTCAAGCCCTTTGATGTGGAAGGCACGATCGGATCCACCTCGCAGATCACCAATGGCTCGGACAAGTACATGCTGGAATACACCGCGCTGCGCGTGATCAACGTCGAAAACCTGGGCGGCGACAAAGGCTCGGCCGCCACCGACGTGCGCAAGGTGGACCTGGGCCACCAGCTGTCGCAGCGCCTGGGCGCGGCCGACAAGACCGTGACCAAGCGCGAGCTGCGCAACGTCGGCCCCAGCATCACTTACAAGCTGCGCGACGCCGCCGGCCAGGCGCGGGAATACCACAACTACCAGCTGCCGGTCGACATGGGCGACGGCATGCCGGTGTTCCTGCTGGGCGTGCGCGAAAACCCGGCCGAGCCCTTCCGCTACCTGCGCGTGCCGGCCGACGACGACCACAGCATGGACAGCTTTGTGCAGCTGCGCGCGGCCTTGGGCGATGCGGCGCAGCGCGAGCGCGCGGTGCGCAACTACGTCGCCAAGGCGGTGGACGGCCAGCGGCCCGAGCTGGCCGCGCAATTGACCGAATCCGCTGGCCGCGCCCTGGGCCTGTTCGCCGGCGTGGAAGAAGTCAACGGCAAGCAGGTGGGTGGCCTGCAGGCGGTGTCCGATTTCATCGAAACCGCGGTGCCGGAAGGCGAACGCGAGCGCGCCGCCGACGTGCTGCTGCGCATCCTGAACGGCAGCCTGTTCGAGCTGAACGCCGTTGCGCGCGAAGCCGCCGGCAAGAAACCGTTGGCGGAAAGCGAAGACACCCAGCGCTTCATGACGCAATCGGTGCTGGCGCTGTCGGACGCACCGCTGTACCCTGCGCCTGTGGCGTTCGAACTCACGGATTTCAAGCACGTGCAGGCCAGCGTCTTCCAGGTGGCGCGTGCCCCTGGCAAGAACGTGGTCTACCTGGGCTGCTTGTTCCTGATTCTGGGCGTCTTCGCCATGCTGTACGTGCGCGAGCGGCGCCTGTGGGTCTGGCTGGCCCCGAACGGGACGGGCTCGCAGGCCAGCATGGCCCTGTCGTCGAACCGCAAGATCCTCGACACCGATCGAGAGTTTGAACAACTGCAGCAGAAGCTGCTCAACCCTTCTTCCTGACGGAGGAGTCGCGTCATGAACACCCACGTCGCCACCGCGCCCAACACCACGCTGACGCTCAATGAGGGCTATTTCGCCCGCCGGACCTGGGGCGACTGGCTGTTCGCCGTGATCGCGGTGTTGGGGGCGGTCTTCGCCTTCCAGCGCTACCACGCGTCGATGGACGTGTACGAAAAGGCCATCCTGGCCGGCACCGTGCCGGTGGTGATCTGGCTGGGCTGGTTCTGGCGCCCGCTGCGCACGCTGATGCTGGTGGTGGGCGCGCTGTCGCTGCTGGCCATCGTGTCTTACGACGGCGACCTCAAGCGCGGCGACACGGTGTTCTGGCTGAAGTACTTCCTGTCCAGCCAGTCGGCCATCCTGTGGATGAGCGTCATCTTCTTCATGAGCACGGCCTTCTACTGGGTCGGCATGTTCGCCAAGACACAGGCCGACACCTTTGAAGGCATCGGCAGCAAGCTGGCCTGGGTTGCCGTCACGCTGGCGCTGATCGGTACCATGGTGCGCTGGTACGAAGGCCACCAGCTGGGCCCGGACATCGGCCACATCCCGGTCAGCAACCTTTACGAAGTGTTCGTGCTGTTCTGCTGGATGACGGCGCTGTTCTACCTGTACTACGAAGCGCAGTACAAGACCCGTTCGATGGGCGCCTTCGTCATGCTGGTGGTCAGCGCGGCCGTGGGCTTTTTGCTGTGGTACACGCTGGTGCGCGAGGCGCACGAGATCCAGCCGCTGGTCCCGGCCCTGAAAAGCTGGTGGATGAAGCTGCACGTGCCGGCCAACTTCATCGGCTACGGCACCTTCGCGCTGGCCGCCATGGTGGCGTTCGCCTACCTGATCAAGCAGCAGGCGACCGAAACCCGCTGGTACAAGCTGACGCCGATCTGGCTGTTCGGCATCGCGCTGTGCTTCGTGCCGATCGCCTTCCGCCAGCGCGGCGTGGGCGAGGCCGGCGGCAGCTACTGGCTGGGCTACGCCATCATCGCCGCGCTGATCGTGGGCGGCATCCTGCTGGGCCGCAAGCGCATCGCCGAGCGCCTGCCCAGCTTCGAGGTGCTGGACGACGTGATGTACAAGTCCATCGCCGTGGGCTTTGCCTTCTTCACCATCGCCACCGTGCTGGGCGCGCTGTGGGCGGCCGAGGCCTGGGGCGGCTACTGGAGCTGGGACCCGAAGGAAACCTGGGCGCTGCTCGTCTGGCTGAACTACGCAGCCTGGCTGCACATGCGCCTGATGAAGGGCCTGCGCGGCACCGTGGCGTCGTGGTGGGCGCTGGCCGGCCTGGCGGTGACGACCTTCGCCTTCATCGGTGTGAACATGTTCCTGTCGGGCTTGCACAGCTACGGCGAGCTGTGATCGGGCGGCACCCCCTGAGCCGCTGACGCGGCTTCCCCCTCTCTCTTCGCGCTGCGCGCTTCGGAAGGGGGACAACGCTGATGCCCGGCGCAGGTCCGGGCATGGCGTTGGCTGGGATGGGGTTCGGCGAACGTTGCGTGGCATGAGGTCGGCGTGCTGTTTGCTATTAAGTGAATAGCTGGCCGCGCAGGTGGCACTAGGGCCAGAGGTCGATTTGGCTCGAAATTCTGAATTTTCTTTGGCTCAGGGCGCCGCCGCCTTGCGCACCAGCAGCACGGTGCGGTTGAAGTCTTCCACCACCCACAGCTGGCCCGCGCGGTCGATCGCCATGCTGATGCCCGGCGCAGGTCCGGGCATGGCGTCTGTTGGGATGGGGCTTGGCGACTGTTGTGTGGTGTGCGGTCGGTGTGCCATTTACTATTAATTCGGTAGCTGGCTGCGCAGGTGGCTTTAGGGCCAGAGGTCGATTTGGCTCGAAATTCTGAATTTTCTTTGGCTCAAGGCGCCGCCGCCTTGCGCACCAGCAGCACGGTGCGGTTGAAGTCTTCCACCACCCACAGCTGGCCCGCGCGGTCGATCGCCAGGCCGGTCGGTCGGCCAAGAGGACGCACGCCGGTTTTAGCCGTCCAACCGTCCAGCACGGACTGCGGCTTGCCGGTGGGCAGGCCGTTGGTGCCCAGGGGCACGCGCACCACGCGGTGGCCTTGCGGGCCGTGCCAGGCCGCCAGCAGCTGGTTGGCGTAGGCCGATCCGTCCGCGCCGCGCAGCAGGTGCAGCGGCGCGGCGTGTGCGGGCCAGAGCTGCAGCGGCGACGTGGATTTCTTGCAGTCGTAACGCTTTTCGTAGCCGCGCGCCGCCATGCCGCGACCCACGCAGTACGGCCAGCCGTAGTGGCGGCCGGCTTGCAGCTGGTTCAGCTCCTCAGGCGGCTCGCCCGCGTCGCGGTAGTCGATCGAGTTTTCAGCCTGCAGCACGGTGCCGCCCGGCAGCGCGACCAGCGCCACCGAATTGCGCAGGCCGGTTGCAAACGGCGCGAAGTCCTTCACCATCCAGCCGTCCTGCGGGTCCAGGCGCGCGCGGTAGACCGCGCCGCGCGGGCGGGCGCCCCCCAGTTCGGGGCAGGGCATGGGCTGCTGCTGAGCGTCGTTGCGGCAGGCGTCGGTGACCGAGCCCATGTTCACGTACAGGCTGTTGCCCGGGCCGAAGGCGATTTCTTTGAGCGGGTGCGCGCCGTCGTTCGGCAAGCCTTCCAGCATGACCTGGCGCTGCACCGGCTGACCGGCGGGCGGGATGGGCGTGCGCCACAGGCGGTCGGCCTCGCCCACCCAAACCTGGCCGTCCGGCCCCAGCGCCAGGCCGAGCGGGCGGTCCAGTGTGTCGGCCAGGGTGCGCACGCTGGCGCGGGCGGCACCGGGCGGGAGGGTCAACTCCAGCAGGCGTCCCTTTTTTGGCACCCAGTTGGCGCCCATGTCGATGACCCAGAAGCGGCCGGGCGCCACCTCCAGGAGGCGGCGCGGGGCTTGCAGCCCCTCGGCCTCGTCGGCGATCAGCGCGACGCAGTGGCCGGTAGGCACAGCGTCGATGACCACGCGCGCGTGCGGGCCGCAGCGCCCCTGCGGCGTGTAACCGCGCGCGTGGGCGGGTAGGGTGGTGAGCAGGGCGGCGCCCGCGAGCGCGACGCCCCCCAGTGTGCGCAGGACCATGTGAACTTGGCAGCAAAGGACAGGTCGTAGGATGATGCCAGCGGCGACGGCGCTTGTCGCGTGGTCGAGCGGGGCTTCGGTGAAGCCGCCTGTGACACCCATGCAATCGCTTCGGCGCCCGCCTTTTTTGAGGAGACTTTCCCCATGCCACGATCCGTCCGCCCCGACCCGCACGACCACCGCGTGCCCAGCGAGATCACGCCCCGCGCGGTGTACGAAAGCCGGCGCGACTGGCTGCGGCGCGTGGCCGCGGGCGCGGCGGCCGGCAGCGGCCTGGCCGCCTGGGC
>JAEZWW010000109.1 GCA_023442945.1 Pseudomonadota bacterium | reverse complement strand
GTGCGCAGGTTGGCATCCAGCACCGGGCCGACTTCGATCGGCGCACCGTCGGGCACGATGAATATCTGGCGGTGGCTGTCGCTCTGCAACCGCTCGTTGACCACCGGCTCGCCGGCATCGCCCGCCTGCAGGCCGGCGTCGCGTAGCCAGGCCGGCGTGGCGGCGCCGACGGCCAGCAGCGGCGCATCGCACATCAGCGTGGCGCCGCTGGCCAGCTGCAGCGCGCGGCCGTCCATGCCGACGCAGCGGTCTTGCAGCACGGTGATGTTCAGCGCTTTCAGGCGCGCCAGCACGCGGCGTTGCAGCGCGGGCTGGTCGGCCAGCAGCGGTGCGTCACCCGCCACCAGCGTGACGCGGCTGCCGTGCGGCGCCGCCAGCGCGTGCGCGACGGCCATGGCCAGTTCGATGGCGGGCACATCGTCGCCCACCACGGCGACCTGCAGGGCGCGCTCTTGCGCCAGCGATTGCAACTGCGGCCACAGTTGCACGAAGTTCTCCAGCGGGCGCGTGAACAGCGCGTTGCGCCGCGCGCCGGGCATCTGCTCTTCGATCTGCTCGCGCGGCACCACGGGCTCGACGTTGACCGATAGCACGTCGTAGGGCAACGCGTCGCCGCTGGACAGTTGCACGCGGCGCCCGGTGGCGTCGAGCGAGATCACGTGCGCGGGCACGAAGGCGGCGCCGCTCGCCTCGACCAAGCGGTCGAGCGGAATGCGCAGGTCTTCCAGCGCGTAATCGCCCGCCACGTGGGCCGGCAGCATGCAGCTTTCAATGTAGTACGGGTGTGGCGACACCAGAGTGACGCTCATGTTGGCGCTGCCTTGCTGCGCCAGCGACTTCAGCACCTGCAAGTGGGCGCGCCCGGCGCCAAGCAGCACCAGATGCTTCCGGGAGGGGTTCACGGTCATGCGCCGAAGTGTATCGACTGCGTGCAGCGGCCAACCGGCGTTGCAAACCGTTGCAGGGGCTGACTGGGATGTTGGATGGCGTCAAAAACAGCCGTACGCCAAGGACGCGAAGATTGCGCGAAGGACGCGAAAGGACATCCAAAGATTTTTGGTTTTACTTTTGCGTCCTTCGCGGATCCTTCGCGTCCTTCGCGTACAGTTTTCTGGCAGTTCAGTTGTATCGCCTCAAGCCACCAGCGCCTCGGCGAACTCGCGCGCCTTGAAGGTCTGCAAATCTTCCAACCGCTCGCCGACGCCTATGAAATACACCGGCACCGGCTTTTCGCGCGCGATGGCGCACAGCACGCCGCCCTTGGCGGTGCCGTCGAGTTTGGTGACGATCAGGCCGGTGAGCGGCGCCGCGGCGTCAAAAGCCTTGACCTGCGCCAGCGCGTTCTGCCCCGTGTTGCCGTCGATTACCAGCAGCACCTCGTGCGGGGCGGTGATGTCGGCCTTGGTCACCACGCGGCGGATCTTGGTCAGCTCTTCCATCAGGTGTTTTTGCGTCGGCAGGCGGCCGGCGGTGTCGACCAGCACCACGTCCTTGCGACGCGCGCGGCCGGCGCCGACGGCGTCGAAGGCGACGGCCGACGGGTCGGCGCCTTGCTGCGTGATGATCTCGACCTTCGTGCGGTCGGCCCACACGGCGAGTTGCTCGCGCGCGGCGGCGCGAAACGTGTCGGCCGCCGCCAGCAGCACGCTGGCGCCGGCATCGACGAAGTGCTTGGTCAGCTTGCCGATGCTGGTCGTCTTGCCGGCGCCGTTGACGCCCGCCACCATGATCACCGTAGGGTGGTAGACGCCCACCACCAGCGTCTTTTCAAGCGGCGCCAGCATGTCGGCCACGGCGTCGCGCAACAGGCCCTTGACCTGCGCGGTGTCGGTGGCGCGCGACTCCTTCACGCGGCGCTTTAAGTCCTGCAGCAGAAACTCGGTCGCCGGCACGCCGGCATCGGCCATCAGCAGCGCGGTTTCCAGGTCTTCATACAGCGCGTCGTCGATCTGCGTGCCGGTGAAGACGGTGCTGATGCTGCTGCCGGTGCGTTTCAGCCCGGTCTTGAGGCGGTCCATCCAGCCCACGCGCGCTGCTTCGGCGGTGGCGGAGGCGGGGGCCAGTTCAAGGTCTTTTTCGGCGATCAGCGGCGCCAGGTCAGCGGGAATCGCTATTAGATCAGTAGCAACGGGCGCGGCGGCGACAGGCGGTGGCGGGACCGTTGCGACCACCGGGGCCGGCGTCGGGGGTGTTGCGGCGGGTGGCGGGGTTGGCGCGACCACGGGCGCCGGCGCTGGTGCGAGGACTGGCACCGGCGTTGGTGTTGATGTGGGCGCCGGGACGGGCGTCGGCGCAGGCGCGGCGCCGCCGCCCAACCAGCGCGACATGAAACCGCCAGCTGCACGCGGATTCGCCGCCACTTCCGGTTCATCGGCCAGCACCTGCCGTTCCAGATCGTCCAGCGCCAGCGCTGCGCCGTCGTCGGATTCGGGAGAGCGGGTTTCAGGATCCGCGACCGGCGCCTCATCGGACGTCGGTTCGGCCTTCTTGCGGCGGAAAAAGCTGAACATTGCAGCGGATTTTAGGGGGCCGTCAACCGATTTTGATTGTGTGTTGCTCCGGCAAGATAAGTCGTGGGCCAACCCGCAGACGCTTCGGGCGGGCGCCTTGGTACAGTTGATCCATGCCCAGCGCCCGCCCCACGGTCATCATCGAAGAGGTGCTGGACCGCGCGCGGCAGGGCGTGACCGAGCCCTTCATCTGCCGGGGCGACGACGGGTTGGTGTATTTCGTCAAAGGGCGCAGCGCCGGGCGGCGCAGCCTGGTGTGCGAATGGGTGTCGGCCCAACTGGCCACGGCCTTTGGGCTGCCGGTGGCACCGTACGTGTTGGCGGAGGTGCCGCAGCCATTGGTTGCGTTCAAGGCTCGGGCGGATATTCACGATCTGGGCAGCGGTGTGGTATTCGCATCAGGTCAGGTTGCCCACGCCCAGGAGCTGACGATGACAACCCGTGACTTGGTCCCGCCCGTTGTGGCGCGCGATGTGCTGGTGTTCGACTGGTGGATTCGCAACGAGGACCGGCATTTGTCCCCGCACGGCGGCAACCCCAATTTGCTTTGGGATGTTCTGGGTGAAGAACTGGCGGTGATCGACCACAACCAAGCGTTCGACCGTGACTTCGATAAGGCCCATTTCCTGGCCACACATGTATTCGCCGATGCGTGGAACGATGTATTCTCGGACCATGACCTGCGTACCAGTTACGTGGCCCGCATGAAGGCCGCGTTGGAGCGGGCTGAAAAGCTGCGTGCTAGCATCCCCGATTCTTGGTGGTGGGTGGACGACGATGTGCCCGCCGACGTGTCGTGGCACGAGTTGCTGGCCACGCTGAACCGGTGCCAGGACGACGATTTCTGGAACCCTCCGTGAACAAGATTGCCTGCCAATACGCGCTTCTGCGGTTTCGCCCGTTTGTCGAGACGGGCGAATTCGCAAACGTGGGCGTGGTTTTGTTGGCTCCCGAGGCGCGTTTTTTCGGCTTTCGCATCAGCAAGAAGTACAGCCGACTGACGCAGTTTTTTCACGGACTGGACAGCGCGGTTTACCGAAACAGCCATGCATTTTTTAAGCAGGAACTGAACCGGTTCGAGCACGAAATTCGCCGCCAGGCGCTGGACGGGCGAAAACGTGTGGTGAATGTGCCCGTTGCGCTGAACCAGTTCACCGAATTGGTGCGCCCGCGTGAGGGGCTGTTGTATTTCGATGAGCCGCGCCTGGTGCTTGCGGAAGACCCCAAGGCCAAGCTGAAAGCCCTATATGAATATTACGTGGAGCACAACTTTGTGACGCGTGAGTATCAGGAGCGGTTGTTGGAGGACTCTGTGCGGCGCCTGCTGATGCGAGCCCATGTGGGTGCCGAATTTCAGCGAGCGAAAGTCGGCACCGACGATTTTGAGGTCAATTTTCCGTTCGTGCGCAAGCAGAACTATGAGCCAACTCAGGTTATCAAACCCTTGTTCCTGGCACGGACCGACTCGACACGCGTGCTGACGCATGGGGGGCAATGGGTGGACAAGGTGCGCCGCTTGCGAAAACGTCAGGCGCTACCGGCGCAGGTGTTGTTTCCGGTTTCGGTGCCGGATCCTCAGACGCGGGCGTTCGCCGCCTATGAGGAAATCCGTACTGATTTGCAGCAGGAAGGGGTGCAAGTGGTTGCGGCGACAGACGAGGCGCGCATTCTTGAGTTCGCTGCACCCGAAGAACGTGATCACCGGCACGCCACGAAGTTTGGTGCCGGGCCGAAGAGTCTGGTTTAGCTCCGCACGGCCAGCGGCTTGCCGCCTGCCGCTTCGACGCGGCCCACCAGTGCGGCGTCGCCAAAACCATGCTGCTCAAAAACCGATAGCACCTCGCGCAGGCTGGACGGGCGGCAGGACAACAATAGGCCACCACTCGTCTGCGGGTCGGTGAGCAGCGTGCGGTTGGTGTCACCAAAGCCCTCGGGCAGCGCCACGTCGTGACCATACGCGGCCCAGTTGCGGCCAGAGGCACCCGTGACGATGCCCTGCGCCGCCAGCTCGCGCACGCCGGGTAGCAGCGGCACGGCGGGCCAGTCGATCTGCACGGTGACACCCGCTCCGCGCGCCAGTTCCAGCGCGTGGCCGGCCAGGGCGAAGCCGGTCACGTCGGTGATGGCGTGCACGCCGGGCAGGGCGGCCAGCGCAGCGCCGGGGGTGTTCAGGCGCGTTGTTGCGCCGATCATCTGGGCGTAGCCGTCGGCACTCAGCTTTTCCTTCTTGAGCGCCGCCGAATAAATGCCGACGCCGAGCGGCTTGCCCAGCACCAGCACATCGCCTGGCTGCGCGGCGGCGTTGCGCGCCACGCGATCAGGATGGACAAGGCCGAGCGCCACAAGGCCGTAGATCGGCTCGACCGAATCAATCGTGTGGCCGCCTGCAATCGGGATGCCGGCCGCGCGGCACACGCTGGCGCCGCCTTCCAGTATCTTGCCAATCGTCTCGACGCTGAGCACGTTGATCGGCATGCCCACCACCGCCAGCGCCATGATCGGCGTGCCGCCCATGGCGTAGACGTCGCTCAGCGCGTTGGTGGCGGCGATGCGGCCAAAGTCGAACGGGTCGTCGACGATGGGCATGAAGAAATCGGTGGTGGCGACCAGCGCCTGCTGGTCGTTGAGCTTGTAGACGGCAGCGTCGTCCGCCGTTTCGATGCCGACCAGCAACTCAGGCGGCACCGGCATCTGCGTGGTGCCGCGCAGGATCGACGACAGCACGCCGGGCGCGATCTTGCAGCCGCAGCCGCCGCCGTGGCTAAGGGACGTGAGGCGCGGTTCGGCGGCGCCGGCGGGCGGTGAAATGGGGGGAGAAGCGGTCATGCGGCGGATTGTCGCGCATGCCTGTTGACTATTGAATCGATAGCTGCTTGCGCTTGATGGGCAAGCGCTGGAGCCTTAAAAGCATCAAAATCGGCGGCGCGCCGCGCTCAGGCACACTCTCAGGTTCAAGGAACGAATTTCCGCCCCCCCGACTCTGTTTGCGGTCATGCATTTCAAACCTTCCATCTCTGCCCTGGCCGCCGCGCTGCTGCTGGCCGCCAGCGCCGCCTTCGCGCCCTTCGCCCTGTCCCAGCCACTCGCGCCGTCGGGCCCCGCGGCCGCAGCCAGCGCCATCAGCCAGTTCAAGCTGGGCAACGGCCTCACGGTCATCGTCAAGCCTGACCGCCGCGCGCCCACGGCGGTGCACATGCTGTGGGTGCGCGTCGGCTCAATGGACGAGGTCGACGGCAAGAGCGGCGTCGCCCACGTGCTGGAGCACATGATGTTCAAGGGCACCGACAAGCTGGCGCCCGGCGAGTTCTCACGCCGCGTGGCGCAGGTGGGCGGGCGCGAGAACGCCTTCACCAGCATGGACTACACCGGCTATTACCAGCAGGTGCCGGCCAATCGCCTGGGCGACGTGATGGCGCTGGAGGCCGACCGCTTTGCCCACAACCGCTACAGCGACGAAGAGTTCGCCAAGGAGCTGGCGGTGGTCAAGGAAGAGCGCCGCATGCGCACCGAAGACAACCCGCGCGCCGTGCTGGGC
>JAEZWW010000072.1 GCA_023442945.1 Pseudomonadota bacterium | reverse complement strand
CGCCAGGGCCGCATCGCCCCCGCGGCGGGCGGCTTCACCCGTCGTCAGCATCAGCACGCTGCGCTGCGCATGGCTGCCACCCAGGGGCGCGGTCACGCCGATCACGGGCAGCAGGCCTTGCGCGCAGGCCGCAAACCGGCCTTGGCCGAAGGCGACCAGCGCCTGGGCCGCCGGCAGCGCCACGGTGGGCCAGACCGGCGCCGCACCAGGCTGCGCAGCGGCCTGTTCGATGCGCCCCAGGGCCGCGCGGGCCGCCGCGTCGTCGCACGCGCCGACCAGCGCCATCAGGGCGTGCACGTCGTTGAAGGCGAACCAGCCCCAGTCGGCTTGCTCGGCCCAGCGGTGGGCCAGGGCCTGCCAGCGGGCGGCGAGGTCGGTGCGCCCCAGCAGCATCAGCCGCCAAAGCAGGGCGCTGGCGTCGACCAGGTCCAGCGCCAGGCTGGCCGGCCCGGGTGCCATGGCGCGGTCGTACAGCGCCAGCGCGCCGTCCAGATCACGCAGTTGCAGATGAAACAGGGCCAGGTGCCAGTGGTTGTGCACGGCCAGCGCGTTGGCGTCGGGCCAAAGCGCGGTCTCGCTGCCCAGCCATTGGACGCCGTCGCGCGGGCGGCCCTGCATTTCGCAGACATGGGCAACGGCGTGGACGGCCCAGGCGTCGTCGGCGTGCAGGGCCACCGCCGCCCGGCCCAGGGCCTCGGCGCGCGCGTACTCGCCGCATTCCTCCAGGCCAAACGCCTGCATGCCCAGCAGGTAACCCCAGCAGCTGTCGTCCGCGCTCCAGGCGCTGAGCGCGCGCCCGATGCGGTCGCGCAGAAGCGCCGTCTGGCCGAGCACCAGGTCCTGCATGTGGGTGAGCTGCAGTGCCAGCAGGTCGCGCGGGTGGTCCACCAGATGGCGGTCCAGCAAGCGGTTGGCGCCAGGCATGTCGCCGGCGGCCCAGGTCGCCAGGGCCGCTTGCAGGGACTGCTGGCGCAGGTCCGGCGCCCGGTCGCACGCGGCCGCTGCGGCCAGGTGCAGCCGGGCTGGCGGCAGGAGCTGGCCGTCGATCGCGCTCAGCATCAGCGCCGCCAGGGCCTGGTGGGCGTCGATGAAGCCGGGGTCGTTGACCAGGGCCGCTTGGAGCGTCTCGACCGGGTCCAGTCGCAGGCTGTTGAACTGCGCCAGGGCGGTGTTCCAGGCGGCGACGCTGCTGTCCTGGTCGGTCGCCAGCGGCAGGCCGTGGGCGTCGCAGCGGATGGAGGATGAGATGGCGGCGGACATGGGCTTTCTCCTTCAGATGGGGCATTGAAAGGTGCCGGCGTCCAGCGTAAGTTGTGGCATGCCTTCTGTCAGCGGCCATTTCGGCCACACGGCGGAGGTTTGCGCCATGGCAGCGTCCGCGCTCTCACCCCAGCCAGTACCGGCGCCGACGGTGGCTTCGGCCCCGGCGCTCGCGCCTGCGCGCGGGCCGGCGCCGATCCGCGTGGCGATCCTGGCCACGCCTGAGGCCGCCGCGTCGGTCGTGTTGGGGCTGGTCGATCTGTTCATGGGGGTCGCGCGCGATTGGCCGCTGGTGCTGGGCGAGGTGCCGGGGCCATCGCCCTTCGAGCCGATCGTCGTCGCGGCGCAGCCCGGGCCGCTGCAGGTGGGCAACGGTGTCACGATCCAGGCGCAGTGCGCCTGCGACGCCTGCACGGCGCCGGACATTGCCATCGTGCCCGAGCTTTTGATCTCGCCCTGGGCCGAGCTGGACGGCCGCTTTGCGTCCGAAATTGCCTGGGTGCGCGCGTGCCACGCCCAGGGCGCCTGGCTGGCGGCGGCCTGCTCAGGCGCCTTGTTGCTGGCCGAGGCGGACTTGCTGGACGGCGAGGACGCCACCACGCACTGGGCGTTTTGCGATCTGCTGCAACGGCGTCACCCCCGCGTGCGGGTGCGGCCGCAGCGCGTGCTGGTGGCGGCGGGCGAGGGCCAGCGGCTGATCATGTCGGGCGGCGGTGCTTCCTGGATGGACCTGGGGCTGTACCTCATCGCGCGCTGCGTGGGGGTGGAGCTGGCGGTGCAGACGGCGCGGGTGAACCTGATCGAATGGCACCACCTGGGCCAGCAGCCTTATGCCTGCGCGGCGCACACGCGCCAGGTCAGCGACGCGCGCATTGCGCGCTGCCAGCGCTGGCTGGCCGAGCACTACGACCACCCGGCGCCGGTGGCCGCCATGGCCCAGCTGGCGGGGCTGGCCGATCGCTCGTTCCAGCGGCGCTTTCAGCGGGCCACCGGCCTGTCGCCGCTGGCCTACGTCCACACCTTGCGCGTGGAGGAAGCCAAGCACCTGTTGGAAACCGGCGCCGACCCAGTGGACGCCGTCGCGCTGGCGGTGGGTTACAGCGACGCGGGCTTTTTCGCGCGCCTGTTCCGGCGCCACGTGCGCCTGTCGCCTGCGCAGTACCGGCAGCGCTTTGGCGGGCTGCGGTCCGCGGCAGGGGAGCCGCCGATGGGCGCCGACCATTCGCCAGGCCGATGACTCTACCCGCACCCTTCCGTGGCGCGTCCCACCCACCACGGAGCAGACAAGCCCTTCAAGGAGCAAGCCCATGATCCGAAAACTCGCCAACGGCCAGTACCGCCTGTACTCGCGCAAGCCCGACCCCAAGACCGGTAAGCGCCGTAACCTGGGCACCTTCGACACCCGTGAGCAGGCCGAGCAGCACGAGCGGGAAATCCAGTACTTCAAGCGCCACTGACCGGCGCCAGCGCAACCGGTGCGGGCGGCTGCTCGAAGCCATTTCGCAGCGGGGCAGGGCAGCGCAGGGCCGTGTTTTTAGATAAAACCGTCGATGGGCCTTAGAACCACCTGCGCGGGCAGCTAGAAAAAATGTAGCAATCGAAAGGTCCCGCGAGACCTGTCCCGCGACCCGCGCGCTGCGCCGCGGCAGCCGCGCGGGTGGGCGGCAAAGGACAAGGGCGGGCTGACGGCCAGGGGCCGCGCCGTTCAGCGGTTGGACAACGCCAGGTTCGCCCCCAGTCCGGCAAACGACGCAGCAAAGCCGCGGCGCAGCCAGTTCTGGACGCGGGGCGATTCCACCACCGCGCGGCGGAAGGCGTGGGCCAGAAAACCGTAGACCACGAACACGGCGAAGGTCATGGCCATGAACACGGCGCTCAGCACCAGCATCTGCGCCATCGGGGGCAGCGCTTCGCCCGGGTGCACAAACTGCGGCAGGAAGGCCAAAAAGAAGATCGTCAGCTTGGGGTTGAGGATGTTCATCAAAAACGCCCGCAGCACGATGCGCCCGGTCGACGTTTCGGCCGCGCTGGCCGGGTCGATGGCAAAGCCCGCTCGGTCGCGCCATGTCATCACCGCCAGGTACAGCAGGTACAGCACGCCGGCCAACTTCAGCACCTCAAACGCCAACGCGCTGGCGTGCATCACCGCCGCCAGGCCCAGCACCGTGGCCAGCAGGTGCGGGACGATCCCCAGCGTGCAGCCCAAAGCGGCCCACACCGCCGCGCGGCGCCCACGCGTGATGCCGGTGGCGACGGTGAACACCACGCCCGTGCCCGGTATCAGCACGACGATGAGGGAGGTGATCAGAAATTGCAGCCTGATCATGGGGTGCCTGTGTTTGGGTGGGGAGAGGGCGCAGTCTAAGAAAAAAAGTCGTTTTGCACATCGCTTTTGACCATTGTCAAAGTCAATACCTCCAGCAGAGTGCGTGCACTTCTGAATTGGTCAACCGTGAATTTGTACGGCGCATCGCTGCTTTGAAACGATCTTAGGTGGACTGTTTCGGCGACTTTGCGCTCAAATTTATGTACTAAATTGGTTTTAAAGAGGTTGGAATGACCAAGTTCTTAAGCGTGGCGCCTGGTCGTGGCGCAGAGCACGATCTGGCCCCGGTTCCGCGCAGCGCCCGGCTGGCGCTGGCCGTGGGGGTCGCGCTGAGCGCCCCCATCGGCGCGGGCGCCGTCGGCCTGAACGACTATACCCAGCACATCACGCTGACGGTGGGGTCGGCCAACACCATCAACGGCATCAACGTCGATCCCGCCACCAACAAGCTGCTGGTGGCCCATAACCACGCCATTCGGGTGTACCCGGCCGGCCCTGGCGGCCAGCCACAGGAACGGGAGTTCCTGGTCAACCCGGTGGGCTCCGGCCCGTCACCATCGGGCGCGGTCGTGGTAGGTGGAAACTACTATGTGTCGACCTACTACCGCAGCGGCACCGTCTACCGTTACGACAGCACGGGCGCGAACGAGGTCGAGCTGTTTCACATCAACGACCAGCGGCCCTACAACCCGACCGAGCGCGGCGCCACCAGCATGGCTGCCACCTCCACCGGCGACTTGCTCATCTCCACCCTGAACATGCCCAACCCGCCGCCGCAGTGGAAGACGGGCTTCGTCGTCAAGGGCGTGGACGGCGCCACACGTTGGAGCGCTACACCCAGCGTGGACCCCACGGGCGACGTGCTGCAGATGGCGGTCGACGCGCAGGACAACATTTACGCGGCCGGCGACGGGTACGGCAGGTTTGTGCAGGTTTTCAACGTCCAGGGACAGCCGCTGCGCCAGATCGGGCCTGTGGAGGGCCCGTATTCCGCCGGTGTTGCGGTGGACCGGTGCGGGTTCGTGTATGTCTCCAGCCGGCCGAACATCGTCGAAAAGTTCGACCCCGAAGGCAACCGCGTGGCACGGATGAGCGACGCCACCTACGCCTACGGTGCCAACCGCGGCAGCATCCCGCTGGCCACCGACGCTGCCGGCAAGTACCTTTACCTGCCGATGAACGGCCCACCCACCTACGGTCAGGTCGCGGTGTGGGAGCAGACCACGGCCGCGCCACCCGCGCCGGAGCTGGAGGCCGCGGCGAACGGGGGTAAGACCATCGATGTGAAGTGGACCACGCCCGCGCCTTGCGTGGTCGCCTACACCTTGGAAATCAGCACCGACCAGCGCACCTGGACGCCCGTGAACGTGGACGGCGTGCCCAACAACCGCACCATCGCCGCTGGCGAACTGCAGCCGACCCCAGACCGAACCTACTACCTGCGCATGACCGCGACCGACCGCGACGGCACCAGCGTGTACAGCAACGTGGTGCGCGTCACGCTGCCGCTGCCGCTGGTGCAGGTGCCCGCGCTCGGCACCTGGGCCCTGGCGGCGCTGGCCGGCATGTTGGGTTTGCTGGGGTGGCGGCGGTTCACGGGCCTGCGGCCTTAAGCTATGCCCGGCGTGGCGCGCGGGCGCGACGCCGGGGTGAGCGTCGACGCGCCGCCACGCACGGTTGACGCCCTGGGTCAATTCCCTCCCTCCACCGCAGGCGCACAATCGCCAGGGTGAACATCCTTTCCATCCAATCCCACGTTTCCTACGGCCACGTCGGCAATTCGGCGGCCGTGTTCCCCCTGCAGCGCCTGGGGCACGAAGTCTGGCCGGTGCACACCGTCAACTTCTCCAACCACACGGGTTACGGCCAGTGGGGCGGCTCGGCCATTGCGGCGGCCGAGGTTGCGGCCATCATCGACGCGATGGACGCGCGCGGTGCGCTGGCCAAGGTCGACGCGGTGCTGAGCGGCTACCAGGGCGGGGCGGACATTGCCGACGTCATCCTGCGCACCGTCGCGCGGGTGAAGGCGCTGAACCCGCGTGCTGTGTACGCGTGCGACCCGGTCATGGGCAACGCCAAGTCGGGCTGCTTTGTGCACCCGGACATCCCGGTGCTGCTGCGCGACCGCGTCGTGCCGGCGGCCGACATCGTCACGCCCAACCAGTTCGAGCTGGGCTTTCTGGTCGACCGCGAGGTGCAGACCATCGACCAAACCCTGGCCGCCGTCGACGCCACCATGGCGCTGGGCCCGCGCACCGTGCTGGTCACCAGCGTCGAATGCCCCGGCCGGCCCGACGGCACCATCGAAATGCTGGCCGCCGACGCGCGCGGGGCCTGGATCATCACCACGCCGCACCTGCCCTTCAAGGCCAACGGCTCGGGCGACGTGACGGCGGCGCTGTTCACCGCGCACTACCTCAGCGGCGGCTCGGCCGCCGACGCCCTGGCCGACACCGCCGCCAGCGTGTTCGAGCTGCTGGAGCGCACCCTGGCATCGGGCGAGCGCGAGCTGCAACTGGTGCAGGCGCAAGAGGCGTATGTCCACCCGAAGCAGCGCTTTGCGGTGCGGCAGCTGCGCTGAGGGCGGCGCCGCACTCTTCGGGAAAAATAGGCCGCTGGCCCTACAACCATCTGTGCAAGCAGCTATCGAAAATAGAGTGAAAGCGGGCGGTGGGCGCCGCTGCCTCCGATGCGATCGGGCGCCGGGGCACTGACGCGCCGCGCCGCGCGGTTCACTTCACTTTTTTCTCATCCGCCCGGAGCGCGCATCGTTGGAGGCAGGACGACTGAAGCGGCGAATGCGGGCAGGGCGGCACGCGTGCCGGCCGCAATGGTTTTTTAAAAGAATGCGCCGCCAGCCCTACAAGCACCTGCGCAAGCAGCTATGAAAAACGCAGTGCAACCAGTGACCAACGTGGGACCCGCCGCATCGCGTCAACCCGGGTCTGACCCCATTTTCTTCAACTCAGTGGCCAGCGTTCGATCCGACATGCCGCACCATCAACCGAGGTCTGACCCCGATTTCTTCTGACCTTTCGCACCAACCGGGGTCTGACCCCGATTTCTTGTGACCCCGATTTCTTGCGATTTATTCCTCACCGACGCCTTCGCCTCCGTGCCGATAGCCACCGCCACTCCCCAACGCTTCCTCGCCGACGTCCTGCGCAACACGCACAACGCGGCCATCCTCGCTCGCTGGGACGCGCTGGCCCTGCCGGACGCGTGGCTGGTCGCGGGCTGCCTGTTCCAGACCGTGTGGAACCTGCGCGCGGGGCGCCCCCGCACGCGGCCATCAAGGACTACGACCTGTTCTATTGCGACCCAACGGACCTGTCGGCTGCGGGCGAACAGGCGGTGCAGGCCCGCGTGGCGCAGCTGTTTCGCGACCTGGGCGTGCGGGTCGAAGCCGTGAACCAGGCGCCCGTGCACCTGTGGTACCCCGCGGACTTCGGCCACCCGTACCCACCCGCTGCAGCGCTCGACCGACGGGATCGACCGCTTTCTGATCACCGGCACCTGTGTCGGCATTCGCCCCGGCGCGCGGGATGCGGGCACGGCTGGCGCGCTGGACACGCCCGCGGGGTTCACGCCGGATGCGCCCGCGGGCCCGGTCTTGGACGCCGCCAGCGGCCTCACCCTGTACGCGCCCAACGGCCTGGCGCCGATCTACGAGGGCGAGCTGCGCACGAACCCGCTGGTGCCGCACCGCGACCTGTTCGACCGCAAGGCGCGCTCGTACCGCGAACGCTGGCCGCACCTGCGCGCGCTGGCCTAGCCGTTGGGTGCGCAGGCGCGCGAAGTATCCGCGCGATCCGACAGGGGGGTCAGAGGGAATCCAAGCGAAATCGCCGTCTGGCCTTAGTGGGACTTGCGCGGCCAGCTAGCAAAAACGCAGCAATCAATATCCTGTGAGTGGCCGCGGCCATTGCGTCGGCGGCAGCGCAGCCGCCGTTTCAGCCCGCCGGCCAAATCCCCAAATCCACCAGCTGCTGGGTCGCCGCCGGCGCCCAGCCGCGGTTGGCCAGCGGGCTGGCCGGGCTGGGGTGCAGGATGCGGCCGAAGCGCAGGCCGGGCTGGTCGCCCAGCGCGGTGTGGGCGCGCTTTTCGGCCCAGGCGCCCACGCCGATCACCCATTCGGGCTGCAGGATCTGCACCAGCCGGCGCAAGTGCTCGTCGCACGCGGCCAGCAGCGGCTTTTGCTCGGCCGCGGGCAGTTTGTCGGGCGTCAGGTTGCGCCCGCCTTCAAAAAACACCAACGGACAGTAATTGGCGACAAAGTGCTCGCTAAAGAACGCATCCGCCGTGCCAAAGCGCGCACGGAACAGCCCCCACAGCCGCTGCCCGCTGACCTCGGCGCGCGTGCAGGCAAAGCCTTCCACCGGGCGCTTGGGGTTGGTGTCGCGCGGCTGCCCCACCGGCCCTTCCAGCCCCAGCCAGTCGCGCACGCTGGCCACTTCACCAAACGGCACCCCCGTCTGCGCCATGCCGAACGGCCCCGGGTTCATGCCCAGAAACACCACGCGTTTCTTGCCATTGGCGTAGCGCGCCAGGTAACGCCGGTGCACTTCACCCGCGTAGTCCAGCGGGTTGTAGACCTGCGTCACCGGCGGGGCAAAGCGCAACGCGTCCACCTGGGTGGACAGCGTTTGCGCGGCGGCGATCATTTGGGTGGCGGTGGGGGAGAGGGGAATGGGCATGGATAAGTGACGCTGAACGAGGGACCCGCGACTGTAGCGGGTTGGCGTTAAAGGTTGAATTGGGGCTGACTATCAATGCAGTGCGCAATCAGAGCCAAACTGCGCGATCCAGGCGTTTGAGCGCCGAGTGCCGGTGGAAGAAGGTCAATCAGCCCAACGGCGACATCCGATCATCACTTCCTTGGATCAACGCTCATAAAGATCCGAGAATTTCAGTGTCACCTGAGTGGCTATCATCCATTCGTGTTGCAGCCGTGATCGATGTTTTATTTTAAATTAATATGCGCATTGGTCGCGTTCAAGTAAAATATCCATATATTTAATTTTCGTGAGGAAGATGTGCTTTGACTCATTCTGAGGCGTTAGAAAAATTGATTGACAAGGGGCGCTCTGTATTGGCTACCCACAAACCCAATCCGCCGAATGTCATCGGATTTCCAACGTTAGACAACTCCGCATTCGCTAGCTGGAAGACGCAAACGCTCGCTTTTCTTCAATCTAGATTTTCGTCAACCAATCCATATTATTTGGAATTCTATGAAAAAGTAAAGAGGCCCTTTGTAGGTGCAGTTCAGACCGGTCTTGGCGTCCTAGAAGGTGTTCGGGATGACATCGATTGTGTCGTGCCTATCGGTTCAACTGGGGTAGGCAATCCGATTGCCGTAATTGAGAATCTCTGTGATCGATTCCATTTGGTTGCGAGTCAATTGCGTGAACGATATGGCGGAAGAGACACTTTGGATGTTCAAGATGAATATGATGTTCAGAATCTGTTTCACAGCCTTTTGCATCTCCACTTTGAGGATATTCGTCCGGAAGAGTCGGTGCCGAGTAGCGCGGGGAAGTCTACCCGTCTCGACTTTCTATTGAAGCAGGAGCGAATTGTTGTTGAGATTAAGAAGACTAGAAAAGGCCTTGACGCAAAGACCGTTGGAAGCGAACTAATCGAAGATATCCATCGATACAGGGCTCACCCGGACTGTGATGCGCTAATTTGTTTTGTCTACGACCCAGACGGTCGAGTTGCAAACCCTCGCGGGTTGGAAAGAGATTTGCGTAAAGGAGACGGCGAGCTCCTTGTAGAAGTATTTGTTCGACGATAGGCGACTGTCCGCCGCGCTTGAAGCTGCGGGTCACGTAGAGAGCTCCGACATCTGTGAATTGCACGCGATGCATCAGTCAGAGATGTCCGAGTGAGCCCGAGCCGCGACGAAGTAGCGCGTGAGAAGGGCCAGTAAGTCGCTTCGTGAATCCCAGGGAGCACATTCAGCCCGTTGCTCCCCACCCACACCCGCCTCGTTTCGCCTGTCCCAGCCCCGTATAGTCCCCCGCATGAAAGCAAGCACTTCCTGGCTGGCCTGCGCCGTGGCGCGTTGTGGGCTGCTGATCGGCCTTTTGTGGGTGGCCGGCGTGGCGTGGGGGCAGGGCGCGGCGGCGGGCAGTGGCGGCGGTGAGTTGCGCATCGGCTCCAAGCGCTTTACCGAGTCGTACATCCTGGCCGAGATCCTGTCGCAGACGGCGCAGCACGCGGGCGTTCAAACGCAGGTGCGCCAGGGGCTGGGCAACACGGCCATCGTGTACGAGGCGCTGCGCTCGGGCCAGATTGACGTGTACGCGGAATACACGGGCACGATCACGCAGGAGATCGTCAAGGACCCGAGCAAGACGGCGATTGGCGCGCTGGACCGCGCACTGGCGCCGCTGGGGCTGGGTGTGGGCCTGCCGCTGGGCTTCAACAACGGCTACGCGTTGGCGATGCGGGCCGAGCAGGCCAGCGCGCTGGGCATCACCAACTTGAGCGACCTGGCCAAGCACCCGGATTTGAAGCTGGGCCTGTCCAACGAATTCATGGGCCGCGCCGACGGCTGGCGCGGGCTGGCCGAGCGCTATGGCTACCGCCAGACGCCGCGCGGGCTGGACCACGGCCTGGCGTACGAGGCGCTGGCGCAACGCCAGATCGACGTGATGGACATCTACACCACCGACGCGCAGATCAGCAAGCTGGGCCTGGTGGTGTTGGCGGACGACAAGGGTTACTTCCCCCGCTACGACGCGGTGTTGCTGTACCGGCGCGACCTGCCGGAGCGCCTGCCGGAAGCCTGGCGCGCGCTGCAGCAGCTGGAAGGCAGCCTGAGCGAAGAAACCATGGTCACCCTGAACGGGCAGGCCACGCTGCAGTCGCAACCGTTCGGGCAGATCGCGCAGGGCTTCCTGCGCTTCTGGCTGGGCAGCGCGGCTGTGGGC
>JAEZWW010000097.1 GCA_023442945.1 Pseudomonadota bacterium | reverse complement strand
CCCCCCCCCCCCCCCCCCGGGGCGCCCCCCGCAGCCCTGAGCGCAGTCCCTTCCCTTTACGGACCACGGCGGTTTGCCCCGCCGGGGGCGGGGCTGCGCCGTCTTTTTTTGTCCGCGGCGCCTGCCGCATCTTTTTCCCAGGAGATTCCCATGAGCGTTCCCGCCAACTTCAACGGTGCCAAGCCCGTCATCGACCCGAACAACGTCGCCATGCTGCTGATCGACCACCAGAGTGGCCTGTTCCAGACGGTGCACGACATGCCCTTCACCACGCTGCGCCGCCTGGCGGGCGCGCTGGCCAAGATCGCGTCGCTGGCCAAGATCCCGGTGATCACCACCGCGTCCGTGCCGCAAGGGCCCAATGGCCCGCTGATCCCGGAGATCCACGCCAACGCCCCGCACGCCGTGTACGTGGCGCGCAAGGGCGAGATCAACGCCTGGGACAACCCCGACTTCGTGAAAGCCGTGAAGGCCACGGGCAAGAAGCAGCTGATCATCGCCGGCACCATCACCAGTGTGTGCATGGCCTTCCCCGCCATCGCGGCGGCGGCCGACGGCTACCAGGTGTTTGCCGTCATCGACGCGTCGGGCACCTATTCCAAGATGGCCGAGGAAATCACCCTGGCGCGCGTGATGCAAGCCGGTGTGGTGCCGATCGACGTGGCGGCCGTGGCGTCTGAGTTGCAGAAGACCTGGAACCGCGAAGACGCGGCCGAGTGGGCGCAGGCCTACACGCAGGTCTTCCCGAACTACCAGCTGCTGATCGAGAGCTACCAGAAAGCGCAGGAAGTGGTGCAGAACAGCGAAGTGCTGGATTCGATGCGCAAGTAAGGCGGGCTGGCCGCGGCACCTCGCCAAGGGGCGCCGCGGCCGCGCACCCATCGCCCTTTTTTGCGTTCTGATCTGACCGAATTGACCTCCGCGCCGGTGTATCGTCGTGCTCAGTGACAATACCGCCCCCAGAAAAGGCAGAGAGGACGGACGATGGCGTCAGAAGGTGGAATGACCGGCCAGTTGCTCAGCATGGTGACGCTGCTGGGCGCCGCCGTGGTGGCGGTCCCGCTGTTCAAGCGCCTGGGCTTGGGCGCGGTGCTGGGTTACCTGGCCGGCGGCCTGGCCATCGGCCCGTTCGGGCTGAAGCTGGTCAGCGACCCGGAGGTCATCCTGCACGTGGCCGAGTTGGGCGTGGTGATGTTCCTCTTCGTCATCGGGCTGGAGATGAACCCCACGCACCTGTGGGGGCTGCGGCGCCAGATCTTCGGCCTGGGCAGCCTGCAGGTGGTGGTGTGCGGCGCGCTGCTCACCTTCACCGGCGTGGCTTTTGGCTATTCGTGGCCGGTGTCGTTTGTGGCGGGCGCGGGTTTCGTGCTGACGTCCACCGCCATCGTGATGCAGCTGTTGAACGAGCGTGGCGACATCGCGTCACCGCGCGGGCAGCGCATGGTGTCGATCCTGTTGTTTGAAGATTTGCTGATCGTGCCGCTGCTGGCCGTGGTCGCCTTCCTGGCGCCGGCCGACGCCGCGCACGCGGCCACGTCGCCACTGTGGCAGCGCATCGGCACTGCGGTGCTGGCGCTGGGCGTTCTGGTGGCCGCGGGCATTTGGCTGCTGAACCCCTTGTTCCGCGTGCTGGCACGCGCCAAGGCGCGCGAGGTGATGACCGCCGCCGCGCTGCTGGTGGTGCTGGGCGCGGCGCTGCTGATGGAGCTGGGTGGCCTGTCGATGGCGATGGGCGCGTTCCTGGCCGGCGTGCTGCTGTCCGAATCGACCTTCCGCCACCAGCTGGAGGCCGACATCGAGCCCTTCCGCGGCCTGCTGCTCGGCCTGTTCTTCCTGGCTGTCGGCATGTCGCTGGACCTGAGCACCGTGGCGCAGCGCTGGCCGCTGGTGTTGGGCGGTACGCTGGCGCTGATGGCGGTGAAGGGCGTTTGCGTCTACGCCGTCGCGCGCTTGGCCAAGAGCAGCCGCGCCGACGCGCTGGACCGCGCCATCGTCATGGCGCAGGGCGGTGAATTCGCCTTTGTGCTGTACGCGCAGGCGCTGTCGCAGCGCGTCATCACGCCCGAGATCAACGCCACCATGACGGCCATCATCGTGCTGTCGATGGCCTTCACGCCGCTGATGGTGGCGCTGCACAAGCGCCTGGCGCGCCCGGCGCCGGAGTCGATGGACGGCGTGGAAACCGCGCACGACCTGTGCGGCAACGTGCTGGTGATCGGCTTTGGTCGCGTGGGGCAGATCGTGACGCAGGCGGCGCTGCTGCGCGGGGCGGACATCACCATCATCGACAGCGACACCACGACGATCCGCGAGGCCAACAAGTACGGCTTCAAGGTCTACTTTGGCGACGGCGCGCGGCTGGACGTGCTGCACGCCGCCGGCGCGCACCACGCGCGCGCCATCGTCGTCTGCATTGACGACCGCGCCGCCGCCACGCTGATCGCCGAAACGGCCAAGAAGGAATTTCCGCAGGCCGAGCTGATCGTGCGCGCCTTCGACCGCGAGCACGCGCTGGCCCTGGTCAAGACCGATGCCGACGTGGTGGTGCGCGAAACCTTTGAGTCGGCCATGCAGCTGGGCCGCGCCACGGCGCGTGCCCTGGGCGCCAGCGAAGAAGAGGCCGACGACCAGATGGCCGAGCTGCGCCGCCGCGACAGCGAGCGCTTTGCG
The DNA here is from genome assembly GCA_023442945.1 of Pseudomonadota bacterium. Taxonomy (GTDB): domain Bacteria; phylum Pseudomonadota; class Gammaproteobacteria; order Burkholderiales; family Burkholderiaceae_C; genus Ottowia. Next base: position 10,131 of record JAEZWW010000097.1, on the reverse strand, counting down.
CTGGAGATGGCGGGCGACCGCTTTGCCGGCCGCGACCTGGTGCTGCGCAACATGACCGAAGCCGGCCCCGCGCCGGTCGACGCCACTTCACCCGCGAGCGCGTCATGACGCACGCGCCCGCTCACCGCCGGGGTTGCCCGGCTTCACCCCCAACGCCTGCGCCGTTCGCGCACGGCGTTTGACCCAGGAGAGCTGACACCATGAGCGACGACGCCCCCGACATCGTCCTGAACGAAGACCGCCACCGGTTTGAATGGACCGTGGACGGCCACACCGCCTACGAAGTGTTTGAACGCTTCCCCGGCGGCATCGCCTACCTGCACACCGTCGTGCCCAAGGAATTGGGCGGGCGCGGCATTGGCGCGCGCCTGGCCAAGTACATCCTCGACTACGCGGCCGCGCAAGGCCTGAAGGTGCGGCCCGACTGCCCCTTCGTGAAGGCCTACATCGACAAGCACCCCGAATACCAAGCCAACTCGCTGGCGCACGGCGCCCAGCTTTAAGCCATGAACGCTCCTGCCCCCATCCGTTACCAATCCCGCGCCTCCATCGTCGGTGAAGACACGCAGATCCGCCGCGCGCTGCCCAACCGCGCGCGCCGCCTGGTCGGCGCCTGGTGCTTTCTGGACCACCTGGGCCCGGTGCAGTTTGCGCCGAACAAAGGCATGCACGTGGGTGCGCACCCGCACATCGGCCTGCAGACCTTCACCTGGATGATCGAAGGCGAGGTGGTGCACCGCGACTCGCTTGGCAACGAGCAGATCATCCGCCCCGGCCAGGTCAACCTGATGACCGCCGGGCGCGGCATCTCCCACACCGAAGACAGCGTCACCGAAGGCGCGGCCATGCACGCCGCGCAGCTGTGGATTGCACTGCCCAAGGAAGAGAAAGACCGCGAGCCCGGCTTTCAGAACTACCCCGAACTGCCCGCCACCGGCGTTGGCGGCTGGCACGCCACGGTGGTCGCCGGCACCGCGCTGGGCTTGACCGCGCCAACGAAGGTTTACACCCCGCTGGTCGGCGTGGACCTGACGTCCAACGGCGCGGCCGACACCACCTTGCCGCTGCAGGCCGACTTTGAGTACGGCGTGCTGATGTTGCGCGGCGAGGCCGAGGTCGCCGGCGAAGCGCTGGGCCTGGGCGAGCTGCTGTACTTCCCCCCCGGGCGCACCGAGCTGCAGCTGCGCACCAGCGCCGCCGCGCAGGTGCTGCTGGTGGGCGGTCGGCCGTTCGGCGAAGAGGTGATGGTGTGGTGGAACTTCGTCGCCCGCACGCACGAAGAAATGCAGCAAGCCGCCGACGACTGGAACGCCGGCCGCCGCTTCGGCACCGTGCCCGCCGGCAGCCCGGCCAAGCCGCTGACCGTGCCCAGCCTGGACGGGGTGCGCTTGCGCACGTCGTGACGGGTTGTTGTGCCGATTTCAATATAAATCGGCACTTGGCCCTACAACCATCTGCGCAAGCAGCTATTGAAAGAGTAGCTAATCAAGGTGCTGTGGCCGGGTAGGATGGTCGGCCGCGCGCCCATCGCGCGTGATCAAGAACCACCCGCATCCGGCCTGGCTTGCGCCGGGCACCTTCACACCGCCGGCCTGGCCGGCTTTTTCTGCGACCCGTTTCCATGACCCAGATCCTCGCCCTCTCCGGCAGCCTGCGCGCCGGCTCCTACAACACCGCCCTGGCGCGCACCGCGCAGCAGCTGGTGCCCGATGGCGTGACGCTGGACGTCGCCACGCTGCACGGCATTCCCCTGTACGACGGCGACGTGGAGCAGCGCGACGGCGTCCCGCAGGCGGTGCTGGCACTGCAGGCGCGCATCCAGGCGGCGGACGGGCTGCTGCTGGTCACGCCGGAATACAACGCGGGCGTGCCGGGCGTGTTCAAGAACGGTATCGACTGGTTGTCGCGTGCCGACAGCAAGCTCACCTTCGGCCAGCGGCCGACGGGGCTGATGGGCGCGTCGATGGGCGGCTTTGGCACCCTGTCGTCGCAAAACGCGTGGCTGCCCACGCTCAAGATGCTGGGTGTGCGCCTGTTCGCCGGGCGCAGCGTGCTGGTGTCGCGCGCGCAGAACCAGTTCGATGCCGAACACCAGCTGCACGACGCCGCCACGCGCGAGATGGTCGCCGCGTACCTGGCGGACTTTGCCGCCTTCGTCGCCGCGCAGAAGAAAGCCTGAGCGCGCCGTTCAGTGCAGCGCGAAGCGCTCGGCGTGCAGCCGGCGCCCGCGCTCGTGGTGCACGATGGCGACCGTCGGACCCAGCGGCAGCAGCAGCATGGCCCAGGCCAGCGGCACGCCCAGCAGCCACACGGCCAACGGGCCCAGCGCCACGCAGGCCAGGCACAGCAGCGTCCAGCCCAGCACCGGGTCTTGCGGGCGCGTGGTGCGCGCGTAGATGAACGCGAACGAGGCGATGAAGGCCGCCACCGCCGCCGCCAGCAAGGTGATGGCGTACAGCGGCGACACGCCGTGCGCCGCGTCGGCTGCGGCCCCGGCGGCGCCTTCGGCCTTCAGCACGTCGGCCACCACTTCCAGCGAGGCGCCCACCGCCGCGGCCGAGGCAAACACCACGAAGTGGCCGTAGCCCCACAAGAAGGCGCGGTCGCGGTGGTGGTGCAGTGCGTCGCCCATGGGCTGCAGGAAGTACATCCACCACAGCGAAAACACCAGCGACGTGGCACCCAGGCCGACCAGCGCCAGCTCCAGCGACCAGCCCTGCGACTGGTAAATGCCGGCCACCGAATTGGTGGCGCCCAGCACGCATTCGCCCAGGGTGATGATGACCAGGAGGCCGTAGCGCTCAGCAATGTGGTGCGGGTGCCAGGGCGTCATGCCGGGGCGTTCGGCCCACACCGGCACGGCCAATTCCAGCGCCATGAAGGCGATGAAGGTCGGCCAGGCCCAGCTCACGGGCATGGCCAGGCGCGCAATCCACAGCACCTGCACCAGCGTCACGCCCAGCGCGTAGCGCAGGCAAGCCGGGCGGTGCGCCGAATCGCCGCGCGCCGCCAGCAGCCACTGCACGACCAGCGCCATGCGCATCACCGCGTAGCCCGTCACGCTGACCTTGAAGTCGCCGCGGAACAGCCCGTCGATGCCGGTGGCAAACAGCAGCGCACCGCCCATCTGCACCAGCGTCAGCAGGCGGAACAGCGGGCTGTCGTCGTCGTAGGCCGAGGCGAACCAGGTGTAGTTCATCCACGCCCACCAGATCGCGACAAATGCCGCCAGGAAAGACGCGAGCGCCATGCCGGTGTGGTGTTCCATCACGCCGTGGTGCAGCTGTGCCGCCGACAAGGCGATGGCGACCACGAAGACCAGGTCGAACAGCAGCTCCAGCGGGGTGGAGACGCGGTGCGCCTCGCCAACGTCGCGGCCGCGCCGCGCACGCGAAGGCGCGTCGTGCGCGCCAGCCACGGAAGAGGAGGTGGATGTCATGGGAAGAGAGGGAGAGTTGGACGCTGCGTGGCGCGCACGCACACCCTGCATGGTAGGGCACGGCAGCCCGAGCGGCCAGAGCGTGCAGCCGTGCGCACAGACACACGCAGCGAGGCCGCCGCCGCACCTTGCCTAAGATCGGCGCCTGGCTTGTTCACCCGGCGCCCTGGGGCGTCCTTGTGGTTTGACCGCTTCCGACCCGCTTTCTTTTTGCCCACCGGCCGGCGCACTGGACCCGTCGCCTCTGTCGCCCGCGCCCGCCTGGGCGCAGCCCTGGTTCGCGCCCTGGGCCCGCACCGGGCAGGGCGCCTTGGCGTTGCACGTCGCCGGCCAGCCGCTGCCCGACGCGCTGAACGCCGCGGGCGAAGCGCCCGTGCGCTTCGTGCCGCCCGATGCCTTGCCGCCCGGCGCGGCGTACGAGCGCTTCATCTTCGAGCACGCCGCCGTGCCCACGCGCACTGGCTGGCACGACTTTTTCAACGCGCTGGTGTGGCTGGGTATGCCCGTCACCAAGCGCCAGCTGAACCGCCTGCAAGCCGCCGAGATCGCGCGCGATGGCGTGCAGGCGCGCCGCGGACCGGTGCGCGACGCCATCACCGTGTTCGACGAAAACGGCGCCCTGCTGCACGCGCCCGACGCGCTGTGGGAGGCGCTGGCCGAGCGCCGCTGGGCCGCGCTGTTCGGCCCGCTGCGCCCACTGTGGGATGAGGCCAGTTTCATGCTCTTCGGCCACGCCGCGCTGGAAAAGCTGCTGTCGCCCTACAAATCCATCACCGTCCACGTGCTGCGCGTGGACCAGCCGTTTGACACGGCCGGCGATCTGCACGCGCTGGACGCGGCCCTGGCCAACGCCCTGACGCCCGAGCGCCTGGCCACCAAGCCCTTCGTGCCGCTGCCGGTGCTGGGCGTGCCCGGCTGGTGGGCCGCCAACGCCGATCCGGCCTTCTATGCCGACGCCAACGTGTTCCGCCCGCTGCGCCGGGTTTTGGAGTGAAATCGGCCGCTGGCCCTACAACAGATTGCGAGGCGAGCTATAAAAATAGAAGTGATTAGGCGCGCTGGCCGAATCACTTCCAGCCACCGCCTTGCATGATCAGGTGCGTGTCGCCGCTGACAGGCGCGGCGGTGGAGCGTTGGAACGCCACCGTGTAGCGGCGATAGCGCTGCAACTCGGCGCAGGTCCCGTGCGGGTCCCTGGCGTAGATGAACGAGGGCAGCTCGCCTCCGGCACTCGACACCGTCCATTCGCGCAGGCTGGTCGGTGGTTCGATCAGTATGGCGTCCTCGTTTCGGACTTGCAAGCGCATTTGGCCGCCGGTCTGTTGTTCAGCGTTCCATTCGTTCGCGCGCAAACCCCAGCAGAATCGGCCGCTTGATGGGCTACGGAACTGCGTGGTGTAGGCCACCCCGGGCTGAACGGGTCCAAGGTCGAGCGTGTAGCGCTGCGCGGCGAAGAAGCCGGCATCCGTCAGACGGCTATCCCAGGTGAGCCACGCGTCTGCAGCAAGCGCTGTCGCGGATGCCAGAGCGGCCGCACCGAACCAGGCGCGCCAAGTGCTCATGTGGCCGTCTGATCGGCTTGGGCTGAGTCGGCGACCGCGTTAAAGCGACGCCGCCACCTGCCGCAAGAACTTCTCGCACAGCTGCAGTTGGTCGATCTCGACAAATTCATCGACCTTGTGCGCCTGCTCGATCGAGCCGGGGCCGCACACCACCGTGGGAATGCCGGCGCCCTGGAACAGCCCAGCTTCGGTGCCGTAGGCAACCTTACGCACGCTGGCGTCCTGCGTGAGTGCGCGCACCAGCTGGGTGATGGCGGCCTGTTCGCTCGCGTCCAGGCCGGGGGCGGCGGCGAGGTTCTCGATCTCGACGCGCGCGCCAGGGAATTCGCGCTGCATGCGCGGCAGCATCTGGTCCTGGATGTAGCTGTCGATGCGGCCCTGGATCTGGGCCGGCGACAACACCGGCAGGTTGCGGAATTCGTACGTGAATTCGCACAGCTGCGGGATGGTGTTCATGGCGATGCCGCCGCCGATCAGGTTGGTGGTGATCGTGCTGTACGGCACGTCGTAGAACTCGTCGAACGGCCCGTTCGCGCGCCAGGCTTCGGCCATTTCGCGGATGGCGCAGATCAGCTGCGCCGCGTGTTCGATGGCGTTGCAGCCCTGCGGCGTCAGCGACGAATGCGCGGCTTTGCCGTGCACGCGGCAGCGGTAGGCGTTCAAGCCCTTGTGCGCCACCACGGGTTGCATGGACGTGGGCTCGCCGACGATGCAGCCGTCGACCTTGACGCCGCGCTGCTGCAGGTCGGCCAGCATCACCGGCGCGCCAATGCAGGCGACTTCTTCGTCGTACGACAGCGCCAGGTGCAGCGGCTTGGCGCGCGGCATGGCCATGAATTCGGGCACCAGGCCGAGGGCGCAGGCGATGAAGCCCTTCATGTCGCAGCTGCCGCGGGCGTACAGCTTGCCAGCGCGTTCGGTCAGGGTGAAGGGGTCGCTGGTCCAGTTCTGGCCGTCGACGGGCACGGTGTCGGTGTGGCCCGACAGGGCGATGCCGCCTTGCGTGCCGCCGTCCTGCGCGGGCAGGGTGCAGAACAGGTTAGCCTTGGTGCCTTCGGCGTTGCTGGACAGCCAGGGATCCAGGCCTTGGGCACGCAGGTCGTCGCGCACGGTTTCGATCAGGCCGAGGTTGGAATTGCGGCTGGTGGTGTCGATGGCGGTCAGGCGGTCAAGCCAGGCGAGGGTGGTCATGGTCGGCGCAGCTCCAGCGGTGAAAAAGGCGGCTAACGGGCGGGGCAAAAGCCGCAGTCTAGGCGCTTGGGCGCGCGGCGCGTCGGCGGCGGCGCGGGTGCCCCCGCGGGGCGATCGGTTGTCGTCGTGTGCCGTATTTGTTAAGAAAATCGGCCCTGGCCCTAGATCCACCTGCGCAGGCAGCTATCAAATCAGGACTGAACGGGGGCCTGCGCGGTCTAAGCCTGACCTCAGTCTTGACCCCGTTGGCGGGCGTACCATCGCGCGGCGCCGCCGCCCGGCCGGCGCCCCCCGGCCGGCGCCCCCGCGGGAGCCCACCCATGCCACCGATCGCACCCCCCACCGCCGCCGCCGCGCGCCTGCGCGGGCAGCTGCGCCAGCTCGGGCCCGGCCTGATCACCGGGGCGGCGGACGACGACCCCAGCGGCATCGCCACGTATTCGCAGGCCGGCGCCCAGTACGGCCTGGGCATGCTGTGGACGGTGGTGATCACCCTGCCGCTGATGGCGGCGATCCAGCTGGTGTCGGCGCGCATCGGCTATGTGACCGGCGCCGGCCTGTCGGCCAACATCCGCGCCCACTACCCGCGCTGGCTGCTGCGCGCCTGCGTGGCCATGCTGGTGGGGGCCAACGTGCTGAACATCGGCGCCGACCTGGCCGCCATGGCCGAGGCGCTGCGCATGCTGGTGGGCGGGTCGGCCCACGTGTACGCCGTCACTTTCGGGCTGCTGTGCGTCGTGCTGCAGGTCTTTTTGCCGTACGAGCGCTACGTGCGCTGGCTCAAGTGGCTGACGCTGACGCTGTTCGCCTACGTGGCGGTGGTGCTGTCGGTCAGGATCGACTGGCTGGCGGTGGCGCAGGCGCTGGTGTGGCCGCAGCTGCCCAGCGGCAAGGAAGTGTTCGTCACCCTGGTGGCGGTGCTGGGCACGACCATCAGCCCCTACCTGTTCTTCTGGCAGGCGGCGCAGGAGGTGGAAGACCGGCGCCATCGCCCGCACACCGGCGCTGAGGTGCACCGCGAGCTGGCACGCATCCGCTTCGACACGCTGGTCGGCATGGGCTTTTCCAATGGCATCGCCTTTTGCATCATGCTGAGCACGGCGGCCACGCTGTTCACGGCGGGGGTGCACGACATCCAGACCTCGGCCCAGGCGGCCGAAGCGCTGCGGCCGGTGGCGGGTGAGTTCACCTTCCTGCTGTTTGGTCTGGGCATCATCGGCACCGGCATGCTGGCGGTGCCGGTGCTGGCCGGCTCGGCCGCCTACGCGGTGGCGGGCGCCGCGGGCTGGCACGGCAGCCTGTCGCTCAGCCTGCGCCGGGGGGAAGGGCGTGGGTTTTACGGCGTGATCGTGGCCGCCACGGTGGTGGGCGTGGTGCTGTGCTTCACCCCGACCGACCCGGTCAAGGAACTGTTCTGGTCGGCCGTCATCAACGGGGTGGTGGCGGTGCCCATCATGGCGGTGCTGATGAGCATGGCGACCAACCCCAAGGTGATGGGGCCGCACACCATCGGCCGGCGCGTGCGCTGGCTGGGCTGGGCCGCCACCGCCCTGATGGCGGTGACGGTGCTGGGCATGTTCGTGGCCTGAAGGCGGCAAAAAGCGCTTGACCCTGCCGCTTCCGTGGTAATTTCCCACCTGCGGGAACCTGGGCCCCGTGGGCGACTCGAAGCCGCTGCCACGGGCGGTGGCTTGAAGCCAGGCCAGCCCGCCCGCATCTGGCGGGAAAGACTTGGCGTGCCGGGGTGGCACGCGATCCCTCTTCGAAGGAAAACGATGAAACGCATCTTCTTGTTTGTGCTGACCAACATCGCCGTGATGGCGGTGGTGGGCATCATCACCAGCCTGTTCGGGCTGGGCCGCTACACCGGCACCAACACCGCGCAGCTGATGGTGTTTTCGCTGGTGGTGGGCTTTGCCGGCTCGATCATCTCGCTGCTGATGAGCAAGACCATGGCCAAGATGTCCATGGGCGTGAAGATCATCGACCAGCCCGCCAGCGCCGACGAGGCCTGGATCGTCGAAACCGTGCGCAAGTTCGCCGGCCAGGCCGGCATCGGCATGCCCGAAGTCGGCATTTATGAGGGCGAGGCCAACGCCTTTGCCACCGGCGCGTTCAAGAATTCGGCCCTGGTGGCCGTGTCCACGGGCCTCTTGCGTGGCATGACGCGCGAAGAGGTCGAAGCCGTGATCGGCCACGAGGTGTCCCACGTCGCCAACGGCGACATGGTCACCATGGCGCTGATCCAGGGCGTGATGAACACCTTTGTCGTGTTCGCCAGCCGCATCATCGGCTCGCTGGTCGACGGTTTCCTGCGCCGCGACAACGACAGCAGCGGCCCGGGCATCGGCTACTACGTGACGACCATCGTGCTGGACATCCTGTTCGGCTTTTTGGCCGGCATGATCGTGGCCTGGTTCTCGCGCCAGCGCGAATTCCGCGCCGACGCCGGTGCCGCCCACCTGATGGGCCAGCCCAATTCGATGATCAACGCGCTGGCGCGCCTGGGCGGCATGCACGCCGAAGGCCAGGGCATGCCGCAGAACCTGCAAAGCATGGCCATCGTCGGCAACATCGGCAAGCTGTTCGCCACCCACCCGCCGATGGAAGAGCGCATCGCCGCGCTCAAGGCCGGCCGCTGATTTTTTGATGAAATCGACCGCTGGCCGGCGCTGAATCTGCGCGGCCAGCTATCAAAACCGCAGTGTCGCGCAGGCGCTGCGGTTTTTTTGTGGCTGCTCTACAGTGGTTTTCGCTGCGGCGCGCGCACCGCGATGCGACCCAACCCACCCGCCAGGAGATGCCCGCGTGACCCCGCCCAACGCCCCGCCCGCCACCGAAGTCGAACACGACCGCTGCTCCCTCACCCTGGTGCGGCGCCTGCTGGCCATGCTGGACCGCGACCCCGCGTCGCTGCAGAGGGGCGACCGCCTGCCGCACGGTTGGCACAACCTGATGTTCAACCCGCCCACGCGCCAGTCCGCGCTGCGCCCCGACGGCGCCACGCGCAACCGCGTCAACATCCCCGGTCTGGAAGATCTGCCGCGCCTGATGTTTGCCGGGCGGCGCTGCGAATTCCCGGGCGATATCGCCATCGGCGCCGACGTGCGCCAGGAAACCCAGCGCCTGGGCGAGCCGGAGATGAAGCAGGGCCGCTCGGGCCGCTTCGCGCTGCTGACCTTCGAGCACCGCATCTTTGTTGAGGGCGAGGCCGCGCCGGCGGTGATCGAGCTGCGCGACTACGTGCTGCGCGAAGCCGCGCCAGCCCAACAGGCCGCCGCACCCGCCGTTGTGCCGACCGCCAGCGAACCCGCCAGCGCCCGCCCCGGCTACGTGCGCAGCCTGCTGCCCGACGAGGTGCTGAACTTCCGCTATTCCGCCATCTGCGACAACCCGCACCGCATCCACACCGACCTGGCCTACGCCACGCAGGTCGAAGGCTACCCGGCGCTGGTGGTCAACGGCGGCATCCCGGCGACCTACCTGCACGAAGTGTTTCGCAGCGTGGCCGGGCGCGAGCCGGTGGCGTTCGACGTGCGCAACGTCGGCACCATGTTCTGCGGCGACCCGCTGCACTTCTTCGCCCAGGCCGAGGGCGACGGGTGGAAGCTGTGGGTGGAAGACGACGCCGGCCGCACCACGGTGGCGGCCAGCGGGCGCTGAACGGCCGCGGCCGATCTGGGCCGCCTCCTCGTGATGGCGGGGGCGCGGCGTTGGGCGCGGCGCTGCGAAGGCCCGGCGATGTTGCTGGCGCAAACCCGCGCTGTTCGCACAAGCGAATGAATGCTATTAAAAGAGTAGCTGCTCGCGCAGATGGTTCTAGGGCCAGCGGCCAAAAATCCTTGAAATGCCCACAACGCGCGCCACCCGCCCAGGCGCGACCGCGGCGCCCCACGCGTGCCCGCCCCGCAGCGGCCCTGCGGCGCCTGCCCGCCGCAC
>JAEZWW010000044.1 GCA_023442945.1 Pseudomonadota bacterium | reverse complement strand
CGGGCCGTCAACATGATCACCGGCGTCTGCTTGCTCTGCCGCAGTGCAGCCAGCAAGCCGAAGCCATCGATGCCCGGCAGCATGGTGTCGAGAACGATCAGGTCGTAGTGGCCGTCAGAGGCCATGTGGAGGCCATCGATGCCGTTGGCAGCCACATCGATCACATAGCCTTCTTCAGAGAGTCCCTTGCGAAGATAGTCCGCGAGCTTGGCTTCGTCTTCCACGATCAGCAGCTTCATGCGCAGCGTTCCTGCTGCGGTCTCTCGCAACCTGTCCAAATTGTCATCTGCACGTTTTACTCCCGTTCGGTGCCGGTTCTTACATTGTGCTCATGCCTTCGGGCATATCGATTTTCTGCAAATCACACTGGAAAGGACCATGCAATGAAACTGACCCATCTTGTCGCCATGAAAGCCATTATCCTGGCCACGGCACTGCCCATGGCGGCCCAGGCCGATTCGCTCTGGCACCCCGCGTCCAATGAGCAGGGCTTCACGTATCACCCCGATCATTTCAAGAGTACCAAGACCCGTGCCCAGGTGCTGGCCGAGGTCGAGGCAGCCCGCAAGGACGGTACGCTCACGCTGATGCAACGTGGACTGCCGGTGCCCATCAAGAGTTCCGCAGCACCGAAGACGCGCCAGCAGGTTGTCGATGAGATGCGTAGCGAAGCACCGGAAGCACAGCGTGCGCGACTGGAACTGTATTCCGGCGGTTGACACTGCTGACACCCGCGCACTCTGCCAGAGTTTGTTTCCATGCCGCCTCGCCTCATCAAAGCGAGCAGCACCTCGCTGGGCATTGAGGTGGCCGGAGAGACACCCCCTCATCGTTGCTCCTGGACTGACATTGCTACTGCTACACTTTCTCCATGCGCCGCTGGCTCGCCATACTTCTGCTCGTACTACTGCCTACCCAGGCAACCTGGGCGGCGGTGGCTGGCTATTGCGTGCACAAGCTAGGCTCCGCGGTGAGCCATCTCGGACACCATGACCATGCTGCGCACGGCCATGCTTCCACGCTCCTCGATGAATCGGATACGACGGTTTCCAGCAGCGATGCCACGCTCGGCGTGAGTCATGACTGCGGGCACTGCCACGGGCAATACGCTGGCATGCTGCTCCGTGTCGAGTCACTGCGATTCGAACAAATACCCAGTCCATCCATCGCGGTCAACGATGAGCCATGTACTGCGTACCACTCCCTTAGACCCGAGCGCCCCAAGTGGTCTCACCTTGCCTGATCGGCGAAGCGGGGTCTTCCTTTTCTGATTCCCGTTCGCGTCCGAACGCCTGCTGACGTGGGCGTTCAGATGTGGCGCGGCCGTATGGTCGCTATTCGCCGGTCTCCCGTGTATCCCCCTCAACACTGGAGCATCGGATGTATCCGAAGACAAAAACATCAATCCGTCTGCGGCAAGCCGTACTTGCCGCTTTCTTGGCCGGCGTGAACGCCGGCGTATATGCCCAACCGGAAGCGCTCCCAGCCAACCTGAAGGACGTCTTCGACGCAGCCTGGGCGCGGCAGCCCGAATCGCAGGCGCTGCTGATGCGCCGTGATGCCGTCCGAGCGCAGCGGCGTGCGGCGGCGGCATGGACGCCCGAGCCACCCGCGCTCGAAATCAGTAACAAGACGGACCGGCTTACGCGCAACGACGGTGCCCGTGAGCTAGAGGCCGGCATCGCCATCCCTCTGTGGCTGCCAGGTGAGCGAAGCAACAGCGGTGCACTGGCAGATGCGCAGACTGCGGCCGTGGAGAGCCGTGTGGAAGCGGCGCGACTGCGACTCGCCGCCACGGTACGTGAGGCCTGGTGGAATTGGGAACGCACGCGCATCGACGCCGACATCGCACGTGGGCAACTGGACAATGCTCGCCGCATCGCCACCGACGTTGCGCGGCGCGCCAAGGCCGGCGACCTGGCGCAGGCCGACCAACACCAGGCCGACGGTGCTGTGGCCGCAGCCGAAGCGGCCGTGGCGCAGGCCGAGGCAGGAGCGACGACGGCGCAGCAGCAATTGAAGGCGCTGACCGGCAGTGTTGCCCTCGCTGCGCCTACGGGTACATCGCCTGCCGAGGTTGAACCCACCTCGTCAGACATGCCAATACACCCTGCACTCAACGAGTTGCAAGACCGTGCCGCCGTGGCCGAGCGCACCGCGGCCCTGGCCGCCAAGCAGTCGCGGGCGAACCCGGAGTTGACACTGTCCACCACGCGGGAACGTGGGGCATTCGGCGAGCGCTACGACCAAGCCATCACGGTGGGCATTCGAATTCCGTTCGGCGCAGGCCCTCGCCACGACAGCCGCGTGGCGGCTGCTCGGGCCGATGCTGTGGAAGCACAGGCCCAATTCGCGCTGGATCGTGCGCGGTTGCAGTCGGAGAGGGAGGCCGCAGAGGTCCGGGTCAATGCGGCACGCACGCAGCTTGCAGCCGCGGAACGCCGCGCCACCTTGGCTCGTGAGACGCGCGGATTCTTCGACAAATCCTTCCGCCTGGGCGAGACCGATCTTCCGACACGGCTGCGCATCGAAGCCGAAGCCACCGAGGCCGAACGGCAGGCGGCGCGCAGCCGCATAGAGCTGGCCTCGGCGATTTCCACATGGCGCCAGGCACTGGGCCTGCTGCCGCAGTGAACGGCAGGATATGAGTGAAATTGGCACCCAGAGCTTATCCATCAATCGTAAACAGCTATTAATAACGCAGCACATCCATCTGGAATCCCATCTGGAACCTTCACCATGAAACTTTCTCCCCTACTGGCGGTGCTCAGCATCGCCACGGCCCTTCTCCTGTCTCCGCTGGCGCGCGCTAGCGAAGGCCATGACCACGGCGACGCGACCCCGGCCACTACTGGCCCCGCGCTCCCACGGTTCATCGCCGTCTCCGACATCTTCGAACTTGTCGGCGTGCTCAACGGCAAGCACATCACCCTCTATCTTGACCGTACCGCTGACAACACCCCGGTGACAGACGCCCAGATCGAACTCGAAGTTGCCGGTGAAAAGTTCAAGGCCGAGAAGCACGAAGATGTTTACGAGGTCGTTCTGACGGCTGAGCCTGGGCCTGGGGTACTGCCGATCACCGCAACGGTCGCCGCAGGCAATGAGGTGGACTTGCTCGCCGGCGAACTCGATCACCACGAAGAAGCGCATACCGATGCTGCCGGGCCTTCCAAGCCTTGGACACCTTATGCGGCCTGGGCCATTGGCATAGTGGCCGCGCTTGCGGCCCTGTTCACCATTGGCCGCCGCATGGTGTCCTCCCGTCAACGCCATGCTGGAGATGCCGCATGACCTCGAAACGCATTTTTCTTGCCATAGCCATCGCTCTGTCGCTGGGTGCAGCCACTCCAGCTTTCGCCGGCGAAGGCCATGATCATGGCGACGCAGCCGCCGCGCCGAACGCCAATGGCCCACAACGCTTACCTGATGGCAGCGTGTTTCTGCCCAAGCCCGCGCAGCGGCAACTCGGCGTGCGCACCTTGCTCACCGAAGAGGCCGAGTTGCCGCGCTCGTTCGAGCTGAATGGCAAGGTGGTGATGGACCCCAACGCAGGGGGCAAGGTACAGCCACTGAATGCCGGCCGCATCGAACCGGGGCCACGAGGTCTGCCAAATCCCGGACAGGCGGTGCGCAAAGGGGAAGTGCTGGCCTATGTCGTGCCCTCGGCCGCGCCGATCGAGCGATCGAACCAGGCCGCGCAACTGGCCGAGCTGCGCGCAGCCAAGAGCCTGGCGGACAAGCGCGTCGCGCGCTTGCAGGAGCTGGCCGACACCGTGCCGCGCAAGGACATCGAGGCGGCCGAGAGCGAGGCACGCAGCCTGACCGAGCGCATCGCTGCTGTGGGTGGGGGACTTGCGACCCGCGAGGTGCTGATTGCGCCCGTCTCGGGCGTGATTGCCTCCGCCAACGCGGTGGCGGGCCAAGTAGTCGATTCCCGCGAACTCATCTTCGAAGTCATCGATCCGGCGCGGCTGCGCATCGAGGCGCTCGCCTTCGATGCGGCGATCAGCTCGGATGTCGGTAGCGCCACGCTCGCCGTCGGCAAGGAGCGCGTGCCGTTGACTTTCGTCGGTGCGGCGCACAGTCTGCGCGAACAGGCATTGCCGTTGGCCTTCCGCGCTGAAGCTGCCGCGCTGTCGGCGCTGGCGGTAGGCCAACCGGTGCGCGTCTTCGTGCAGAGCAAGAGCAAGGTAAAAGGCATCGCCGTGCCGTTGGCCTCGCTGATGAAGAACCCGGCGAATCAGAGCATTGTCTGGGTGAAGACCGCGCCTGAGCGATTCGAGCCCCGCACCGTCACGGCCGAGCCGCTGGACGGTGTGAACGTGGCGATCACGTCGGGCCTGAAGGCCGGCGACCGCGTGGCCACGCAGGGGGCCACACTGATCAACCAGGTGCGCTGAGGAGTCCGCATGTTCAAGTGGCTTCTCGACAACAGCCTGGCCAACCGGATGCTGGTGATCATCGCCAGCGTCGTGCTGATGGCCTATGGCGCCTTCACGCTGTCCCAAACGCCGGTGGACGTGTTCCCGGACCTCAACAAGCCCACGGTCACGATCATGACCGAGGCCGGCGGCATGGCCGCCGAGGAGGTGGAGCAGCTCATCACCTTCCCGCTGGAGACGACGATGAACGGGCTGCCCGGCGTCGAGTCGGTGCGTTCGACCTCGTCGGCTGGCCTGTCTTTCCTCTACGTCACGTTCAACTGGAGCACGGACATCTTCCGCGCGCGGCAGCTCGTCTCAGAGCGACTGTCGGCCATGGAGGAAGGCCTCGCCGAAGGCGTCGTGCCGCGCATGGGTCCGATCAGCTCGGTCATGGGCGAGATCATGCAGATCGCGATTCCCGTCGATCCGCAGAAGATCAGCCCGATGGCGGTGCGCGAGTACGCCGACTGGGTACTGCGTCCCCGACTGCTGTCGGTGCCGGGCGTGGCGCAGGTGATCCCGATCGGCGGCGAGGTACGGCAGTTCCAGGTACAGCCGAACACGGCCCGCATGGCCGAGCTCGGCATCACGCACGATCAGCTCGAAGCGGCGCTCAAGGGCTTTTCTGCCAACACCTCGGGTGGATTTCTGGAGTTGAACGGCCGGGAGTACCTGATCCGCAACCTCGGGCGCACCTCACGCCTGGATGATCTAAAGAACCTTGCGCTCACCGCCAGCCAGGGTCAGCCCATCCTGTTGCGCCAGATCGCCGAGGTGACCTTTGCCGCTGCCATCAAGCGTGGCGATGCCGGCTTCGAGGGCAAGCCGGCCGTGATTTTGGGCATCCAGAAGCAGCCCACCGCCGACACGATCGCCCTGACCAACGCCATCGAGGACGCGCTGACCGGGTTGAAGGCCTCGCTGCCCGCAGGCATGGAAGCGCCTCGCGTTACCTTTCGCCAGGCAAGCTTCATCGAAGCATCGATCACCACGCTTCAAGGCAAGCTGATCGGCGCGTCGGTCTTCGTCGCGGCTATCCTGTTCTTCTTCCTTGGCACACTGCGACCGACGGTCATCGCGCTGACCGCGATCCCCGTTTCGATCTTCATCACCGCCCTGGTCTTCCGCTATTTCGGCCTATCGATCAACACGATGACGCTCGGTGGCCTGGCCATCGCGATCGGCGGGCTGGTGGACGATGCCGTGGTCGGTGTGGAGAACGTGCTGCGCCGGCTGAAGGAAGACCGCGCGAAACACCCCGACAAGCGGCTACACCCGCTCGAAGTTGTGAGCCGCGCGACGATGGAAGTGCGCTCGGCCATCCTCTATGCCACGGTGATCATCGTGCTGGTCTTCATCCCTCTGTTCGCGCTACCGGGGCTGGAAGGCAAGCTGTTCGTGCCGCTGGGCATCGCCTTCATCGTCTCGACGCTGGCCTCGCTGGTGGTGTCGGTGACGATCACGCCGGTGCTGAGCTTCTTCCTGCTGCCACGTATGAAGAACCTCGACCACGGCGACACCAAGGTGCTCGCCTGGCTGAAGGCGCGCTACCGCAACGGCCTGGAGACCGTGCTGGAACGGCCCAAAGCCGCGATCGTCGCGGCGGGTATCGCGGTCGTGGCGGCCACGGCTGCGGTGCCTTTCTTCCCGACGACCTTTCTGCCGCCCTTCAACGAAGGCACGCTGCTGATCGGCCTGCGACTGAACCCCGGCGTCACCCTATCCGAAAGCTCCGCGGTGGCGCGCCAGGCCGAGGTGCTGGTGAGCCAGGTGCCCGAGGTCACGCACGTCGGGCGGCGTAGTGGCCGCGCCGAACTGGACGAACATGCCGAGGGCGTGCATGTGAGCGAACTCGATGTCGGCCTGAAATCGACCGCCGAGCTGACGCGAAGCATGGACGAGGTTCGGGCCGACATTCGCGCGCGCCTGTCCAACCTGCCGGCTGCCATCGAGATCGGGCAACCTATTTCGCACCGCATCGATCACATGCTCTCGGGTGTGCGCTCGCAGATCGCGATCAAGATCTTCGGCGAGGACCTGGATGCGTTGCGCGGGCAAGCTGAGGCCCTGCGGCAACAGCTGGCGGCCATTCCCGGCATCGCCGACCTGCAGATCGAAAAGCAGGTGCTCGCGCCGCAGATCAAGGTGCATATCGACTACGCCGCCGCCGCGCAGTATGGCGTGCCGGCACCGCAGGTACTGACCACGCTGCAATCGTTGGTCGAGGGCGAGAAGATCACGCAGATCGTCGAGGGCGGTCGGCGCTTTGCGCTGGTGGTGAAGCTACCCGAGACCGCGCGGTCAATTGATGGGCTGAACCAGATCCTGATCGAGACGCCGACGGGACGCATACCCCTGTCAAAGATCGCGACGATCGAGGACGGCGACGGCCCCAACCAGATCAGCCGCGACGATGGCAAGCGCCGCATCGTGCTGTCGGCCAATGCGTCAGGCCGTGCGCTGTCGGAGATCGTGGCGGACATTCGCAAGGTCGTGGCTGAAACCAAGTTGCCCGAGGGGTACTTCATCACGCTGGGCGGACAGTTCCAGGCGCAGGAGGAGGCCTCGCGCCTCGTCGGCCTGCTGTCCATCGTGTCGCTGGTGCTGATGTTCGTGGTGCTGTACAGCCGCTACAAGTCGAGCACGCTTTCGGCACTGATCATGGTCAACATCCCGCTGGCATTGGTCGGCGCGGTGCTCGGGTTGTGGCTGTCGGGCCAGCCCCTGTCGGTGGCCGCGCTCGTCGGCTTCATCACGCTGGCCGGCATCTCGGTGCGCAACGGCATCCTGAAGGTCAGTCACTACATCAACCTGATGCGCTTCGAGGGCGAGAGCTTCGACAAGAAGATGATCGTGCGCGGCTCGCTCGAACGGTTGAGCCCGGTGCTGATGACTGCGCTGGTCACGGCTTTCGCGCTGGCGCCGCTGCTGTTCGAGGCCGAGCAGCCTGGTACCGAGGTGCTGCATCCGGTAGCCGTGGTCATCTTCTCCGGCCTGATCAGCTCGACGCTGCTCGACACCTTCCTCACACCCGTCTTGTTCTGGCTATTCGGCCGCAAGGATGCAGAGCGGCTGGAAAACGACAAGGATGCCGAGGCGCTGTGACACCCAAACCATCCAATTTTCTTCACTTGCCCGAAAGGAAACCCATGAAAACGCATGCCACCATCGCTGCCATCAGCCTAACCTTCGCCAGCGCGGCCTTCGCCGCTGGCGGCAAGCATGACCACGCCCACGAGCACCAGCCGATGCACGGCGGCGTCGTGGTCGAGGTCAGGGACATGGACTACGAACTCGTCGCCAAGCCCGAAGCGATCCAGCTCCATGTGCGCGACCACGGCAAGCCTGCCGATGTCTCGAAGGCCAGCGCGAAAGTCACACTGTTGACCGGCGCCGAAAAGCAGGAGGTCGAGCTCCAACCGGCTGGCGATAGGCTGCAGGCCACCGGCAGCTTCAAGGTGGGCCCTGGCACCAAGGCCGTGGCGGTCGTCACGGTCAATGGCAAGGCGGCGACCGCCCGCTTCACGCTGAAGTGAAACACCCCCTGAGTCGCTTCGCACCATCCCCCCTCTCGTGCGTGAGGGGGGACAACGCCGGTGGCCGGCGCAGATCCGGCCACGGCGTTCGCTGACTTGGCCGGCTCCGCGGCCTGCGGACTCCTCTTATGTTTCATGCCCTGCGGGTGGCGCGCAGCGCCATGGAAAACTGAAATGAGTGTAGTGGCTCTGCCAAGTCTCGTCTCCGGCTGGTAGTGCGCGCTCCGCGACTGGCCAGATCACGGCTCGGCTGACGGTGCTGTCGCGCTTTTGCTGCCTTCAGCGCCATGTGTGACGGCGCGTTGCAGAAAAGCAGCGCGCCGTACACAAACTATGGAGTAGATATCATGGAATTACGACATCTGCGCTACTTCCTAGCCGTGGCAGAAGAACTCCATTTCGCGCGCGCGGCTGAGCGGTTGCACATCGAGCAATCGCCGCTGTCGCGAGCCATCAAGGAACTGGAGGTGGAATTGGGCGCACAACTGTTCGTGCGCACCAGCCGAAGCACGCGGCTGACGCTGGCGGGAAAGCTGCTGATGGAGAGCGCGCCCCGCGTGTTCCTGGCGCTGGAGCAGGCGCGCGAGAGCGTGAAGGCTGGGGCCAATGGCTTTCACGGCCAGTTGCGCATCGCCCTGTCCGATGGCATCACACCTTCACGCCTGCCGGCGCTGCTGGCGCGCTGCCGCGAGGAAGACCCGGAGACCGAGGTTCGCCTGTTCGAGGTGCCGCTGGCCCAGCAACTCAATGGCTTGCGCGATGACCTGTATGACGCGGGCTTTTCGATGGCAGATGAAGTGGGCGACGGCATCATCGTCGAGCCAGCCTGGGAAGACGAGTTGATGGTGGCGGTGCCCGCGCGCCACCCTCTGCTGGCCTACAAGCGGGTGCCGCCGGAAGAGGTGCTGCGCCACCCGTTGGTGCTGGGCGACCCGGCGATCTGCGAGGGCCATGCCCGGCAGATCGATCGCATCCTGCGCAAGCAGGACAGAGAGCCCTTGATCGTGCAGTACGTTGCCACGTTCGACGTGATGATGACCTTTGTTTCGGCCGGCCTGGCTCTGGGGCTGGCCGGTGCAGCGCACATCGGCTCCAGCCGTGAACCGGGGGTGTTGGGCCGACCGCTGGCGGGGAAGCCACCCCTGCTGACCACCTATCTGCTGCGCCGCGACGCCGAGCCCTCGCAGCCGCTGGCCCGCTTCATCGAGCGGGTGGAGGCCCTGGGGCCGGAGTTACCTGGCCGTTAGCTCACGCCTTGATGCTTCACACCTTGGAGGAACCCGTCATGAACCTGCTCAGGATCACCGCATCGCTTTCGCTGACGGTACTGTTGGCTGCTTGTAGCCGGTCGGAGGCGCCCAAGCCCGCCGACCTCCCGAGCGTAGAGGAGCTGGCCACCGACCCCGTGCGCCTGAAGGAACTGCGCAAGCAGTGCAAAACGGATCGCCCGACGATGGGCGACGTGCTGTGCAACCGCGTTGGCGAGGCCACGAACCAACGCTTCTTCGGCGATGGCAAAGTGCCCTATACGCCGCCGAAGGAGCCACCCAAGTTCTAATCGTCGGCTGGCCGCAACGCGGCCTGCATTTCTTTCTTGATGCGCCGCAGTGCGTTTGTGCACGCGGTGTTTTGACACTATTCGTTCCTGCCTGAAACGATGCTTTTTGCGTCTTCGACCTGTTGACAACGGTCTTTGACCGGCATGCCCGGCGGCACTGATCCTGATGCCTGCGGCACCTCGCTGTGCCGCGATCGGAGGCGGGCAATGCAAGGGACGAACGTGCTGTTCGGTCAGATCGCCGTGGTATTCGGCATCGTGATAGCCGGCGTGTGGGGCGCCACGCAATGGACAGCAGCGGCCCTTGGCTATCAAGTACGCCTTGGCTCGCCCTGGTTCGACTTTCTTGGCACGCCGATCTACCACCCGTGGAAACTGTTTGAGTGGTGGTTCGTTTTCGATGCCTATGCGCCGCGCGTGTTCGACACCGGCGGCGCCATCGCGGGCGGCAGCGGCCTGCTGGCGCTGGTGGTCGCCATCGGCATGTCGATCTGGCGCTCGCGGCAATCGCGCTTGGTCACGACCTACGGCTCGGCCCGCTGGGCGAATGCGGAGGACATTCGCAAGGCCGGCCTCACGCAGTCGACCGGCGTGTTCCTCGGCCAGCACGATCGCCAGTACCTGCGCCACGAAGGCCCGGAACACGTCCTGACCTTCGCGCCCACGCGCTCGGGCAAGGGCGTCGGCCTCGTAGTGCCGACCTTGTTGAGCTGGCCCGAATCCGCCGTCATCCACGACATCAAAGGGGAGAACTGGAGCATCACCGCCGGCTGGCGTAGCCGTTTCAGCCACTGCCTGTTGTTCAACCCCACGGATAGCCGGTCGGCCGCGTACAACCCGCTGCTGGAAGTGCGGCGCGGCGCGCATGAAGTGCGCGACGTGCAGAACATCGCCGACATCCTGGTCGATCCCGAGGGCGCGCTGGAGAAACGCAACCACTGGGAGAAGACCTCGCACGCGCTGCTGGTCGGCGCCATCCTGCATGTACTTTACGCAGGTGAGGACAAGACGCTACGCGGCGTTGCCAACTTCCTGTCCGATCCGGCCAGCCCCTTCGAGCTGACCCTGCACCGCATGATGACAACGCCCCACCTGGGCGATGGCCCGCATCCGGTGGTGGCCTCGGCGGCGCGCGAAGTGCTCAACAAGAGCGACAACGAACGCTCGGGCGTCCTGTCCACGGCCATGTCGTTCCTCGGCCTGTACCGCGATCCCACGGTGGCCGAAGTCACCTCGCGCTGCGACTGGCGCATCGCTGACCTGATTGCAGCCGAGCATCCGGTGTCGCTGTACCTCGTGGTGCCGCCATCGGACATCAGCCGCACGAAGCCGCTGATCCGGTTGATCCTCAACCAGGTCGGTCGGCGATTGACCGAATCGCTCGACGGCAGCGATGGCATCCAGCGCCGCCACAAGCTGCTGCTGATGCTCGATGAGTTCCCGGCGCTGGGCCGTCTGGACTTCTTCGAGACGGCGCTGGCCTTCATGGCGGGCTACGGCATCCGCAGCTTCCTCATCGCGCAGTCGCTCAACCAGATCGACAAAGCCTATGGCCAAAACCACTCGATCCTGGACAACTGCCATGTGCGCGTGACGTTCGCCACGAACGACGAGCGCACCGCCAAGCGCATCTCCGAGACGCTAGGCACGGCCACCGAACTGCGCGCCCAGCGCAACTATGCCGGCCACCGGCTGGCCCCATGGCTGGGGCACCTGATGGTGTCGCGCCAAGAAACGGCCCGCCCGCTGCTGACGCCGGGCGAAGTCATGCAGCTTCCGCCCGACGAGGCCGTGGTGATGGTGTCCAGCGTGGCACCGATCAAAGCCAAGAAGCTGCGCTACTACGCGGACAGCAATTTCAAGCGCCGCGTGCTGCGGCCGCCTGCGCTTGCGGATGGGCAGTACGCCGACGCGCCGCCGTCGCGGCCCGACGACTGGAGCGAGCTGGCGATTCCTGCCGTACCCGCTGCACCTGCCACGGCATCCGCCGATGGCCTGGGGTCCACCGATGACGGTGGCCCGCGCCGTCAGCCCGAACTCACCGAAACCGTCACCTACGACCCCGAGTTGGCCGCGCCCGCGGCCGACCTGGCGCTGCTCGATGACGACGAGGACCTGCCGCTTCCCCTTCTTCGTCAGCTCGATCCGGCCATGCAGCGAACGGCCCGGCTGGCATCCCTCGACCCCAACGACGGAATCGAGCTATGAGCCAACACCGCCTGAATCTCTTTATCCAGCCGGAGCACGCAAAGCGCTTGGACGAGCTGGCCGCCAAGAAAGGCGTGTCCAAGTCGTCCATCGTCGCGGCGGCGCTCGCATCGTGGCTGTCGCCCGATGCCGCCGACCAGCGCGAGGCGGCCATCGCCAAGCGGTTGGATCGCCTATCGCGCCAAGCCGAGCGTCTGGAGCGCGACCAGAACATCCAGATCGAAACGCTGGCGCTGTTCATTCGCTACTTCCTGACCGTCAGCACGCCGGTTCCCGAAGCGCATCAGGAGGCGGCCCGCGCGCATGGCAAGGCGCGGTTCGAGCAGTTCGTCGAACAGTTGGGCCGCCACCTTATGCGCGGGCGCAGTTTGGTGCGTGACGTGGTGGAGGAACTGCACCCCGACCCGATGCGGATGGATGACGCGGCGGCAGTTGCCGAAGCGCGGGAGCGTGCCTCATGAGCGCCCGCATCTCCACTGAAGGGCAGTCCATGACCGCCACGTCGCTCGACCGGCGCATTCAGATGCTGCGCACGGCAATGGGGCCGCTGATCGCTGCCGCGCTGGAGGACCCGGACGTGGTGGAAGTGATGCTGAATCCCGACCGGACGCTATGGGTAGATCGGTTGTCCTCGGGCCGCGCGCCGATGGGCGTGGAGCTGTCCGAAGCGGACGGCGAACGCATCATCCGGCTGGTCGCGGCCCACGTCGGAGCGGAAGTCCATCGCGGCCAGCCGCTCTTATCCGCCGAGCTGCCCGAAACCGGGGAGCGCTTCGAGGGCATCTTGCCGCCGGCCGCCCCGGGGCCGGCCTTCGCCTTGCGCAAGCGCGCCATCGGCGTGATCCCTCTGGAGCGGTACGTCGTCGACAGAATGATGACCAGCGCCCAGGCGGGCTTTCTGGTTCGGGCCGTGCGCGAGCGGCAGAACGTCCTGATCGCCGGTGCCACCAGCAGCGGCAAGACTACGCTTGCCAACGCGCTGCTGGCCGAGATTGCCGCCACGGGCGATCGCGTGCTGGTGCTCGAAGACACGGTGGAGCTGCAATGCGCGGCCCGTGACCACGTGCCGCTGCGCACGCGCGCGGGCGTGGTGTCCATGACCGAGCTGGTGCGCTCGTCGATGCGCCTGCGCCCGGATCGCGTCGTCGTCGGCGAGGTGCGCGGTGCCGAGGCGCTGGATCTCATCAAGGTGTGGGGCACGGGCCACCCCGGCGGCATCGCCACGATCCATGCCGGCTCCGCGCTCGGCGCGCTGCTGCGCCTGGAGCAACTGATTCTCGAAGTGGCGGTGAACCCGCCGCGTGCGCTGATCGCCGAGGCGGTCAACGTGGTGATCCACATCGCCGGGCGCGGGCGCAAGCGCCGCATCGAGAGCATCGCCCGCGTCGTCGGCTTCGATGGCGTGGGCTACCAACTGGCGGACGCGCTGGAAACGCCGTTTCCCGAGCTGCCGCCACTTCCCGATGCCGCACCCGCTGCGGCGACTTCCCCATCCCCTCACTCACTTGGAGAACTGCCATGACGCAGATGATCGTTCCTGCTTTCCGTTTTTCTGCAAATCCGGCTTTGCGTCTTGCGCGGCTGCGCTGCCTGGCCCGCCCTGCGGGGCAAGGGCTGCTGCTGGCCGCGCTGCTGCTGTTCCTGGCCGGAACCGCGCAGGCCGCCGGTTCCTCGATGCCGTGGGAAGGCCCCTTGCAGTCGATCTTGGAGTCGATTCAAGGGCCGGTGGCGCGCATCGTCGCGGTCATCATCATCATCGCCACGGGCCTCGCGCTCGCCTTCGGCGACACGTCCGGCGGATTCCGCAAGCTGATCCAGATCGTCTTCGGTCTGTCCATTGCCTTCGCGGCTTCGAGCTTCTTCCTGTCGTTCTTCAGCTTCTCCGGCGGGGCCGTCGTATGAGTGCCCCCGACACCTTCGCGGACGGCTTCGAGGTACCGCTGCATCGCTCGCTGACCGAGCCGATTCTGCTGGGCGGTGCGCCGCGAACCGTGGCGATCGCCAACGGCACGCTGGCCGCCGCTGTCGGCCTGGGCCTGCAACTGTGGATTCCCGGCGTGGTGTTCTGGATCGTCGGCCATTCTTTGGCGGTGTGGGGTGCGCGCGTTGATCCGCAGTTCATGCAGGTCTTCGCCCGGCACATCAAGCACCGCCCGCTGCTGGACGTGTGAGGGGAGGACGCCGCGATGCTGAACCTCGCCGAATATCGCCAGCGCCCGGCCTTGCTTGCCGACTGGCTGCCCTGGGCCGGGCTGGTCGCACCGGGCGTCGTCTTGAACAAGGATGGCAGTTTCCAGCGCACGGCCCGGTTTCGCGGGCCTGACCTCGACAGCGCGACGCAAGGCGAGCTGATCGCCACGTCGGCGCGGTTGAACAACGCGCTGCGCCGCATGGGATCGGGCTGGGCGCTGT
>JAEZWW010000086.1 GCA_023442945.1 Pseudomonadota bacterium | reverse complement strand
GCGCGCGCCTGACCTGGCCGCGCCGCACCGCGCCGGTCGCCGCACACCCGATGCCGGCCCCATGACGGCCGCCGTTCGCCGCCCCGGGCTGGCCGCGGCCGAAGGCGCCGCCACGCTGTTGCTGGGCCTGATGGCCGGCTTTTTCTTCGCCTTCGCGGTGGACGTGGCGCCGGCCATGGCCGGGCTGGACGCGGCGACCTACATCACCGTCCAGCAGGCGATCAACCGCGTGGTGCGCAACGCCCTGTTCGGCATCACCTACTTCGGCAGCGCGCTGCTGCCCTGGGTCGTGGTCGCGCTGGCGCTGTGGGCCGGCCAGCGCGGCCGCGCCGGGGCGTGGGTGGTGATTGCCCTGGCGTACGGCGCGGCGGTGTTCTGGGTTACGCGCAGCCTGAACGTGCCGATCAACGAAGCCCTGGCCACCTGGTCGCCCACCGCGCCGCCGCCGCAATGGGAAGCGGCACGCACCGACTGGAACGCTGCCAACGCGCTGCGCGCGGGCGCGTCAGCGCTGTGTTTCGCCGCGGCCGTGGCCGTGCTGGCCTGGCCGCGCCGGACGGTGGCTTAGATCCGGTCGCCCGCCAAGTTCTGGCCTGGCGCCGTGCAGGGCGCCGAGCTGTAACGTGGTCGACCTTACTTCAAGAAAAATCGGCCTCTAGCCCTACACCCACCAGCGCAGCCAGCTATCCATTTCATAGTCGATGGCACACACTGACGACCCCCACGATCACGGCAGCGCTGCCAGCAAGCGCATGACCACGCGGTCGAAGTGCGACGGAAAGTCCCGCGGCTCGCCCGTGGCGGACTGTGCCGCCGGCACGTCGTCGAACGCGCGGTCGCTGGAGCCCAGCCGCGCCACCACCAGGCCGCGCGAAGGCACGACCATCACCCGCTGTCCAAATGCACCAGCGAACGCGTAGGCGTCCCGCGGTACGTTCGGGTAGGCGCCCTGGGTGTTGAGCCAGACCAGTCCACCGTAAGCGGCGCTGGCGGGCGACGGCGCGGTCATCTTGCCGACCCAGCCGGCCGGCAGCAGTTGGGCCTGGCCCCAGCGGCCGTCGTTCAGCCACAGCTGGCCGATGCGGGCAAAGTCCTGCGCCGTGGCAAACACCATGCCCGAGTTGATGAAGTTGCCCCAAGCGTCGACGTTCATCACGGCGCCGTGGGCGCCCACCGGATCGAACAGCGCGCGCTTGGGCCAGGCCAGGTAGTCAACGCCCAGGGCTGTCAGCCCGCGCCGCATCACGCTGCCCAGCGCCAGGGGGTCGCTGT
The DNA here is from genome assembly GCA_023442945.1 of Pseudomonadota bacterium. Classification (GTDB taxonomy): domain Bacteria; phylum Pseudomonadota; class Gammaproteobacteria; order Burkholderiales; family Burkholderiaceae_C; genus Ottowia. Next base: position 17,973 of record JAEZWW010000086.1, on the reverse strand, counting down.
TCTTGTAGTCGAAGCGCGTGCCGGGCGGGTCTTTCAGCTCGGGCGACTGCGCCAGTTTTTCCGTGTCCTGCGGCTTGAAGTAGACCGAGGACTGGTAGTCCATGTCGGTCAGCAAGCCCTTGCCTTCTTGCGTCGGTCGGGGGAAAGCCAGGCCGGACGCCATCTGCAGCAGGTCGATGGTGCGGATCTTCGCCCGCGGGTCCCCCGCCTGCTGCCAGGCGGGGATCGGCGCCGGCGCGTTCAGGTCAAGCGGTTGGGTCTTGGTGTACACGCCAAGCAGCGTGGCGGTGATGCTCTTGGCCATGGACCAGCTGACCAGCCGCGTGTCAGCGCTGATGCCGGGCGAATAGCGCTCGGCCACCAGGCGGCCGTTCTGCAGCACGACCACGCCGCGCGTGCCCAGGCGCCAGTCGGTCGGCTCCTGGAAGGCGAAGTCCAAGGCCGCGTCAACGGCTTTTTGCTGCTCGGCGCTGAGCCGGGCTTTCTCCAGCGGCGCGGCGCGCGGCGGGGGTGACGCCGGCACAGCGGGGGTCGACACCTTGGCCACGCCCGCGGGCAGCAGCGTGCAGCCGTAGCCCGCGGTGTAGACCGAGGTCTGCTCAAAGCCCGGCGTCGTCGCCGTGGCAGGCAGGCGCACGGTCATGCGGCCCTGCGTCGCGTCGACCGTCAGCTCGGCCGACTTCCAGATGGCCTGCGCGCCGGGGAAGACGTGGAAGTCGTCGCGGATGACGTCGTCCGTTTGCCGGCCCGACACGAAGCGGGCGTTGCACAGCAGGTTGAGCGTCAGCGACGCCGCGTTGTCGCGCTGCTGGATGGCCTTGGGCTTGTCCTGCGCCAGGGCGGTGTTCAAGCCGCTGGCCGACAGGCAAAGCAGTGCCGCGCCCAGGGTGCGGCGGCGGGGGAAACGGGGTGCGCTGCGCATGAAAGCTCCAGAGATGGGGAAAGAAAAAGGGGGGAAGGCCAGCGCCGCGCGGGCGCTGCTCGCGTCAGGAGAAAAGGTGAGGGATGCCGCGTGCAGCGGCGGGCGGCGGGGCGGCGGCTGGCGGCGGGGGCAGCGCCGTTCAGCCGGCCCGACCCGTGCGCCGTGCGCCGTGCGGCAACCTTTGGCCGGCGCAAAGCGCCGACCGGGGTCGGCGCGGATGCGCTGGGTCGCCGGACGCGCGCACAACAATGGAACGTGGACAGGCGGCCAGGGGCAGGTGCCCGGCGGTCAGGCCCGGTCGATGGTCGAAGCGGCGTCAGCCACATAGCGGGCTCGCTGAAAGCGTTGGAAAACATCTATTTGATATATCAATTAGTGTTTTTTATATATTGCATAATATCGAAAATATTTTCTATGCGGGCTAACCCGCGATCTCGGCGGCGAGCGTGACGACAGGGCGCTGGGCAGCGGCTGCGGGAACGCGCGGCTGGCGGACAGGTTGGCTGGCGCCCTGTCTCCGTCCGGGTGGGGCGCCGGTCAGGCCCGGACGCGCTGGGTACGGCCCTCGCCGACATTCAAAGACAAATCGCCCGCCAGCCTTACAACCATCAGCGCAACCAGCTATCACGGTCATAGCACCTGAACGACCGACGCAATCGCCCCGCGGAAGAAAGGCTTTCGCGATGGGCACGCCTTCTGCTAGGTTCAGGCGCATGTCGTCTGCCGTGGATGCGCTCATCCTTCCGCTGCTGGCTGCGTCGCTGCTGGTGTTCTTCAGCGTGCTGGCCGGGCTGCTGTCGGCGCGCGCGGGCTTTTCCTTCCTGCTGGTGTTTCTGCTGGGCGGCATCATGGCGGGGGAGGACGGGCCGGGCGGCATCGTCTTTGACGACATCCACCTGAGCTTCTGGGTCGGCAACGTGGCGCTGGCGGTCATCCTGCTGGACGGCGGGCTGCGCACCGATTTCGCTACCTTCCGCACCGGGCTGCGGCCGGCGCTGCTGCTGGCCACCGTGGGCGTGGTGATGAGCGCGGGCCTGACGGGCCTGGGCGCGTGGTGGCTGCTGGACCTGGACTGGCGGCTGGCGATGCTGCTGGGCTCGATCGTCGGGTCGACCGACGCGGCGGCGGTGTTTGCGCTGCTGCGCTCGTCGCGCGTGCGGCTGAACGAACGCGTGGCCGCCACGCTGGAGATCGAGTCGGGCATGAACGACCCGATGGCGGTGTACCTGACCATCGCCTTCATCGGCATCGCGCTGGCCCACGCCAGCGGCAGCGACGCCGGCGGCGGCGCCGACGCCTGGCTGGCCGCGCTGCGCACGCTGGCGCAGCAGTTCGGCATTGGCGGCGCGGCGGGGCTGGCCGGCGGCTTCGCGATGGCGGCGCTGCTGGGGCGCACCTACCCGCGCCTGGCGCCGCAGGGCGGGTCGGGCGGCATTCTGGCGCTGCTGTGCGTGTCGCTGGGGCTGGCGGTGTTCGCGGCGACGACGTGGGTCGGCGGCTCGGGCTTTCTGGCGGTGTACGTCATGGGCGTGACGGCGCGCGCCCGCGCGCGGGCGGCGGTGGCGCCGGCGCTGTCGGCGCTGGACGGCTACGCGTGGCTGAGCCAGGCCGGCATGTTCCTGCTGCTGGGGCTGCTGCTGACGCCGCGCGAGATGCTGCCCAGCCTGGGCCCGGCGCTGGGCGTGGCGGCGTTTTTGATGCTGGTGGCGCGGCCGCTGACGGTGTGGCTGTGCCTGAAGCCCTTTCACTTCGAGCCGCGCGAGGTGCTGTACATCGCCTGGGTCGGTCTGCGCGGGGCGGTGCCGATCGTGCTGGCGGTGTTCCCGCTGATGGCCGGCGTGCCGGGTGCGCGCACGCTGTTCAACGTGGCGTTCGTGGTGGTGCTGGCGTCGCTGCTGCTGCAGGGGTCGACCATTGCGCTGGCGGCGCGCGCGCTGGGGCTGAACCTGCCCCAGGACAACGACGCCGCCGGGCGCCGCGCGCTGTACGGCGACTTTGCGCTGGACGGCAGCGCGCCGCTGGCCGACGTGTGCGCCTTCTACGGCCTGCCTGCGCCGCGCGGCGCGGCGCCGGGCGAATCGCTGGAGCGCTGGATCGCCCAGGCGCTGAACCGCCCGCCCGTCGTCGGCGACCGCGTGACGCTGGGCGGCGCGCAGCTGAGCGTGCGCGCCATGGACGGCGCGCGCGTGCTGATCGTCGGCCTGCGCCTGCCCGAATCGGACCCGACGGGGCCGGCCAGCTTGCTTTGATGTTGGTGCGCGCGGTGGCCGTGGGGACGGCGGCAGCGGCTACCAAGTCGATTTCAAGAGAAATCGGCCTGACGCCCTACAACCACCTGCGCAAGCAGCTTCTTTATTGATAGCAAATACCGGGCTGGCGAATGGCGCTGGTCACGCCCGCCAGGCGCTTGGGGCGGGCGCTGGCCGGGCGACCCGCCGCAGGGATCGACCCCTGAGCGGGCGGCCCGAGGTTCGCCGCGCCGGCGCTGAACGGGCCGGGGTTGAACACGCCAGGTTGGAACGAACCGACGTTCGGGAGTGGCAGCGGCAGCGGCAGCGGCAGCGGCAGTCGATGGGACTACGGGTTCCGCAGCCCACAGCGTCCCCCGTCCGTCGCACCGGCGCCCGTCCCAGTTGACGCTGCCCAGGCCGCCCCGTAGCATGACTGACCGGTTGGTCATTTTCATGCAGACACTTCCCCACCCCGCTGCCCGCGCACCCGCCACGCCGGCCGCCCGGCGCAGCCAGCGCAAGCAGGTGCGCGCGGGCGAACTGCTGGACGCCGCGCTCGCCCTGTTCGTGGAAAAAGGCTACGCCGCCACGCGCGTGGACGAAGTGGCGGCGCGCGCCGGCGTGTCCAAGGGCACGCTGTTTTTGTACTTCCCCAGCAAGGAAGCGCTGTTCAAAGCCGTGGTGCACGACAACGCCGGCCGCCCGCTGGCCGACGCGCAGCGCGAAGTGGCCGAGTACGCCGGCGCCACGGCCGAGCTGGTGCACGCATTCATCCGCCGCTGGTGGACGCAGTACGGCGGCACGCCGGCCGCCGGGCTGACCAAGCTGATCGTCAGCGAAGCCAGCAACTTCCCCGACCTGGCGCGCTACTACCAGGCCGAGGTGGTGCAGCCCAGCCACGACCTGGTGCGGCGCATCGTGCAGCGCGGCATCGACCGCGGCGAATTCCGCCCGGTGGACGTGGCCGCGGCCGCGCACCTGATCGTCGCGCCCTTGGCGCAGCTGGTCACCTGGCGCTTTTCGCTGGCGCCCTGCTGCCCGCCGGGCAGCCTGCCCGACCCCCACGCCTTGCTGGCCCAGCACGCCGACATGGTGGTGCGCGGGCTGAGCCTGCACACACCCGCCGCCCCATGAACCCGTCTTCTCGCCGCCGCCTGGTCTGGGCCATGCTGGCCCTCGCGCTGCTGGCACTCGCCCTGTTCGGCTGGCGCGGCTACCAGGCGCGGAAATCGGCCGCCCCGGCGGCGGCCAGCGCGCCCCGCGCCACGGTGATCGAGCTGGCGCCGACCGATGTAGCCACCGCCCGCGTGGTCGATCTGCAAACCGGCCTGCCCGTGTCGGGCACGCTGAAGGCGGTGCAGACGGCGCTGGTCAAGGCGCGCGTGCCGGGCGAGTTGCAAGGCCTCACGGTGCGCGAAGGCGACGCCGTGCAGGCCGGCCAGGTGCTGGCGCGCATCGACTCCAGCGACCACGCCGACCGCCTGCGCCAGGCCGAGCAGCAGGCCAGCGCGGCCCAAGCGCAGGTCGCCATCGCCCAGCGCCAGTACGACAACAACGCCGCGCTGGTGCAGCGCGGCTTCATTTCGCAGACCGCGCTGGACACGTCCTTGTCCAACCTGAACGCGGCGCAGGCCACGTACCGCGCCGCGCGCGCCGGGGCCGAGGTGGCGCGCAAGTCGGTGTCCGACACCGTGGTGCGCGCGCCGATTGCCGGGCAGATCGCGCGCCGCGTGGCCCAGCCGGGCGAGCGCGTGGTGCCGGAGGCGCCGATCGTCGAGATCGTTGACCTGCGCCAGCTGGAAGTCGAAGCGGCCCTGAGCCCCGCCGATTCGGTCGCCGTGCGCGTGGGCCAGAACGCCACCTTGCACATCGAAGGCGTGGCACAACCCGTGACGGCGACCGTGGCGCGCATCAACCCCAGCGCCCAGGCCGGTAGCCGCAGCGTGCTGGTGTACCTGACGGTGGCGCCGCAGCCCGGCCTGCGCCAAGGCCTGTTCGCGCAAGGCGAGCTGGCCACCGCGCGCCTGCAGGCGCTGGCCGTACCGCTGGACGCCGTGCGCACCGACAAGCCTACCCCGTATGTGCAGGTGGCCGCCGACGGCCACATCGCCCACCAGCCGGTGCGCACCGGCGCGCGCGGTGCGGTGGACGGCCAGCTGTGGGTGGCCGTGGAAGGCGTGGCAGGCGGCGCCCAGGTGCTGCGCGGCAGCGCCGGCGCGCTGCGCGAAGGCACGGCGGTGCGCGCAGTCGCGCCAGTCGCAGTGCCGGCCGCGCCCGCGTCGGCCGCCGGGGCCGCCATGCCACCCGTCGCCGCCGCCAGCCCAGCGGGTTGAGCACGCCATGGCCGCGCCAACGACTCTGTTTTTGATAGCTGTCCGCGCACGTGGTTGTAGGGCCACAGGCCCATTTCTTTAAAAACCCGATCGCCCGACGCCGCCACCATGTGGTTCACCAAGGTCAGCCTGAACAACCCGGTCTTCGCCACCATGCTGATGCTGGCGTTCGTCGTGCTGGGCCTGTTTTCGCTGCAGCGGCTGCAGGTCGACCAGTTCCCTAACATCGACTTTCCGGTGGTCGTGATCACCACCGAATACCCCGGCGCGGCGCCCGCCATCGTCGAAAGCGAAGTCACCAAGAAGGTGGAAGAGGCGGTCAATTCGATCGCCGGCATCAACTCGCTGTACTCGCGCAGCTACGAAGGCATGTCGGTGGTGATCATCGAGTTCCAGCTGCACATCGAAGGCCGCAAGGCCGCCGACGACGTGCGCGAAAAGATCGGCCAGGTGCGCCCGCTGCTGCGCGACGAAGTCAAGGAGCCACGCGTGCTGCGCTTCGACCCGGCCAGCCGCGCGGTGTGGTCGCTGGCGGTGCTGCCGGATGCGCCGCCAACGGGCGCAGACCCGCTGGCCGCCGGGCCGCCCCCAAGGTCAGCGGCGGCCCCCTCGGGGGGCAGCGCCCCACGCGCAGCGGGGGAGCGTGGGGGCGCTGTGTCTCAAATTGAGCTGACGAACTGGGCGGATCAGGTTCTTAAGAAGCGCCTGGAAAACGTGCGCGGCGTGGGCGCCGTCAACCTGGTGGGCGGCGCCAAGCGCGAGATCCACATCTACCTGAACCCGCCCGCGCTGGAGGCGCTGGCGGTGACGCCCGAGCAGGTCATGGCGGCGGTGCGCAGCGAGAACCAGGACCAGCCGTTGGGCCCCGTGCGCACCGGCGCGCAGGAGCTGACGGTGCAACTGGAAGGCCGGCTGACGCGGCCGGAGGACTTTGGCCGCATCATCGTCGCGCGGCGCGGCGGCAGCGCCATCACGCTGGACCAGGTCGCCACGGTGCACGACGGCGCCCAGGAGCTGGAGACGCTGGCCCACTTCAACGGCCAGCGCATGCTGCTGGTGGCGGTGCAGAAGGCGCAGGACGAAAACACGATCGAAGTGGTGGATGGGCTGAACGCCGCCATCGCACAGCTGAAGGCCGAATTGCCCCCGGGCGTGAAGCTGGAGCCGGTGGTCGACCAGTCGCGCCAGATCCGCGTGGCGGTGAAGAACGTGCGCCAGACGCTGGTGGAAGGCGCGCTGCTGACGGTGCTGATCGTCTTCCTGTTTTTGAACAGCTGGCGCAGCACGGTGATCACCGGGCTGACGCTGCCGATCTCGATCATCGGCACCTTCTTTTTCATGCAGGCCTTCGGCTTCACCATCAACATGATCACGCTGATGGCGCTCAGCCTGTGCGTGGGCTTGCTGATCGACGACGCCATCGTGGTGCGCGAAAACATCGTGCGCCACGCCCAGATGGGCAAGGCGCCCTGGCCCGCGGCGATGCAGGGCACGCAGGAGATCGGCCTGGCGGTGCTGGCGACTACGCTGTCGATCGTGGCGGTGTTCCTGCCGATCGGCTTCATGCAGGGGATTATCGGCAAGTTCTTCCACGAATTCGGCATCACCATCGTGGCGGCGGTGCTGATTTCGATGTTCGTCGCCTTCACGCTCGACCCGATGCTGTCGTCGGTGTGGGAAGACCCGGCCATGCACGCGCACGGCCAGCGCGGGCAGCGACCGGTGACGCTGTACGACCGCACGCTGGGCCGCGTGACCGGCTGGTTTGACCTCGCGACGGAAGCGCTGGCGGGTGCGTACCAGCGCCTGCTGGCCTGGTCGCTGGCGCACAAGGCACTGACCCTGATGGTGGCGGCGGCGATCTTCGGGGCCAGCGTGTTCATGGTGCGCCTGCTGGGCACGGAATTCGTGCCCAAGGCGGACTTTTCTGAAACCACGGTGGCCTTCTACACGCCGCAAGGCTCGTCGCTGGAGGCGACCGAGGCCAAGGCGCGCCAGGTGGACGCCATCCTGCGCAGCTACCCCGAGGTGCGCTACACCGTCACCACCCTCAACACCGGCGCGGCGCAGGGCAAGACCAACGCCAGCCTGTACGTGCGCCTGACCGACCGCGAAGGGCGCGCGCGCAGCGCCGAGGTGCTGGCCGCCGACTTCCGCCAGCGCCTGGCCGCCGTGCCCGGCATCACCGTGACGCAGTCGGGCGTGATGGAGCCGGTGGGCGGGCAAAAACAGATCGAGTTTTCGCTGCAAGGGCCCGACCAGGCCGAGCTGGAACGCCTGGCGCGCCCGCTGCTGGAGCGCTTGCAGGCGATTCCCGGCCTGGTCGATCTGGACTCCAGCAGCAAGCCGGACAAGCCGACGGTGCAGGTCACCGTCAAGCGCGAAGCGGCGTCGGAGCTGGGCCTGTCCAGCGCGCAGGTGGCGGCGCCGCTGCGCACCCTGGTGGCCGGCACCACGGTGGGCAACTGGCGCGCGCCGGACGACCAGACCTACGACGTGATCGTGCGCCTGGCACCGGGCGCACGCACCACCATGCAGGACCTGGAGCGCCTGCCGCTCACGGCCGGCGCCAACGCCGATGGCACGCCACGGATCGTGCGCCTGAACCAGGTCGCCACGCTGAGCGAAGCTACGGGCACCAACCAGATCAACCGCCGCGCCATGCTGCGCGAGATCCAGATCACGGCCAACGTGGCCGGCCGCAGCACGGGCGAGGTGTCGGGCGACATCCGCACGCTGCTGAACGACATGGCGATCCCGCCCGGCTACACGTACACGTTTGGCGGTGCCACCAAGAACATGCAGGAATCGTTCGCCTACGCGCTGCAGGCGCTGGCCATGGCGATCATCTTCATTTACATGATCCTGGCCAGCCAGTTCAAGAGCTTTTTGCAGCCGCTGGCGCTGATGACCTCGCTGCCGCTGACGCTGATCGGCGTGGTGCTGGCGCTGCTGCTGTTCGGCTCCAGCATGTCGATGTTCTCCATCATCGGCATCGTCATGCTGATGGGTCTGGTGACCAAGAACGCCATCCTGCTGGTTGACTTCGCCATCCGTGCGCGCGAAGGCCGCGTGGGCGATGGCGAACACACCGCGCCGCTGCCACGCGAACAGGCGCTGCTGCTGGCCGCGCGCGTGCGCCTGCGCCCCATCCTAATGACCACACTGGCCATGGTCTTCGGCATGGTGCCGCTGGCCTTTGCCGTGAGCGAGGGCAGCGAGCAGCGCGCGCCCATGGGCCAGGCGGTGATCGGCGGGGTCATCACCTCGTCGCTGCTGACCCTGGTGGTGGTGCCGGTGGTGTACTGCTACCTGGACGATCTGGCCAATTGGGCGCGGCGGCGCTGGCGCGGGGCGCCGGAACGCCGCCGCCTGCCCAAGCCGATAAAATGAAGGGTTATCCCGAATGACATCTTTCCGCCTGGAGGCCGCCACATGAATGTCGAACAAGCCCGCTTCAACATGATCGAGCAGCAGATTCGTCCGTGGGACGTGCTCGACACCCATGTGCTGGACCTGCTGGCCGTGGTCAAGCGCGAGGACTTCGTGCCGCCCGCTTTCCGCGCGATGGCGTTCGCCGACATGGCGATCCCGCTGTCCGACACCGAAGCCGGCATCGCCATGGGCCAGTCCATGCTGGAGCCGCGCATCGAAGCGCGCATCCTGCAAGACTTGCAGGTCGCCAAGCACGAGAAAGTGCTGGAAATTGGTACCGGATCGGGCTTCATGGCCGCCCTGCTCGGCCACCGCGCGCAGCGCGTGCTGACGCTGGAAATCGACAACGGTCTGGCCGCTTTCGCGCACGCCAACCTACAGCGCGCTGGCGTGCTGAACGTGGAAGTGCGCGTTGCCGATGGCGCCACCGCCGACCTGTCGGCAGACGGCCCGTTCGACGTGATCGCGCTGTCGGGCTCGGTCGGTCAGCTGCCGGAGCGGCTGCTGAACCTGCTCAAGCCTGGCGGCCGTTTGATGGCCATCGTCGGCGACGAGCCGATCATGCGCGCCACGCTGGTGACGCAGGCCCAGACCGGTGCCATGGTGACGCAGCCCTGGGACGAAAACGCCCCGCGTCTGCTGAACTTCCCCGAGCCTTCTCGCTTCAAATTTTGAAGCAGCTTGCGCAGATTGGAGGCGGGCCAGAGCATGATTGAGCAAGTTACCCCAGGACAATTGCCCGCTTGGTTCCAGGCCACTTCGGCCGAGGGCGCGCCGCTGCTGCTGGACGTGCGCGAGCCGGCCGAATGGCAGGCCGCCAGCGTGCGCCCGGCCGGCGCCGAGCTGTTGCAGATGCCCATGCAGAGCATTCCCGCCCGCCTGGCCGAGCTGGACCCGGACCGCCCCGTGGCCGTGCTGTGTCACCACGGCGGCCGCAGCATGCAGGTGGCGATGTTCCTGGCCCAGCACGGCTTTGAGCGCGTCGCGAACGTGGCCGGCGGCATCGACGCCTGGGCGCTCCAAGTCGACCCCAGCGTCCCGCGCTACTGACGCGCCCCGCCTGGCTGCCCGACCCACCGCTGCTGCTATGGCGCCCTTGCGATCAGCGGTTTGGCAGGTGCTTGGCGCGGCCTGTCTGAGCGCGCTGGCCGGAGCACCCACGCCGGCGGCCGCGCAGTCGCTGCTGCAGCTTTACCAAACCGCGCACGGCTACGACGCGCCCTACCAGTCCGCCCTGGCCAACGCCCAGGCCAGTCAGGCCCGCGCCGACCAGGCCCGCGCCGGCCTGCTGCCCCAGGTCGGCCTGCAGCTGGGGGCGCAGCGCAACTGGGCCGACACCCAGGTTGGCGGCGTGGGCGGGAGCGTGTCGTTCAACACGCTGAACGGCTCCATCGTCGGTTCGCAGCCGCTGTACCGGCCGGCCAACCGCATCGGCTGGGGCCAGGGCAAGAAAAGCGCCGAACTGGCGCTGGTGCAGCTCAGCGGCACCGAGCAGGACCTGATCGTGCGCCTGGCGCAGGCGTACTTCGACGTGCTGGCGGCCGAGGACGCGCTGGGCTTCGTGCGTGCGCTGAAGGCCGCCGTGGCCGAGCAGCTGGCATCGGCCCAGCGCAACTTCGACGTGGGCAACGCCACCATCACCGACAGCCGTGAGGCGCAGGCGCGATTCGACTTGGCCACCGCGCAGGAAATCGCCGCCGACAACGACCTGCGCATCAAGCGCCTGGCGCTGGACCAGTTGGTCGGGCTGAGCGGCGTGCAACCGCGCCCCCTGGCGCCACCGGTGGCCCTGCCGCGCCCGCAGCCGGAAGACGTGAACGCCTGGGTGGCGCAGGCCGAGGCACAGCACCCGGCCGTGGTCCAGGCGCGCATGGCACAAGAGCTGGCGCGCCTGGAAACCGCCAAGGCCAAGACCGGTCACCTGCCGACCATCGACCTGCAGGCCAGCGTGGGGCAAAACCGCTACCCCGACGGCAACCCGGCGTTTGCGGCGGCCCCGGGGTCGCGCTACCGCAGCACCAACGCCGGCGTCGGCGTGGTGCTGAACTGGCCGCTGTTCGCCGGCTTTGCCGTGCAAAACCGGGTACGCGAAACGCTGTCGCTGGAGGACAAGGCGCAAGCCGATCTGGACAACGCCCGCCGCAACGTGGCCCAGGCCACGCGCGCCGCGTACTTCGGCGTGCAGTCCGGCCATGGGCAGGTCGCCGCGCTGGAAGCGGCCGAGCAGTCCAGCCTGACCGCGCTGGAAGCCAACCGCCTGGGCTACCAGGTCGGCGTGCGCATCAACATCGACGTGCTCAACGCGCAAAGCCAGCTCTACCAGACCCGGCGCGACCTGGCGCGTGCGCGCTACGACGTGCTGGTCGGCCTGCTGCGCCTCAAGCAGGCCAGCGGCACCTTGACGGAAGACGATTTGCGGCCGATGGAGCAGTTGCTGGCGCAGCAGGGCCCGTCCGCAACCGGCGCGCCGCCCGTGAAGGCGGATCAGACCGCGGACCGCCTGCCCCCGCGCCGCGCAGGCGCTGCCAGCGCGCCCAGCGCCGTTTCGCCGCCGCCGGATCGCCGCTGAAACCCGCACTGGCCGGCTGCCCAACCCGCGCAGCGGTCAGCCCTGCGGTTCCTTGACCGCCGTGTCGTGCTGCGCCGACGTGCGCTTTTCGCCCGGCCCGTCGAGCGCGGCCTCCAGCCACAGTGCGGCCACGAAGCGCTTGTTGAACAGCAACCACAGCAAGATGGGCAGCATCGGCGTCATCATCAGCACGCTGAACTGGTGGCCGTAGAGGATGGCGTTGGCCTGAAAGCGCGACACACCCAGGTAGTCGATGGCGGCGGGGCCGATCGACACCACCAGGTTCTTCAGCCAGACAAAGCAGATCCCCACCGCCTGCGACACGAAGAGAATGGCCGTGGCGACCAGGCCCTTCAGCCACCATTTCGGGGTGCGCGACGCGATCAGCATCGCCCACACCAGCGCCACGCCGTAGCCCAGGATGGGGTACGGTGCCGACGGCGTGGCTTCCACGAACACGTCGCCCGACGGCCCGCGCATGCGCACCTGGACCGAGGTGTACAGAATGGATGTGGCGGCCTTCAGGTCAAAGCCCTTGACCCAGGGAAACAGCGCCTCCATGGCCTTGCCGGCCAGCCAGGTCGGGGGCCGGGCAAACAGCGGCGCCGCCATGTACCACAGCGGGATCAGCACGATCAGGCCGAGGACCGACAGCAGCAAAAAGCGGCCAATCAGCGTGGCGCGGCGGTCCATGCGGAGCCTCCACTCAGGCCGCAGCGGCGGGGGGCGTCTGGCGCAGGCCGTCGTGCTTGGCGACGTAGCGCATCCACAGCAGCCACACCACCAGCACATCCAGCATGATCAGCGCCTGCCACATGTAGAGGTGGGCGAACTCGAACACCTGCATGTTCCACTGGCCGAGGAAGAACAGGCTGACCACGCGGATCAGGTTGACCGCCTGCACGGCGACAAAGCCGAGGCCAATGCCCCACAGCTTCATCTTCCAGCTGGACGGGAAGGCCACGATCGCCGCGATCAGCACCACGGCCGCCTCGATGCCGTTGCAACCCGGCTCGATCGACACGCCAAAGCCCGTCGCCGGGCTTTGCAGCACGCGGCCGTAGGAGATGACGGTCGGATCAAAAAACTTGGCGATGCCGGCGCTGACCGACGCCACCCAGCTCGTCCACGGCTGCACCACGGCCTCCTGGACGGTGTTGAGCATTTCCACGCCAAACAGCACGGCCTGGATGGTCAGAAACAGCAGAAAAAATCGGATCACGGCAACCACCAGGAAAAACCGGGCGCCGGCATCTGGCGCCCCTTCGCCGCACTGTATCAGTACGTGACCGGCTGTCCATACCCCCTTATGGCCCTGTGCGCAGCCGAGGGCACCATGCCATCCCCATCGCGCCGTGCGTCGCGACGTTGTGCGCCAGGCGCTGACGGCGGTCAAAAACCGCTGGCCTGCCTTCCCACGCCTGTGTTATCAGCAACCTTGTACTTCGATTTTGATAGCTGCCCGCGCAGATGGTTCTAAGGCCCAATCCACTTTTCTTTTGAAATCGCGCACAAAAAAAGCCGCTGCAACCGCAGCGGCTTGTCCGGAAAGCGCGGCCGGCAGCCGTCTGGCCGTGCGGCCAGCCCCGCCGCGACTTACTTCGCAGGTGCGTACTTTTTCAGCAGCGCCTTGGCGTCCTCGATCAGCTTCTTGCCGTCGTAGCCCTTGGCCTGGGCGTCCTTCAGCCAGATCTCGTCCACGTTGGCGGTGGTCTTTTCCCAGCGCGCCAGCTCGGCCGGCTCGATCACCGAAATGGTGTTGCCGCGGTCGCGCGCCAGCTTGGAGTACGGCGCGACGATGTTGTCAAAGCCTTCCTCGCCCGCCCAGGCCGAAGCGGCCAGGCCCGAGTTGTCGTCGATCACCTTCTTGAGCTTGGGCGACAGGCTGTCGTACTTGGCCTGGTTCATGCCGAAGATGAAGATGGTGTTGGCAAAGCGCGGCGAGCCGATCGGTGCGTCCAGGTGGTACTTCACGATCTCGTGCAGCTTGGTCGCGGGCAGGGCTTCCCAGGGCACCAGCACGCCATCGACCACGCCCTTGGACAGCGCGTCCGGCACCTGCGGCAGCGGCATCTGCACCGGCGTGCCACCCATCGCGGACATCATGCGCGCCGAGATGCGCGTGGCGGTGCGGATCTTCTTGCCCTTCATGTCCTCCAGCTTGTGGATGGGCTTGTTGCTGTGCAGCACATACCCTTCGGTGGTGTGCATGAAGATCGGCTTGATGCCCTTGTACTCGTCCAGCGCGTTCTTCTGCACATAGTCCCACAGCGCTTGCGAGCCCTGCTTGGCGTTGATCGCCATGAAGGGCAGCTCGAACACCTCCGACTTGGTGTAGCGGCCGGCCGAATAGGTCGGCACCGACCACACGATGTCGGCCACGCCGTCACGCACCTGGTCCAGCAGCTGCGGCGGCGTGCCGCCCAGTTGCATGGCAGGGTAGATCTGGCACTTCAGCTCGCCACCGGATTCCTTTTCGATCTTGGCGCACCAGGGCGCGATGATCTTCTGCTGCGAGCTGGAGCCCGAGGGCAGGAAGTGGTGCACCTTCAGCACGGTCTGCGCCTGCACGGCGGCGCCGGCCAGCAGGGACAGTGCCGAGGCGGCGATGAGTCGGTTGATTTTCAAAGCCATCGTCGTTTCTCCTAAAAAGTCGGTTGCTCAGGTCAGCAGATGCACCAGCCACAGCGTGATGCCAGGGAACAGGATCAGCAGGGCCAGGCGGATGAAGTCCCAGGCCAGGAAGATGAATACGCCCTTGTACGTCTCGACCATGGGCACGTCCTTGGCTAGGCCGTTCATGACATAAACGTTCAAGCCGACCGGCGGGAAGATCATGCCGATGGCACAAACGGTAAGAATGAGTATCCCGAACCACAGCGCCTTGTCGGACGTGTCCAGGCCGAAGAAGTCCATGCCCATGATCACCGGGAAGACCACCGGCACCGTCAGCAGGATCATGGACATCTCGTCCATCACGCAGCCCAGCACCACGTAGAACAGCATGATCACCGCCATCACCAACACCGGCGGGATGGCGGCGTGGGCGATCAAGTCGGCCATCTGGTTGGGCAGCTGCGACAGCGCGAGCGACGCGTTCATCATGTCCGCGCCGATGAAGATCATGAAGATCATGCCGGACGTCACCGCCGTGGTGCGGATCGACTCGATGGCCTTCTTCAGCGTCAGCTGGCGCTGGATCAGCGTGATGATGAACGTCAGCGTGGCGCCGATGGCCGCGCCCTCGGTCGGCGTGAAGATGCCGCCGTAGATACCGCCGAACACGGCGATGAAGATCAGCGCGATCGGCCAGACTTTGGCGCCCGCCTGCATCACCTCGGCGCCGCTGGCGGCGCGCGCCTCGGGCGCCTGGTCGGGCCGCAGGCGCACGTAGATCGCGATCACCACCAGGTAGCCCAGCGCCGCCAGAATGGCCGGCACGTAGGCGGCCAGGAAGGTCTTGGTGATGTTCTGCTCGGTCAGGATGGCGTAGACCATCAGGGTGACCGACGGCGGCAGCAGCACGCCCATGGTGCCGCCGGTGGCCAGGGCCGCGGTGGCCAGCCGGCCGGAGTAGTTGATGCGCCGCATCTCCGGGTAGGCCACCTGGGCGATCGTCGCCGTGGTCGCCACGGTGGAGCCCGAAATTGCCCCGAACGCCGCGCAGGCCAAGATGCCGGCCATCGCCATGCCGCCCTTGAAGCGGCCAAGCAGCGAGTTGGCGAAGTCGAACAGCGCCTTGGACAGCCCGCCGTTGACGGCAAAGCCCCCCATCAGCATGAACAGCGGGATCACCGACAGGTCGTACACCGACACGCGCCCGTACACCGCGCCGCGCAGGTGCGCCATCAGCGGGTCCCAGCCCGACAAGACCACGTAACCGACCGCGCCGGGCACGAACATGGCCACGGCGATCGGCACGCGGATGGCCATCAGCAGCAGCATGGCCACAAACAGCATCAGACCGATGGTCAGGGTGCTCATCAAACGCCCTCTTCCGTTGCAGGCTGCGTCCAGTACATGACCGCCTGGTACAGCCCCACCAGCGTGCACAGCACGAGGCCGGGCACCATCAGCATGTAGGGGATCCACAGCGGCAGGTTCATCAGCATGGACGCTTCCTGGTTCTCCTGGCTCATCACGCCGCCGGCGTACACGCGCCAGGCGATCAGCGCCGTCATGCCGGCGTACAGCAGGCAGCCCAGGCCGTCCATCCAGCGCTGGCTGCGCAGCGAAGCCTTGGCGGTGAAGAAGTCCACGATGATGTTCGCGCTGCGAAACTGGGTGTAAGGCAGGAAGGTCGCCACGCAGACCGCCAGGCCGAGCTGGACCAGCTCGACATCGCCCAGGATGGGGCTGTCGAAGAAGGTGCGCCCGATCACGCTGACCACGGTCATGGCGGCCATGGCGATCAGCACCGCGCCGCCGATGACGGCGCAGACGTCGCACAGCACGTGCAGCAATCGCCCGATCGGGCCCTCGTGCATTCGATTGTCGGCCGTCATGGCAGCACACTTTCTCCTTAAAACTCTGGGCTCGCCGGGCGATCGCGGGGCCAGCGCCTTCGCGTCGCACCCGTGTTTGCGGGCGGCCAGTCTACCCAGCGCCTCGCGCCGGCCGCACAGGGCCTACCCCTAAGCGGCGCGGATTGTAACGTTTAATATATTAAGTAAATACGGCTGCCACCATTGGTATTCACCCGCGCCCCGCGCCAGACTGTCACGTGCGGGGGGCACAATAGACCGCATGCGACTCCTTCACACCATGCTGCGCGTGGGCAACCTCCAGCGCTCGATCGACTTCTACACCCAGGTGCTGGGCATGCAGTTGCTGCGCACGTCGGAAAACCCGGAATACAAATACTCGCTGGCCTTCGTCGGCTACGAAGGCGGCAACCCCGGCCAGGCCGAGATCGAGTTGACCTACAACTGGGGCACCGAAAGCTACGAGATGGGCACCGCCTATGGCCACATTGCCCTGGGCGTGCCCGACGCTTACGCCGCCTGCGAAAAGATCAAGGCCGCGGGCGGCAACGTCACGCGCGAAGCCGGCCCGGTGGCCGGTGGCACGACGGTGATCGCCTTCGTCACCGACCCCGACGGCTACAAGGTCGAGCTGATCCAGCGCACCGAAGGCACGGGCGGTCAAGGCCTGCGCTGAGCGCTGTGGCGCGTCGCCCGGGCATTCCCCAGGTAGCGCCACGCTGCCGAGTGCTATATTTTAAGTAGCTGCCTGCGCAGGTGGCTGTAGGGCGGAAGACCGATTTCCCTTGGTTTTGACCATGAAACGACGCAACGCTCCCGCACCCTCGGCGTCGGCCCAAGCGGACGCGCCCAGCGCCCACGCCAGCGAGGCCGAACTCAAGCTCGCCCTGCCCGGCGCCGACCCGGCACGCATCGCCGAGCAGCTGGCCCAACTGGACCTGGTCGCCGGCCTGCCGGTCAGCGTGCAGCGGCTGACCAACACCTATTTCGACACGCCCAGCCAGGCCCTGCACCAGGCCCGCGCCGCGCTGCGCATCCGCCGGCTGGAGGCTGACGGCGCGCCCGCGCGCTGGCTCCAGACGCTGAAGACCGCCGACGCCGCGCAAGGCGGCTTCACCCAGCGCGGCGAGTGGGAAACCGAGTTGCCCGGCGACGCCCTGAGCTTCACGGCGCTGGAGGCCGCCCCGCCCTGGGCCGCGCTGGACGCCGACGGGCACCTGTTTGCCGAACTGGCCCCCGTCTTCGTCACCGAAGCCACACGCACCCTGCGCGAGCTGAGCGCGCCGGACGGCAGTCGGATCGAGCTGGTGCTGGACGTCGGCCGCGTGCGCGCCGGGCCGCCCGGGGCCGAGAAAGCGGTCGATCTGTGCGAGCTGGAGCTGGAGCTGCTGGCCGGCACGCCCGACGCCCTGTTCGCCGCCGCCGACCAGATCGCCCAGCACCTGGCCGTGCTGCCCGCCACGCTGAGCAAGGCCGAGCTCGGCTGGCGCCTGCTGTCCGGCACCCGCCACGCGCCGCGCCGCGCCAAGACCCCGCCGCTGAAGCGCCAGATGGGCGTGGCCGCCGCTGCCCACGCCGTGCTGGGCGAAGCGCTGGGCCAGTTCCTGACCAACCTGGAAGGCCTGCTGCACAGCGACGGGCCCGAGCTGGTGCACCAGGCGCGCGTCGGCTGGCGCCGCTGGCGCAGCGCGCTGTGGCTGTTCAAACCCGTGCTGGCCGCGCACCCGCTGCCCGATGGCGCGGCGCTGCGGCCGCTGTTGAAGGCCCTGGGCAACGCGCGCGACCTGGACGTGGCCGGGCTGGAAAGCCTGCCGCTGTGGTCCGACGCCTTCATCGATGGCGACGACGAGCGCGCCGAGCAATGGCAGGCCATGGAAGCGGCCGTGCTGGCCGAGCGCCGCATCCGCCGCGCCGGCCTGCTGGCCGTGCTGCAGACGCCCGCCACCGGCCGCGCGCTGCTGGCGCTGGAGCGCTGGCTGCACGCGCTGCCGGCCAACGC
>JAEZWW010000074.1 GCA_023442945.1 Pseudomonadota bacterium | reverse complement strand
CCACAGCACGCCGCCTTCGGCGCGCATGGCGCCGCGGCGCGTCGAGCCGCCGCCCGGCCGCCCGAAGGCGGCGAGCACCCCCTCGGGGGGCAGCGCAGCCCGCGCAGCGGGCCAGCGTGGGGGCCTTGTGCTCGGTAGAAAGGCCAGCAAACCGGCGGCCCAGGCCAACACCGCGACCAGGCTGCTGACCAACGCCGGCGCCGCCCCGCGCAGCAGTGTCGCCGCCAGCGTGCCGACCCCCGCCGCCATCAGCCAACCTAAGCGCGGCGCACAGCGCAAATCGCGCCGCAGCGCCGCCACCAGCGCGGCCAGCGCCAGCAGCGTCAGCACGCCCAGCGGGTCGTCCGAGCCGTCCACCTGCCGCGTCGCCACCCACACCCAGGTCGGCCACAGCGCCGCCGTCTGCAGCGCGATCCAAGCCAGCGCCGGCGCGCGGTCCACGCGCAGCGACAGCGGTTGCAAACGGGGGTGACGGAGCAGGAGCGGGAGGGACATGGTGGTTCTCGGTAGCAAAGACAATTTCAAGCGTTTCGGGCTTCTGGCCCTAGATGGACTTGCGTAGGCAGCTATTCAATTCGGAGCACCTCACGATAGGACCAGCACCCGGCATCCACGGCCCCCGGCAGCCCAGCGAACGCCAGGGCCGGACCTGCGCCGGCCCTCGGCGTTGTCCCCCTGCCCGGAGCGCGTCAGCGCGCAGAGAGCGGGGGGCTGAGGTCTGCGGCTCCGGACCTGCCTGCGCAGGTCCGGACAGACCGAAGGGCCGGCGCCTCTGGCGACGAGCGCCGGGCGGAACGGCGCCTCAGGGGGTGCCCCTCTTCACGAAGTGAATCGATCCAGCTTGCGCCGTGCAACACTCCCGCCGAGAACCGCCAACACCACCAACATCGCCGCCCAGGTCGCCGGCTCGGGCGTGCTGCCCACGGCCGCGCCCAGCGCGCTGGCGTCGCCCACGGCCTTGTCGGTCACGCCTTCGGGCAGGGGGCTGGGCTGGTTGGCGGTCGCTTGGTTGCCGCTGGGGTTGCGCACCACCTTGTCGACGGCGATGAAGCTCGTGTACTGCGTCAGCAGGCTGTAGTCCAAGCCCAGGCGGGTGATGGCGGCCTTGTGCTCTTCGCCGCCGGTCAGCGCTTCCTGGTCACTCAGCGCGGCGATGCGGTGGCGCGCCCACAGGTGGCGCAGCGCGCCGGTGCCGGTCCAGCTGGCCTGCGTGTCGACCGGAATCGCCTGGCGATAAGCGCCGCCGGGCGCCTGGCCTTCGACGACCAGCTGCGGCTTTTGCGCGGCACCGGCGGCCGATTCGCGCCACTTGCCAAAGACGACCACGGGGCGTTCGGCCAGCACGTCGGGCAGCTGCTCGGGTTCGACGTCGTACACATCCAGACCTTCAAAGCGCGCTTTCACCTGCGTCAGCACGGGCGTGGCGATCATGCGGCGGAAGCGCTCGGCCTGGGCCTTGGCTTCGTCGGGGCGGGTGATGATGAAGGGCTCGCCCATGCCGGCGCGCGCCAGGCCTTCCATCAGGTGCCGGTTGACCGAGCTGCCGATGCCGAAGGCGAACAGGTTGGCCTGGTTCAGGTGCTTGCGCACCAGGGCAAACGCCTCGGATTCAACGGTGACGTAGCCGTCGGTCACCACGACCACGGTGCGGGCGACGCCGGGCTGCTTGGGTTCGGCGTAGACGCGGCGCAGCGCGGGCAGCAGCTCGGTCGAGCCGTTGCCGCCCATCTCATCGATGGTGCGGATGGCCGCGTTGATGTTGGCGGGCGTGGCCGGCACCGACTGCGGCGACAGGAAGCGGTTGCTGCCCGAGAACAGCAGCACGTTGAAGGTGTCGCTGGCGCGCAGGTTGCCGATCAGCTGGCGCAGCAACGCCTTGGACGTGTCCAGCGGGAAGCCGTGCATGCTGCCCGAGATGTCGACCACGAAGATGTAGTCGCGCGGCGAGATGTCCTTGGCCGCCACGGCCTTGGGCGGCTGGACCATCGCCAGGAAGAAGTTCTCCTTCTCGCCCTTGTGCAGCAGCACGCCGGACTGGATGCCGTTGCCGGCCAGGCGGTAGTCCAGGATGAAGTCGCGGTTGTTGCTGCCCTTAACGCCGCGCGAGCTGGCGTCGGCCAGGCGCACGCTGGCCTGCTTGGCGGCGCCACCGGCGTCCAGCTGCGTGTCGATGGCGTGGCTGGGCGAGCGGATCTCCTGGATGCCGATCGGGCTGGCCAGATTCACCTTCAGGTTGAAGGCGCTGGGGCTGGGCTGGCCCTGGTGCAGCACGGGCTGGGCCGGGAAGGCGGCGGCGTGCTGCAAGGGCTTGCCGCTGCTGGCTTCGGGGGGTGCGTTGCCGCCGCCGCCGGGCCGCCCCAAGGCGGCGAGCGCCCCATCGGGGGGCAGCGCACCTTGCGCAGCAGGGGAGCCTGGGGGCTCTTTGCTCGTGCCGGCATAGCGCGGGCCGACCACGGTGGGGAAGACGAATTCGTACTGGCCGTCCGTCGGCACCAGCAGTTCGTTGTAGCGCAGCTCCACCTGCACGTCGTCGCCGGGCAGGATGTTGGCCACGTTCATCTGGAAGACGTTGGGACGGTGCTGCTCCAGCAGGGCGGCGGTCTTGCCTTCCTTCTTGGCGGCGTTGTATTCGACCTGGGCCTGCTGCTTTTCGCGGATCTGCGCGGCGATCAGGCGTTCGCCGATGCGCACGTTCAGCCCGTTGACGGCGGCGTGGGTGGAGCCGGGGAAGAGGTACTTGGCCTCAATCGGCACCGTGCCTTCGTTCTTGTAGCGCTGGGTGACCACCACGTCGGCGATCACACCGCTGATGTTGACCTGCACGTCGGTGCTTTTCAGTGGCAGCGCGTCCACGCCGGGCTGCGCACCCTTGACGAAGAAGTACGGGCTTTCGGCCTTGGCGGGCGCGGTGCCGGCATCCTGGGCCTGGACGCGGGGTGCCAGCACGACCAGGGCGGCCAGCAGCGCGTACCAGCTGGCGCGCTGCAAGCGCAGGCTGGTCTGGCGGCCGGTGTGCAGCGCGCCTTCCAGCGTGCGCCGCACAGGGTCAGGCACGGGCAGGCGAGGGGCCAGCTCAGGCAGTGCGCGCAGCACCGCGGCGGCATCGGGCAGGGGGAAGTGGCGCATGGTGTGTCTTCTTTCTGGTCGGGCGTGAGGCCTTGGGGGTGGACTTCGCGCCGCCAACCCTCACGTCGCCGGCAGCGCATGGGACGGACTTTGAAAGCCGCACCCGAAGGGCGAATGAAGTGCCGGCGAAGGCCAGCGCGCTGTGTGAAGTCGGCGTGAAGTCGCGGTGAAACGCGCACACCCGTGCGTTGGCGCGACTTCACACGCGCTTCGACGAGGGCCGAGAGCATCGGCCTCCGTCAACACACCAAATGAGGGAACACCACCATGAACCGTTTAGCCGCCTGGCGCGAATCGACGCTGGCCAAAGTCCTGACCCTGCTGCTGCTCTTGCTGCTGCTGTGCATCCCGCTGGGGGAAATCGAATCGCTGATCCGCGAGCGCAACGCCACGCAGGCGTCGGCGGTGAGCGAGCTGGCCGAAACGCACGTGGGCCCGCAGCGCCTGGTCGGGCCGGTGCTGGTCGTGCCCTACGTCGAGCGTTGGCAGGCCGCCGTGCGCAACGAACGGGGTGAACAAACCGGGCTGACGCCCAGGTCAGAGCAGCGCTTTCAGCTCTTCTTTCCGCAGCAGATGGACGTGCGCGGGCAGCTCACGCCCGAAGAGCGCTACCGCGGCATCTTCACCGTGCCGTTTTACCGGCTCAAAGGGCAGATCGACGGTCGCTTCGCGCCGGTCACCACGGCGCAACTGCAGCAAAAGGTGGCGGGGTCGACCGTGGAAGTGCAGGCGCCGCTGCTGGCGCTGAGCGTGTCCGACCTGCGCGGGCTGGAAGGCGCGCCACGCCTGACGCTGGCGGGCGCCGCGCTGGCCTTCAACGCGCGCGTGCCGCATGTGCCGGCCGGGTCCTGGCTGGCGGCCGGGGTGCACGCGCCGCTGTCGGGCGCGGCGCTGCAGGCCTTCAACGCCGGGCAGGCCATGCCCTTCCAGCTGGCGCTGCAGCTGGCCGGGCAGAACGAGCTGGCGATCGCGCCGCTGGGCGACGAAACCACCGCGCACCTGACCTCGCCCTGGCCGCACCCGCGCTTTGGCGGGCGCTTTCTGGCGACCGAGCGCACCGTGACCGACAGCGGTTTTGACGCGCGCTGGCGCATCGCCGCGCTGACCAGCCAGACGCGCGACCAGCTGCGCGCGTCGCTGACCGGGTCGGACGACCAGGTCAAAGCTGGCCACGGTGCGCTGGACAGCTTTGACGTCGCGCTGGCGCAGCCGGTCAACGTCTATTCGATGTCCAAACGCGCGGTCAAGTACGGCGCGCTGTTCGTCGCGCTGGTGCTGATGGCCGTGTTCATGGTCGAGCTGTTCAAGCGCCTGCGCCTGCACCCGGTGCAGTACGCACTGGTCGGGCTGTCGATCGCAGTTTTCTTCCTGCTGCTGCTGGCGCTGTCGGAAAAGCTGGGCTTTGCCATCGCCTACGCCTGCGCGGCGGGCGCCAGCGTGGTGCTGCTGGGGACGTACTTCAGCGCCGTGCTCGGCGGCGTGCGGCGCGGCGGCACGCTGGCGGCGTACGTGGCGGTGTTGTACGGCGCGCTGTACGCGCTGCTGGCGTCGGAAAGCAACGCGTTGCTGCTGGGCGCCTTGCTGGTGTTTGCGATGCTGGCGACGCTGATGCTGGCTACGCGCCGTGTCAACTGGTGGCAACTGAGCAGTGCGCCAACGGCCACAGAAACCGCGGCCCCGTGACACACGAGCGGCGGCCTGAGACTACAAAAAACGTAGCTGCCTGCGTAGGTTCAGAGCCGCCGTGAACCATATTTACATCACATGTTAATGTCAGTTCAACACGATGCATGTGGGTGTGAAAAATGTCGTGGTGGGACACGCACAGGGTGCTTGATGAGAGTGCGGCGAGCGTGCAATTTGTCGCGCACGCCTTCGGCAGCACTGCACAAATGAAGCCTTTGGATGTCACAGTCAGGGTTCTTCACCGACCAACGACATCACTGCCGCTAGGCAAGGAGAACACCACATGACAGCCAAGAAAGTACGCGTCGAATTTCTGGACGGCGCCGGCCAGGGCGCTGGCGGCATCACGGTCAAGGCCACCGGCTGCGCCGAGCTGCAAACCGCCCCCACCGGCCAAGCCTTCTTCCTGGTGGAAGACGAGAACTTCGCCATCTTCGCCAACGGCAGCGAAGTCTACAAGGGCTCGCTGTCCAGCCTGCCCGAAAAGATCGTCTTCAAGCAAGACGGTGGCAGCTGGAAGGCCGCCTGAAGCGCGCACACTACAGCATCTCCTGACACGCCACAGCTCCTCGGTGGCGTGCCCTGCGGCCTTCGGGCCGCTTTTTTATGGGCGGTCGCAAGGTGCTTGGGGCGGCGATCAAGGCGGGCGATGCGCTACCTCTTCGGCGGCAAGCGCGTCGCGCGGCAACCGCCCCTTTCACCCCACCCTTCGCGCCGTCACTGGCCAAAGCCGGTCAGCATTCCGCTTCGCGCAACCGCAACGGGCGCCGCGTTCGCCTGCCGGCCTGTGATGCTGCAGCGCAGCACAACCCTGCGGTATGTTGTATACTTTCGATATTAGGGATTCTACTTAGTGGTTTTCCCTAGGGGTTGGCCCGGACGGAGATGCACGCGGCCAGGTCCCTTTCGATGGCATCTCCTGTGACAAGGAGTCCACCATGCGCAACGTGTTCGTTTCGTTCCTCGAGTTCATCCAGCAAGCCCGCGCGGCCCGTCTGGAGATCGCCTCGCAGTAAACAGACCGCTGGCGCCGACCCCGCGGTCGGCATCACCAGCACCCAGCGCAAGCGCCTCGCCCTTTGGTCAGGCGCTTTTTTCATGCCTGAAAACGGGTCAGCGCGGTTTCAGCGCCGGCAGGCGCAACACGGCCAGCGCGCCCTGGTCGGCGCGGGGCGCATCGGGCCCGCGACGCGGCACGGCGTTGCCCACATCAACGCTGCCCTGGTGCAAGGTGGCGATCTCGCGCACGAAGGACAGGCCCAGCCCCGTGCTTTTCTTCTGCGAACCCGGCCGCGCGAGCGAGAAGAACTTGTCGAACAGCTTGCCTTCCGCGTAGCTCGGCACGCCGGGGCCGTGGTCGCGCACGGCGATGCGCGCCATGCGGCCCTCGCGCGACAGGCGCAGCACGATGTCGGCGCTGCCGGACTCGCCCCGCGCCGCGTCGCCCGGCGCAAGCGAAGCCACCGGCGCGGTGAATTCCACCGCGTTGTCCAGCAGGTTGCCGATGGCGCGGCGCAGCAAGAACGGGTCGCCCTCCACCGCCACGTCGTCCTGGATCTGCACGTCGATGCGCAAGCGCGGCGCCTGGGCGCGCGCGGCGGCGGCCAGTTCCTCCAGCATGGGCGCCAGCGCCACGCGCTGCTGGTCGCGCAGCATGCGCCGGCTTTCCAGCGCGGACAGCTCCATCATGCGGTCCACCACCTCCTGCAGGC
Source organism: Pseudomonadota bacterium (assembly GCA_023442945.1). Lineage (GTDB taxonomy): Bacteria > Pseudomonadota > Gammaproteobacteria > Burkholderiales > Burkholderiaceae_C > Ottowia. The sequence goes on along the minus strand of JAEZWW010000074.1, from coordinate 21,056 downwards.
GGTGCGACTCGCGCGCGATGTTGGCGGCAAAGCGCGCCGCTTGTTCGGGCGGCATGCCGGGCTCTTGCAGCAGTTCGGCCGCGCCGCGCACGGCGGAGATCGGGCTCTTCAGCTCGTGCGTCAACTGGCGCACGTAGTCCTGTACGTAGTTGCGCCCCGCGATCGCGTCGCGCACTTCCTGCCCGGCCGCGCGCGCCTGCGCCCGCACGGCGCGCCAGGCCCGGCGCGGACTGAAGTGGCGGCGCCCGTCCTCGCCCCGCCACCCCGCGGTGCGCAGCGCGGCGAACAAATCGCTGGTGATACCCAGCGGCCGGATCAGCAAAAATGAGAGCACCAGCGCCAGCATCAGCACCGACAAACCGGACACCAGGCCCACAAAGAGCACGTTCTTGCGCGCCGCCGCCACGAACTGGCCGAAGCTTTGCACCGGCTTGCCCAGGGTGACGACGCCGACGATCTCGCCGTTCCAGCGGATCGGCGCACCGACGTACATCACGGTGCTGGTCGCGTCGCTGGGCACATCGCGCGTGGTGCGCGCGCCATACTCGCCCAGCAGCGTCAGGCGCACGTCGCGCAGGCGCGAAAAGTCCTGCCCCAGCGCGCGCCCGGTCGAGTCGTACACCACCACGCCGTGCCGGTTGGTGACGTAGGTGCGCAGGTCGACGCGGGTCTTGTGCAGTTGGTAGACCTGCGCCGAAAAGCGCCGCGCGTACAGGTCGCGGAAGATGCCGCCGATGCGGTCGGTGGGCAGGGCGCCAAACTCCACGTCCTGCTCGATCACCGTGGCCATCAGCTGTGCGGTTTCGATCAGGCCTTCTTCCGCCGATTCGCGGTAGCGCGGATCCAGGTCGGCCAGCAGCTGGTACAGCAGCGCCGCCATGCCGATGGCGTAGACGGCGATCAGCGCGAGGAAGATGCGGGTGCGGCGCGACACTCGAATTCCCCCCTGAGTCGCCTGCGGCGCCATCCCCCCAAGGGGACAACGCCAGAGGCCGGGCCAAGCCCGCTCCTCGGCGTTCTGGCGTGGTCCGCGCCCTGGGCAAGGGACGCCAAGGGCTTCATGGTTGCTGACGCTGCCGAGCGGGCAAGTCAACCCTCGCGCAGCGCATACCCCACGCCGCGCAGCGTGCGGATCGGGTCATCGTCGTCGCGCACGGCGCGCAGCTTGGCGCGGAGGGTTTTGATGTGCGCGTCCACCGTGCGGTCGAAGCTGTCGCCCGGGTCGTCCCACACGCGTTCCAGCAGTTCGTCGCGCGTAAAGACGCGGCCGGGGCGCTGCAGCAGCGTGGCCAGCAGGCCGTATTCGTAGCGCGACAGTTCGAGCGCCTGGCCGTGAAAGCGGATCAGGCGGCGCTCGCTGTCGCAGTACAGCGCGCCGTGTTGCAAAGCCTTGTCTGCTTCTTTTTCAGGAGCTGTTCGCGCAGATTCCCCTAGGGCCGCAGGCCGATGCTCTTTAAATTCTTCGGTGGTGGTTTCGGGCGCAGCAAGCGCCGTCGGTGCCGCGTTCGCGCGCTGGCTGCGCCGCAGGATGGTGCGCACGCGCGCGACCAGCTCGCGCGGAGAGAAGGGTTTGGCCACGTAATCGTCCGCGCCCAGCTCCAGCCCGACCACGCGGTCGATCTCGCCGGTGCGGGCGGTGAGGAACAGCATCGGCACCTGCTTGCCGCCCGGCAGATCCTGCAGGCGGCGAAACAGCTCAAACCCATTCATGTCCGGCAGCCCCACGTCCAGAATCGCCAAGGCCGGCGGCGCTGCGCTGAACTGCGCGATCGCCTCGCGCCCGCTGCCGCAAGCCACTGGCTCGAAGCCGTCGCTGGCCAAGGCGTAGTGAATGGTGTCGGCGATGCCCGGTTCGTCCTCCACCACCAGGATCGTCGGCTTGGGCAAGGCGGTGGCTGAAGACATGCCAGCCATTCTAGTTTGCTATTAAATAAGAAGCTGGCCGCGCAGGTGGTTGTAGGGCCAGAAGGCGATTTGTCTGAACTTCTTCCATCGCCGCCAAAGCCGCCCGGCATGCCAGGGACTGACGCTATGACCCAACCGCCCAACAGGAGCCGCTGTCAACGCAGGCACTCAGCCCCGACCGCCACCGCCAGCCAACGTCTATCTGCCCACCGCGCAGATGGCCGCGGAGCAGGCCACCCCAGCGAACGCCGTTGCCGGACCTGCGCCGGCAACTGGCGTTGTCCCCCTGCCCGAAGCGCGTCAGCGCGAAGAGAGCGGGGGGAAGCGGCGCCAGCCGCTCAGGGGGGCGCTACTTCTTCTCCGGCAACTCGATCTTGACCTCCAGCACCTCCAGGTCCTCCTCGCGCTCGAGGTTGACCTTGATGTCCTTCGGGTCGATCTTGACGTACTTGCTGATCACGGCAATCAGGTCGCGCTGCAGGTCGGGCAGGTAGTCGGGGTCGGCGCCGGTGCGACCGCCGCGCTCGTGCGCCAGGATGATCTGCAGACGTTCCTTGGCGACGCTGGCGGTCTTCTTCTTCTCGCCCAGGAAAAAGGAGAGGAACGACATGGCTTACTTGCCCCCGAACAGGCGCTTGAAGAAACCGGGCTTTTCGGCGTCGATGTAGCGCATGGGCTTGTCTTTTTCGCCCAGAAAGCGGTCGATCACGTCCAGGTAGGCGCCGGACACGTCGGTGCCCTTCAGGTGCACGGCGGGCAGGCCCTGGTTGGACGCTTGCAGCACGGCTTCGCTTTCCGGGATGACGCCGATCAGCTTGACGCGCAGAATGTCCTGGATGTCTTGCAGGCTGAGCATCTGACCATCCGCGACGCGGTTGGGGTTGTAGCGCGTGATCAGCAGGTGCTCCTTGACCGGGTCCTTGCCGTCGATGGCGCGCTGGGTCTTGCTGCCCAGCATGCCCAGGATGCGGTCGGAGTCGCGCACGCTGGAGACTTCGGGGTTGGTGACGATCAGCGCCTCATCCGCGTAGCGCATGGCCAGCAGCGCACCGCTTTCGATGCCGGCGGGCGAATCGCAGACGATGTAGTCGAAGTCCATCGCGGCCAGGTCGTCCAGCACCTTTTTGACGCCCTCTTCCGTCAGCGCGTCCTTGTCGCGCGTCTGGCTGGCGGCCAGCACGTAGAGGTTCTCGCACTGCTTGTCTTTGATCAGCGCCTGCGTCAGGTTGGCTTCGCCCTGGATCACGTTGATCAGGTCGTACACCACGCGGCGTTCGCAACCCATGATCAGGTCGAGGTTGCGCAGGCCGACGTCAAAGTCGATCACCGCCGTCTTGTGGCCCTTCAAAGCCAGGCCGGAGGCAAAGGCAGCGCTGGTCGTGGTCTTGCCCACCCCGCCCTTGCCGGAAGTCACTACGACGATTTTTGCCATGTTGTGATTACCTTGTTCAATCGATTCGGTCAGAGCGGACCGCCAAGCGCGGGACGTCCGCAGAAGTTCAGAGGGCCGCGGAGCAGGCCAGGCCAGCAAACGCCATGTGCGGACCTGTGCCGCACATCGGCGTTGTCCCCCTGCCCGGAGCGCATCAGCGCGCAGAGAGCGGGGGGATGGCGCGTCAGCGCCTCAGGGGGGTGCCTCATCACGCGTTCACTTGCTCAAAAATCAGCTTGTCGCCCGCTTCTTCGGACGACTGCAGCCGCACGGTGGCGGCGTGGCCCCAGACTTCGCCGGGCAGCGCCTCGTCGCTGGTGCGGTAAACGCCGCTGATCGACACCAGCTCAGGCTTCATCTCGCGCGCGAAGATGCGCGCATCCGGCCAGCCGCGCGCGCCAGCGATGGCGCGGCCGCGCAGCGGGGCGTAGACGTGGATGTGGCCGTCAGCAATCACCTCGGCCCCCGGGTTGACCATGGCCATGACGACCAGGTCGCGCCCACGGGCGTACACCTGTTGGCCAGACCGCAGCGGCCGGTCGATCACCAAAGCGCCGGGCGGCGGCGCTTCCAGCGCGCTGGGCTCCGGCTGGACGGCCGCTGTGGCGGTGGTGGGTGGCGGTTCGGGCGGACGCGCGGCGGTCTGCACGCGCACGTCGGGCGCGGCCAGCAAGCCGGCGGCCACGGCAGCGGCCATTTGGTCGGCACTGCCGCCGCGCACGGCCAGGGGACGCAGGCGGTGCTGCTTCAGCAGGGCAACGATGGCGGGGAAGTCGAGCGCGGCGGAGGCAGGCGCGGCCTCGGCCGCTTCGCCTTCGGCGGCGTCGGCCTGCAGCGCGCTCAGGTCCAGCACCAGCAGGTCGTCGTCAAAGAAATCGGGCTTGTCGCCGTACTGGGCGCGCAACTCGTCTTCCAGCCCCTGCAGATCGGGCGACTTCAGGCGCAGCGCGAGCAGCGGCAGGCTGGCGCTCTTGATCTCGAAGGTGGTGGGGCTGCGGCCGGCGAGGGCTACGGACATGGGCGCGGAGGCGGCAACGACAACGAAGGGGAAAGGTCCGGGCACAGGCTCGGGACGAAAGCCGGCCGATCTTACCAGCGCGGGGGCCCTGAAAGGACCGGTTCTGCGCCGGGGATGTAACGGCTGATGGCAACAGCCCCTGACGCGGGCGCCGCCAGTTGACCACGGCTTGGGCCAGGGGTCGGCTGTTCCGTGGAAAAAGCGGTGTTCTGACTTCTCTCTAATGTCTTTATATCTGATTAGTAGTTGTAGTAAAGAGTCCACCTGTCTGGGGACAAGCGGTTTTTCTCCTTGCGTGACAAGCATTTAGAAAAACACAAAGTCTGTGCAGACGACGCGCGGGACAGCGCCGGCGATTGGGTACAACTTCGGCGTGCCGTTCAAAATTGTGGATAACCTGCCGGTTGCCCGGCGTTTGGCTACAGGTTTATCCACAGGCCGGTTGGGCGCGGCTCGGGGGCCGCGCGGTGGGCGCGTGGTCGTCAGCGCCTCAGGGGTGCTTCAGCGCTCCAGCACCCACTGGATCACCGACTTGGCCAGAAAGCCCACCATGCCGAAGGCCAGGGCCAGGAACAGCACGAAGGTGCCGAACTTGCCGGCCTTCGATTCCCAGGCCAGCTGCGCGATGATGAAGACCATGTAGAGCATGAACGCGCCCACCCCGACGGTGAGGCCGAACCAGGCGATCTGCTCTTCGTTGAAGCCGAACATCTTCAGCGGCCTCCCTCGGGCGGCAAGCGCTCGGGCAGGCCGCTGGCGTCGACCAGCGCTCGGTACGCGTGCCAGCTGGCGTGGCCCAGCCAGGGCAGGATGACGACCAGCCCGATGAGGCCCGTTGCCATGCCCAGCAGCGTCAGCCCCATGATCAGCGCGGCCCACAGCGCCATGGCGCCGGGGTTGGTCAGCACCGTCTGCCAGCTGGTCAGCACGGCCTGCAGCACGTCGACGCGGCGGTCCAGCAGCAGCGGCATGCTGACCACGCTGGATGCAAACAAGGGCGCCGCCATCAGCGCGCCCATGGTCAGCCACAGCTCGAACAGGTAGCCGCGGTGCGACAGCACGACGTGGCGCACGAAGTCCATGGGCGTGTTGACCGGCTCCGGCGCCATGGCGGTGATCAGCGCGGCCGAGGTCAGCACCCAGCCGGTGCCGGCCAGCGACAGCAGCAGGCCAAAGCGCACCAGGCTCCAGTACCCGCCATGGACGGCGAAACGCGAGTACTGCCAGCGCGTCCAGGTTTTGCGGATGGTGCGCCCGTTGGCCGGCTCGCCACGCTCCATCGCGCGGCTGAGTGCGTACAGGCTGGTGGCCAGCACCGGCGCCACCACCAGAAAGCCCGAAAACGCGCCGGCCAGCAGCCAGAAATGCTCGCGCGCCAGCCACAGCAGCAGCGCGCCAAAGCCCGCCAGCACCAGGCCGTGCAGCAGGCTCCACGGCCCGCAGCGCCACAGGTCGCGCCAGCCCTGGCCCAGCCAGTGAAAGGGCGCCGACATTGGCACCTGGCGCACGGCCGGCAGTTTCAGGGTGCCGCGCACGGGGCGCGGCGGCAGCGGAGGGGGTGGGGGGGCGATAGGCGGCACGGCGCTCAGCTTAAGTCCAAAGGCCGGGAACGGCCAATCGGCAGCCACCCGGTGAAGTCTTAAAACTATAGCTGCTTGCGCAGATAGCTGTAGGGCCAGCGGCCGATTTACTTCAAATGGATGGGTTGAAATTGATCCGCGTCAAGACCCCGGGACGTTGTACAAGCCCATGGGGGCCGCCTACGAAAAAACCCGCCGCGGCTGAGGGCCGGGCGGGTTCTGTGGACCTGGGGCGGCCGTGGCGGCCGCCTGCAGGGGACAGGGTGGTGGCGCGGGTTTAGCCGGCGCGACCTTGGCCGTGGTGGCCCCCGCGGTGACCGCCGTGGCGGCCTTCGCCCTTGCCGTGGCGCATCCCGCGCTCGTCAAAGACTTTCTGCTGCTCGGGCGTCAGCTGGGCGTAGAACGCCTTCACCGCTTCGCCGCGCTGCTTCATGTGCGCCTGGCGCTCGGCCATGCGCTTTTCCATCATGTCGATGCGCTGCGGCGTGGTCAGGTTCTTGAAGGCTTCGCGGTCCTGCGGCGAGCGTTCGGCGCGGGCTGGCGGTTGCGTGGCCGTGGTGAAGGTGGTCCACGCGCCTTCTTGCGCGGGCGTCAGCTTGAGCGCGGCCTTCAGCTCGGCCTGGCGCTTGGCGCGGTGCTCGGCCCACTTCTTCTGGCGCTCGGCGGGGTTGCCCCTGGCGTGGCGCTGCTGCGGCTGGGCGCTGGCGTCGCCGGCGGCGGGCGCAGCGGTCGGGGCCGGTTGGGCCGCTGGGGTGGCGGTTTGCGCGGTGGCGATCACGCCGGTGGCGGCCAGCAGGGTGGCCAACAGGAGGTGCTTGGGTGCTCGGGTCATGTCGATGGTCCTTTCGGTGTCGCCAGACCTGTGCCTGGCGAGGCCGTTGGCCGCCCGACGGGATGTCTGGCGTATCGGCTTGAAGGCAAGTGTGGGCGGCGCATGTGTCTGGGGCATCGCCGCCGGATAAGGCTTTGTAAAGTTCGCGCCGCCGGTGCAGCAGGGGCGCATGGCTCCGCGTAGCCCACCGCGGCGCCCGCTTCAGCGCAGCATGGCGCCCGCCAGGTCGTCGATGATCGGGCAGTCGGGCCGCTGGTCGCCGTGGCAGTGGTGCAGCAGGTCGCTGAGCGTCTGGCGCATGGCCTGCATGGCGGCGATGCGCGCGTCCAGGTCGGCCACGTGCTGCTGCGCGATCTGCTTGACGTCGCCGCTGGCGCGCGAGCGGTCGCGCCACAGGTTGAGCAGGTCGGCGATCTCCAGCATCGAAAAGCCCAAGTCACGCGCCCGCTTGATGAAGCGCAGCGTGTGGATCTCCGCCGCGCTGTACTGGCGGTAGCCCGAATCGGTGCGCGCCACCTCGCCCAGGAGGCCGAGCGACTCGTAGTGGCGCACCATCTTGGCCGACACGCCCGAGGCGCGCGCCGCCTCGCCGATCGGCACCGGGCCGGTGATGTTCAGCGCCGCGGGCACCACCCGCGCGGGACCGCGCCCGCGCAAGGGCGCCGTGGCCATGGGTGCGGTGGCCACGTCAGGCCTCGACCGCGTAGCCTTCCTCGCGGATGGCTTGGGCGATGGCGTCGCGCGGCTCGGTGCTGTCCACTTCGACCAGGTTGCGCTCGCGGTCGATCTTGACCTGCGCGCCGCCGTCCAACTGCTTGACGGCGCGGGTGACGCTGGCTTCGCAGTGGCCGCAGGTCATGCCGGTGACGGTGAATTGCTGTTGCATGGTGATCTCCTTAACAAAGGTGTGAAACAACGGTGGCCCTAGTTTGAACCTTGCCATGGTGGGAATGTCAAGTGCTTTCACCGTGGAGCCAAGAGAGCTATAAATAGGATAGCTGTTTGCGCAGGTGGTTGTAGGGCCAGAGGCATTTTTTATATCTATCCGCGTTAGGGCTTGACTCTCCCATGATGGCAAGCTTCACACTATCCCCCATGAACACCGAAACCCTGCCATCTCTGGACCTGGGCGTGGGCGGCATGACCTGTGCCTCCTGCGTCGCGCGGGTCGAAAAGGCGCTGAAGAAAGTGCCGGGCGTGCACAGCGCCAACGTCAACCTGGCGACCGAATCGGCGCGCATCACCGCGCCCGACATCGACGCCCTGGCGCCGCAGCTGCGCCGTGCCGTGCGCGACGCCGGTTACGAGCCGCGCGCGGCTGACGCGGGCATCGACGACCACGACGCCTCGCCCTGGGCCGGCTTTGCGCCGGTAGGCATCGGCCTGGCGCTGTCGGCGCCGCTGGTGCTGCCCATGCTGCTGATGCCCTTTGGCATCAGCTGGATGCCGCCGGCCTGGGTGCAATTCCTGCTGGCCACGCCGGTGCAGTTTTGGCTGGGCGCGCGCTTTTATAAAGCCGGCTGGCACGCGCTGCGGGCGGGCACGGGCAACATGGATTTGCTGGTGGCCATTGGCACCACGGCGGCCTGGGCGCTGTCGGTCTGGCTGTGGCTGTTTTCCGGCCACGGCGAACACGCGCACCTGTACTTTGAAAGCGCGGCCGTGGTCGTCACCCTGGTGCTGCTGGGCAAGTGGCTGGAATCGCGCGCCAAGCGCCAGACCACGGCCGCCATCCGCGCCCTGCACGCGTTGCGGCCTGACGTGGCCCACGTGATCGACTGGGACGGCAGCGAAAAAGACCTGCCGGTGGACGAACTGCGCCGTGGCGACAGCCTGGTCGTGCGCCCCGGCGAGCGCGTGCCTGCCGATGGCCGCGTGACCGAGGGCGCGACGCAGGTGGACGAATCCATGCTGACCGGCGAGCCCCTGCCGGTGGCCAAGTCGGTGGGCGACGCGCTGACGGGTGGCTCGATCAACGGCGACGGCCGTGTGCGGCTGGAGGTGACGGCGGCCGGCAGCGAAAGCGTGCTGGCCCACATCATCCGCCTGGTGGAAGACGCGCAGGCCGCCAAGGCGCCGGTGCAGCGGCTGGTCGACAAGGTGTCGGCTGTTTTTGTGCCGACGGTGCTGGTGATCGCGCTGCTCACTTTTGTCGGCTGGTGGCTGGCCGGCGCGGGCATGGAAACGGCCATCATCCGCGCCGTGGCGGTGCTGGTCATCGCCTGCCCGTGTGCGCTGGGCCTGGCCACGCCGACGGCGATCATGGCCGGAACGGGGGTGGCGGCCAAGTTCGGCATCCTGATCAAGGACGCCGAGGCGCTGGAAGTGGCGCACCGCGTCGACACCGTCGCTTTTGACAAGACCGGCACGCTGACCGAAGGCAAGCCGCGCCTGCTGGCCCTGGTGCCCGCGCCGGGCGTGGAGGACGCCGCCGCCCTGCGCACCACCGCCAGCCTGCAAAGCGGCAGCGAACACCCGCTGGCCCGCGCGGTGCTGGCCGCCGCCCAGGCGCAAAGCCTGGCGCTGACCGAGCCGCAAGACGCCCGCGCCGTGCCCGGCCGCGGCACCGAAGGCCGCGTGGACGGCCGCACGGTGCTGATCGGCAGCCAGCGCTGGATGCAGGAGCTGGGCGTGGATTTGACGCCTTTTGAGGCTGCAGCCCTACAGCAACAAGCGCAAGGCGCTACCGTTTCGATAGTTGCCGTGCGCGATCACGGCGGCGCCCCGCCGCGCGCCCTGGCTCTGCTGGCCTTCGGCGACGAACCCAAAGCCGGCGCCGCCGCCGCCATCGCCGAACTGCACGCCCGCGGCCTGCGCGCCGTGATGATCAGCGGCGACAACCGCGGCGCCGCCGACGCCGTGGCCCGCCGCCTGGGCCTGAACCCCGAGGTCGGCGAGGTCATGGCCGACGTGCTGCCGGGGGACAAGGCGGCGGCGATTGTGGCGCTGCGCCAAGGCGATGCATTTGGTGTCGGGGGCGCGCCCTCATCGGCGAGCGCCCCGGCACACGACTTGTCCGTGGGCCCTTCCCCGAACGGGGGCAGCGGACCGCGCGCAGCGGGGGAGCATGGGGGCCACGAGCTGCCGCCGGGCCGCCCCAAGGCGGCGAGCGCCCCCTCGGGGGGCAGCGCAGCAGGCGCAGCCGCGGAGCGTGGGGGCCACGTTGTTGCGATGGTCGGCGACGGGGTCAACGACGCGCCGGCCCTGGCCGCGGCCGACGTCGGCATCGCCATGGGCAGCGGCACCGACGTCGCCATGCACGCCGCCGGCATCACGCTGATGCGCGGTGACGTGGGGCTGATCCCGGCGGCGCTGGACATCTCGCGCCGCACGGTGGGCAAGATCCGCCAGAACCTGTTCTGGGCCTTCATCTACAACATCGCCGGCATCCCGCTGGCGGCGCTGGGCTACCTCAGCCCGGTGGTCGCCGGCGCCGCCATGGCGCTCAGCTCGGTCAGTGTGATGAGCAACGCGCTGTTGCTCAAGCGCTGGAAGCCGCAGGCCAAGGAATGAGCGGCCGGCGCTGCGGCCATCAGGCGGTGGTGCTTGCCGCCTTGGCCGCGCTCTTGTCGGCCAGCTGGCGGCCGAAGCGCATGAAAGGCTTTTCGATGAAGCGGTAGCTCAAATAGGCAAGGGTGAAGATGCCCACCAGGGACACCAGCACGATGGCGTATGTGTTTTCCAGGTGCTCGGCCACGTAGGCGATCACCAGGTAATGGACCAGGTATATGGAATAAGAGGTGTCGGACAGGAAACGAACGATCCGGCCGTGGAAAGTGGGCTTCATGTTGATGAAAGCCCAGAAAATTCCGCCGATTGCCAGACCGGTCAGAAAAATGGGATTGGGAAAGAGGGACGACCATTTGGAAAATGTCGCCAGGGCAATAATCGAAGCTAGTACCACGGGAATCATTGGCAACTTGGGGCGGTAAAAATAAATCACACACCCCATTAGAAAAAAGGGTAACTGTCCGATCAGATTATTGGAAAGAAAGAAATAGACATAAATGGGATCCTTTTGATTGAGGGACTCCACCAGCGGGTGCAACATGACGCCATCGGCGGTCCACCACGTGGAGACGGCAATCGAAATCAAAAAGTACGGCAGAATCAGCTTGCGGCTGGTCAGTGCCAGAAGAAAAGCCAGGATATACCAAACCCATTCGACGCTAAGTGTCCACGACGGCGGGATAAAGGTGTAACGCAAATACGCTTCTGGAATGAAGTGGTGCAACATGACCAGATTGACGTAGAAATACGGATCGGTGAACGCCGATGCCACCAGTTTTCCACTGAGTATGCCGAAGACGATGTACCAGAACCAGTAGGCGGGGAAAATCCTGAAGATCCGGTGGATAAAGTATGCTCGCGCCGAGTATTTGTAAGCACTCTGGATGATGAGGTAGCCGCTGATCACAAAGAACAGCTGTACGCCCGCCCATCCCCCGTTGATGCCGAACCAGCCAAAATGAATACCGCGCAGCGCTTCAAAGTGGCTCAGTACTACCAAAATGGCGGCGCTGCCGCGCAGTAAATCGATGTTCTTGGTGTTGTGGACGGGGCGGGAATCGGATAGGGTCATGTGCCGTGGGTCGCGCCGGTGATCGGCATGGAATTGGTTAGCGCATGCAGGCTGCTAATGCGGCGTCCATGCATGGCGAAGATGACGCAACCGTAAAGAAGTTGTCACATGATAAGACGCGTTCAGTGCGGGAGGTGGTTGGCCCAGAGCGCGGGCACTGGGCGCTTAAGAAATCCGAAACATGGTGGGTACGCGCCAACCTGCGGCGTGAGCGGGGGATCTTGCCCTGAGCCTGATGTGATTGCGTGACCAGCTACCAAAAGCAGAGTTGATGTTCGTCGGCGGGGCTGCCTACCCGATCCTTGACCCAGGTCATACGCCGCGCCGCCTGCGCTCCCTAGACTTTCTCCCTACACGAGGAGACCTGATGAGACACCGCACCCTGGACATCATTCGCGACGAGCATTCGTCGCTGGCCGCCATGCTGCAGTCGATGCGCATGATGGTCGAGCGGGGGCCGGGGGACGATCCGCGCAACTTCTTCGAGGTGATGCGCGCGATGCTGTTCTACATCGACGAATTTCCGGAGCGCCGGCATCACCCGAAGGAAAGCCAGCTGCTGTTCCCGCGCGTGGCCAGGGCCGCGCCCGAGGTGGGGCTGGCGATTGCCCGACTGGACCGCGACCACGAATACACCGAGCGCGCGGTGCGCGACATCCAGCACCTGCTGTTGGCCTGGGAGCTGATGGGCGAATCGCGCCGCCAGCCGTTCGTCACCGAGTTCACGCGCTACGTCAACCTGTACCTGGAGCACATGCGCCTGGAAGAGGCCGAGGTGCTGCCCGCCGCCGAGCGCGCGCTGTCGGCCGCCGACTGGGACGAGTTGGACGCCGAGTTCGAGAAGAATTGCGACCCGCTGACCGGCAAGTACCAGCCCGACCCGGTGTACGAAGCGCTGTTCTCGCGCATCGTGCGGCAGGCGCCGGCGCCGATTGGTCTGGGGGAATGAACGGGCTTTTTACGCCGGCTTACCATTCGAGGCCGCCAATGTGCGGCCTTTTTGTTGCAGCGCCGCACACACTGTGGCACCCTGCGCCCCAGCGCGCGCCTGAATCCCCCTGCTGGTGGGGGTTGGGCGCGTGCGTTTATACTACCCTAGAGTATTTTCACGCGAGGCCGCCATGCCGCACACGCCCGAAGAGAAAAAACGCGCCATTACGCGCCTGCGCCGCATCCGTGGCCAGGCCGAGGCGCTGGAAAGCGCCATCGATGCTGGCACCAGCTGTTCGCAGGTGCTGCAACAGCTGGCCGCGGTGCGCGGTGCCGTGAACGGCCTGATGGCCGAGGTGTTGGAAGGCCACCTGCGCGAAAACTTCGGCCCCGATGCCGTGACCGCCGGTGACCCGGTGCAGACGATCGACGAGGTGGCGGCGCTGGTGCGTTCGTACCTCAAGTGATCGGCTGCGCGCGGGCCGCCTGACTTGAACCCTCTAGGAGACCGTTTTTCATGAAATCCCGCGCCGCGGTGGCCTTCAAGGCCGGAGAACCCCTGCAAATCGTCGAGATCGACGTCGCCCCGCCCCAGAAGGGCGAAGTGCTGGTCAAGATCACGCACACCGGCGTGTGCCACACCGACGCGTTCACGCTCAGCGGTGACGATCCCGAAGGCATCTTCCCCGCCGTGCTGGGCCACGAAGGCGCCGGTATCGTGGTGGAAGTGGGCGAGGGCGTGACCAGCGTGAAGCCCGGCGACCACGTGATTCCGCTGTACACCGCCGAATGCGGCGAATGCCTGTTCTGCAAGAGCGGCAAGACCAACCTGTGTGTGGCCGTGCGCGCCACGCAGGGCAAGGGCGTGATGCCCGATGGCACGACCCGCTTCAGCTACAACGGCCAGCCCATTTATCACTACATGGGCTGCTCGACGTTTAGCGAATACACGGTGGTGGCCGAGGTCTCGCTGGCCAAGATCGACCCCAAGGCCAATCCCGAGCAGGTCTGCCTCTTGGGCTGCGGCGTGACCACGGGCCTGGGCGCGGTGAAAAACACCGCCAAGGTGCAGGAAGGCGACAGCGTGGCCGTGTTCGGCCTGGGCGGCATTGGGCTGGCCGTCATCCAGGGCGCCAAGCTGGCCAAGGCCGGCCGCATCATCGCCATCGACACCAACCCCGGCAAGTTCGACCTGGCCCGCACTTTTGGCGCGACCGACTGCGTCAACCCCAAGGACCACGACAAGCCGATCCAGCAGGTGATCGTCGACATGACCACCTGGGGCGTGGACCACAGCTTCGAGTGCATCGGCAACGTGAACGTGATGCGCGCAGCGTTGGAATGCGCGCACCGTGGCTGGGGTCAGAGCGTGGTCATCGGCGTGGCCGGTGCGGGTCAGGAAATCTCCACCCGACCGTTCCAACTGGTGACCGGCCGCAAGTGGCTGGGCACGGCGTTTGGTGGCGTCAAAGGGCGTTCGCAACTGCCCGGCATGGTCGAAGACGCGATGGCCGGCAAGATCCAGCTGGAGCCGTTTGTGACGCACACCATGGGCTTGAAAGACATCAACGAAGCGTTTGACCTGATGCACGAAGGCAAGTCGATCCGCTCGGTGGTGCATTACGCCGAGTAAACGCTGAACAAGTGCCAAATCGGCCTGTGGCCCTGGTGCGATCTGCGCGGCCAGCTATGAAAATCGCAGTAATGGCCTGGCTGATTGCCGCCCCACTGGCCTGGGCCGACGCGCCCTGCCACGTGGCCGACAGCGCCTTTCTGGGCGACTGGCAGGCCGCCAGCGGGCGCAGCAGCTACCAACTGTTCTCGCTCAGCCGCGAAGCCGACGGCACGCCGCGTTTTGACAGCTGGCTGCACGAGCGCCCCGATACCTTCAACGCCCGCTGGCAGCGCGATGGCTGCCGCATCGTGGTGACGCAACCGGGCGTGCCCGGCATGTCGGCGTTCCGTTTGACGCGCGAAAAGCGCGGCCGCTGGCAGCTGATGGACGAGACGGCGCTGCCCGAGCCGGGGCGCTACCAGCGCTTCCAACCGCGCCGGCGTTGAGCGGCTGGATCGCCGCCGTTTGAATGACTTCCAAGCCGCTGGCCCGCGCCAAGATTGCGCAGCCAGCTCCTGATTTTGTAGTTTCTTCCTGAGGAGATTGCCCCATGGAACGCACCGAACACCACGCCAGTTTTGGCGGTCGCCAGGAAGTCTGGCAGCACGCCAGCCGCAGCACCGGCACGCCGATGAAGCTGGGCGTGTACCTGCCGCCCGCCGCGCTGCAGGGCGAGGCCTGCCCGCTGCTGTACTGGCTGAGCGGGCTGACCTGCACCGAGCAGAACTTCATCACCAAGGCCGGTGCGCAGCAGTTTGCGGCCGAGCACGGCCTGATCCTGATCGCGCCCGACACCAGCCCGCGCGGCGACGACGTGCCGAACGACCCGGCCTACGACCTGGGTCAGGGCGCGGGCTTTTACGTCAACGCCACCGAAGCGCCGTGGGCCACCCACTTCCGCATGGAAGAGTACGTGGTGCACGAGCTGCCCGAGGTGGTGGCCGCCGTGCTGGCGCAACAAGGCGTGAAAACCACCGGGCGCCAAGGCATCTTTGGCCATTCGATGGGCGGCCACGGCGCGTTGACGCTGGCGCTGCGCCACCCGGGCAAGTACCAGAGCGTGTCGGCCTTCGCGCCCATCGTCGCGCCCAGCGCCGTGCCCTGGGGCCAGAAGGTCTTCACCGCCTACCTGGGCGATGACCGCGCCAAATGGCTGGCGCACGACACCGTGGCGCTGATTCCTGGCGCCAAGGAGCGCCTGCCGATCCTGGTCGACCAGGGTGCGGACGATGAATTCCTGTCCCAACTCAAGCCCGAGCTGCTGAAAGCCGCGTGCGAACAGGTCGGCCACCCTTTCACGCTGAACTTGCGCCCGGGCTACGACCACAGCTATTACTTCATCGCCAGCTTCATGGGCGAGCACATGGCGCACCATGCGGCGGTCTTGAAGGCGGGCTGAGGACACGAAAAAGGCGCCCGAAGGCGCCTTGGTTTTTTGCCGACGTCGCCCGGCCTCCCGGCCGGGCAGGCGTTGGGGTCGATCGTCAGCCTTGTTGGCGTACGCGGCGCACGCCGAAGCCGGCGAGCAGCGCACCCATGGCCAGCAAGCCCCAGGTGGCCAGGGTCGGCACGGCCGCGACGGGTGGAGCGACCACGGCGGGGTTGACCACGGCGGTCACCGTGCCGGCGCCGCCCGGGCTGGCGAAGCTGCCGGTGTTCTGGCTGCTCAATCCGCCAGCGCCACCGGCTGGGCCGGCCGCTGCGGTCGGCGGCGTCACGAAGCTGTTGGCTGCGTCAGCGGCGTAGGCGCAAGAGCCACCACCACCCCCACCGCCACCCGAGGTGAAGGGCACGGCGTTTTCGCGCCCAGCCGTGCCGCCGGCACCGACCACGCCGGTGTAACCGCCGCCGCCGCCGCCGCCGCCCGCGCCGTCGCCAGTCGGGTTGCCGTTGACGCCAGCGGCCTCATCGCCCGTGCCAACGGCTCCCGGCGCTGGCGCGCAGGCCGCGACGTTGTTGACCGTGGTGGCGCCCGCGACACCCGCGCCGCCCGGCACGCCGTAGCTGCCCCCACCGCCGCCACCGCCACCGCCGGCGATGATGATCAGGTTGCCGACTGTCAGTGAACTGGCGCCACCACCGCCGCCGCCGGCACCGCTGTAATCCTTGCGGTTGGCAGCGCCGCCATTGCCACCGGCACCGTTGCCGGTACCGCCCGCGCCCCCCATGGCACCACCGGCGTTGTTGTACTGCTTGTTGGCGCCGCCTGCGCCGGCAGCTCCTTGCACGACGGTGATCGTTTGGCCGGGCTGAACGGCGATGGTCGCGGTGACCGTGGTGCCGCTGCCGCCTACGCCACCGGTGCCGTCAATGCCCACGCGGGGTGCGTCGCTGCCACCGCCGCCGCCGCTGCCGCTGGTGACGACCACGTCGATGCCGTAAACGCCTGGCGGCACGACAGCGCTGCCGCTGGACAGGTCAATGGCCTGCGCGAAAGCAGCCGAGCCGAGCAGTCCCAACGCGGCGCCAGCGACCAGCGTGCGGACAAATGGTTTTTGCATGTTCAATACTCCCGGAGGTTTCAAAACGGGCCCATTTTGGACGGGGTTCAGTATGAACCGGTCTGAGGTGTGTCATTTGACGTGTTTATGGATGATTTTTTGCGAAAGCGTTGTGAAAATCCCGCAAATCAGGGGTTGGGCCCCCTCGGGGGCCTGCGCCACGCTTGACGTCCGCGCTGGACAGCGATCGGCCTACAGCGCCGGGTAGTCGGTGTACCCCGCAGCTCCGCCGCCGTACAGCGTGGCCTTGTCCAGGCCCCGGAAGGGGCCGCCGCGCCGCAGGCGCTCGGTCAAATCGGGCATGCTGATGAAGGCTTTGCCGAAGGCGACCAGGTCGGCGCGGCCGCTGGCGATGGCGTCTTGCGCCAGCTCGGGGTCGTAGCCGTTGTTGACCATCCAGGCGGCGCGCCCGCCGGCCTGGCGGTAGGCGGCCTTGGCCTGGGCGTAGTCGAACGGGCGGCCGTCCACCACGCGCGGGCCGCCGGTGGCGCCTTCGATGACGTGCACATAGGCCAGGCCGAGTGGCGCCAGGTGCGCCAGCAGGTGGTCGAACAGCGGTTGGGGGTCGTCGTCGTGGATGTCGTTGGCGGGGGTGACGGGCGACAGGCGGATGCCGACGCGGTCGTGGCCCACGGCGTCGGCCACGGCGCGGGTAACTTCCAGCATCAGGCGCGCGCGGTTGGTGATGCTGCCGCCGTAGTCGTCATCGCGGTGGTTGGCGTTGGTCTTCAGGAACTGGTCCAGCAGGTAGCCGTTGGCGCCGTGGATTTCCACGCCGTCAAAGCCGGCCGACTGAACGGCGTTGCGCGCGGCCACGGCGTAGTCGTGGACGATGCCGGGGATCTCGTGGCGGTGCAGGGCGCGCGGCTGGCTGGTCAAAGCGAACCCGCCCTGGCCTTCGCCGTCGATCAAATAGGTCTTGGTGTCGGCGCGGATGGCCGATGGCGCGACCGGCGCGCCGTGGTCGGGCTGCAGCAGGTGGTGCGACACGCGGCCCACGTGCCACAGCTGGCAGACGATCTTGCCGCCGGCGTCGTGCACGGCGCGCGTGACCTTCTTCCAGCCGTCGATCTGGTCGGAGCCGTACAGCCCCGGCACGTCGGCATAGCCCTGGCCTTGCGGGCTGATGGCGGTGGCCTCGCTGACGATCAGGCCGGCGCCGGTTTCGGGGTCGGCGCGCTGGGCGTAGTACGCGGCCATCAGCGGCGTGGGGACGGCGCCCGGCGCGCGGTTGCGCGTCAGCGGGGCCATGACGACGCGGTTGGCGACTTCGATGGCGCCGACGCAGGTGGGGGTGAAAAGCGGGTTGGCCATGCGGTGGTCCTTGCAAGCGGCTGAATCGGTTGCGACCATTGTGCGCCGCTGGCTGGGCGCGCGCTGCCGCCGCCTGCCGCCGCCTGCGTCGCCTGCGTCGCCTGCGTCGGTGGCGGCGAATGGGTGCGTGTCGCCCTGGCGCTGCGGCGGGAAGCGGCGCGGGCCCACAATCTGGGCATGCGCGATGCCCCCACCCCTTTGCCCCGCCTGCTGTGGCTGGCGCTGGCCTTGTCGCTGGGCGCGGCGGTGTCGCTGGGGGTGACGCGCTTTGCCTACGGCCTGTTGCTGCCGGTGATGCGCGAAGACCTGGGCTGGACGTACACGCTGGCCGGCGCAATGAACACCGCCAACGCGCTGGGGTATCTGATCGGCGCGCTGGCCACGCCGCGGCTGATCCGCCGCTATGGCGCGTCGCCCGTGCTGCTGGGCGGGGCGCTGCTGGCCAGCGTGTTCATGGCGGCGTCGGGGTTTTTTACCGACGCGGCGCCGCTCCTGATGCAGCGCACGCTGGCGGGCGCGGCCAGTGCGCTGGTGTTTGTGGCGGGCGGGCTGATGGCGGCGCGGCTGGGCGCGCGTGCGCCGGAGCACGCCGGCCTGCTGCTGGGGCTGTATTACGGCGGCACGGGCTGGGGCATTGCGGTGTCGGCGCTGGGCGTGCCGGCGCTGCTGGCCGCGGGTGCGGCGGCGCCACACGCGTGGGCCTGGGCGTGGTGGGGGCTGGCGTTGGCCTGTGTGCTGGCCACGATCGGCTTGGTCTGGCCCGCCAAGGTACTACAAAAAGAGGAGCTGGCCGCGCAAGTGGCTGTAGGGCCAGAGGCCGATTCTGTTCAAAACCCCGTGCCCTGGCGGCGCATGACGCCGGTGCTGCTGGGCTACACCTTGTTTGGCGTCGGCTACATCGGCTACATGACCTTTGTGATCGCCTTGCTGCGCGAACAAGGCGTGCGCCCCGGCGCGATCACGCTGTTCTACGCCCTGCTGGGACTGGCGGTGGTGGCGTCGGCGCGCATCTGGGCCGGGCTGCTAAACCGCGCCAAGGGCGGCGGCGCGCTGGCGCTGCTGAACGCGCTGCTGGGCGTGGCCACGGTGTTGCCGGCGTTGACCGGCGCGTGGCCGGTGGTGCTGGCATCGGGCCTGCTGTTTGGCGCGGTGTTTCTGTCGGTGGTGGCGTCGACCACCGCGTTCGTGCGCCACAACCTGCCGCGGCCGCAGTGGGCGGCGGGCATCAGCGGCTTCACCATCCTGTTTGCGCTGGGCCAGATCATCGGGCCGACGGTGGTGGGCTGGGTGGCGGACGGCCCCGGCGGGCTGGCGCGCGGGCTGCTGTATTCGGCCGGCGCGCTGTGGCTGGGCGCGCTGCTGGCCTGGCGGCAAAAACCGCTGATGTGAACTTTTGCACGACAGGGTAGGACGCGCGCCATACGGGTGGCACTATTGCGCAGCCGACGCATGAATCTGTGGCGCCGATGCTAGGCGGAGTAACGGGCGCTGTGAACAATCCGCGCGGTGTGCGACCGAACGTCGGCCGCATTTGACCGTTTGTCCGAAAGAGCCCTGCCATGCGTTCCCCGTCCGCCGCCCTGTTCCGCCGCGCCCTGTTGTCCGTGACCGCCCTGGCCGCCGTGGCCGCGGCCGCGCCGGCCCTGGCCCAGTCCAGCGATACGCTGGCGCGCGTGGCCGCCACCAAGAGCATCACCCTGGGCGTGCGCCAGGACGCGCAGCCGTTTTCGTACCTGGACGGCAACGGCAAGCCGGCCGGCTTCAGCTGGGGCCTGTGCCAGGCCATCGTGCAGCAGATCGGCGACGAGCTGAAGACGCCGATCGCCATCAAGTTCGAGCCGGTGTCGCTGTTCGACTCGTTCAACATGCTGAAAGACGGCAAGATCGATTTGCACTGCGGCATCACCTCCAACACCGCGGCGCGCGCGGCACAGGTGGACTTTTCCGACACCTTCTACGTCTCGCGCGTGGTGGCCGCCTACCGCGCCGGCGACACGCAGTACGCGTCGCCGCGCGCCTTTGGCCGCACCGGGGTGCTGCGCGGCTCCACCGCGCAGGGTCTGATGGCGACGTACGCCAGCAAGAAAGCCGCCACGCTGCTGCTGGGCCCGGTGCGCGAAGTCAACAGCTACGGCGAAGGCGTGCAGCTGCTCAAAAGCAAGGCCATCGACACGCTGGTGGCCGACGAGCTGATGATCCCCAAGGACCCGGCCGTGGCCCTGCGCCGCGAACAGCTGACGGTGGAGCCCTACGCCCTGGTCATGCGCAAGGGCGACCGCGCGCTGCAGGCCGCCGTGGACCGCGCCATGCAAAAGGTGCTGAACGGCCCGCAGGGCAAGCAGCTGGCCACCAGCAACGGCGTGCAGGTCGACCACATGACCGTCGACGCGTGGCGCAAGCCCAGCAAGCAGCCGGCGCCGCCGGTGCTGTGAGCGCGGCGGCGCGCCGAGTGGGGTAAGCCGGTTTTCGAATGAAATCGGCCGCTGGCCCTACAGGAATGTGCGCGGACAGCTAGCAAATTAAGAGCATTCAGGCCAACAAAAAGCGCGCGGACGGCCTGAAGCCGAACCCGCGCGCTTTCGTTTTGGGCGCTCTGCGAAGAGCGCCGGGCGATCAGCTCAGCCCTTCGGCCTTCATCGCCGCTTGCACGGCCGGGCGCGCGGCCACGCGCTCGCGGAAGGCCAGCAGGTTCTTGAACGGCGACAGGTCGACGTTCAGCGGTTGGGCCCAGTTGGTGACGACGAACAGGTAGGCGTCGGCGACGGTGAAGTCGTTGCCCATCAGGAAGGGTTTGCCGGCCAATTCGCCGTCGACCCACTTCAGGCGGCCCAGCAGGTTGGTGGTGAAGATCTGCTTGGCTTCTTCGGGCATGGCCGAATTGAACAGCGGGCCGAAGTTCTTGTGCACTTCGGTGCCGATGAAGTTGAGCCAGCTTTGCAGCTGGTAGCGCGGCACGGTGCCGTTGGCGGGCGCCAGCTTCGTGGCCGGCGCCTGGTCGGCGATGTACTGCAGGATGGCGGGGCCTTCGGCCAGGCCCGTGCCGTCGTCCATCACCAGGTAGGGCACATAGCCCAGCGGATTGACTTTGCGGTAGTCCGAGCCGTCGGGCAGCACCTTGGTCTTGGTGGGCGCGGCAATGGCTTCGTACTTCAGGCCGGTTTCTTCCAGGGCGATGTGCGAGGCCAGCGAACAGGCGCCGGGCGAGTAATAGAGTTTCATGCGGAACGCTCCGATCGGGGTGGGTGGATGTGCGCCCGGCGGGCCGCTGTGCGTGAGCAGGTAGCGGGCCGGGCGACGCGCCAGCGTACCAAAAATCCCCGTGGGCAGCGGGTGGCGCTGTCGCGACC
>JAEZWW010000015.1 GCA_023442945.1 Pseudomonadota bacterium | reverse complement strand
GGGGCGGGCAGGGGCAGCGCAGCATGCCCCTGCTTCGTGCTCTGACTTACTGCGGTTGTTTGAGCGGAGCGCTGCAAGCGCGCAGCGAGTTCCGCAGTGCCGCCCTGCAACCGAGCACCGCAGGTTGCCCCGCAGCGCAGCGAAGGGGACACGGCCAGTGGGGGCGCCTTCTTTTGCCTTCTTTTCTTGGCGAGTCAAGAAAAGAAGGTGCGCCGCCGGGCGCATATCCCGGCCTCCCAAGGTCGTTCAGGCACCAACGCCCGACGAGCGCGCCGCGAATCGGCGAACCAGCAACTATAAATTTCATAGCTGCCCGCGCAATTTGTTGTAGGGCCCGCGCTCAATCCAACCCAAACCCGCGCATCCCCGACAATCCCCAGGTGAGCACATCACCCTCCCCCTTCGACGTCATCATCCTCGGCGCCGGCGCCGCCGGTCTGTTCTGCGCGGCGCAGGCCGGCCAGCGCGGTTTGCGCGTGCTCGTCATCGACCATTACGAGCGCGTGGCGGAGAAGGTGCGCATCTCCGGCGGTGGGCGGGCCAACTTCACCAACCGCGACCTGGACCCGGCTGCGCCGCACAAGCACTTTCTGGGCAACAACCCGCAGTTCTGCCGCTCGGCGCTGGCGCGCTTCACACCGGCCGACATCACGGCGCTGCTGGACCGGCACGGCGTGGCCTGGCACGAGAAGCACAAGGGCCAGCTGTTCTGCGACCGCTCGGCCAATGACCTGATCAACGTGCTGCTGGCCGAATGCGAGGCCGCGCCGGCCGCAGGTGGCGCCGTCACGCGCTGGCAGCCGTGCCGAGTGCGCGGTGTGCAATTTCAAGCCAAAGAGGCCGCCAGCCGTACAGCTGACGGCGCGGGCAGCTACTTTGTTGATAGCGACCAAGGGGCCGCCACGGCGCCCGCGCTGGTCATCGCCACCGGCGGTTTGTCCATCCCCAAGATCGGCGCCAGCGACCTGGGGCTGCGGGTGGCAAAGCAGTTCGGCCACACGCTGGTCGACACGCGTCCAGGCCTGGTGCCGCTGACGTTTGACGGCGCGGCCTGGGCGCCGTACGCGCAGCTGGCGGGGTTGGCGCTGCCGGTGGAGATCAGCACGGGCGACAAGAAAACGCGCATGGCCTTCACCGAAGACCTGCTGTTCACCCACCGCGGGCTGTCGGGGCCGGCGGTGCTGCAGATCTCCAGCTACTGGCGGCCGGGCGCGCCGATCCGCATCAACCTGGTGCCGGGCGTCGATGTGGCGGCCGCGCTGCTGGCGGCCAAGGCGCGCTCGCGCAAGCTGATCGCCAACGAGCTGACGCAGTGGCTGCCCACGCGCCTGGCCGAGGCCTGGGCGGCGCTGGACCCCGCCTGGCAGCGCCCGGTGAACGAGGCCAGCGACAAGGCGCTGACGCAACTGGCCGAGCGCCTGTCCCGCTGGGAACTGACGCCAACCGGCACCGAGGGCTATGCCAAGGCCGAGGTCACCGTCGGCGGCGTGGACACGCGCGGGCTCTCGTCGCAGACCATGGCGTCGCGCACCCAGCCGGGCCTGTACTTCATCGGCGAAGTGGTGGATGTGACCGGCTGGCTGGGTGGCTACAACTTCCAGTGGGCCTGGGCCAGCGCGCACGCGTGTGCAGACGCGCTGGCAGCGCAACTGCGGCCCGTCTGAAGGGGGCAGCGCGCGCACCCCTTGCCCAGCGAGTGCCGGCGCGGATGCGCGCGAACCAGGATGGCTGCTTTGACCTGCGGATCGCTGGGCTGGGCAGACGATCCGCCCTGCGCTCAGCGCATGCGGCCTGAGCGGAAGCGGTCGTCGTCATCGTCGTACCGTGACGCCCACCCGCGTTGGGCAGCGCGTGAATGGCCTTCCGGGTCGCCGTACCAGCCACCATGCCCGCGAGTGCGGGAGTAGCTGCGGTCGTCGTCGCTTCGGGACAGGTAGCTGCGGCTGCGGTCATCGTCGCCTTCACGGCGGTGCTCCCAGCCCAATTCCGCGGCCCGCGCGTGGCCCCGGGGATCACCAAACCAGCCGCCTTGGCCCCGGTCGTCTGCATAGTCGCGGTCCGAGCGGCGGCTGTAGCTGTAGCGGTCGTCGTCGCGGTCGTCGCGGCGCGCGTCCCATCCGCGCTCAGCAGCGCGCGAATGGCCCTCTGGGTCCCCGTACCAGCCGCGACCGCGCGATTCGTACCGATACCGGTCGTCGTCGTAGTCGCGGCCATAGCGGTCGTCGTCGCGGCGGCTGCTCACAAAACGGCCTTCGTCGTCCCGGCTGCGCCCATACCGTCCTCGGTCGTCATCGTCGTCTCGTCGGTAGGACCGGCTTGCGTAGTTGCTGCCGCTGGTGCGGACAAAGCGCCCCTCATCGTCGCGCGGCCTACTGTAGCTGCGGCGGTCGTCGTCGCTCATGAAGCGACCGTATTCGTCGCGTGGTGGGTAGTTGGATGCCATGATGGTTTCTCCATAGTGAGCATGCATTGCAAAACCGAGTGAGCGGGGTGGTTGCGGATGAAGCTGGCGCCTTTCAGCCTCGTGCTCAAGCAATTGCTTACGAGACTTCATGCGCCTGCCAAGCGCTGCCATGTCCAAGCCAGCGGACTGGGCTTGCGCGAGGATCCCGCTGCTCGGCATCTCTTCCTCGCGGACATGCATGGCGATGTATTCGCTCAAAACCTTTACCTGGGCGTCGTAGTACGGGCTGCCGGGCTCTGCTGCAAGCAATTGCTCAATCAATAGGCCTGCAATGTCGTGTTCCACCTGCGCTTCATCCATCAACGCGGCATCAATGCCGTGGTCGCGGCACGCCGGGTAAAAGATGTCGTTCTCTATGTCGGTGTGAACGATCAGCGCCTCGCATACCTGCGCCACCAGCGCGCTCTTGGACTGCGCGGACGCACCGTTGTCGTAGCGACCGAAAAGCGCCTCCACCGCGCGGTGGTCGGCTTTCAACATCTCAACCGCGTCGTCGGTATCCGACTGCGTCGCTGACCCTGTGTCCGGCTCGGTGGCGTCGGTGGCCTCGGTGTCGGCGTCGGATGTCGTTGTCTTCGCTGTGGCTTTTCGCACCATGGGTGACTCCTGAGTTGGTAGGGTTTGAATTGCAAGTCCCATGCCAAAGCTCGTTTCCCTGGTGTCCCCTTAGCCATGCGCCGTACCGCCGGTTCAATGTACACGCTGGCCGTTCAAAAACTGCACGCTGCCGGAAAGAAATGCGCACCGCCGGCCAGCGCCTGCCGGTCAAATCACTATGCCCGGCGCGGGCGGGCACGGGTCAACGCGTTGTGGACGGTCCGCACGCTCACGCCCAGCAAGCGCGCCGCGGCGGTTTTGTCGTTGTTGCAGTGGCGCAGCGTCTGCACCAGCACCTCCCGCTTCACCACCTCCAGCGGCGTGCCCACCTGAAAGACCATTTGCCCTTCCTGCGTCGGCGGCGGTTCAGGCAAGTCCTGCTGCACCTCGACCTCGAGAGCCGGCCCATCCTGGAGCAGGAAGCTTTGGCGAATGGCGCTGCGCAATTCACGCACGTTGCCAGGCCAGGGATGCGCTTGCAAGCGCTGCTCGGCCGCAGGCGTGAGGGATTTCTGCGTGCCAAACCTGCAGTTCAGTTCCTGAACAAACTCCTGCGCCAGCAAGACGATGTCCTCTGGCCGCTCCCGCAGCGACGGCATGCGCACCGTAATGTCGGCCAGTCGGTAGAACAGGTCCGCCCTCAACTTTCCCTCCTGGACGGCATCGGTCGGTGGGCGATTGGTGGCCGCGACGATGCGCGCAGATGACGCGAGTGCCGTTTCGCCGCCGACGCGCACCACTTCTCCTTGCTCCAACACCCGCAGCAGGAACACCTGAAGCTCAAGCGGCATATCGCCAATTTCATCCAGGAACAAGGTCCCTCCCTCGGCTTGCTCGAACACGCCTGGGTGGCGTGCCACAGCGCCCGTGAAGCTGCCCCGCTCATGGCCAAAAAGCTGGCTGGCCAAAAGCTCCGAGGTCAGCGCCCCGCAATTCAGGGCAACAAAAGGCCCGGTACGGCCCGATGCGCGGTGCAGGGTGCGCGCCGCCAGCTCCTTGCCCGTGCCCGATTCGCCAGTGATCAAGACGTGCGCATCGGTCGGGCCCAGGCGCTCAAGCGTTCGAACAGTCTCCGCCATCAAAGGCGAGCCACCAAGCAGCCGATGTGCGTCCCCGGTGCCGTCCTGCGTCGGCCGGTTCGCCAGCAGCCGCAAACCTGTTCCCGCAGCGGTCATCGGCGCCTCAACAACACGTTTAAACAGTTACCCAGGACAAGCATAGATGACCCCGATGTTCGCTCAAATGAATTTTCCAAATGCCAATAATCGAATTCATCTTAATTCAACTGGACCATCCGAGTGCTCGGCGTTACTTTGTATGTAATATCTTGACCTCAAACGTTTCAATTCTAATGAGTTCATCTATATTTCATATTGATCGGATGAGGATAAAAATCATGGTATTTACCATCAATGCATTCATACATAATTTAGCGGCTGACTATGGCCCTCAACAACTCGACCGGTCGAAATCAATACAGCCAGAGACGGTACGTACCCCCGAGGCCCGAAAACGCTATGACAAGGACGAGCCAACCGGGCGGACGAACAACAAGATGAAAGCGCCCGCGGGTGCCCGGTCGAACGAAGCAAGTCAACAGAAAAAATATATACCCATCCTCAGAAAGAGAGGAACTTTGGTTCATCTTCCTGCAGCAAATCTGATTCAGCGCCGCTGCCCGAACGGGGCCAGCCGACATAGCATCGATCACGGACCCGGCAGATGATGCTCAAAAGGCCAAGGATCGATAAGTACATCAATCAAAAGCGCGTTTTCATCCAAATCCGACCCATTATGCGGTTGGTGAAAATCGGCCCTGGACGCATACCGGCCGCATGAACTTCTGGTGTATGCGGAAAATCATCCCAAATACATGATCTGAATCGGATCCTGAGTCAGTGGTGACTTGTGCCAGCCGCCGCGATCGATCACCAACTTGCGGCGACGCCGTCTGCGTTTGCCGTCCATCCAACGACCATCTGCCCGGCATCAGCGCCAGCTTCTCCTTGTAGAGACGCCGAGCCAGTCAGCGCGGCTGGGTTGCAGGCGTTCATGTCCGAAACTCTGAGACAAATCGGGCAGCAGCCGTACAACCGTCTGCGCAAGAAGCTCCTCTTTTTGTAGCAACCTGCTTTCTTTTTGAAATTTAAAAACGCGCCCCGCACAACCAGGGCGGCATGCGGCCATAGGTGCGCACGCTGCGCGCTCAGGTCATGCAATGGCCATGCCGCCAGCGCTGGAAGG
Organism: Pseudomonadota bacterium; assembly: GCA_023442945.1. Taxonomy (GTDB): domain Bacteria; phylum Pseudomonadota; class Gammaproteobacteria; order Burkholderiales; family Burkholderiaceae_C; genus Ottowia. Next base: position 7,402 of record JAEZWW010000015.1, on the reverse strand, counting down.
GATTTTTTTCCGCGCCGCCGAACGCGTCACGGTCGACAGGCGTACACTCGTATCGAGAATCATTCTTATTTACCCCCCCAGGAAAAATATGACATCTTTGAAGCAGATCGCTCCAGCCGTGCTGCTGCTGGCCTTGGCCCCGTTGATGGCCACGGCCGCTGAAACGCCCATTGGCAAGCCGCACGTGGAAGGCGGCATGGAAGTCGCCGCGGTCTACCTGCAGCCGATCGAAATGGACCCGCCGGGCATGATGCGCGAGGCCAAGCTGTCGGACATCCACCTGGAAGCGGACATCCGCGCCGTCAAGGGCAACACCAACGGCTTTGGCGAAGGGGACTGGATGCCTCACCTGGTGGTCAAGTACAAGCTGACCAAGGCCGGCGACGCCAAGGCGCTGGAGGGCGATCTGATGCCCATGGTGGCCAGCGACGGCCCTCATTACGGCGAAAACGTCAAGCTGATGGGCCCGGGCAAGTACAAGCTGGCGATCACGGTGCTGCCGCCGAGCCAGAACGCCCATGCCCACTTTGGCCGCCATGTGGACAAGGAAACCGGTGTGGCGCCGTGGTTCAAGCCCTTCACGGCGACCTACGAATTCACCTACGCGGGCACCGGCAAGAAAGGCGGCTATTGATGGCCCCCTGGCGCCGCGCCGCCGCAGCCGCCCTGCTGCTGGCCGGCTCTGCGCTGGCCGCGCACGCCGACGATGTGCCGACCATCCGGGTCGAGTTGAACGACGGCGTGATCAACACCAAGCGCATCGAAGTGCCCGCAGGCCAGCGCTTTCGCGTCGAAGTGGTCAACAAGGGCAAGACCCCGGCCGAGTTTGAAAGCCTGCCGCTGGGCCTGGAGTTGGTGGTGGCGCCGGGTGTGACGCGCACGCGCGTGCTGCCGGGCAAATCGGCGGGCACCTACCCGTTCTTCGACGAATTCCACATGTCCACGACGCAGGGCGTGTTCGTCATCAAGTAAATCCGTTCGTCAGTCTTTCAGAAAGCCGGGGCCAGCCATGGGCCAGATCATCTTCATCATGTGGCGCGAAAGCGTCGAGGCGCTGCTCGTCGTGGGCATCCTGTACGCGTGGCTGTCGCGCACGCCAGACGCGGCGGGCGGCAAACGCTGGCTCTGGGGCGGCGTGGCGCTGGGCTTTTTTCTGGCCGCGCTGCTGGCGCTGGGCATCTACGCGGCCGAAGGGCTGCTGGCCGAGCACCAGGACGCGTTCCAGGCCGCCATGGTGCTCATCGCCGCCGCGCTGATCGTGCAGATGGTGCTGTGGGTGCGCGCGCACGGGCGCACCCTGAAGCGCGACCTGGAACGCGGCCTGTCGCAGCAGGCGGAAAAGCGCAACTGGTGGGGCGTGCTGGTGCTGGCGGCGCTGGCGATTGCGCGCGAAGGCAGCGAAGCGGTGGTGTTCCTTTACGGCACGCTGGCCGCCGCACCGGCCGAACAGCTGCCGACCATGGGTCTGGCGGCGTTGGCCGGTCTGGCGCTGGCGGTCGCCACGTTTGAGCTGCTGCAGTTGGGCGGCAAGGTGCTGAACTGGCGCACCTTTTTCCGCGTGACCGAAGTCATGCTGCTGCTGTTGGCCGCGTCGCTGGTCGTCACCGGTGCAGAAAAACTGCAGCTGATGGGCTGGCTGCCCGCGCTGCGTGACGGCCTGTGGGACACCACGGGGCTGTTGAACGACATGACGCCGTTCGGCGGCGTGGTGGCCGCGCTGACCGGGTACCGCGCCCAGCCGTCGCTGATGACGGTGCTGGTCTACATCGGCTACTGGCTGGGCGTGTGGGCGCTGATGCGCTGGCGCACGGCCGTGCAGGCGCGCCGTGCCGCCGGCGCCAGCCCGAGCGCCACCGCCGCCATCGCCGCTGAACCATGAGCGTCGCTGAAAGCCCGGTGCTGACCGTTGGCCCCAGCCGCGCCCAGCGCACGCTGGCGGCGGTGGGCGAATGGATGCGCACCCACGCCCAGCTGATCCGCGCCCTGCAATGGGTGGTGGTGGTGGTTTACGCGGTGCTGCTGATCGTGCCGGCCGTGCTGCCGCTGCCGGGCAACGCGGCGCATGTCTGGAACAACCTGACGATCGCGGCGGAATTCGCCTTCTGGGGCATCTGGTGGCCGTTCGTGCTGGTCAGCATGGTGCTGTTCGGGCGTCTGTGGTGCGGCGTGCTGTGCCCCGAAGGGGCGCTGACCGAATGGGCCGCCAAGCACGGGCGGGGCCGCGGCATACCGCGCTGGATGCGCTGGGGCGGCTGGCCCTTCGTGGCCTTTGTCTGCACCACGGTGTACGGCCAGATGATCAGCGTGTACCAGTACCCCAAGGCCGCGCTGGTGGTGCTGGGCGGCAGCACGGTGGCGGCCATGATCGTGGGCTATATGTACACGCGCGGCAAGCGCGCCTGGTGCCGTTACCTGTGCCCGGTCAACGGCGTGTTTGCGCTGCTGTCCAAGTTGGCGCCAATGCACTTCCGCGTGGACGACGCGGCCTGGCGGCTGTCGCTGGAAGATGAAGCGCAGGCCGCCGCCGCGCACCCGCGCACCATCCCCATCCGCCCTGCCGCCGTGGACTGCGGCCCCATGGTCGCGCTGCGCCACATGGAGGGCAACGAGGAATGCCACATGTGCGGGCGCTGCAGCGGCCACCACGGCGCGATTGCGCTGCAGTGGCGTTCACCGTCCGAAGAAGTGGTCAAGGTCGCCGCGACCGAGGCCGACCATTGGCAGACCTGGCTGATCGTGTTCGGCCTGCTGGGCGTGGCGATCGGGGCCTTCCACTGGAGTTCCAGCCCCTGGTTTGTGGCCGCCAAACAGGCGATTGCCACCTGGCTGATCGACCGCGACATCTTCTGGCCGCTGGCCGACAACGCGCCCTGGTGGGTGTTGACGCACTACCCCGACCAGAACGACGTCTTCACCTGGCTGGACGGCGCGCTGCTGCTGGGCTATGTCGGCGTGACGGCGCTGGTCTGGGGCAGCGTGACGCTGGCATTGCTGGCCGGCAGCGTGCGCCTGGCCGGCCCGTGGCGCACGCAACGCCTGCACCACCTGGCGCAAGCGCTGATCCCGGTGGCGGGCATCGGCGTGTTTCTGGGCCTGAGCGCCATCACGCTGACGCTGTTGCGCGGTGAAGGCATCGTGCTGCAGTGGATCAACCCGCTGCGGCTGGCACTGCTGGTGGCGGCCAGTGGGTGGTCGCTGGCGCTGGGCTGGCAGATCGCGCGCGCTTGGGGGCTGTCGGCCGGCCGCGCGCTGGCGGTGGTGGTGCCGATCGTGCTGGTGCTGGCCTGGGTCGGCAGCGCCTGGGGGTGGCTGTTCTGGTGGTGGTGAGGGCGATGGCGCCGGCCTGCTCCACCCCCATTGCGTTGATGCTCATCGGCCATCAACTATCAATTCAATAGCTGGCTGCGCAGATGGTTGTAGGGCCAGAGCACGATTTTCCTTGAAATCCATCGCCTGAGGTGGTGCCCGGAACTACCAGCGCCGCGTCAGCCCCACGCCCCAGGTGTCGACCCTCGGCGCACCGCCCCAGCTGCGGCGCCAGCCCAGGTCCAGATCGGTCTTGTCGTTCAGGTGAACGACCGCGCCCACCAGGCCAAAGCGCGCGGTGCCCGGGCCGGTGGCGTCGGCCGCGCGCATTGCCCCCACTTCGCTGACCAGGGACCAAGCCGCGCTCACCTGCAGCAGCAACGCGGTCGACGCCGCCCACAAATGCCGACGCGCGCCGACCCGGTTGCCGTTGTAGACGTAGCCCGCGTTGACCAGCCAGGTCCAGTCGCCCACGTCCAGCTGCGACAGCAGCAGCGCCCCCGCAGCAGCGCGGCCGTTGCCCAGGCCCTTGCGGGTGCTGCCGGTCGGCAGCGTTAGCGTCGGCCGCGCGCCCAGCGCCCAGCCCTGGCCGTTGTCGTAGAAGCGCCATTTGAGCTGCAGCCCCACGTCACCCACGCCGCTCTGCGTGGGTTCACCCGGCGCACTCTGGCGCTGCAGGGGCAGGTTGAAGGCGATATCGACCCGGTCCGTCATCCCGCGCGTCAACGTCATGTTGACCTGCCGCGCCCAGAAAGTGGCACCGCCATCTCGCGTGCGGGCGTGGTCGGTGTTCACCTCCAGCTGCCAATGCCCCGCCCCCTGCAGGCCCGGGTCGTCGGTCAGCAGCGGGTGGGCGGCACGCGCTGCCGGCACGGCCAGCACGAGCAGGGCCAGCACCGCCAGGGGGCGGCAAACCAATGAGAGAAAAGCCAGGCAAATGCGCATCGCGGTCGCGGGTCAAGCCGAATGTCTGCTGGCCGTCCCCGCCACGCGTTTTTTAAAAAGACACTGCAGATCGGCCAGCCGCCCGCAGTTTGCGCCTTTTTCATGACATTGCGGCGCGCGGACAACGTGGTTGGGCCCAGATAAACGCGCTTATTCTGGTGTTTAGGCCTATAATTGAAGGCTTTGCTGGCAAACGCCCTGCCGGCCACATACTAGTTAAGAGGCGGGGCAACCTTAGCGGCGCATGGCGTGAAGCCTGATCTACTTCACCCCTGCTGGCCGCACACCATAAATTTCGAATGACCACCATCCGTGTAAAAGAGAACGAGCCGTTTGACGTCGCCCTGCGCCGCTTCAAGCGCACCATCGAGAAGCTGGGCCTGCTGACCGAACTGCGCGCCCGCGAGTTCTACGAGAAGCCCACCGCCGAGCGCAAGCGCAAGAAGGCTGCCGCCGTCAAGCGCCACCACAAGCGCGTGCGCAGCATGCAGTTGCCCAAGAAGCTCTACTGAGTTTCTTTGTTGCAGCGCCCCGTTCATGCAACGGGGCCGCTCGCAGCCACAAGGCTCGCCGGGGACGCTCAGCGGGCCTTTGTTGTTTCTGCGACCTTTGCTTTTCCCACCTGAAGGACCTGCCATGAGCCTGAAAGACCAGATCACCGAAGACATGAAGACCGCCATGCGCGCCAAGGATTCCGAGCGCCTGGGCACCATCCGTCTGCTGCAGGCGGCCATGAAGCAAAAGGAAGTTGACGAGCGCATCGTGCTGGACGACGCAGCCATCGTCGCCATCCTGGACAAGCTGATCAAGCAGCGCAAGGACAGCATCGCCGCCTTCACCCAGGCCAATCGCCAGGATTTGGCCGACAAGGAAGCGGCCGAAATCACCGTGCTCGAAGCCTACCTGCCCGCGCGACTGTCGGCCGACGAAGTGGCTGCCGAGGTCAAAGCCCTGGTGGCCGAGCTGGGCGCCGCCGGCCCGGGCGACATGGGCAAGGTAATGGGCGCCGCCAAGGCGCGCCTGGCCGGCAAAGCCGACATGGGCGCCGTCAGCGCCGCGGTCAAGGCGGCACTGGCCGGTTGAAGTCCACGGCCGTCGGACCACCGCGCCGCATCCACGTCGCGCAATGCGGTGCGTCTGGTGGTTACGGGGCGACCCAACAAAAACCGGCAGCCTTGGCTGCCGGTTTTGTATCTGAAGCCGCGGTCTGCGAGCGCGGCGAACGGCGGTGCGGGCCTCAGTTGCCCGCCACCGTCATCCGGTCGATCAGGATCGAGCCCGTGGTCTTTGCGCCGTAGGTGTACGCGTCCGCACCTACCGCGGCGATGCCCTTGAACATGTCGCGCAGATTGCCGGCGATGGTGATCTCCTGCACCGGAAAGGCGATGCGGCCGTTTTCGACCCAGAAGCCGCTGGCCCCGCGCGAATAGTCGCCCGTCACGTAGTTCACGCCCTGGCCCATCAGCTCGATCACGAACAGGCCGGTGCCGAGCTTTTGCAACATGGCGTCCAGGTCGTCACCAGCCTGTGTCTGGCGCGAACTCAGCACCAGGTTGTGCGATCCGCCGGCGTTGCCGGTCGTCTTCATGCCCAGCTTGCGCGCCGAGTAGGTGCTGAGGAAGTAGCCCTCCACGCGGCCCGCGTCCACCACGCGGCGCGCTTGCACGCGCACGCCTTCTTCGTCGAAGGGTGATGAGCCCTTGCCGCCGCGAACGAATGGGTCTTCGTCGATGCGGATGTGCTTGGGGAAGATGGTCTTGCCCAGCGCGTCGGCCAGGAAGGTGGTTTTGCGGTACAACGCGCCGCCGCTCACCGCCTGCACGAATCCGCCCAGCAGCCCGGCAGCCAGGGGCGACTCAAACAACACCGGGCATTCGCGCGTACTGATCTTGCGGCTGTGCAGGCGGCTCAGCGCGCGCTCGGCGGCGTAGCGGCCCACGGCTTCAGGGCTGGCCAGGTCGCAGGCGTTGCGCTCCGAGCTGTACCAGTAGTCGCGTTGCATGTCCCGGCCCTTGCCCGCGATCGGCGCCACCGACAGGCTGTGGCGCGAGCTGGCGTAGCCGCCACGGAAGCCATGCGTGTGCGCGCTGAAGAAATGGCTTTGCTGCGCCGACACGCCGGCGCCTTCGCTGTTGCTGATACGCTTGCTCACGCCAAACGCCGCTGCCTCGCAGGCCAGCGCCATCTCGGCCGCCTGTTCGCTGGTGATCGGCCAGGGGTGAAACAGGTCCAAGTCCGGCTGGTCGGCCGCGGTGGCGATGTCGGCCTCGTCTGGCAGGCCAGCCACCGGGTCTTCGGCGGTGAAGCGCGCGATGTCGTATGCCGCCTGCACCGTGCGCTCGATCGCCGCGCGTGAAAAGTCCGACGTGCTGGCGTTGCCGCGCCGCTGGCCCAGGTACACCGTCACGCCCAGCGACTTGTCGCGGTTGCGCTCCACCGTCTCCAGATCGCCCTTGCGCACGCTGACGCTCAAGCCCGAACCTTCCGATGCCTCGGCGCCGGCGTCGGTGGCGCCCAGCTTCTTGGCGTGGGTCAGCGCGGTATCGACCAGGTCTTCAAAAAAGCCGCGGGAATAAGAAAAGCCCGCCAGGGGCTTGGAGGTGTCTTGCATGGGGTGGATTTTTGCACACCGCTTGAGGGGCTGGGGTGCGGTTGGGCCGCGCCCGTGGCGCTGCAGCGCTGTTTGGATAGGAAGTGCTTGTTTCGGGCGCTGGCGATAGTGCAACTTGCGCGGGTAGCTATGGAATTTGTAGTTTCCTTTTGCCGTGCGCTCGGTTGGCGCCGCCGCTTAATCGAAGCTGAGAGGCCGGGAAGTGCGCCCGGCGGCGCAGTTTCTTTCTTTGACTCGCCAAAGAAAGAAACCAAAGAAAGGCGACCCCACTGGCTGCGACCCCTACGCTTCGCTGCGGGGCAACCTGTGTCGGGGCGCTGGCGGGGTGGGCCGCAGGAACTCGCTTTGCGCTTTCAGCGCTCCGCTCAGACAACTTCGGCCAGTCAGTTCACGAAGCGCGTGCATGCTGCGCTGCACGCGCTACCCCGCCAACACCCCGCCCCAGGCGCATCCAGAGGGGAGGCTGAACAGCCACACGGGCCATCGCGTTGCTCGGCCCTGGCCCCGCGGCGCGAAGCGCTCGCGCGGTCGGTGCCGAGC
>JAEZWW010000112.1 GCA_023442945.1 Pseudomonadota bacterium | reverse complement strand
ATTTCAAGGGCCTCAACTACCTGCTGAACGAGCAGCAAGACCAGGCCATCGACGCCTTCATCGAGGCGGTGCAAAAAGACCCTGACACGTCAGAGCTGCATTTCGCCCTGGGCAACCTGTTTCGTCGCCGAGGCGAATACGAGCGCGCCGTGCGCGTGCACGAACACCTGCTCTCACGCGCCGACCTGAGCCGGAGCGACCGCGACCGCGCGCAGCACGCGCTGGCGCAGGATTTTCTGAAAGCCGGCTTGCTCGACCGCGCCGAAGACGCCTTGCGCAAGCTCGAGGGCACACGCTATGAGGAGCAGGCCTGGCTCACATTGTTGTCGCTGCACGAGCGCGCGCGCGACTGGCCGCAGGCTGCAACCGTCGCCGGTCGCCTGCAGGCCTCTGGCCAGGCCGATTTCAGCGCGCGGCAGGCGCACTACCTGTGCGAGCAGGCGGCAGAGGCGCTGAACAAGAAGCACGATGCCCAGGCCGCCCAGCAACTGCTGCTGCAAGCCATCGAACAAACGCCAAGCGCGGCGCGCCCGCGCATCCAGCTGGCCGGTTTGCTGGCCGGCCGCGACGACCGGAGCGGCGCCTTCGAACAACTGATGAGCCTGGAGCACCACGCGCCGCAGGCCGTGCCGCTGGTCGCCAGCGAGTTGGTGCGCATTGGCCACGCCAGCGGGCAACTGGCGCAGGCGCGGCAACTGCTGGAGCGCAGCTACGCCGCCACGCCTTCGGTGGACGTCGCGGACGCGCTGGTGCAGGCCGAGGTCACGGCGGGGGCACCGTTGCACGATGCGCGTGCAGGCTATGTGCGCCACATGGCGCAGGAGCCCTCGCTGATCGCGGCGGCGCGCTGGTTGAGCCAGGAGGCGTTTGCGCAGGAAGGCGCGCACCCCGTGGTGCAACGCTCGGTCGAGCACGCCGCGCGGCCGCTGGCGCGCTACCGCTGCGCCGCCTGCGGGTTCGAGGCACAGGGCTATTTCTGGCAGTGCCCCGGCTGCCAGGCTTGGGAAAGCTTTCCGCCGCGGCGCATCGAAGAGTTGTAGTCCCCGTTGCCGTCAACGGCCCGGTGCGGTCGGCCGTTGAGCGCAAAGGCCCGCCGGCGGCTTCAGCCGGCATTGTTCGCACGCCACCAGGAGCGTTCCCATGTTCAAGAAACTTCTCGTCCTTTTAAGCCTGTTCTATGCCGCGCTCTCGTTCGCGGCCGTTGACGTCAACACCGGCAGCGCTGCCGACCTGGACAGCGTCAAAGGCATTGGCCCGGGCATGTCCAAGCGCATCATCGACGAACGGGCCAAAGGCCAGTTCAAGGACTGGGGCGACTTCATTGCCCGCGTGAAGGGCGTGGGCGAGAAGAATGCCGCGAACTTTTCCGCCGGCGGCATGACGGTCAACGGCGCGGGCTACGCGGGTGCGCCCGCCAAGCCGGCCAAGGACGCGAAGGCCAAGAAGGAGAAAACCGTGGCCGCAGCGCCGGCCGCTGGCGCCACGCCCGCCGCTGCAGGCACCACGGCCGCAATCCCGGCCATCGCCACCAAACCCGCCGCGCCGTCCATGCCCGCAGCGCCCGCCGCACCGGCCAAACCTGCGGCGCCTGCCGTCAAGCAGTAAATTCGATCCCTGCTTGGTCTGGCCAGAGGGCCAGCGCAAGCGGCAGCAAGAAGGGGCACGTTCACACGCGCCCCTTTTTGCTTTATTTTTAATAGCTGCTTGCGCTTGTCTGGTTTGCGCTGGCGGCCTTTTTGGCCATCAACACACGTTCAGACGGCGCCAAACCCGCCGCCGCCAGGCGTGTGAATCTCGAAGATGTCACCGGGCTGCATCTCGGCGCTGCCGATGTGCTGCAAGTCCTCCACCGCGCCGCTGGCACGCACCACCCGGTTGATGCCGACCGCGCCCGCGCCGCCGCCGGCCATGCCGAAAGCGCCACGCAGGCGGCCGTTGCTGAGGATGCTGGCGGTCATGGGCTCCAGAAAGCGCAGGCGCCGCACGCCGCCGTGGCCACCGTTCCATTGGCCCTTGCCGCCTGAGTCGCTGCGGATTTCATAGCTCTCCAGCCGCACCGGGAAGCGCCATTCCAGCACCTCCGGATCGGTCATGCGCGAATTGGTCATGTGCGTCTGCACCACGCTGGTGCCGGGGAAGCCGCCGACCAGCTGCCCGGCGTCGTCAAACACGCCGCCCGCGCCCGAGCCACCCGAGATGGTTTCGTAATACTGGTACTTGTCGTTGCCGAAGGTGAAGTTGTTGACCGTGCACTGGCTGGCGCCCATCAGCCCCAGCGCGCCGATGATGGCGTTGGTGATGCAGGTTGACGTTTCCACATTGCCCGCCACCACGCTGGCCGGCGGGTTGGGCCGCAGCATGCTGCCTTCGGGGATGACGACTTCAATAGGTTTGAGGCAGCCCGCATTGAGCGGAATATCGTCGTCGACCAGCATGCGGAACACGTACAGCACCGCCGCCATGCACACCGCCGTCGGCGCGTTGAAGTTGTTGATCTGCTGCGGCGAAGTGCCGGTGAAATCGACCTTGGCACTGCGCGCGGCGCCGTCGATGGTCACGGCGACCTGAATCTGGGCCCCGTTGTCCAGCGGCAGCGTGAACTGGCCGCCTTGCATGCGCGCGGCCAGCTTGGTGATGGCGCGGCGAACGCTTTCTTCGGCGTTGTCCTGCACGTGCTTCATGTAGGCCTGCACCACATCGAGGCCGAACTGATCGACCATCTTGCGCAGCTCCTGCACGCCTTTTTCGTTGGCGGCAATCTGCGCCTTCAGGTCGGCCATGTTCTGCTGCGGGTTGCGGCTCGGGTATTCGCCGCTGGCCAGCAACTCGAGCATTTCCTTTTCGCGCAAGTGTCCTCGATCGACCAGCTTCACGTTGTCGATCTGCACGCCCTCTTCCTCGATGCGGGTCGAGAACGGCGGCATCGACCCGGGCGAGATGCCGCCGATGTCGGCATGGTGGCCGCGGCTGCCGACGTAGAAGATCGGTTGTTCGCCGTCATCCAGGTACACCGGCGTGATCACCGTCACGTCCGGCAAATGCGTGCCGCCGTGGTAGGGGTCGTTCAGCACGAACACGTCGCCCGGCTGCATCTGGCCGGCGTTCTCGCGGATCACGGTCTTGATGCTCTCGCCCATCGAGCCCAGGTGCACCGGCATGTGCGGCGCGTTGGCGATCAGGTTGCCCTCCGCGTCGAACAGCGCGCAGCTGAAGTCCAGCCGCTCCTTGATGTTGACCGAGTACGCGGTGTTCTGCAGTTGCAGCCCCATCTGCTCGGCGATGTTCATGAACAGGTTGTTGAACACCTCCAGCAGCACCGGGTCGACGGTTGTGCCCGCTGCAAATTGAATAGCGCGCGGCGCAATCCGCTCCAGCACCAGATGGTCAAAAGCCGTCAAGCTGGCGCGCCAGCCGGGCTCCACCACGGTCGTCGCGTTCTGCTCGGCGATGATGGCCGGGCCGTCGATCACGTCGCCCGGACGCAGGTCTTCGCGCACGATCAACGCCGCGTCGTGCCACGCCGCCTGGCCGTCATTGCCGGCGGTGTACATGCGCACGGTGTCGCGCTGCGGCACCGCGCGCTGCGGGTGCATGTCGTGCGCGCGCTCCGACGGCGCATCGCCCGCCACCACCGCTTCGACCGACACCGCCTCCACGATCAGCGCCTTGCCCTGCATCAGGAAGGCAAAGCGCTGCCGGTACGCGGCCTCGAACGCCTGCGTGATCTCGTGCATCACGGCCTGGTTCGACACGTCACCGCCCTGCAGGTGCGGAAACGGCACGATCAGCGCCGAATCGGTGCCGTCGTAGCGCACGTGCACACGGCGGTGCACGCGAATGTTGCCACGGCTGACTTCCTGCTTTTCCAGCTCGTGTTGCGCCGCCAGCGCGAGTTCGCCCAGCGTGTCGCGCAGCGCGGTGATGTGCTCGGGCACCAGCTTCAGCTCGACCGCCGTCTCGCGCATCACGTTCTGGTCGGCCAAGCCCATGCCGTAGGCCGACAGCACGCCGGCCAGCGGGTGCACCAGCACGCGCGTCATGCCCAGGGCATCGGCCACGCCGCAGGCGTGCTGGCCGCCGGCGCCGCCAAAGCATTGCAGCGTGTACTTGGTGACGTCGTAGCCGCGCGCGACGCTGATCTTCTTGATGGCATTGGCCATCTGCTGCACGGCGATCTGGATGAAGCCGTGCGCCACGTCTTCGGGCGCGCGGCCGGTGGGCTGGGCAATCGCCGTGAACTTCTCGCGCACCACGTCGGCGTCCAACGCCTCGTTGGCGGCGCGGCCGAACACCTTGGGAAAGTGCGCCGGCTGCACCTTGCCGACCATCACGTTCGCGTCAGTCACCGCCAGTGGCCCGCCGCGCCGGTAGCTCGCCGGACCCGGGTTGGCGCCCGCGCTTTCGGGGCCGACGCGAAAGCGCGCGCCGTCAAATTGCAGGATGGAGCCGCCACCCGCCGCCACGGTGTGAATGCTCATCATCGGCGCACGCATGCGCACGCCGGCCACTTGCGTCTCGAATTCGCGCTCGAACGCGCCGGCGTAATGGCTCACGTCGGTGCTGGTGCCGCCCATGTCGAAGCCGATCACTTTCGGCTGGCCCGCGATCTCCGCCGTGCGCGCCATGCCGACGATGCCGCCGGCCGGGCCGGACAGAATCGCATCCTTGCCCTGAAACGCGTGCGCATCGGTCAGCCCGCCCGACGATTGCATGAAGAACAGCTTGACGCCCGGCATTTCGGCCGCCACCTGCTCGACGTAGCGGCGCAGGATGGGCGACAGGTAGGCATCCACCACCGTGGTGTCGCCCCGGCTGACGAACTTCATCATCGGGCTGGTCTGGTGGCTGGTGCTGATTTGCGTGAAGCCGACCTCGCGCGCGATGCGCGCTGCCGCCACCTCGTGCGCGCAATGCCGGTAGCCGTGCATGAAAACAATCGCCACGCTTCGCAGCCCTTTCTGGCATTGCGCAAGCAGCTCTTTTTTCAATAGCGCTTCATCGAGCGGCCGCACCAGGTCGCCATTCGCATCGACGCGCTCATCGGCCTCGACGACGGCGCTGTAGAGCAGTTCCGGCAGCACGATGTGGCGGTCAAACAAACGCGGGCGGTTCTGATACGCAATGCGCAGGCCGTCGCGAAAGCCCCGCGTGGTGACCAGCAGCGTGGGTTCGCCCTTGCGCTCGAGCAGCGCGTTGGTGGCCACGGTGGTGCCCATCTTCACGCACTCGACCAGCTCGGGCGTGACCGGCTCGCCGTGCGTCAGGCCCAGCAGGTGGCGGATGCCGGCGACGGCGGCGTCCTTGTACTGCTCTGGGTTTTCGGACAACAGCTTGTGCGTGACGATGCTGCCATCGGGCTTCTTGGCGACGATGTCGGTGAAGGTGCCCCCACGGTCGATCCAGAACTGCCAGCGCGGGTGCGGGTGGATGGGCGATGCGTGCGTCATGTGCTGAAACCCCTTTTTCAAGACAAATTGGCCATACGCCCTACAACCATCTGCGCGGCCAGCTACTGAATTTATAGCGAAGATGCGGCGCGCGCCGCCTGGTCGTACAGGCCGGACATCGTGCGCAGCAGGCGCGCCAGCTCCCCCAACTGAGGGTTGAGCTGCGCGTCCAGGCTGTCGACCAGGCAGGCTTCGCGCACGGCGCGGTAGCGCGTCACCGCGGCTTCGCCCGCCTCGGTGGGCAGGTAAAACACGTCCTTGCCCTGCTTGTCGCTGCGCAGCAGACCAGCAGCCACCAGCTTTTTCAACGCGTAGGCCACGACGTGCGTGTCCTCGTAGTTCAGCACGAAGCAGATGTCGGCCAGCTTTTTGTTGCGGGCGCGGTGGTTGACGTGGTGCAGCACCAGCACGTCGGTCACCGTCAGATCGGGCACGCCGGCGGCGGCCATGCAGCGCACCATCCAGCGGCTGAAGGCGTTCCACGCGACGATCATGCCGAACTCGAATTCCGACGCCTCCACGCTGCGCGGCGACACCAGGTGCGACGACGACACGATGCCGGTGGCGGCGGTCGCAGGAAGCTTGGAGGCAGGCGATGGTGGCATCAGGGTATTCCCGAAGTGCTACGTAATTTGTCGATAAATTATTGACACTTTAGCGAAGCCTTTTCTAGACTTCAAGTCCGCAGCGCTCAGGCCGACCTGCTGGTTTTCACTCTGGACGGTCGGTTTCCTGGGCGCGATGCTCGCCACAGGATGACTCTCTGAAGGATTGCACATGAAGCTAAACCGACGCCACGTCTCTACCGCCGCCGGCCTGCTGGTCAGCGGCCTGGCCTTCTCGGCCGGCGCGCAGACCAAGTGGGACCTCCCCACCGCCTACCCCGCCAACAACCTGCATACCGAGAACATCGCCCAGTTCGTGAAAGACGTGGACGCGGCGACCGGCGGCAAGCTCAAGATCCAGGTGCACGACAACGCGTCGCTATTCAAGGCGCCGGAAATCAAGCGCGCCGTGCAGGGCGGCCAGGCGCAGGCGGGCGAATTCCTGATGGTGAACTTCCAGAACGAATGGCCGGTTTGGGGCCTGGACGGCATCCCGTTCCTCGCCACCAGCTACGCCCAATCGATGAAGCTGTACCAGGCCAGCAAGCCGATCGTGCAGAAGAAGCTGGCCGAGCAGGGCATGGTGCTGCTGTACGCCGTGGCCTGGCCACCGCAGGGCATCTTCAGCAAGAAGCAGGTCGCCAGCGCAGCCGACATGAAGGGCATCAAGTGGCGTGCCTACAGCCCGGCCACCGCGCGCATCGGTGAACTGGTGGGCGCCCAGCCCGTCACCGTGCAGCAGGCCGAGCTGTCGCAGGCCATGGCCACCGGTGTGGTGGAAAGCTACATGAGTTCCGGCTCCACCGGCTACGACACCAAGACCTACGAACACCTGAAGTTCTTCGCCGACACCCAGGCCTGGCTGCCCAAGAACGCCGTCGTCGTCAACAAGAAGGCCTTCGACGCGCTGGACCAGGCCACGCGCGACGGCCTGCTCAAAGCCGCCGCCGAAGCCGAAAAGCGCGGCTGGGCCACCAGCGAAAAGAAAACCGGCGAATACCTCGACCTGCTCAAGAAAAACGGCATGACCGTCTACCCGCCGTCCGCCCAGCTCAAGGGCGATATGCAGAAGGTGGGCGACACCATGCTCAAGGAATGGCTGGACAAGGCCGGCCCCGAAGGCAAGGCCGTCGTCGACGCCTACCGTGCGGCCAAGTAAAGCGCTGATCGGACCTGTGTTGCGCGACGCCCTCCCGGCCGACCGGTGAGGGCGTCTTGTTGTTGTCTTTCGCCTGAACTTTCCCGTCCTGCGCATGCGCCGATTTCTTGATTTCCTCTACAACGCCGCCGCCTGGCTGGCGGCGCTGTCCATGATCGGCGTGCTGGTCATGGTGCTGGCCTCCATCCTGGGGCGACTGCTGCACTTTCACGTGCCCGGCACCGACGCCTACGCCGGCTACAGCATGGCTGCGGCTGGCTTTCTGGCGCTGGCACATACGCTGAAAAAGGGCGAGCACATCCGCGTCACCCTGCTCATCGGCCGGCTGCAAGGGGGCCCGCGCCGCGCCATGGAAATGTGGGCGCTGACGGTGGCGGTGCTGCTGGCCGGCCTGTTCGCTTTCTACGCCTGCCGCCTGGTGCTGGTCTCGCACGAGTTCAACGACGTGTCGACCTCCAACGACGCCACGCCACTGTGGATCCCACAGCTGAGCATGGCGATCGGCACCGTGCTGCTGTTCGTCGCCTTCGTCGACGAATGGGTGCAGGAATTGCTCGGCCGCCGCGAGCACGACAGCCACGCTGAGGAGGCGCTGCACAATGAGTGACTTCGCCATCACCGGCCTGCTGATCGCGGCCCTGTTCCTGCTGCTGGGCAGCGGTGTCTGGATCGGCCTGACGCTGACCGGCGTCGCCTGGATCGGCATGCAGCTGTTCTCCGCCCGCCCGGCGGGCGACGCGATGGCCGTGACGATCTGGGGCTCGGCCTCCAGCTGGACGCTCACCGCCCTGCCCTTGTTCGTGTGGATGGGCGAAATCCTGTTTCGCACCAGGCTCAGCGAGAGCATGTTCCGCGGCCTTGCGCCCTGGGTCACCTGGCTGCCGGGGCGGCTGCTGCACACCAACGTGATCGGCTGCGCGATCTTCGCCGCCGTGTCGGGCTCCTCGGCCGCCACCTGCGCCACCATCGGCAAGATGTCGCTGCCCGAGCTCGCCAAGCGCGGCTACCCCGAAGGCATCACCATCGGCTCGCTGGCCGGCGCGGGCACGTTGGGGCTGCTGATCCCGCCCTCGATCATCATGATCGTCTATGGCGTCGCGGCCGACGTGTCGATCGCCAAACTGTTCATCGCCGGCGTTATCCCCGGCATCCTGCTGGCCGGGCTGTTTTCGGGCTACCTGATCGTCTGGGCGCTGCTGAACCCCGGCAAAGTGCCGCGCCCCGACCGCGTGCTGAGCCTGGGCGAAAAGCTGCACGAGTCGCGCCACCTCATTCCCGTGGTGATCCTGATCGCGGCGGTGCTGGGCTCCATTTATTCCGGCGTCGCCACGGCAACCGAGGCAGCGGCCGTCGGCGTGGTCGGCTCGCTGCTGCTGTCGCTGGTGCAGGGCAGCCTGTCGTGGGAGACCTTCAAGACCTCGCTGCTGGGCGCCACGCGTCTGTACTGCATGATCGCGCTGATCCTGGCCGGCGCTGCGTTCCTGACGCTGGCCATGGGCTACATCGGCCTGCCGCGCCACCTGGCCGAATACATCGGCGGGCTGGGCCTGTCGCCCTTCATGCTGATCGTGGCCCTGGCGGTGTTCTACATCGTGCTGGGCTGCTTCCTGGACGGCATCTCGATGGTGGTGCTGACCATGGGCGTGATCCTGCCCACGGTCCAGGCCGCCGGCATCGATTTGATCTGGTTCGGCATCTTCGTCGTCATCGTGGTGGAGATGGCGCAGATCACGCCACCGGTGGGGTTCAACCTGTTCGTGCTGCAGGGCATGACGAAGAAGGACATCGCCTACATTGCCCGGGTGACCATGCCCTTCTTCTTCCTGATGTGCGGCATGGTGTTGCTGCTGTGGTTCTTCCCGCAGATCGCCACCTGGATGCCGGGACACATGTAACGGCCTGACACAGCCCGCTCCCCTATGATGCCGGTCCGGTCCGCCACCCGCGCGGACGCTGATCGAGAGTGAGAGATTCGTGTTCAAGAATGTGATGCTGTACCGCCTGGAGCCGGGTTGGCCGACCTCGGCGCTCCAGCTGGAAGAAGCGCTGGCCACCGAACCCTTTGCCGAGTGCAGCGCCACCCAGCAACGTTCCACCGGCTGGGTGCCCCCGCGCGGTGAAGCGCACGGCGCGCTGGTCGAAGTGGTGGACGGCCAGTGGATCGCCCGCTTCGTCATCGAGACCAAGTCCGTGCCCGGTGATGCCGTGCGCCGCCGCACCGACGAAGCCGTGGCCGAGATCGAAAAGACCACCGGCCGCAAACCCGGCAAGAAGGAAGTGCGCGATTTGCGCGACGACGCGCTGAACGCCTTGCTGCCGCAGGCCTTCCCACGCCGCGCGCAGGTCACCGCCTGGATCGACCCGGAGCAGCACTGGCTGGTGCTGGACACCGGCGCCCAAGGCAAGGCGGACGAGCTGATCACCAGCCTGGTGCGCGTGGCCGGCCAGGGCTTTGGTGTGCGCCTGCTGCAGACCACGCAAACGCCGCAGGCCGTCATGTCGGCCTGGCTGGCGGCCGAATCGGCCGACGAATTGCCGGGCGCCTTCCACGTCGAGCGCGAATGCGAGCTGAAGGGCAGCGGCGACGAGCCGGCCGTGGTCAAGTTCACCCGCCACGACCTGGTGACCGACGAGGTGCGACAGCACATCGCCGAAGGCAAGCTGCCGACCAAGCTGGCCCTGGGCTGGCAAGGGCGCGTGGGCTTCATGCTGACGCAGGCGCTGCAGCTGAAAAAGATCACGTTTGAAGAAGGCGTGTTTGAAGAAGGCGCCACCAGCAAAGACGACGACCGCTTTGACGCCGACGTGGCCCTGGCCACCGGCGAGCTGAGCGGCCTGATCACCGACCTGATCGAAGCCCTGGGCGGCGAGGCCGATCCGAGCGCCTTCCCCACCCCACCCGACGCGCCGCAAGTGGCCACCACCACGTCTCAAGCGCCCGCGGCGCCGGTGGCGGCCGGCGCGGCCGACGACGACGGGCCGCCGTTCTAAAGCGGCCGCGCGCCGCTGCTTCAAGCCCTTAAGCCATGCCCGCCGTCCTCGCCATCTGCCTGGGCGCTTGCGCGGGCGCCTTGCTGCGCTGGCAACTCGGCCTGTGGCTGAACCACGCCGGCGCGCTGATGCCCTGGGGCACGCTGGCGGCCAACCTGAGCGGCGGCTATTTGATCGGCCTGTTCATCGGCGTGCTGCAGCAGCACCCCGGCATCGACCCGGCGTGGCGGCTGCTGCTGGTCACCGGCTTTCTGGGCGCGCTGACCACCTTTTCCAGCTTCAGCATGGAAGTGGTCGACATGCTGATGCTGGAGCGCTGGGGCCAGGCGCTGCTGACGGCCACGGCGCACCTCGCCGGGTCCTTGCTGATGACCTACGTCGGCCTCAAGAGCGCTGCGTTTTTCATAGCTACCCGCGCATGATTGTGTAGGGCCACAGACCCATTTGCTTGTAGAAGACGCCCCACTCAGTGCCGACGAGCTGGCCCACCTGAAAGTCGTGGCGCCGAGCTTGCTGGCGGGCCAGCGCTGGGGCTTCTGGCTGCTGGCCAACGCGGTGGCGCTGGCGTGGATCGGCGCGCTGCTGGTCGTCGCGGCGCCCAACCCGGAGGGCTTTCGCCGCGAGCTCGTGCTGCCGCTGCTCGTGGCCTGGCTGGGACTGAACGGCTTTTTCTTCTGGCTGCGCCACGTCAGCCGCGGCCTGCGTGGCGACGTTGCCGCGCCGCGCAAGCAGATCATCCGGGGCGACGCGGGCGGCCTGGTCGCCAGCGGCAACGCCCTGACCTACACGGTGGGCGGCGAGGGTTGGCGCGTTTACCCGGCACTGCCCCTGGGCTCGGGCTTCCTGGTCGGGCGCCTGCGCATCGAAACGGTGGCCGGCGTGGGCGGCACCGCCGTCACCGTGCAGCGGACCAGCCAGGGCGAACGCCTGCTGGGCGTGCGCTACCCCGCCTGGGACGACGCCGCCACCTTGCGCCACGAGGCGGGCATGAGCGCCGCCGAACAGCGCCTGCTGACGCGCCGCGCGCACCGCACCGGCGTGTTTCTGGCGCTGGGCGTCGGCGGCGTGGGCTTGCTGCTGGGCCTGCAACACGGCGTGTCGCTCTGGCTGGCGCTGTGGCTGCTGCCGGCGCTGGCGCTGTACGTGCTGGCGCGCATGGCCGACGGGCCGCAGCACTGGGTCGGCTGGGTGACCGCGCAAGGCCCGGTGACCGAAACCCTGCGCGCGTCCTGGCGCGGGCCCCGCAACCGCATTCAGCGGGGCTGCTGGGTGCGCGTGGCCGGGCAGTTGTTTCCGGTGCCGGAATTGCCCGTGCTGGGCGCGACCGTGCGCCTGCGCGCCCGCCTGCGGGCCGACGGCTGGCCGGGGGAAACTACCGAGTTCGATACTCTCCCGGAGGTACCCAACGGCCCGCCCACCGACGCACAATGGGGCGCATGAACCCGCCCGACCTGAACACCCGCGCTGAGCGCGTCGTCACCCCTGATGTGGCCGAAGCCTTCGCGCGCGACGGCGCCGTGTGCCTGCGCCAGCTGCTGAACGCCGATGAAGTCGCCCTGCTGCGCGCCGGCATCGACGCCAACATCGCCACGCCCAGCCCGCGCGCCAAGGTCGCCAGCCGGCCGGACGACCCGGGGTTTTTCATCGAAGACTTCTGCAACTGGCAGGACAACGCGGCCTACCGCGGCGTGATCACCCAGTCGCCGCTGGCCGCCGCGGCCGCCCGCCTGATGGGCAGCCAGCAGGTGCGCCTGTACCACGACCACATGCTGACCAAGGAGCCGGGCACGCGCCAGAAGACGCCCTGGCACCAGGACCAGCCGTACTACAACATCGACGGGCAGCAGAACATCAGCTTCTGGATCCCGGTCGACCCGGTGCGGCGCCCGTCCACGCTGGAATTCGTCGCCGGCTCGCACCGCGGCCCGTGGCTGATGCCGCGCACCTTCATGGACCACCAGGCCCAATGGTTCCCTGAAGGCAGCCTGGCCGACCTGCCGGATATTGAAGCTGACCGCGACGCCTACCCCATCGTCGGCTGGGCGGTGGAGCCGGGCGACGTGGTGGCCTTTCACATGCTCAGCCTGCACGCCGCCGGCGGTGTGGACGGCGACGCGCGCCGGCGCGTGTTTTCGGTGCGCATGCTGGGCGACGACATCACGCACGCGCCGCGCACCTGGGTCACCTCGCCGCCGTTTCCTGGCTTGGCCGAGCGCCTGCCGGCCGGCGCGCCGATGCAAGACGCGCTGTTCCCCGTGCTGTGGCCGGCGCTGGACGGCGCGCTGAACGCTACATAAACAGTAGCTGGCTGCGCTGATGGTTCTAGGGCCAGCGGCCGATTTTCCTTAAAACGACCCGGTTCAGGCGGTCAACGCCACCACCACCGCGCTTTCATCCAGCTCGGCCACCGCGCGGCTGCCACTGCGCATACGGTTGGGTCGCGCGGCGAAGCCGACCAGCTGCAGCCCCCCGGCCAGCGTCACCACCGCCTCATCGCGCTGCACGCCGCGCGACAGGCGCGCCACCTTGCCTTCCAACCGGTTGACCGGCACGGCGGCGCCGCGCGCGTCCGCGGGCGCGTCCGTCGCGGACACGATGCGCACCGCCGTGGCCTTGCACAGAGCCAACACCGCCAAGCCGGGCGCCAGCGCCAGCAGCTCGGCGCTTTCGCGAGTGATCAGCGACGCCAGCTCGCCCCCGTCGGCCAGGGCCAGCACGGCGCGCACCAGGGGGTCGCGCGCTCCGTCGCTTTCCAGCCGCGCGACGCGGCACGGCAGGTGGTTGCGCATGCTGGTGCGCGGGCCGGCCAGCGCGGCGGCCGAGGGCGCGTTGATGCGCGCCAGCACGCCGCGGCGGGCCACGTCCATCTGCTGCGCGGCTTCCAGCAGGTGCACGCCCGCGGGCGTCAGGCGCGCGCCGCCGCCGCCGCTGCCGCCCACTGCGCTGTCCACCAGCGGCATGCCCGCCAGGTTGGTGAGCGTGTGGATGGCCTGCCAGGCCGCCTTGTAGCTGATGCCGGCCGTGCGCGCGGCCTGCGAGATGGAGCCGTGCTCGCCCACCAGCTGCAGGATCTGCAGGCGTTTGTCGGCCTGGGCATAGCCCAGGTTCTGGGGAGAAAGCACGCGTCGAACCATGTGTTCGATTGTGGCGCAGGCAAATTCGAAGACCGCGGCCTGCACCGCGGCCCGCACCTGGCTGCGCTTCAATCGATCGGCACGATCCGGATCGTGGCCGGCGCGTCGGCCTTGGCGGCCGTCACGGCCACGAACAGGCGCTTGTTGGCCGCGTCCAAGGTCACGCCACGGATGCCGGGCCAGCCGGTGGCCAGCGTCTTGAAGCCGCCCTTGGCGTCCACCGCGTACAGCGAGCCACCGCCGGTGCCGAAGTACAGCGTGCCGTCCGCGCCGGCGGTCATCAGGTCCAGGCTGTCGGCCGAGGTGAACTGCGCCACCACGCGACCGGCGTCGGCCGTGCTGGGCGCTGCACGCACCGCGGCCAGCGAATAGGCCAGCACGCGGCCCGTGCCCTGGTCGGACACGAACAGCTGGTCGCCCACCAGCGCCAGGCCCGCGGGCTTGCCCAGGCCGGTGATCAGGTCGCGTTCGCTGGCCTGCGCGCCGCTGCCCAGCGTGACTTCGCTGATCACGCCGGCCGGGGTGGCGTTGCCGCCACCACGGAACCAGCCGTCGATCAGCTTGCCGTCGGCCGTGGGCACCAGGGCGATGCGGCGGCGGTCGCCAGCCAGGCCCGTCAGGTTGTAGCTCGCGCCGCTGGCGGGGGTGGCCACCAGGGTGCCGTAGCTGCCAAAACCGAAGCGCGTGGTGTAGAGCTTGCCGTCACCGCCGCGCACCAACTGGCCCAGCGTGGGGCGCTGGTCGGCCGCCATGGCGGGCAAGGTGTAGGCGACGTTGAACTGCTTGGCGCCGTCCCAGACCTTGATGGCATTGGCAGCCGGGTCGTCGTCGGTCAGGTACAGCTTGGCGGCGCTGGCGTCCCAGTACAAGCCGTTCAGCTTCGCCTGCACCTCGATCGTGGTCGGGCCGCGGTCCACCATGGTGTCGTTGTCGTCTCCACCGCCGCAGGCCGACAGCTGAACAGGCTGAGCGATGCGAACAGCGCGGCGCAGGCGCTGCGCGCCCAGAAGTTGCCGCGTGCGGCGCGGGGGTGGTGCAGGCTCAGGTTCATCGAAGCGCTTCCTTTTTTATCGAAGTCAAAGTGAGGGATCGGGATACGCGTTATTCTATTCATGAATAGCGCAACGCCCGTTTGCGCCCACCCACGAGGAAGTCCGCCCATGCCCCGCCCCGCCTTCAGCCGCCGCGCGCTGCTGTCCACCACCTTGCTTTTGCTGGCCAGCGCCTGTGGCGGCGGCAGCGACGCCGGCGCCGACCCACAGCCCACCCCCACGCCCGACGACACGGCCTGGGCCTGGTCGCTGCCCGCCGGTTTTGCCGCGCCGGTGGTGCCAGCCGACAACCCCATGAACAGCGCCAAGGTCGCGCTGGGCCGCCAGCTGTTCTACGACGCGCGCCTGTCGGTCAACAACACGCTGGCCTGCGCCGGTTGCCACCTGCCCAACCTGGCCTTTTCCGACGGCCGCGCGGTGGCACGCGGCGCCACCGGGCAAAACCACCCGCGCAACGCGCCGGCATTGATCAACATCGCCTACCAGGCCACGCACGACTGGGCCAACCCCGCGCCGCGCACGCTGGAGGAGCAGATGCACACGCCGCTCTTCGGTGAAGACCCGATCGAGCTGGGCGTGAACGACGGCAACCGCGCCAGCATCCTGGGTCGCCTGCGGGCCGACGCGCAGTACCCCGCGCAATTTGCCCGCGCCTTCGCGGGCGAGGCCGCACCCCTGCACTGGGACAACGTGGTCAAAGCCATCGCCGCGTTTGAACGCACGCTGATCTCGGCCGACAGCCGCTACGACCGCGCACGTACCGGCGCCGAACAACTCAATCCCAGCGAACAGCGCGGCCAGGCGCTGTTCTTCGGCACGCAAGGTCAGGCGCAGTGCGTGCAGTGCCACGCCGGGCCCAACCTGGGCGGCGGCAGCTTCGTCGACAGCCGCGGCAGCGTGGGCGCGCCCGGCTTCTACAACATCGGCCTGTTCAACATCGGCGGCAGTGGCGCCTACCCGGCGCGCAACCAGGGCCTGCTGGAGAGCACCGGCCAGCCGCAGGACATGGGCAAGTTCCGCGCGCCCAGCCTGCGCAACGTGGCGATGACCGCGCCCTACTTTCACGACGGCAGTGCCGACTCGCTGGAAGCCGTGGTCGCCATCCACGCCGACGGCGGCCGCGTGTTCGGCCCCGGCCCTTATGCCGGCGACGGGCGCACCAGCCGCTTCAAAGACCCGCTGATCGACCAAATCCGCATCGACGCGCAGGACCAAGTGGACCTGGTCGCCTTCCTGCGCACGCTGACCGACAGCAGCGCGCTGAACCGCCCCGACTTCGCCGCGCCCTGACACTTTTGTGTCGACTGATACACTCGCTATTACTTTTTTGAATAACGCACTGGCCGCTGTCAAACCGATGCCGCCGACTGAAGGAATCTTGCCCATGTCCCTCCATCTGAACTCGTTGCGCCCGCTGCGCCGTCTGATCACCCTGGTGGCCGCCTGCGCCGCGTCGTTCACGCTGCACGCCGAAACCGTCAACATTGCCGTCGCCGCCAACTTCACCGAGCCGGCCAAGGCCCTGGCCGCGATCATGGAAAAGACCACCGGCCACACGGTCAAGCTGTCCTTCGGCGCCACCGGCGCGTTCTATTCGCAGATCAAAAACGGCGCGCCCTTCGACATCCTGATGGCGGCCGACGACGAGCGCCCGGCCCGCCTGGAAAAAGAAGGCGACACCGTGCCCGGCTCGCGCTTCACCTACGCCACCGGCCAACTGGTGCTGTGGTCGGCCAAGCCCGGGGTTGTGGACGACAAGGGCGAAGTGCTGAAAGCCAACCAATTCAACAAGCTGGCCGTGGCCAACCCCAAGAACGCGCCCTACGGCGCCGCCGCGATGGAAGCGATGGAAAAGCTGGGTCTGACGGCGACGCTGCAGCCCAAGCTGGTCACCGGTGAAAGCATCGGCCAGACCTACAACTTCATCGCCACCGGCAATGCCGAGGTCGGCTTTGTCGCGCTGTCGCAGGTGCTGCACGAAGGCAAACTCAAGAGCGGCTCGATGTGGATCGTGCCGGAGCAATTGCACGCGCCCATCGTGCAGGACGCCGTCACGCTGAAGCGCGCCGCCGGCAACCCCGCGGCCAAGGCCTGGATGGACCTGATGAAGACGCCCAAGACCAAGGAATTCATCCGCACCTACGGCTACGCCGTCAAGTAAGCGCGCGCGCCACGCGGCGCGCTGCTTTGGAGTCTTTTGCGCCGCCAGCCTTTGCTGGACTTGCGCAGCCAGCTACCATTCCATGAGCAAGCCGGGGCCCTGAGTGGCCCCGCACTTCCTCCGTATCTTCCGCGCCCTGCCCCCTCGCACTTTCATGCTGGATTCCGCCGCCCTCGCCGCCGTGCGCCTGTCGATCGAGCTGGCGCTCAGCACCACGCTGATCCTGCTGGTGCTGGGCACGCCGCTGGCCTGGTGGCTGGCGCGCGGCCAGGACGGGCGCTTCAGCTGGCTGCGCGTGCCGGTGCGCGCCATGGTGGCGCTGCCGCTGGTGTTGCCGCCGTCGGTG
This sequence comes from Pseudomonadota bacterium, assembly GCA_023442945.1. Classification (GTDB taxonomy): domain Bacteria; phylum Pseudomonadota; class Gammaproteobacteria; order Burkholderiales; family Burkholderiaceae_C; genus Ottowia. The sequence goes on along the minus strand of JAEZWW010000112.1, from coordinate 126,299 downwards.
CTGGGCTTTTACCTGCTGGTCGCCATGGGGCCCAACGGCCCGCTGGGGCACCTGACGCAGGCGCTGGGCGGCACCACGTTGGCCTTCACTTACTGGGGGCTGCTGCTGGGCTCGCTGCTGTATTCACTGCCCTTCGTGGTGCAGCCGCTGGTTAACGCGTTTGAGCTGATGGGCGAGCGCCCGCTGGAGGCCGCCGCCACCTTGCGCGCCGGCCCGCTGGACGCCTTCTGGCACGTCGCCGTACCGCTGGCGCGCCCGGGCTACCTGACCGGCGCGGTGATGGGCTTTGCGCACACGCTGGGCGAATTTGGTGTGGTGCTGATGATCGGCGGCAACATCCCCGGGCAGACGCGCACCATCGCCGTGCAGATCTACGACCATGTCGAAGCGCTGGAATACACGCAGGCGCATTGGCTGGCCGGCGGCATGCTGGTGTTCTCGTTCGTGGTGCTGCTGCTCTTGCACCTGGTGCAAAGCCGGCGCGCCGCGACCGCTTGAGCCGACTCGAATACTATGAATTCGGTAGCTGCCCGCGCAGATTCCTCTAGGGCCACAGCCCGTTTTGACGCCAATTCCTCACCCGCCGACGCGGGCGGCGTTGCCGTGCGGGCACGGGTCGAACGCGGGGCCGGCTTTGCCCTGGACGTGGACGTGGCCCTGGCCGGGCGTGGCATCACCGCGATCTTCGGCGCGTCCGGCTGCGGCAAGACCACGCTGCTGCGTGCCCTGGCCGGCCTGGTGCGCCCGCAACCGGGGCGCGTGGTGGTCAACGGCGATGTCTGGCAAGACGATGCGCAGCGCGTGTGGCGCCCCACACACCGCCGGCCGCTGGGCGTGGTGTTTCAGGAAGCCAGCCTGTTTGAACATTTGAGCGTACAGGGCAACCTGGACTTCGGCCGCCGTCGCGTGCCGGAAGCCGAGCGCCGCGTGTCGCTAGAACAAGCCATCGAGCTGCTGGGCATCGCCCCGCTGCTGGCGCGCAGCCCGGCCGGCTTGTCGGGCGGGGAACGCCAGCGCGTGGCCATCGCCCGCGCCCTGGCGACCAGCCCGCGCTTGCTGCTGATGGACGAGCCCCTGGCCGCGCTGGACGCGCCGCGCAAGGCCGAGCTGCTGCCGTATTTCGAGCGCCTGCAGCGCGAGCTGGACATCCCCGTGCTCTACGTCACGCATTCGCTGGACGAGGTCGCGCGCCTGGCCGACGCCGTGCTGCTGCTGGACGCCGGCCGCGCTGTCGCCCAGGGCCCCACGGCCGAGCTGATGACGCGCATGGACCTGTCGCTGACGCAGGGCGACGCCGCCAGCGCGCTGATCGACGGGCGGCTGGAGGCGTTCGACGCCGCCTATCGGCTGATGCACGTGCGCTTTGCCGGCGGGCTGCTGCAGTGCGTGCAGGCGCCCGGCACGCCGGTGCGCGCGCTGGGCGAGCGCGTGCGCCTGCGCGTGCAGGCGCGCGACGTCAGCCTGACGCTGGCCCCGGCGGGCGACACCAGCATCCTCAACGTGCTGCCCGCGCGCGTGCGCGCCCTCAACGACGACGGGCCGGCGCAGTCGCTGGTCGCGCTGGATCTGGGTGGCAGCACCCTGCTGGCGCGCATCACGCGCAAATCGGCCGACGCGTTGCAACTGGCGCCGGGGCAGGCGCTGTACGCGCAGATCAAGGGCGTGGCGGTGCTGGACTGAGTGGCGACCGGTCGGCCGTAGCGCCCGCTCCATCGCGTCAACGGCGCGCGCCGCGGTGCTGTGCGACTCGCCATTGGCTCTCACGTACCCGGCGGTCGCCTCGTCTTTTCGCTATTGTTTTTCTAGCTGCCCGCGCAGATGACTGTAGGGCTGGCGGCCAATTTCTCTTGAATCTCCTGGCTGTGGTGTGTCGGGCGCTCCGGCCGCCCTCACCCTCTCATTGTTTCCAGCCCCGAAACAGTGACTTGCCTCCCAGGTCCTTTTTCAAAGCCGCCCCCAGGCGCAAAGTACAGGTCATGGCAGCAGCGCAAGGCCAGGTCCCTCAAAAAGGCCTTCAGCCCAACGCCCCGGCCACAAGAACCGCCAGCCAAGTGGGTTGGCACTTTGAAGACCAATTAAAGGAAAAGACACCATGACCAAGTTCGCTTCTATCGCTGCCGCCGCTGCCCTGTCCGCTCTGTTCGCCGGCAATGCCATGGCCCAAATGCCCGCCAGCGGCGAAGGCCCGCTGTTCCTGGACGAAGCCAAGGCCGTGTCCACCGTGGCCCGCGACAGCGTGCGCAACGAGGCTGTGGCCCAGCGCCCCGCTTCGGGTGCTTTTGACGGCCAGACGGTGGCCAATAGCAACGCCGGCCTGACCCGCGCTGAAGTGCGTGCCCAAGCGATTGCCAACCCGCCTGCTTCGGGCGTGTTTGATGGCTCTACCGTGGCGCAGCAACACCGCGTGGCTCCGACGCAAGCTACGGGCGAGTAAGGTTTGAACGGGTTGGCGCGCGCAGCGCCAGCCGGGAAGACATCCGCTTAGCCAGAGAAACGGCCGCTTTTTGCGGCCGTTTTTCTTTGTGGGCGCGAAAAGCATCCGTCAGCCGTTGCGCACCACCCATTCGATGAAGCGGTCCATGACCGGTACAGACGTCCAGGCGCCGACGTTGAGCGACGTTGCCCGCAAGGTGTGACATGCAGGCCGCCAAGCGGACGACCACGCGCCGAGTCACCGCTCGGCTCACCGACGCGTCGTCGCACCCTCGGAAGTTCTGCCGCGCCAACACGCGCCTTGCACCTTCGCCGCCGCTTGCGAAGTCAATGCTTGCTCACGCTGAATTGGCTGCGTCAGGAAGATTAATCAACGAAATAGTGGCCAAAATTCGGGTGATTTCCCGTTCACTGTTCCATTCACGCACCTATTGAGTCGCGCGAACACGGGTTTTTCAAACAGCGCCGCAGGCGCAAAGTACAGGTCATGGCAGCGACGCCAACGCCCAGGCAACCCGAAAGCCCTGCGGCCCGGCGCCCCGGCCACTGACCGCCAGCGGTGTCGCTGGTAACGCTAGAAAGTCCAAGGAAGTTTGATCATGACCCCCCGTTTTGCCTCCATCGCCGCCGTCGCCGCTGTGTCCGCCCTTTTGGCCGCCAACGCCATGGCCCAGATGCCCGCCAGTGGCGAAGGCCCGCTGTTTCTGAACGAAGCCAAGGGCGTGTCCACCCTGACCCGCGCCGAAGTGCAGGCCCAGGCCGTCGCCACACCGCCGGCCGCCGGCTCTTTTGACGGGCATTCTTCGTTCGCGCAAGGCTCCAGCGTGCTGACCCGTGCCGAGGTGCGTGCACAGGCGATTGCCCACCCGCCCGCTGCGGGCGGGTTCGACGGTGGCACGGTGGCACAGCAACGCAGCCTGGGCGCGCCAGCGCAGGCGACGGGCGAGTAAGAAGCCCTTGTGCCGGACCGGGCGCTCCGCACGGTCTCCGGCGGGCTGCGGGCTGTGCGGGTTGCGGGCTGCGCAGCGGATGTAGCGCAGCCACCTACTACCGGTTACACGCGGTGTTTCTCGAAAATTGACGAAAGTTCCCGCTTATTGTTTCCAATTTGGAAATAGTCTTTTGAGAACTTGCCCCTGTTTCTTGGTTCGAATATTAGGGAAACTACCAATATGACGTCGAGGCTCTGCAGTGGGATCACCCCCCGCTTCGGGGCCTGCCGCCAGACCGCCAGAACCCCTGGCCCCACCAGAAAAGGAATGACCATGACTGCACGTTTTGCTTCCATCACCGCCGCCGCTGCCCTGTCGGCCCTGTTCGCCGGCAGCGCCATGGCCCAAATGCCCGCCAGCGGCGAAGGCCCGCTGTTCCTGGACGAAGCCAAGGCCGTATCCACCGTTGCCCGCGACAACGTGCGCAACGAAGCAGTGGCCCAGCGCCCCGCTTCGGGCGCTTTTGACGGCCAGACGGTTGCCAAAAGCAACGCCGGCCTGACCCGCGCTGAAGTGCGCGCACAAGCGATTGCCAACCCGCCTGCTTCGGGCGTGTTTGACGGCAGCACCGTTGCCCAGCAACACCGCGTTGCCCCGACGCAAGCCACTGGCGAGTAATCGCCAGGCGCGGCACCACTCCGCGCGAGGTTGATACAGGAAAAACGGCCGTTGCAAGCGGCCGTTTTTTTATGCCTGTTCGGTTTTGCTGGGGCCCCGCGCGTCCGCACGCTGGGCGGGCTGCGACACACTGCGCCGCTTCAGGCGGGGGCCGCGGCCGTCGGCGAAGCCGCTGGGCGGCCCACGGGCGGCGGCGGCACGGCCATGCGCTTGTCCAATTGCCGCTGCGCCTCAGCCACGGCTTTCAGGGCGTCGGCGCCGGACGCGTCCAGGGCCTCGCACAACTGGGGCAGTTGGGCCAGGGGCATCACCTCCATCAAGCGGCTGGCCACGCGCGAGGCGTAGTCGGCACCGCTGCGGTTGTGCAGGTAGACCAGCGCACCGGTGAAGGCTTCCACCAGGTCATCGGCCCCTTCGGCGCAATGCAGCGACACCGCGATCGACGCAGCGTCCGCGTCGCGCAGCATCTGCATCAGGCTGACGACGTACATCTTGCTGGCCGCCAGCGAGCGCCGGGAGCCGCCGCGAGGCGGGCTGGCCGGCGCCGCTTCGGGCGCGGGTGGCGCCACTGGCGCCTCAATGGCGCGCGTCTGCGGCCTGTCGGCCAGCACCGGTCCGCTGGCCATGGCGCCGGCGGCGATTTCGGGTTGCCCCGCCGCCGAACGTGCCCGCTCCAGATAGCCCTCCTGCAGCAGGCGCTGTACCGCCGGCTCCACCTCGAAACCCAGCAAGCGCCCCAACTCCGCTGTGGTGCGCCGACCGTCGGCCAGGACCAGCAGTTGCCGCTCGCGCGGGCTCAGGGCACGCCGGTCGGACAGCAAGGCCCGCCCGCGCTCGGTCTTGGTCAAGATCATTCCCAGTCCTCGGTGGTGCTTATCGCGAGGAATGTAGCTAAATATTATTACCAAGCAGTGACCAGGCCGTCTCGCACCCCCCCGTTGGCCCTTCGCGACATGGCGGGGACGGTCCTCAGGGCTTCAACGCCGCCAGGTCGTCCGGACCCAGCCATCGCCACTGGCCGGCCGCCAAATCTTCCGGCAGCGTCAGCGTCCCGATGCGGGAGCGGTGCAGGCCATCGACCCGGTTGCCAACGGCGGCGACCATGCGCTTGACCTGGTGGTACTTGCCCTCGGTCAGCGTCAGGCGCAGGTGATGGTCGCCCACCGCCACCGCGTCGGCCGCGGCGACCGGCCGGGGGTCGTCGTCCAGCACCACGCCGCCGGACAGGCGCTGCAGCTGTTGGGCATCCAACGGGTGGCGCGTCTGCACCTCGTACACCTTGGGCACGTGGTGCTTGGGCGAATTCATGCGGTGGATGAAGGCGCCGTCGTCCGACAGCAGCAGCAAACCCGTGGTGTCCTGGTCCAGCCGCCCGACGGCCTGCACACCGACGATCTTGGCCGACGACTTGGTGTGCGGCGGACGCTGGCGCAGCGGCGCAGGCAGCAGCGTGTAGACACTCGGCCAGGCACCGGGGCGGTGCGAACATTCGTAGCCTGCGGGCTTGTGCAGCATCAGGTAAGCGCGTTCGCGGTACACCCAGTCTGTGCCCTGCACGCTGTAGCGCAGCTCGGCCCCCTGGGTGTCGACGTCTTCATCTGGCGCCGTACACACCTGCCCGTCCACGCGCACCCAGCCTTGTTCGATCAGGCCAGCGCAGACCCGGCGCGTGCCAAAGCCCTGGGAAAACAGCATCTGGTCCAGCCGCATCACCCGCCCCGGCCCGCGCGCCCGATTCGGCGCCCACGCAACGCCGGCCAGCTCTGGGCGCCGTGAATTAGTAGCGTATTGGCCGAGGATCGGCGCGCACGACTCGGCCTGCGTGCATAGAAAACCTCAATCTTCAGCATAGTGATTTACCATTGCTAACATACCACCACAAGTACAAGGGAGTTTGGCGTGAACGCGCTATCGGGTTCGGGCGGAGTGGCGATTGTCGTGCTGGGCGTGATCGGTCTGTTGGCCGGTTTGCTTGGCTTCGCCCTCTATTTGTCCGAACGCCAACGCGTCGCGCGCGAACGCACGGTCGAAAAGCCGCGCCGCATGCCCAAGCAATGGCCGCTGAACCCACGCCCGCTGGTCAACAGCGCCGAGCGCCGGGTCTGGGACTGGCTGCGCGAGACCTTCCCCGACCACCAGATCGTCCCCAAGCTGCCGCTGACGCGCTTCACCATGCCACGCGACCCGGAACAGGGCCGCGAATGGTTCGAGATGCTCAGCACCGCGTACTGCAGCTTCACCATCTGCAGCCCCGACGGCCAGGTGATCGGCTGCGTGGACGTCAACGGCCCACGCAGCCTGACGCGCGGCAACAAGCACCTCAAGCACACGCTGCTGGGCCAGTGCGGCATCGGCTACTGGGTGATGACGTCCGACACCCTGCCGCGGCCCGAATCGCTGCGCACCGAATTCCTGGGCGCGGGCGAGGCGATGATGCTGTCGCACCGCACGCAACCGGCCGACCTGGACGCGGTGCGCAACCACCTGCACCAGGCGTTGGACAAAGGGCGCGGCCAGCGCGGGCACGGCCCGGACGGGCAGCTGACGGATTCCGACTTCGCCCCCTGGCCACAGGCCGACTCCTTCCTGGGCACGCTCGACAGCCGCCGCGGATCGCTTCCAAAACAATAGCTTCCGGCGCAGATGGCTGTAGGGCCACAGGCCAATTTCCCTTCAAATCACTGAGGCACCGCCACCTGCAGGAAGTGCGTGCGGTAGTGCAGCAGCTCGTCGATCGACTCGTGCACGTCGGCCAGCGCGGTGTGCGACTGCTGCTTCTTGAAGGCGTCCACCACCTCCGGCCGCCAGCGGCGCGCCAGCTCTTTCAGCGTGCTGACGTCGATGCTGCGGTAGTGAAAAAACGCCTCCAGCTGCGGCATGTACTTCACCAGAAAGCGCCGGTCCTGCCCGATGGTGTTGCCGCACAGGGGGGAGGCGCCCTTGCCCACGTACTTCGACAAGAAGTCGATCACCTGCTGCTCGGCCATCGCCTCGGTCAATGGGCTGGCCTTGACCTTGTCGATCAGCCCGCTGCGCCCATGCGTGCCCTTGTTCCAGGCGTCCATGGCATTCAGCTGCGCATCGCTCTGGTGCACGGCCAGCACCGGGCCTTCCACGCGCGTGGTCAGCCACGGGTCGGTCACCACCACGGCGATCTCGATAATGCGTTCTTTCTCGGGGTCCAGCCCGGTCATCTCGCAGTCCAGCCAGACCAGGTTGTCGTCGGATTTGGCCAGGGTGGGCGCGGGCGCGTCGGTGTGTTCGGTTTCGCTCATGGCGCCAATTGTCCACCCCGCGCGCGCCGCCCAAGCCGGCAGCGCCACTTGCGCGCGGCCGGCGCGCCCTAAACTGCGGGTTTTGGCCCGCCCACCGCCTTTTTCAGAGCCCTTACCTTGAACGAGCCGCTTTCCCCCGCTTTGGTGACCAGCCTGGTGTTTGGCCTGGTCCTGCTGGCCAACCTGGCCGTCAAGTTCTGGCTGGCGTCGCGCCAGATCCGCGCCGTGGCCCGCCACCGCGCTGCCGTGCCCGACGAATTCGCTGGCACCATCGGCCTGGCCGCCCACCAGCGCGCGGCCGACTACACCGTGGCCAAGCTGCGCTTCGGCCTGCTGGAGCTGGCCCTGGCCGCCGCCGTGCTGCTGGGCTGGACGCTGCTGGGCGGGCTGGACTGGCTGAACGGCGCGCTGTTGGACTGGCTGGGCCCGCGCCCGCTGTTGCAACCGCTGGCGCTGCTGATCAGCTTTGCCGTCATCAACGGCCTGGTCGACCTGCCCACGTCCATCTACCAGACCTTCGTCATCGAAGAGCGCTTTGGTTTCAACAAGATGCCCTGGTCGCTGTGGCTGGGCGATCTGCTCAAGTCCACGCTGCTCAGCGTCGCCATCGGCGTGCCGGTGGCCGCCTTGGTGCTGTGGCTGATGCAGGCCACAGGCACGTGGTGGTGGCTGTGGACCTGGGGCGTGTGGATGGCCTTCAGCCTGCTGATGCTGGTGATCTACCCCACCGTCATCGCGCCGATGTTCAACCGCTTCCAGCCGCTGCAGGACGAATCACTGGCCGAACGCGTCAGCCAGCTGATGGCGCGCTGCGGTTTTGCCGCCAAGGGCTTGTTCGTGATGGACGGCAGCCGCCGCAGCGCCCACGCCAACGCCTACTTCACCGGCTTCGGCGCCGCCAAGCGCGTGGTGTTTTTCGACACGCTGCTGAGCCAGCTGACCCCGGCCGAGGTCGAAGCCGTGCTGGCGCACGAGCTGGGCCACTTCAAGCACCGCCACATCGTCAAGCGCATCGCCGGCCTGTTCGCCTTCAGCCTGGCCGGACTGGCGCTGCTGGGCTGGCTGTCGGGCCAGCCCTGGTTCTACGCCGGCCTGGGCGTCACGCCCAACCTGCCGGCCACGCTGGGCGGCGCCGTGCCCAACCACGCGTTGGCGCTGCTGCTGTTCATGCTGGTGGTGCCGCTGTTCAGCTTCTTCCTGTCGCCGCTGATGGCGCAGCTGTCGCGCAAGCACGAGTTTGAAGCCGACGCCTACGCCGCCAGCCAGGCCAACGCACAGGACTTGTCGAACGCACTGGTCAAGCTCTACAAAGACAACGCCAGCACGCTCACGCCTGACCCGCTGTACGTGCGCTTTTACTACTCGCACCCGCCGGCCAGCGAACGCATCGCGCGCATGGGCGCGCAGATCCTGCCCACATGAGCGATTTCAAACAAAATCGGCCAGACGCCTTACAACCATCAGCGCAAGCAGCTATGGATTTAAAAGCATTTCTGGCCCACCAACCGGGTTGGCACGCGGCCACCGAGGGCAGCGCCGCAGCCATTGAGAAAGTCTGGCGCTTCACCGACTTCGCCGCCGCCATGGCCTTCGCGCAGCGCGTGGCGGCGCTGGCCGAATCGATCAACCACCACCCCACCCTCACCGTCGGCTGGGGCCTGTGCGCCGTGCGCTGGTCCACACACGACGCGGGCGGCCTGACGCCGCGCGACTTCGACGCCGCGCGCCAGACCGACCTGCTGGACCCGGGCCCGAACGCGCTGCCGGACCCCGCCGGCGCTGGCGCATGAGCGCCGCCCGGCCGCTCCGAAGGCGCTCGCACCCGCAGTGCGAAGCACGAAGGGCCATCCCATGAGCGCCGCCCGGCCGCTCCGAAGGCGCTCGCACCCGCAGTGCGAAGCACGAAGGGCCATCTTATGAGCCGCCCAGCGCGCGCCACCTCCAAAGGCCGCGCCGCCGCGGCCGCCGCCGACCAGGCGGCGCTGCTGCCTGGCCTGGTCATCGCCAGCCACGGCCGCCACTGCGTGGTGGAAACGCCGGCCGGCGAGCGCGTGATCTGCCACCCGCGCGGCAAAAAGCTGGGCGTGGTCGTGGGCGACCGCGTGCGCTGGCAGCCGTCGCAGGACGAAGGCACGGTCGAGCAGATCGAGCCGCGCCGCAACCTGCTGTACCGCCAGGACGAGATCCGCACCAAGTCCTTCGCCGCCAACCTGGACCAGGTGCTGATCCTGGTCGCGGCCGAGCCCGAGTTTTCCGAACACCAGCTGTCGCGCGCCCTGATCGCCTGCGAGGCCGAGCACATCGAACCGCTCATCGTGCTGAACAAGGCCGACCTGACGGACCTGTTCGCCCGCGCCTGGCAGCGCCTGGCGCCCTACCGCGCCATGGGCTACCGCGTGCTGCCGATGGCCGCCAAACCCAAGGACGGCCAGGTGCCCGACGGCTGTTCGCTGGACGACGTCATCGCCCGCCTGCAAGGCCGCACCACGCTGATCCTGGGCCCGTCCGGCGCGGGCAAGAGCACGCTGATCAACCGCGCCGTGCCTGGCGCCAGCGCGCTGACGGGCGAGATTTCTCAAGCGCTCAACTCCGGCAAGCACACGACCACGACGACCACCTGGTACTGGCTGGACGACGCGCGCACCGGCGCGCTGATCGATTCGCCCGGCTTTCAGGAATTTGGCCTGCGCCACATCGACCCGGCGCAGCTGGCTGCCTACATGCCCGACCTGAAGCCGCACGTGGCCGACTGCAAGTTCTACAACTGCACGCACCTGCACGAACCGGGTTGCGGCGTGCGTGCCGCCATCGCCGGTGCAGGGTCCAGCGCCGATTTGGACAAGAATTCGGCCACTGGCCCTACAACCATCAGCGCAAGCCGCTACAAAATCTACAGCGATTTGTTTGACGAACTGAGCGCGGCGCCGAACTACGGCGTGGGTTGACGGCGCGCCAAAGGCAGCGGGGGTCAACCCGCACCGGCGTCCCCTGCGTCCCCGTCGTCCCAACGGTTGCCCTGTTCGGCCAGGCCCGGCCGCTGCGGCCGCACCACGCAAAAGCGCTGGCCGGTGGGCGCTTCCATCACCCACCAGGTGCGGATTTTCTGCACGCGGCGCGCCCCCAGCGCCTCCAGGCGTCGCGCCTCGGCTTCCACGTCGTCGGTCTCAATGTCCAGGTGCACGCGGCTGGCGTGGTCGACGGCCTGCACAAGCACGATGAGGTCGCCTTCCGGCGTCTCCAGCGCGCGGTAGCTGGGGTACGCGCCGTCCGCAGGTTCCAAACGGCGCCCCAGCGCAGCCGACCAGAAGCGCGCGGCCGCGTCGATGTCTCCGGTCTGGCAATCGATGATCAGGTTGCTGAGGCGGCTGTGGTGCATGGTGCGACTCCGGGGTCGAAAAACACTCTGGGCACCCTAGCAGCTGTCGGCCAGACAAGCCAGTGCCTCACACACCAAGGCGCTGGCCAGACTTCGCAGACTTTTCAGCAAAAAACGTCGCCAGCCCTACTGCCACCTGCGCAAGCAGCTTCTGAAACCATAGCAAAGAAAAAGGCGCCCGCAGGCGCCTTTTCCGGGGCAAGCTGCTTCAGCCGCAGCTGCCGACAAAGCCGCACTGCGTGCAGTAGTCGCAACCGTCCTTGCGGATCATGGCGTGCGCGCCGCATTCGGTGCACTTTTTGCCGGCCATCACGCCGGGTGCCATGGCGGTGATCGCAGGCGCGGTGACGGGCTCGGCGCTGGGCAGCTCGTCGGCGTCGAACAGCGAGGCCTGGGCCAGTTGCTGGCGGTTGGCGATCAGGTTTTCGATGGCGTAGCCGATGGCCGCCACCTCGCTGTCGTGCCAACGCGGCACGTGCGTGCCGTCGGCCTTTTCGTAGGTGCCCAGGCGCACCGGGCCGCGGTCCCAGCTGACTTTTTGCATGTCGGACAGCGCGCGGTCCAGGAAGCCGCCGCGCGCGGCCAGGCTGAGCATGCGCATGGTGGCGGTGATCCACTGCTGCGATTCGCCGCTTTGGCCGACGGGCATGAAGAATTCAATCGCGCGTTCCACCGAGCCCTTGCCGTCGGCAGCGGGCATGGGCAGGAAGGTGACGATCAGGTACAGGCGCTGCTGGCCTTCGCTGGTCCAGTACTCGATCTTCTCGGCCACCGCGGGCAGGCCGCCGGCCGGGCGCTTTTCGATCACGGTGCGTGCCGGGTCGTAGGCGGGCACGGCGGCCAGCGGGGCGACTGCAGCGGCGGGCGCGGCCGGCTCTTCCTTCTTGGCTGGGGTGGTTTCCAGCACGGCGCCCAGGATGCTGTTGGGGCGGTAGGTGGCCAGGCCCTTCAGGCCGGCCTGCCACGCCTCGTGGTACAGGTGCTTGAAGTCCTCGTAGGGGTAGTCTTCGGGAATGTTGACGGTCTTGCTGATGCTGGTGTCGACGAAGGGCTGCACCGCCTCCATCATCGCGACGTGTTCCTGCGCGCTCATCTGCAGCGCATTGACGAAGTAGTCGGGCAGCTTGCCGGCCGCGTCGTCGGTGGTCACACTGCTATCGACCTGAGAGCGGTAGACGCGGAAGGCGTGGTCTTCCACGGTGTAGGCGCTCTTGCTGCCATCGGCTTCGCGCTTGTTACGCTGGTAGCCCCAGCTGAAGGCGGGCTCGATGCCGTTGCTGGCGTTGTCAGCAAAGGCCAGGCTGACGGTGCCGGTGGGCGCAATCGACAGCAGGTGGCTGTTGCGGATGCCGTGCTTGCGGATGGCGGCCTTCAGGTCGTCGGGCAGGCGGTTGGCAAAGGTGCCTTCGGCCAGGTAGCCCTTGGCGTCGAATTTGGGGAAGGCGCCCTTTTCCTTGGCCAACTCGACCGAGGCGCGGTAGGCGGCGTCGCGCATGCGGCGCGCGATCTCGGCGGCCATCTGGCGGCCTTCTTCGCGGTCGTAGCGCAGCTGCAGCAGCGTCAGCGTGTTGCCCAGGCCGGTGAAGCCGACGCCGATGCGGCGCTTGCTGGCGCTTTCGGCGCGTTGCTGGGCCAAAGGCCAGAAGGTGACGTCCAGCACGTTGTCAAGCGCGCGCACCTGCGTGGCCACGACCTGTTCAAACCGCGCAAAGTCGAACGCCGGCGCGCCGCCCACGCCAAACGGGTGCTGGACGAAGTTCGTCAGGATGATGGGGCCGAGGTCGCAGCAGCCGTAGGACGGCAGGGGCTGTTCGCCACAGGGGTTGGTGGCGGCGATCTCTTCGCAGTAGTTCAGGTTGTTGTCGCGCCCGATCTGGTCGAGGAACAGGATGCCTGGCTCGGCGAAGTCGTAGGTCGACTTCATGATGGTGTCCCACAGCTCGCGCGCGGGCAGCGTGCGGTACACCCATTTCCCGTCGGCGCGCTGGTGGGCGCCCTGCTCGACCAGCTTGGCGCCAGGGGCGGCCTTGTGCACCAGCTGCCAGTCGGTGTCGGCGGCCACGGCTTGCATGAAGGCGTCGCTGACGCCCACCGACACGTTGAAGTTGTTCCAGCGGCCCGGCGTGCGCTTGGCGGTGATGAATTCCAGCACGTCCGGATGGTCGATGCGCAGCACGCCCATCTGCGCGCCGCGGCGCGCGCCGGCGCTTTCGACCGTCGCGCAGGACTGGTCGAACACGTTCATGTAGCTGCACGGCCCGCTGGCCATGCTGTGCGTGCCTTTGACGAAGGCGCCCTTGGGGCGGATGCGGCTGAAGTCGTAGCCCACGCCGCCACCGCGGCGCATGGTTTCGGCGGCTTCGCGCAGCGCTTCGTAGATGCCGGGGAAGCCCTCGTCGTCGCGGCCCTGAATGGCGTCGCCGACCGGCTGCACGAAGCAGTTGATCAGCGTGGCCTGGATGTCGGTGCCGGCGGCGCTCATGATGCGGCCGGCGCCGATGGCACCGGCGTACAGGTTGGCCAGGAACTTCTGCTCCCATTCGGCGCGCAACTCGGGTTTTTCGACCGACGCCAGGGCGCGCGCGACGCGGCCATACAACTGTTCGAGGGAGGTCTCGCCGGGTTTGAAGTACTTTTCCGCCAGCACGTCGCGGCTGATGGCTTGCTGCTCGGCGGCAGCCGTGGTGCCCGGCAAGGCGTCTCTTTTCATGGGGATGACTCTCCGCTGTCAGTGCGCCGGACGGCGTGCGCCCGGCTGCGAAAACCCCGATTCTTGCACCCCTGACCACCACCATCCAAAAACACTGCTGCCAACATCGGTGTATGACCAGTGGATGACTTGCACCCGCCCGGTGGCCAGCCCGCATAGAATCAAGGGTTTCCCGTTTTCCACAGCCTCTGGACAGACACCATGAACCGCTGGCCGAAAGCCCCTAAAGCTCACTTATTCATAGCTGCTTGCGCACTGTTGACAACCGCTGCAGCCACATTTCCCACTGAATCCCTGGCGCAGTTTCAGCGCATCTTCCCGCAGGACGTGAAGCGCGGGACGATCAAGTTCTCGGAGATTCCGCTGGAGGTCAAGCTCGACGGCACCGAGGAACGCCTGGCACCCGGCGCCCGCGTGCGTGGCCCGCAGAACACCTTTGTTCTGAACAACCAGCTGGTCGGTGAGACTTACACCGTCAACTACATCCGCGACCCGGCCGGCATGGTGCGCGACATCTGGATCCTGACGCCTGAAGAGGCGCAGACGATGCCCGATGGCACCGCGATGCCGCCCCCCCGCCTCAAGCAGTACCAATACGGCGGCTGAGACCGCCCTGGTCACCGCCCGGCGGCGCGCAGGCGCCGGCTTGGCGGACGGCGCACCGTGCGCCGCACTTCTTTCCCGCGATTTCTTTGTGAGAGGACAACCTGCCATGTCACGCAAGGTGTTCATCAAGACCTTTGGCTGCCAGATGAACGAGTACGACTCGGACAAGATGGCGGACGTGCTGGGCGCGGCCCAGGGCTATGAAGCCACCAACGACCCCGAACAGGCCGATTTGATCCTGTTCAATACCTGCTCGGTGCGCGAAAAGGCACAGGAGAAGGTATTTTCCGACCTCGGCCGCGTCAAGCACCTGAAGGAAAAAGGCGTGCTGATCGGCGTCGGCGGCTGTGTGGCCAGCCAGGAAGGCGAAGAGATCATCCGCCGCGCGCCCTATGTCGACGTGGTGTTCGGCCCACAGACGCTGCACCGCCTGCCCGAGCTGCTGGCCGAACGCGACCGGCAGCAAAAGCCGCAGGTGGATATCCGCTTCCCCGAGATCGAGAAGTTTGACCATCTGCCGCCAGCGCGCGTGGACGGCGCCAGCGCCTTCGTGTCGATCATGGAAGGCTGCTCCAAATACTGCAGCTACTGTGTGGTGCCCTACACGCGCGGCGAAGAATTCAGCCGCCCATTTGACGACGTGCTGACCGAAGTCGCCGGCCTGGCCGACCAGGGCGTGAAAGAAGTGACGCTGCTGGGCCAGAACGTCAACGCCTACCGCGGAAGAATGGGCGGCGACACAGGTGTCGCGGGCGCCACGGGCGAGATCGCCGACTTTGCGCTACTGATCGAGTATGTGGCCGAGATTCCGGGTATTGAGCGCATTCGCTACACCACCAGCCACCCGAACGAGTTCACGCCGCGCCTGATCGAGGTGTACGGGCGCGTGCCACAGCTGGTCAGCCACCTGCACCTGCCGGTGCAGCACGGCAGCGACCGCATCCTGATGGCGATGAAGCGCGGCTACACCGCCATGGAATACAAGAGCATCATCCGCAAGCTGCGCGCGGTGCGGCCGGACCTGGGCCTGTCCAGCGACTTCATCGTCGGCTTTCCGGGCGAGACCGAGGACGACTTCCGCAAGATGATGAAGCTGATCGACGACGTGGGCTTCGACGCGTCCTTCAGCTTCATCTTCAGCCCGCGCCCCGGCACGCCGGCGGCCAACCTGGCCGACGACACGCCGCACGAAGTCAAGCTGCGCCGCCTGCAGGTGCTGCAGGCCGAGATCGAAAAGAACGTGCGCGCCATCAGCGCCAGCCGCGTGGGCACGACGCAGCGCCTGCTGGTCGAAGGGCCGTCGCGCAAGAACGCGGCCGAGCTGATGGGCCGCACCGCGTGCAACCGCATCGTCAACTTCGACCCCGGCCCCCACGCCAGCCGCCTGATCGGTCAGATGCTGGATGTGACCATCACCGAAGCGCTGCCGCATTCGCTGCGCGCGCGGGTGGCGGTCGAAGAAGCCGCCTGAACCGCGCCGCAAGCTGCGGCGCCGGCGTCAGGCGTCGTGGTAGTCAGCCGGCACCAGCGGCGCAGGGGCGGGCGGGGCCAGCGCGGCGGCGGTGAAGAGCACGTCGGTGGACGAGTTCAGCGCCGTTTCGCACGAATCCTGCACCACGCCGATCACGAAACCGATCGCCACCACCTGCATGCCCACGTCCGCCGGCAGGCCCAGCAGGCTGGTCGCCATGGGAATCAGCAGCAGCGAGCCGCCCGCCACACCTGAGGTGCCCGCCGCCGCCAGCGTGGCTACTACCGACAGCAGCAGCGCCGTGACGAAGTGGACCTGAACGCCCAGCGTGTGGGCCGCCGCCAGCGCCATGACAGAGATGGTGATGGCCGCGCCCGCCATGTTGATGGTGGCACCCAGCGGGATCGACACGGAATAGGTGTCTTCGTCCAGGTCCAGGCGCTTGGCCAAGGCCAGGTTGACGGGGATGTTGGCGGCCGAGCTGCGCGTGAAGAAGGCGGTTACCCCGCTCTCACGCAGGCAGGCGAACACCAGCGGGAACGGGTTGCGGCGTGTCGTCACCCACACGATCAGCGGGTTGAGCACCAGCGCCACCAGCAACATGCTGCCGACCAGCACCAGCAGTAGACGGCCGTAGCCCAGCAGCGCACTCAAGCCCGATTCGGCCAGCGTGCCGGCGACCAAGCCAAAGATGCCCAGCGGGGCCAGGCGGATCACCCACTGCACGATGCTGCTGACCGCGTCCGCCAGATCCAGCAGCATCTGCTGCGACGCATCGGCCGCGTGCCGCAGCGCCAGGCCCAGGCACACGCCCCAGGTCAGGATGCCGATGTAGTTGGCTTCCATGATCGCCGTCACCGGGTTGGCCACAGCCGACAACAGCAGGTTGATCAGCACCTCACCAATCGCTTGTGGCGGTGTGCCTTGCGCGGCCGGCATGCTCAGCACGAGCGCGGTCGGGAACAGGTAGCTCATCGCCACGCCGACAAGGGCGGCGCCAAAGGTGCCAATGAGGTACAGCACCAGCACCGGCTTGATCTTGGTTTCCTGCCCACGCTTGTGCGAGGCGATGGCCGCGGCCACCAGGATGAACACCAGCACCGGCGCCACCGCCTTCAGCGCGGCAACGAACACCTTGCCCAGCAGACTGACCGATTGGGCGCCTTCGGGCCAGGCCAGTGCCAGGATCACGCCCAACACCAGGCCCACAGCGATCTGTGCCACCAACGGCACACGGCGCAACCAACTCTGCGCGTTGTCGCGCGATACTTCTTGTTTGTTCATGGGGCGCAACTGTAGTGCACGCACCCCGCGTCAGACTGACAAGACCGCCCGTCAGAACCGGGGGAAGATCAGCACTCGGTATAGGCCACCGCCAGGCCACCGCGCGACGTTTCCTTGTACTTGTCCTGCATGTCGCGCCCGGTGTCGCGCAGGGTGCGGATGGCCGCGTCCAGGCTGACCTTGTGCGTGCCATCGCCGGACAGCGCGAGCTGCGCCGCGTTGATGGCCTTGACCGCCGCCATGGCGTTGCGCTCGATGCAGGGCACCTGCACCAGCCCGCCGATCGGGTCGCAAGTCAGGCCCAGGTTGTGCTCCAGCCCGATCTCGGCCGCGTTCTCGACCTGCTCGGGCGTGCCGCCCAGCACCTGCGCCAGCCCGGCCGCCGCCATGGCGCAGGCCGAACCCACCTCGCCCTGGCAGCCCACTTCGGCGCCCGAGATGGACGCGTTCGTCTTGATCAGGATGCCGATGGCCGACGCCGCCAGCAGGAAGTCCACCACATCGTCGTCGCCCGCGCCGCGCTGAAAATCCATGAAGTAGTGCAGCACCGCCGGCACGATGCCCGCCGCGCCGTTGGTGGGCGCCGTGACGACGCGGCCGCCAGCGGCGTTTTCCTCGTTCACGGCCAGCGCGTACAGGTTGACCCAGTCCATGGCGGAAAAGGTTTGCGTGATCAGGTTGGGACGCCCGTCGCGCGCATTCAGGCGCCGCGACATGGCGGGTGCGCGGCGCGGCACGTCCAGCCCGCCGGGCAGCACGCCTTCACAGCGCAGGCCGCGCGCTACGCAGGCGCGCATCACGGCCCAGATGTGCAGCAGCGCACTGCACGTTTCCTCGTCGCTGCGCCAGGCGCGTTCGTTGTGCAGCATCAGCTGGGCCACGTTGAGGCGCGTGTCGCGGCACAGCGCCAATAGCTGTTCGGCCGTGTGAAACGGGTAGGTGATCGCCACCTGGGTGACGCCGGTTTCGCCAGCCCGGGCCTGTGCTTCATCGACGACGAAGCCGCCGCCTACCGAGTAGTACGTGTCTTCGTGCAGCACGCCGGCGTCGCCGAACGCGGTCAACCGCATGGCGTTGGGGTGCCAGGGCAGGCTGATCGGCAGCAAGCGCAGGTCCTGTGCCCAGTCGAAGGCCATGGGGCGGTCGCCCCCCAGCGGCAATTGCCCGTCCAGCTGCACCGCATCCACCGCGGCGCTCATGGCGTCAGGGTCCACGGTGTCGGGCCGCAAGCCCATGAGGCCGGCGACCACGGCGCGGTCGGTGCCGTGGCCGATGCCCGTCGCGGCCAGCGAGCCGTACAGCTTGACTTCGACGCGCCGGACTTCCGACAGCAGCCCCGCGGCCCGTACATGCGCCACGAACAACCCCGCCGCCCGCATCGGCCCCACCGTGTGCGAGCTCGACGGACCAATGCCAACCTTGAACAAATCGAGCGCGCTGATGGACATCCAAGCTCCTGGGCGAATGGTCAAGCAGTTTAGCCCTGGGGTCGGAGCTCGCCTACCGGGAAATCGCCAGCCCATAAGCGGACTGGGTGCCCCTGGGGCGGACAGCGGCCGGAAAGCACACCCATATCGACCGCCAGCCCACTCCCCTTCGCCGCAGCCGCGGCGAATCGCTATTTAATTCATAGCTGTTCGCGCAGATTTATGTAGGGCGTCAGGCCATATCTTTGTAAAAATCACTCTGACCACTTGCTCAGACCGCCAAGGGACCAAGCCAAGGCGACGCGTTTCATCCGCCCAACGAAAAAGCCCCTCAGACCGGCAGTCTGAGGGGCTTTCGACCAATGGTGAATTGGTAGGCGCGATTGGATTCGAACCAACGACCCCCACCATGTCAAAGCTGTGACTACCTAAGTAACAGCATTGATTGTAAACGAATTTTTGGGCGGTGTGACGGAACGGTGTGCCAAACGATAAAAGATCGCCATGTTCAGCAAGTTTTTACTCGGGTCCATCAAGATTGAGGACCCCGTCAGAGAGGTGCTCGGTCGTACTCCCCTCGACCTTGTGTCACGCCATGCAGTGTGTGAGCACGGCGTTGTGTCGCCACGCCGACTGAAGCAGAACGCACTGTCACTGAGTGATGCGGGTGAGATCCAGTCGGAGTACCTGATCAACCCCCTGAACCCCAAAGACGGCTCCGTACTCGTCACCACCCGCGAGGGCTGGGGTGAGACGGTTGTCACGATCAAGAAATACAAACAACGGAAGAAAAGCGATGACCTTGATATTTAGCCTACTGAAAATCATCCGCTTCGCCGCCAAGGCACTCAAAGTGGTCATCACTACCGTCGCGCTCGTGCACGGCGCTCGCCGGTACGTAATGTAGAGACAGGGCCGGGGCGGCCCTATCTACTTAATACTTAGTACTTATATTCTTACACTTTCAAAACTAAACTTTTATTTTGAAAATAAAAATACTTAAGTACTAAGTAACTAATAAATAAATATAGAGAAAGAGTTTCTCTGGCACTTCGTGTGTTTGTAATGGCAGCCGCCAGGGCCTACCCTGTACGCGTTGTTTTCCCGTCCGCTTTCGTGGCCATGGGCACGCACCATATTTGCATCCATGGCTCCAGCAGCATCTGCATTGCCACCTGACTACCAATAAGAAAGAGTGGGTGCAGCATTATCTTCCCCTCAGAACATCCGCTCGTACAGAGCGTGTGCAGGCAGTGCATCAATGAGCGTCTTGGTAGTAGGCTCTGTGACGATATCGACCACCTGATCGAACAATGGGCCAGGAACCCCAGCAGGGTCGTTAATGCCGTCAATCAGCAGGTGGTATTTACCGAGCACCCCTGAACGGTCAACGCCATGCTGGACCCAATCACCGAGGTCATAACCCTTCATGTAGTTCGGCAAGTCACCTGCGCCAGTGGCCAACCCCTTCACCACGTCCGAAGCAATCATGACTGGGATGTACCAAGCAAACACGCCCAGAGGGAGCGCATTGCCGTGCTGGACCTCATTGACTGCACGCTTCATGATGGTCTCGTGGAAGCTGTACGCGAACTGCTTCAGGTGCCAGAACACCCCGTAGTGAGGGTCCGACGCCCAGGCAGGTCGCTGCGCTGCGTTGGGACTCAGGATCGCACCCTCGACCCACCGCAGGATGGCGCTGTGCGTCTTCGAGATGACCTGCTCGGCGACCTCCATGTCCATGTCTGGGTAGCTGTTCATCAGCGTGCGCTTGTCTGTGATCAGGTTGCCGTCGTCATCGAAGTACAGGTCATCCTTGGTCAGACCCAGCTCACGCATCCACCGTGCGCTGTGCTTGTCCACACCCTGGCTGTGGCGCTCAATGAAGCCCACGGCAGCTCGGGTAGCGCTGACGCGCATCGCACGGTTCCACGCCTCCATACCGTTGGCCTTGAACATCGCCTCGTTGATCTTGCGTGCGCCCCCAGTGTGATACACGGAGCCATACTCATCGTGCAGCATGTTGGTGAAGATCGTGCCGTCGACCACGCCAGCAATCTCTGCGAGGTGCTCCCAGCGGTCCTTCTTGCGTTGTGCAGGTTCGTCGCGGATCATGTCAGCCCACTGCTGACCGACAGACTTGATGCCACGCACGAACGCCTCATAGGCCTCGCGCATCTCCCCACCACGGGCAATGATGCCCAGCGGGTCAACGAAGGAGCTGAACAGGGCCAGGGGCAGCAGGCGCACGTTCTGGTACACCACACCCCAGCTGTTGAGCTGCCGCACAGTGTTAGACACGTCGTTACCCAGTGAGCCCTCCATGGCACCAACTGCGTTGGCCACGTTGCGGTACTCCTGCTTCACCCACTTCTTACGGGCCTTCTCATCCTTGAGGTCGCCGTGCTTGAGCATGTCGTGCGAGGTGGCCTCCAGCTCCTTGGACACATCCATCAGCATGGTGTGCAGCCGGGCGCCGGTACGGCCAAAGCGTGCGGAGTACTCCGCAGTGCGCACAGCCTGGCGGACATAACGCCCCAACGTGCGGAACAGGTCTTTCTCGAGGAAGGGCTCAATATCCTCAGGCTTGATGAAGTTGAGTTTGCGCTCCTCACCAGCGGACATCCATGGGCGCAGCACACCATCCTCGCGCAGGGGGGTAGACAGCACCTCATCATCCACACCATCCGCACCGATGATGCGGCGCAGCAGCTCATCGGCCACGACCTTGGGTGTGTAGACGACCTTGGGCGGTGCAGCTGCGGCCTCCTTGGCATCCATCTCGGCGTAGCGGCGGTCCTGAGCCTCATTCCAACGGGCGGCCATCTCCTGCAGCTCAGATGCGTACTTTTCCAGCAGCATGCCTGTGAACTTGGCAGGTTTGTTCATCAGGGCATCTTTGTCATACACGCGGGGGAAGTAGTTCTCGCGGATCTTGCGCACACGCAGCCCTTTTTCGTCGCGCATGTAGCGGTACATGCGCCCAAAGAAGGCATGCAGCTTCTCCTTGGCCGCCGCCACATCAGGGTCGGTCAGGGATTCAATGGGCGTCTCACGCTGCATCGCAGTGATCAGCTCCTCCAGCTGCCGTGCATCGAGCCCCTCAAGGATGCCCCGGTACAGGTTCTCATAACGGCGCATCTGCTGGTTGCGTGCGTTCAGGTAGCCTGGCTCGCGCTGACCGTCTTTCTCCTCGCCGGGGTTGGTATAGAACAGCTCGCCGATCCGTCGGGCCGTCTGGCTGGGGCTGACGGCCAGGATGGTGGATGCGGGTTGGATCAGGGCGGCAGCCTTCTGCGTGATGGTTCCCATGGCCCTGGAGCCACGGCTCAGCCAAGTACCCTGGTTGATGGTGGCGGCGATAGCACGCCCGGCGGCGGACGGGTCACGCATCTTGCCGGCCTCGAAGGCATACAGCAGGTCAGCAGCGCGTTCTTGGTCGGACACCATCTGGAACACGCGGCGCAAGAACTTGCGGAACTTGCCCATCATGGTCTTGCCCTGGCTGGCAGGCAGGCGCAGGCGCCCCGCCATGGCGAACTGGTAGATGTAGGCTAGGCGCTCCTCACCGTCAGCCAGCTGCTTGAGTGCCTCGGGCTCGTCCTTGAGCAGAATCTCCAAGCGGCGGATCACGCGGGGGTCGTCCGTCAGCGAGGCGAACACCTTGGCCGCCTTGGGGTTGTTCTTGATGAACCTGCTGAAGAAGGCATGCAGCGCCTCGTGGCGCGTCACATCCATGATGCCGGCGTTGGTCAGCGTGCTCACGCGCAGCAGGTTGCCCTGGTCGATCCACTCACCCGAGAAGCCGGTGATCTCCTTGAACTCGGACTTGATCTGATCGCCCAGCACGCGGTCCAGGTACGCCTTGGCCTTGGCCACCGCCGCGTCGCTGGCGGGGCTGCCCGTGGTGGCCTGAGCGTTACGCTGTGCCTCCCCAGCGGGCTTGGGTTGGGATTTTGGGTCCTGGGCCGCCACCCCCGGGGCGGCATTCCAACCGAGAGCCTTTGCCACGCGTGCGTCGAAGTCCTCGTTGGAGCCCAGCTCCCAGGAGGGGTACAGCGAAGCCCAGTCAAACGTACTGCCAGGCTTCAGTGCGTCGCGCAGGAACAGCCGCACCGTGTCCAGTTCGTTCGACAGGTCGCGGCCTTCCTGCTCCGCCTTGCGGCTGAGTGCTTGCAGCTGGGCGTACACCTTCGGTGCCATGGCCAGGAACTGGTCGGCATCCTCGTCGGTCTTGATGGCGCTGTAGTCCTCCTTATAGATGGCCATGGCCACCTGTTTGGGGGTGAACTTCGGTGTGTCCTTGGGTGCTTCAGCCTTGGGGGCTTCGGTGGCCTTAGCCTGGCGCTCCTTCTTTTCGCGTACACGCTGCGCGACAGCATGTTCGCGCTCTTTTTCGGCCTTGCGCAGTGCGCGGGTCTTGGCGGTCTCGGCAGCAGCCCGTTCCAGCTCTCCCTTCCTGAGGGTGCTCAGATCCGTCGCCTTGCGTGGGGTGCGGTCAGCGAGGTCTTCACGCTCAGTCTTGAAGTTGCCGAAGCGCTCATCCCTGGTGGCATCCAGCGGTGTGCGCAGATCCTCGGCCGGCACGGCCCTGCCCGTCAGCGGGTCGGTGGTGTAGCCAGTGAGGGTGCGGACCTCCTTAGAGATCACTGGCCTGCCATCTTCTGTACGTCGGCGGGTGTAGACCGTCTTGGTGCGTGGTGTCTTGCCGTCTTCGCCTTCATCCGAGGGGGTATAGAAGTCGCGGTCCTGCTCATTGGCGACACGCTCTTGGTGCACGCGATCCCTGCGAGCGTCGCCGCCGAGGATGACATCCCCACCAGCAGTCACGTCGGGTTGTGTGACAGGGATTGCCACCACCCTGGCTGCACGCTCGGCATCTAGCTTCGCCACGGTTTCTGGGTCTGCCTGGATGCTCGAGACCTTACGCAACCCCAGGCGCAGGTTTGGTGGCAGGCGGTCAGAGAAGGAGTGCATGGTGCCACTGGCATCCACCATCGCAGGCAGCTTACCGTCGGTGTACCCGCTGGTTACGACGGATGTAATGCCGTCAAGCAGGTCCTGCAGGTATAGCTCATGGGCCTTCCCGTCACGCTCTACGTCCCCCATACGTGCACGCACCCACTTGACCAGCCGGTCGGCAGGGATGTAGATGTCTTTCTGGGCGCTCGTACGGCCCATGAGGTTCTTCTCGTCGGTACCCTGGAAGATGAGCATATTGGCTTCGCTCATCGCCTTGTTGAAGGCAGCCTCATAGGCAGGTGTACCGCGCTTACCAGCGGCCATGGCCTCCTTGCGGATGGCAGACACGGCCTTGTCGCCGCCTTTACCCATACCCAGCAGCGCCGCAGATGACATCTCTGTCGGCACGCGCTCAGTGCCCTGTTCGGTCGCCACCACGAAGCGCTGCCCGGCGAACTCCTTCAGGGCTTTACGGATCTTGGCCTGCCCCACCGCGTTGGTGTAGCGGCCGTCCAGCATGGCCTGGACAAACTCTGCCTTACGGTCGGCATCGTCAGTCAGGCGCTCCTGACGCAGGTAGTCCCGGTACAGGGCGAGCTGCTGCTGCTCTGAGTAGTTCAGCTCCTTGAACACCTCGGCCAGGGAACGGGCACGGACGGCCATAGCTCCCGAAACGCCCTCATGCAGGGCCATCAGGTCGCGCATCTTCTTCATGAGTGCGCGGCGCCCGATTGCGGTGTCCTGCTTGAGGTCATAGCGGAAGAGCTCAGGGCGTTTGCCTTTTTCGTTGGGGGCAAAAGGGTCAGCATCCCGCGCTGTAGGGGTACGACCAGACTGCAGCGCACTGCGTGCGAAGTTGTATGTGGGAGGGCCTGCACGGCTGGCCACGGAGCGTTCACCTTGGCGCTTGGCAAAGTCAGAGCCAAGTTCTGGGTCCACACCCCCAATGGAGGCGTCACCATCGTCACCCACCACCAGCTCACCAGCCTCCACAGCACCACTGTCATCCACCGTCTGCCCCAGCTCTGCCTGGATGTCAGCGCGGGGTGCATTGTCGATGGCGTGTTCGTTGTAGGCAGCCAGCATGTCGCGGAATGTCTCCGCGCCGAGTGCACGCTCAACCTCGCGGCGGCGCTCAGGCGACACACGCCCACGAGCAATCTCGCTGAACATGTCCAGCATGTCCTCAGCCGCCTTGGGGTCGCTACGCAGCTCTCGCTGTTGTTGCGCTGGCAGGAGCAGCAGCAGCTTATCGACGAGTGCCTGGTTCTCACGTACACGGGCCGAGCGGCCCTTCACCCACCCCTCAGCACGGTCTTGCAGCTGGCGGTAAACCTCCCGACCGCGAGGGCTGGCCGTCTGGGTCAGACGGGCGATGACCTCCGCAGTGCGCTCACGGAAGAGCCCTCGGAAGTCGCGTGCGATGGCGTCCAGCACGCGAGGGGAAGGTTGCATATCGTCAAAAGCCAGTGCATTGGCGATGCGGTTGACCTCAAAGGCCAGCGACCGTGCAAAGTCCTGCAGCCCCAGTGTGTCATCGGCGTCGCCCAGGTCACGACCCACCTCAGCGGCCAGCATCTCACCGTGCGTGATTGCACGCTGCTTGCTGCGGCCGTATTCAGGGTCGTTGCTCTTGACTGCACTGGCCACAGCGTGACCACCTTCATTCTTGATGGTCCAGCGCTCCCAGGCGTCATGGGTGAGTCCGTCACCCGCCGTACCCTGCAGATTCTTCTTGCTGGCCTGGCGCACACCCTCGATGGCGTTCTCGGTGACGAATGCGGCCCCCTTCGCAGCACCAGCTGCTGCAGTCTTCGCGGCCTTGGCGGCCCCTGCCACGCCCCTCTGAATGGCCGTGCCAAAGACGGCACGCATGGCCACGGCCTTTTGGTGTGCCTGGGCAGCCTCGTTGCGAGATAGCAGAAACTCCGTGGCCTCCTGCAGGGCGTTTGAACGCTCCAAAGGATCGTCGGCTGTCAGGCCGTCGAGGATTCGGGATGCCTCCGGCACACCAGAGCTCTCCAGCTCTGCCATGCGGTCAGTGACGGGGTCGATGGTGCGTGCGTCATGGTCCATGAACCACTGAGTCAGTTCATCGCCGACGACCCCCTCGGGTGGGGTCTCCGTCAGCATGCTGAATTCCTCGGAAGATAGTCGATATCGTTCGACGTCTTGACGCGCACGCTCCAGTGCCTCAGGGAAGTTCACTCGGCCCTGGCTGTCGCGGATGTATTGGTTGGCTTTGGTCAGGGTCTCCTTGGCCTTATCCCAGACAGGCTTGCCTTTCTCCGTACCGAGGTCGAATACAGCCTTCAAGCCAGAGCGCTCCATCAGATCGGGGGTGCGTTCTTTGGCCAGATCGATGGTGTCGCCGATGCGTGAGCGGACCTGGTCTGCAGCTCGGCCACCGCGCTCCTTGAGCAGATCGACCGCCTCACCGGCGCGTTCGGTTACGCGTTGCGCACCGTCGCCCACACGCCCATAGACGCTATCAGCAGCAGCACCTGCAGCAGCGAATGGGGCGCCGCCCACGGCACCGCCAGCGAAGGCGTTGAGGTTCTCAGAGAAGTCGCCGGAGGTATCGCGCAACGGGTTGGCCAGACTGTGCGCACCCTGCTGGAGCATCTGTTGCCCCATCTCGGTCGTGCCTTCGCCCACCATACCGGCCACAGTGCGAGTGCCCATACCAGCGTTACCTAGCAGAGCCCTGCCTGCCTGGGTGTCGCGCAGCAGTGCCCGGCCGCCCAGGGCGCGACCGGCAGCGACTGGCACGAGCGTATCCAGGGCGCCGGCGGCGAGACCATAGGTGTTAGCCATGCGGTTGGCGTCCTGCGCAGACATCCCTGCGAGGGCTTCTGGATCGTCCTTGAGGCGGCCATACATCTCACCCGTGCCCTGACGCTGGTTGTAGGCGAAAGCACCAGCGGCTCCGGCTACAGGGGCCAGGCGGCTGACCCCGCGCAGGGCGGGGATGGCACGCAGCGCAGTCCCTACGCCCTGGCCGAGGGCGGCGATGGCCACAGGGTCCTGCATCGAAGCCACGCCCTGACCAACCTGGGTGCCTGCCCAGTTCATGAAGTCGCCGACGCCGCCGATATCCTCAACGCGGCCCACTCGCGGGGCGTAGAGCGCTTGCCGCTGCTGAAGCTCTTGTGCGCGACGGGCAGCCACGTCTGCGCCCTGCAGATCGCCTGCAGCGCGGAGGCTGGCCTCGTCGGCCAGGGCCGCGTTGATGTCGGTGCCGATGCGTCCGGCAACGTATCCGCGGGTGGGCGCCCACATATCGTCGGCACGCGCCTGCTCAGCCACGAGTCGGGCTTGGTTGTCGTCGGTGGCAATGCTGAATGGGTTACGCAGTGTCGTCATCTCGGCCTCTTAGAAGGACCACGCACCGGTGGCGAGGTGGTTGCGGATGAGCTTGAGCTCATTGGAGGTCAGGCCAGTACCAAGGGCGATCTGGCGGCCGTCTGGCATCTCGATGTAGTAGCCGTCGATGCCTGCACCGCCAGGCAGGGCTCCGGTCAGGCCGCTGCGCTTGAGCTGCCCACCCTTCAGATCTGGCATGGCGTTGAGTCGGGGGTTGGAGTTGCCAAAAATGGCTTGGCTGAGGCCCAGCTCCCGCCCCTGGTGTGTGCGTCGGTAGACGCCGAGCAGTGCTTCCGCCAGCGGGGCGTGCTGCTTACGGGCCTGCTCATCCATGGTCGAGTAACCCGGGATGACGTGGTCGATGGCCGAGACCGCACGATTCGTGGCCGCCTCGTCCAGGTTTCCGTCGTTGTCGTAGACCGCTGCCCATGCGCGAGTACGGTCTGCGTTCTTGATGTCTCGATCGTTTTGCCGTGCGGCCGTGTCAGCCTGCGCCTTGGCCAGAGATGCCCGGGCATTCGCACGCATGCCCCGCTCCTGCGCATCGGCGCTGTAGATGGTGCCCGCCAGACGTGCGTCATCCCCATACATCGCCGCGTTGGCCTGGGTTTGGGCATTGCGCAGCGTTGCGTTGGTGTTGTTGGATTTCAGGGCCAGCTCGGGCTGGCCCATCATGGCCGCCAGGTCGGAAAGCAGGGCTTGCTGGTATGCAGCCTGGGCTTGCCGGCGCTCGCGGCCGGTACGGAATGAGCCGTTGGCCGCCATCTCCAGGCTACGCAGGCGTTGGCGCACGTTGAAGTTGTTGCCGCTGTGCACGGCCATCGGCGTGCGGAACTCGGAGGGTTGCACCGTAGGGGCTGCAGCAGCGCGTAGCTGGCTCCGCCCTCGCAGGCCCTGCATAGCAGCCAGGTTCTCCGCCGCCTGGGCGTTCTGCACGGAGATGGGTGCGGCACTTCCCAGCTCGCGCAGGCCACTTACGGAGTCGCTGTAGCTGTTGCCCTGGCGGTAGACGCCGGGTGCGATCTGGGACACCCCATCAGGTAGTGGCTCCTGCACGGTCGCTGCCAGGGCTGGCGCGGCGCTCGACGGCGCGACTGCGGGTGCTGACGCCGGCGTGGCAGGCACCGATGTGGCTTGGGGGGTGGTGGCCTTGGGTGTACCCCCATTCTCAGCGGCCAGGCGCTCCTCGGCACGCTGCTGGAGGTAGGCAGAGTCATCCACACCACCGCCGAAACGGCGGAGTACCTGGTTGATCGTGCCGCCGATGGCATCACTCAAGCCGCGGTTGGGCTCGATGAGGTGTTCGTTGATGGCGCTGCCAACATCCCACCCAGCGCGGCCTGCGAGGTACAAACCCGCCGCTGGGGCTGCGGGGGAAAGCAGTGCTGCGCTGGCTGCGGCGTCGGTAGCGTTGACAGCTGCGCCGCTGTAGTCGCCGTTGGTCGCATCCTTCACAGCAGCAAGACCGCCTAAGGCAGCACCCGCCCAAGGCAACTTGCGTGCGATGGGTCCAAGCGGCTTGGATGCCTGCTGCGCCCGGTAGTCCGCCATATATTTGGCAGCGCCCTGACGCAGCTGGGTACCGATGGGGGTTTTGTTCGCTGCCGTTTGTGCACGCGTAGCGTCACGCGCAGCCTCTGAGCGCATCCACTCCGCAGCTTCAGGGGAAGTCGCAGTTTGGAAGTTAGGATTGCGCAGCTCGGGTTTGGGGGCGGCGCTGGGCGTAGGGGCCCCTGGTGTAGCGCCGGGGGTGCGCAGCTGCTGTGCGCCTTGTGGGGCTGGCTTTGTAGGGTCCAGGTCGTCGGGCAGCTCTACAGGGCGGCCGCCAACATTGATCGTGGCCATGATGATCTCCTTATAAGGAGACCTTCACAGCCCGTCGGCTCCAGTCGGATGCCGCTATTTTACTTGTCGGGGGAGAAAGCCAAAGGGACAGTGATCCAGGCGATAAGGAAGGCTGCGGCGAGGGCTATTGGATGGGTAGAACCCATCTGATAGCCGAACTCCCACAGATATGTGGAGTCCTCCGCGACGGGGTACCTGAAGGCACGCCACGCAGAACCAAGTACCCAGGCTAACGCCCCTCCAAAAAGGGCCAGCACCAGCCTACGGAAGAAGCTGAACTTCCCTTTTTTCCGCGCTGCAGGGGTCTGCGCAGTCTTCTTTGGGGTGACGTCAATGACGTCGGTGTACTCGTCATCCAAACGTCGTCCGGTCATACCTTCATCCTCCTAGACATATCGCAGCAATGCTACACGGCCACCGCGAGACGATCAAACCGTGTGTGGCGGAACGTCGTCAGTAACCTCGCCGCTGTAGTTGTAGCTGACGCTGTGACCGCCGCTTACAGAGGTGCTGGAGCTGACGTGCATTGCGTTCAGGAGTGCGGATGCCTGCTGCGCCAGCGCACGGGCTGCTTCCACAGCCGCCTGTACCTTGGCATTGGCTGCAGACATCTGCGCCTGCAAGTTCTGTGCGTTGGCTTGCTGTTGCCATTCAGCGTTTGGTAGCGATGCCCGCATCTGCAGCTCACGTGCAGTGACGCGGCTACGGTAGAAATCCGATGCAGCGGAGATCAAACGCGACTGACTGTCCGTGATGCTGGGCACCAGCTGGGTCACATTACCTGACGTGCCGGCGAAGGCCATCATGTAGTTCCTTGCCGCATCCACAGCCGTGCCATATAGGGCGATGGCTTTCTCAACGGCAAAACGCACAGTCTCGACTTCCAGCTGGGTTTGCTGGATGGCCTGATCTCGCGAGGATGATGCGACCTTGGCAGCTGCCTCACTGCGCGCCTTCTGAATGGTAGCCATGACCATACCCGCAGGCATTGGGAAGCCCCGCGCAGCAAAGGCGCTGATGACATCCCGCTCCTGCGCTGCATACTCCTGCATCACACGGTCACGATCGCGCTGCCAGATCTGGCGTTCCATCTCTGGCCGTGCCCCGCTACCACCTTGGGTGATGGCCTTACAGATCCATTCCTGAGTGTGCTTGAGGTAGGCGCAGTCGTTCGGGAAATAGGTATCGATGTACTTGGCGTACAGATCGGCCAACTTATCGATGATTCGGTCCCACCAACCTTCAAACTGCTCCACAGAGGCTGCTTCGGCCTGATTCGGGATATCAACTAAGGGCTCCAGCACCGACGCATCGAAGGTGAACTGGGCCGGGCCCATGTATGGTGCCGTGCCGGCCAGCCCCAGGGCTTCGTCGAAATAGTCTTTCGTCTCCTTCGAGATCTCACTGCTGCGGGCCAGGCCCCTATCCCAAGCCATCGATACGAGTTCGGCAGGGCTGTATGTGGCGCCAGTCACGCTGATGGGGGTGATTCCATCTGCCATCGTTAGATCCTCCTCGGATTCTTGAGTACTTCAAAATCAACGCCTGCCAGCTCGAAGTCTTTGGCAGGTACTTCTAGGGACAGGTCGAAGTGGGTGTCACGCAGACCGCGGCCGA
The DNA here is from genome assembly GCA_023442945.1 of Pseudomonadota bacterium. Taxonomy (GTDB): domain Bacteria; phylum Pseudomonadota; class Gammaproteobacteria; order Burkholderiales; family Burkholderiaceae_C; genus Ottowia. Next base: position 96,317 of record JAEZWW010000112.1, on the reverse strand, counting down.
TGTCAAAACGCTGCACCTGTAGGCGAGGGGAGCTGGCTCGTTGCTGGTACGTAAACTCGCCTTGGCGGCTCTTGACTGTCAGCTTCGCAGGGGCCGACGATGCGACAGCCGCGTAGGCGGCGGGCATGCTTTTGATCCCCTGAGTGAAGAAGTCCTTGGTGCCGAGGTCGATGAATGCCGTAATGTCGACGCCGTCGTCGGTATCGCCTTCCAGTAGGTAGATACCGTCACTAGCTACGCCGTAATACTTACCAGATAAGCGAATGAAGCTCTGAAAATTGTAGTGTGTGTATTCGGTTACAAACCCCCCACCTTCATGGCATACCAGAGTGCGGGAGTTCCCGTCCTGGGCGGGGGTGGTCTGGGTATAGATGACTGCCAACCGCGCCAGTGCATTGAACAGCGCATGACTGATGGCCACGGCGCTCAGTGCATGCGTTGAGGCAGCACGCTCTGCCCACTGTAGTGCGCTGATGTTCTGAGCATCAAGCCCAACCAGCGCCGACACCTTCTGATGCATGCGAGCCTCCTGCATGCTCAGACCTGAAAGACGTAGGCTGTGGCCTACATAATCGATCAGCGTGTCCTCGTCGGGGTTATCTTGCACGGCAGAGCCATAGATAAACGGCAATACGCCATAGGCAAGACTTACGTCATCGTCGGCTACAAGCCCTGAGATGTGTGTCGCTTGCATACCCTCAACACCGAGCGATGCGGGCTCGTCTGCAGCCTGAATACTCGGGAGGGGGGCATGCAGAACGCTAGGCTCGTCGAGCGGCGGTAGGTCAATATAGCCGGCGGCTTCGCCCCGCAAAGCGCTCAAAGTGCCACGGACAATACCTACACCATCAACCTCAAACGCCACGCCCTGCAGTGGAGGTAGCGTGACCTCAACACTCCCATCACTGCCATCAGCTCCAACCGCAGAGCCCTCCAGACTAAAAGCCTGCATCGAGACGAGCCCAACCTTGGTGATGGTGCCCTGACCGTCATCTTCGTCCTCCAGAGCGTCTGAAGCGCCGCCATCCAGTGCCTTACCCTGCAGACCGAGCAACTTACCGCCAACTTCGCCATAACCACCATAGCCACCCTGCACATTCACAATCAGAGGGTCAAACACATAGTCGCCAGGCGCATAGAAGCTCACGTCCATGAGTAGCGGGGCGGTGGTATGGTCTGCCACGGAATAAACTGGCTCTTGGTCCTTTCGGATTACCAGCTGATAAGCCTGAAAACGCTCGCGCAATTGCGTTCGCAAATTCAAACGGATTCGTGATCAATTTATCGGCGAATAACTTGAGCCATGCAGACGAGCTGGCTGAGTTGGGCATTGCACCCGTCGTGACCCTCCTGCCGGAGGGGACGGAGAAGGCCTTGAAGACACCAGCCGGGAGGCATGTGTCGGTGTGCCCGGCAAGCGTGCGCGATGACATCAGCTGTGCCGCATGCGGCATCTGCGCGACTCACCGCAAAGCGATCATCGGCTTCCCTATACACGGTACCGGCAAGAACAAGGCACAGAAAGTTTTCATGCTCAAGCAGGTATGACACGGTGTGACATGGAGTGTGTCACAGCAATCCAAGCTACTTCGCAGCAAACCACACATCGTTCGATGCCGGAAAAAGAAAAAGGACCTGCAACGATATGCAAGTCCTTGTTCTTACTTGGAATCCTGGTAGGCGCGATTGGATTCGAACCAACGACCCCCACCATGTCAAGGTGGTGCTCTAACCAACTGAGCTACGCGCCTGGGTGATTCGAAGCGCAGGAGTGTAGCAGATTGGCAGGCCGTTCTCGGCTCAGCGCCGTTTGGCGACGCGCACGCCGGTCACGTTCAGCACTTCACGCAGTACTTGCGACAGGCGTTGGGTGTCGCTGACCTCGACGGTGAAGGTCATCCAGGCCCAGCCTTTGACGGACTGGGTCTGCACGCCGATCACGTTCATCTTTTCCCGTGCGAACACGTCGGAGATGTCGCGCAGCAGGCCTTGGCGGTCGGTGGCCTCCACCGCTACGTCGACCGGGTACGCGGGCTTGCGACCTTCGGTCGGGGCGCTCCAGTCGACTTCAATCACACGTTCCGGCTCGCGCGCCAGCAGGTCGCGAAAGCTCGCGCAGTCGCGCCGGTGCACGGTGACACCGCGCCCGCGTGTGACATACCCGCCGATCGCGTCGGGCGGCGCCGGTTTGCAGCAGCGGGCCGGCTGCGTCAGCAGCGAATCCAGACCCACCACCAACACACCGCCGCGCGCGCTGCCCTCGGGCTTCGGCTTGCGCAGCAGGATCTGCGCGTCGGCATCGGGCTGGGGCACGGGCGGGCGCAGCACGGTTTCGATGCTGCGCAGCGACAGCTCGTCCTTGCCCACGGTTTCGAACAGCGCGTCGGGGCTCTTGTAGCCCAGCTCGTTCGCCAGGAAGTCCATCGACACCGAGGTCTTGCCCTCGCGCTGCAACAGCTTTTCGACCATCTCGCGGCCGCGCGCGGTGGTCTCGCGCGTTTGCTGCGCGTTGAACCAGGCGCGCACCTTGGCGCGCGCGCGCGACGAGGCCAGGTAGCCCAAATCGGCGTTCAGCCAGTCGCGCGACGGGCCGCCCTCCTTGGTCACCACCACTTCCACGGTCTGACCGTTCTTCAGCGCGGTGTTCAGCGGCACCATGGCGCCATCCACCTTGGCACCGCGGCAGCGGTGGCCCAGCTCCGTGTGCACGGTGTAGGCGAAGTCGACCGGCGTGGCGCCGGCGGGCAATTCAACGATGGCGGCATCCGGCGTCAACACGTAGATACGGTCGTCGAACAGGCCGTACTGCGGTGCCGTGCCCGACAGGTCGCGCTCCCAGGCCAGCAGCTGGCGCAGCACGGCGATCTTGGCGTCGTAGTCGCTGGCGGCGCTGACGCCGACGTAGCCCTTGGTGCCCGCTTCCTTGTACGCCCAGTGCGCGGCCACGCCGTGTTCGGCGTGCTCGTGCATCTCGCGCGTGCGGATCTGGATCTCCCACGCGCGGCCGTCGCCATCGCGCACCACGGTGTGCAGCGACTGGTAGCCGTTGATCTTGGGCTTAGCGATGTAATCGTCGAACTCATCCGGCACGGGCGTGAACTGCTCGTGCACCCAGCCCAGCGCGGCATAGCAATCGTCGACCTGCGGCACCATCACGCGCAGCGCGCGCACGTCAAACACCTGGTCGAAGTCCAGGCCCTTACCACGCATCTTGCGCACGATGCTGCTGATGTGCTTGGGCCGGCCCGACACCTGCGCCGCAATGCCTTGGGCGCATAGGGCGGCCTCGATCTCGGCGCGGCGCTGCTCCAGCGCGGTTTCGCGTTCGACGCGCTTTTCGTCCAGCAGCGAGGCCACCATCTTGTAGGTGTCGGGCTCCTGCGCGCGGAAGATCAGGTCTTCCATTTCCCACTTGATCTGCCAGATGCCTAGGCGGTTGGCCAGGGGCGCAAACACGTCGGCCGATTCGCGCAGCAGCATGGGCGCCGGCGTGCGCCGCACGGCCGCGCAATGGCGCAGCGTCTGCAAGCGCGACGCCAAGCGCAGCAACACCACGCGCAGGTCGCGGCTGAAGGCCAGCAGCATCTTGCGCACGTACTCGGTCTGCTGGCTGGCCCGCTCGGAATCCGACGCCTGTTCGTTGCGCTTGGCGCGCGACAGCATCTGCACCTGTTCGAGCTTGGACGTCTCGATCGCCAGGCGCGCGAGTCCGTCGCCAAAGGCCTTGCCGATGACCTCGTCCGGTCGGTTCAGCTGCGCGCTGGCGTAGCTCAGGTACGCGACGGCCTGCACCGACTCGCTGCCGCCGATGGCGGCCAGGATGTCGGCCACGGCGTCGGCGTGGTCCAGCAAGGCTTCGCCCGAGGTGGTGGCTTCGCCGGTCAGCAGCGGTACCGCGAAGGCGCGCGCCCTGGCCCGCATGCCCAGCACGTCGGCGGCATCGCCAGCGGTGGCGGTCAACACGTCCGCCACGGGCGCGCCGGGGGCGGGAGGGCGCAAGGACAGGGATTTCATGGCACTCGTTCGGGGCGGCGACGTTCAGCCGCCCAAGGGATATGCGGTCAAGGCAGCAGAAATTCCAGCACGCAGCCCACTTGGTCTGGCGCGACCAGCGTCGGCGCGTGGCCCACGCCGGCAAACTCCACCGCCCGGGCCTTGGGCCCGCGCTCGGCCATGGCGGCCACCGTGGCCGGTGTCAGCAAGTCGGAATCGGCCCCGCGCAGCACCAGCGTGGGCGCGGTGATCTGGTCGTACAGCTGCCACAAGGCTTTTTCGCCTTCGACGGCGGCGGCCTCGGTCATGGCGGCGTAAGGCACGGCGATGGCCGGGTCGTAGTGCAGGCGCCAGCCGCCTTCCGGGCGCTGGCGCAGCATGGGCCGCGAAAGCACCAACCAGTCGGCATCGCTGTGCGGGCCAAAGCCGGCCGACAGCACGCGCATCTCGGCCGCAGCCTGCTCCACCGTGTCGTACGGGCCGGATTTGCCCAGGTACTGGCCAATGCGCTGCAGCGCCGCCCACTGCACGACCGGGCCGACGTCGTTCAACACCAAGCGGTGCACGGGCGCGGGCAGCGGCAGCTGCGGCAGCCCGGCGATCGACAGACCGATCAGCCCGCCCATGCTGGTGCCGACCCAGTCAAACGTCGTGATGGGCGCTGCCTGCTGCAGCGCACCCAGCATGGCCAGCGTGTCGCCCACGTAGGTGGGGAACTGGTAGCCCAGCGGGTCCTTCAGCCAGTCGCTCTCACCCCGGCCCACCACGTCGGGGCAAGCCACGCGCACGGTGCGCCCCTGGGCGGCCGCGCGGGCCACCAGCGCCTGGGCCAGCACGTCGAAATCGCGGCCCTGGCGCGTCAGGCCGTGCACACAGACGATCAGGTGCGGCGCCTGCGCATCGCCCCATTCCCACCACGCCATGTGGTGCCCACCCTGGGCGTCAGGACAGTGGACTCTGTGCAGCGTGGGCGCATTCATGGGCAGATCGCGAAGGCAGGACAAAAACGGTGCGCCAACCGGGCCGACGGGCCCCAACGGCTGGCGTTGGACCATCGTACGCGAAAGCGCAACGGCCTGCGGCGCGCCAGGGCGCAGCAGGCCGTTTGCTATTAATAAAGAAGCTGGTCGCGCAGATGGCTGTAGGGCTGAAGGCCTATTTCATTCAAAAAAACAGCGAATGCGATGGCCCACATCGGTCCCGCGTCAATGCGCCTGCACCGAACCCGACACCGTGATCTGCACCACGCTCTTGCCTGGCTCGATCGCCACCGGCACGCCGTCGGCGGCGGCACCGCCGCGCATCTCCGACTTGGCCATGGCCATCATGCGCGGCTGGTAGCCGCTGTCGTCACCGCTGACGTTGACTTCGCGCAGCGTGTAGCCCGAAAAGCCGAAGGCCTTGGCGATCTCGCCGGCGCGCGCTTTGAAGCGCTCGATCGCCATCGACTGCGCCTCGGCTTCCACCTTGCCGCGCGCTTCGCGGCTCAGGCCAAACTGGATGTTGCCGATCGTCATCGACGGCACACGCGCCGCGGCCTGGGTGATGCGCGGGAAATCGCGCCCTTCCAGCACCACTTCCGCGCGGCCTTGCCAGCCATTGATCTTGCCGTCACGGCTGTAGCGCGGGTGCACGTTGAAGTCGCCCGAGCGCACGTCCATCTGGCCGGCTTGCGCGGTCTTCTTGACTTCGCCCAGCGCGGCGTCAACGGCCTTGCGCAGCTCGGTCTGCACGGCGTTGGCATCGGTGCCTTCGCGCGTGGTCGACAGCGTGAGCGTGAGCAGGTCCTGCTGCACTTCGACGAGGCCGGTGGCACTCAATTGCAGCACGTTTTGAGGAGGCGTCATGGTCAAAGAGGAAGTCACCGGCTGCGCCTGCGCGCCCGCCAGGGTCAAAGCAAAAAAGCTGGCCGCAGCCAGCGCGTGACGAAGTTTCATACCCACCCGGTAAAAAGGTTTCGAGGCCGGCGATCTTGGCACAGCACGCGCCGGCAGCGTGTCAGACAGCGTCGGGCTTGGCCTGGTGCAACGGACAGAAAGCGCGCAGGCCGTGCTTCGGGAGCGTCAGGGGCGCGACACCACCGGTGCCATTGGTGGGCTGTCGGCGCGCAGCGAGGCGCGGCGGATCTGGTCGCGCAGCTCCTGGCGCTGCGCCTCGGACAACCGGTGCGGGTTGGAGTCGGCGGCTTCAGGCGGGCGGCGGTATTCGGCCTCAATGGCTTGCCACAAGCCGCTGCGTGGCGCGGACAGGGTGCCTGCCGGGCGGGCCGACACCGCCGCGGGCTCGGCGCCGGGCGCGATCGCGTCGCCGCTGACCTGCGCACCCACGCGCGGCACCTGCAGCAGGCTGGCACCGACGAGCGCCAAAGCCAGTGAACGGGAATCCAGAACCGACATGGCCGCCACCTTCCCACGAACAAGGGTGAATGTCCGCCACGAAGCCCGGATGCAGGGCAACATCTGTAACACTGTGAAAACAAACGAGGGAAACCCCTGATCCCCTGGTTCAAACGGGTCACAATGCCTCTGTTACAAATAGGACTCAAGGAACTTGATGAACCAGGCAATCAACCGAGCCGACAAGATCGTCGTTGTGGACGACGACGCCCGCATCCGCGACCTGCTGCGCCGCTACCTGGCTCAGGAAGGCTTCGAAGTGATCGTGGCCGAGGACGCCAAGGCACTGGCGCGCATCATGCTGCGCGACACCATCGACCTCATCGTGCTTGATCTGATGATGCCCGGCGAAGACGGCCTGTCAGTGTGCCGCCGTCTGCGCGCCGCCGGCGACAAGACCCCCATCATCATGCTGACCGCCAAGGGCGAAGACGTGGACCGCATCGTCGGCCTGGAAGTCGGCGCCGACGACTACCTGGGCAAGCCTTTTAACCCGCGCGAATTGCTGGCGCGCGTGCACGCCGTGCTGCGCCGCCGCCCGCCGCAAGAAGCGCCGGGCGCGCCCTCGGCCGAGAACGAATCGGTCAGCTTTGGCCCCTTCGTGTTCGATCTGGCGGCCCGTTCGCTGCACAAGAGTGGCGAGGAAATTTCGCTGACGACCGGTGAATTCGCCATGCTGAAAGCCCTGGTGCGCCACCCGCGCCAACCGCTGTCGCGCGAAAAGCTGGCCCAGTTGGCGCGCGGCCGCGAATTCGAGCCCTTCGACCGCAGCCTGGACGTGCAGATCTCGCGCCTGCGCAAGCTGATCGAACAAGACCCGGCCAGCCCGCGCTACATCCAGACGGTGTGGGGCGTGGGCTATGTCTTCGTGCCGGACGGCACCAGCTGATCGCCGCCCGGCGACCGGGTTGCGTCGGCCGCGCTGTGGCTGAGCGCCCGCGCCAGCAACGCGCCTCGTCCCCACCGCCTTCATGCCCACCGCCGAACCTGCGGGCTCGCTGACCGACTCCATGCACGCCCCGCTGGAGGGCGTGGCGCCGGTGCGCCGGCGCGTGTTCGGCATCACGCTGTTCTGGCGCACCTTCATCCTGCTCAGCCTGCTGCTGCTGGCCAGCGCGGTGGGCTGGTACCAACTGTTTCGCAAACTGGAATACGAGCCGCGCCTGGTCGACAACGCGCGCCAGGTGGCGTCGCTGGTCAACCTGTCGCGCGCCGCGCTGATCCACTCCGACGCCATCGCCCGCGTCTCGCTCATCAAGACCCTGGCCGACCAGGAGAAGGTGCGCATTCTGCCGCACGAGCCGGGCGACAAGTTCGACCTGTTCGCGCACGACGAGCTGGAGCGCCGCATGAGCAGCGAGCTGATCGCCCGCCTCGGCCCCGACACCGTGGTGGCCAGCCGCGTCAACAACGAGCCCGGCCTGTGGGTCGGCTTCTCGATCGAAGGCGATTCGTACTGGCTGCTGATGGACCGCTCGCGCGTGGGCGCGCTGCTGGGGGGCAGCACCTGGCTGCTGTGGCTGGCGACGCTGGGCGGCGTGTCGCTGGTCGGCGCGGCGCTGCTGGCGCGGCTGATCAACCGGCCGCTCAAACAACTGTCGATCGCCGCCGCGAGCGTGCGCGATGGCGACTACCAGCGCAGCCGGCTGGATGAAAGCGCGATGTCCAGCGAGATCCGCGAGGTGAACGTCGGCTTCAACCGCATGGCCGACCAACTCTCCAAAATCGAGCAGGACCGCGCCGAAATGCTGGCCGGCATCTCGCACGATTTGCGCACGCCGCTGGCGCGCCTGCGGCTGGAAACCGAGATGAGCGTGCCCGACGAAGAGGCGCGCGAACACATGGCGGCCGACATCGCGCAGGTCGACACCATCATCGACAAGTTCCTGGACTACGCCCGCCCTGACCACCTGACGCTGGTCGACATGCCGCTGGCCGACCTGGTGCACGAATCGGCGACGCCGTTTGCGGTGCGCGAGGACATGGAGTTCCAGATCGACGTGGCGCCCGAGCTGCGCGTGCTGGGCGACGATGTCGAGCTGATGCGCGTGCTGTCCAACCTGTTCGAGAACGCGCGCCGCTACGGCAAGACGCCGGGCACCGAGGTCACGCGCGTGCGCATCGCCGCCACCGCGCGCGACGGCGTGGTGGTGCTGCGCGTGCGCGACCACGGCGCGGGTGTCGCGCCCGAACAGTTGTCCAGCCTCACGCGCCCGTTCTTCCGCGGTGACGCCGCGCGCACCTCGGCCACCGGCGCGGGCCTGGGCCTGTCGATCGTCGCCAAGATGGTGCAGAACATGGGCGGTTCGCTGGAGCTGGCCAACAGCCCCACCGGCGGCCTGCTCGCCATCGTGCGGCTGCAGCAGGCGTCGGAGGCCAAGGCGCCCAGCAAACCCTTGCTGCGGAAGCGCCGTGGCGCCGAAAAAGCATGAAACAGGCCGCTGGCCCTACAACCACCTGCGCGGGCAGCTATTGAATCAATAGTACGACAGCGCGCGCCTCGATCGACGCGCCCTGCCCCACCGGCCCCAGCTTCTCGGCCGTCTTCGCCTTCACGTTGACCTGCACCGGCGCGATCTGCAGCGCAGCGGCAATGCGTTCGACCATGGCCGCTCGGTGCGGACCCAGGCGCGGCGCCTGCGCGATGACGGTGCTGTCGACATTGCCCACGCGCCAGCCCGCCGCCCGCACGCGTCGCGCGGCCTCGGTCAACAAAGTGAACGAATCCGCGCTCTTGAAGGCGGCGTCCGTGTCCGGGAAATGCGTGCCGATGTCGCCCAAGCCCGCTGCGCCCAACAGTGCATCGGTGATGGCGTGCAGCAGCACATCGGCGTCCGAATGGCCGAGCAAGCCGTGCGTGTGCGGAATGGCCACGCCGCCGATCACCAGTGGCCGCCCAGGCACCAGGGCGTGCACGTCCCAGCCTTCGCCGATGCGGAAGGGAAGCAGTGAGGCGGCAGGTGTATCGGTCATGCGTTGCGGCTTTTCAAAATGGCTTCGGCCAAGGCAAAGTCTTCGGGGTAGGTGACCTTGAAATTCTGCGCGCTGCCGCGCACCAGCCGCGGCGCGGCGCCGGCGGCTTCGATGGCGCTGGCCTCGTCGGTCAGGCCGGCGAAGCCGCTGGCGGCGTGGGCGGCGTAGGCGTCACGCAGCGCGCCGATACGGAACATCTGCGGCGTCTGCGCCAGCCATTTGTCGCTGCGGTCGACGGTGGCGGCGACGCGGCCGGCGGCCTCCGTCTTCAGCGTGTCGGGCAGCGGCAGGGCCAGCAGGCCGCCGACGGCGTCGGGCAGGCAAGCGTCGATCAGGGCATCGATCTGCGCCGGCGTGACCAGGCAGCGCGCGGCGTCATGCACCAGCACCCAGTCATCGGCCGCAGCGCCGTGGGCCAGCAAATGTTTCAGCCCGTTCAGCACGCTTTCGGCGCGCGTGGCGCCGCCACAAGGCGCGACGCTGCGGCGCGTGGCCGCGTCAGAGGCCAGCACGCCGTCGCCTGGCGCCACCACGACCAGCACTTGATCGATGCGCGGCACACGCGTGAAAGCGGCCAGCGTGTGCTGCACCATGGGCACACCGGCCACCGGCTGGTACTGCTTGGGTTGGACCGTGCCGGCGCGCGAGCCGCTGCCGGCGCAGGGCAGCAGGGCGTAGCAGCGGGCCGCGGTAAGAGTGGGCTTGGGCGGATTCATCGGTCCGGTCCGACGTGTTGCACCAGCGCGGCCTTCGAGCCGGCAAGGTCAAAGAAGACTCTCAAAACAGTAGCTGCCCGCGCAAGTGGCTGTAGGTCCACCGGGCGATTTTGTTCAAAACTCAGACGGATTCACCGTTCAGCAAACCCCACAGCCGCCCAGGCGACAACGGCATCTGCAAGTGCGGCGCCACGTCGGCGCGGCCGGCCCGTGCCAGCGCATCGGCCACGGCGTTGACGATGCTGGGCGTGGCGCCAATGGTGCCCAGCTCGCCCACGCCTTTCACGCCCAGCGGGTTGTTCTTGCAGGGCGTGCTTTCGTCCATTTCGGTCTTGAACATCGTCTGCAGGTCCTGCGCGCGCGGGGCGGCGTAGTCCATCAGGCTGCCGGTCATCAGCTGGCCGGTGTCGGCGTCGTAGACGATTTGCTCGGTCAGCGCCTGGCCGATGCCTTGCACGGCACCGCCGTCCAGCTGGCCGCGCACGATCATCGGGTTGACCACGCGACCGACGTCGTTGACGCTGGCATAGGCCACGATGGCGACGGCGCCGGTGGCCGGGTCGACCTCGACCTCGCTGATGTGGCAGCCGTTGGGCCAGGTCGGGCCGCTGACGGTGTGGGTGTGGTCGACAAAGATGTGGCCGCCGTCCTGCTTGGCGGCCAGTTCAAACAGGCCGATGCCGTGGTCGGTGCCGACGACGGTGAAGCGCCCGGCTTCATAGCGGATGTCGTCGGCGCTGGCTTCCAGCGACTTGGCCGCCAGCTGCTGCGCTTCTATCAAAGTGGCGTCGGCGCCACTTCGCATGGCGGATCCGCCGGTGAAAAGCGAGCGTGACCCCGCGCTGCCAAAGCCGTTGCCGCGGTCGGTGTCGCCCAGCACCACGCGCACCTTTTCAATGGGCACGCCGAAGGCATCGACCACCAGCTGCGCCAGCGACGTGGCGATGCCCTGGCCCATCTGGTTGACGGCGGAGTAGACCTCGATGAAGCCGTCGCCTTTCACGTCGACGGTGACACGCTCTTCAAACACGTTGCCGCCGGTCCATTCGAGGAAGGTGGCGATGCCCAGCCCGCGCCACAGGCCGCGCGCCTTGGATTCGGCCGCGCGCGCGGCAAAGCCGTCCCAGTTGGCCAGCGGCAGCGCCTGGTCCATGACGTGCTCAAACCGCCCCACGTCGTAGGTCTGGCCCATGGGGTTTTTGTACGGCATGGCCGCCGGGTCGATGAAGTTGCGCCGGCGCAGCGTGACGCGGTCGATGCCGGTCTGGCGCGCGGCCTCGTCCATCAGGCGTTCGATGTTGAAGATCGCCTCCGGCCGACCGGCGCCGCGGTAGGCGCCGGTGGGCGCCTGGTTGGTCAGCATGGCGCGGAAGTGGAAGTCGATCACCGGTACGTGGTAGACGCTGGTCTGCACCCAGGGGCCGATCAGCAGCTGGATAGCGACGCCGGTGCCGGTGGCGTAGGCGCCCACGTTGGCGTGGGAATGCACGCGCAGGCCGAGGATCTTGCCGTCGGCGGCCAAGGCCAGTTCGGCGTGCGCCTGCACGTCGCGCCCGTGCGTGGTGCTGAGGAATTCCTCGCTGCGGTCGCCCGTCCAGGTGACGGGCCGGCCGGTGGCACGCGCCGCCAGCGCGACCGCCACGTCTTCGGGGTAGGCGCCGGTCTTCATGCCGAAGCCACCGCCAACGTCGGTGACGCGCACGCGCACGTCGTCGGCTTGCACTTGCAGGCCGGCGGCCACGGCGGCGCGTACGCCCGTGGGCATTTGCGAGCTGATGTGCACCTGCATGCGGCCGGCCTCGTCCCAGGCGCGCACGGCGCGCGGCTCCAGCGTCAGCGCGGCCAGGCGCTGGTGGGTGATGTCCAGCTTGACCACGTGCGCCGCGCTGGCAAAAGCGGCGTCGCACGCAGCAGCGTCGCCGTGGCGCGCCTCGCAGCTGATGTTGTCGGGCGCGGCAGGGGTCAGGTTGGCGGCGGCGCGCAAGGCGGCGGCCAGCGTCGGCACCGGTGGCAATTCTTCGTAGTCGACCATGACCTGCTCGGCCGCGTCGCGCGCCTGCTGCAGCGTGTCGGCCACGACCAGCGCGACCGCTTCGCCGACAAAGCGTGCCCGCTCGTGCGCCAGCACGCACCGCGGGGGCGACGCGCAGTCGCTGCCGTCGACCCGCTTGAAGGGCGCGCCCGTCGGCATGGGCGCCACGCCTTGCGCCGCCAGCTGCGCGCCGGTGATGACCACGCGCACGCCGGGCATGGCCTCGGCCGCTGCGGTGTCGATGGTGCCGATCGTGGCGTGTGGGTACGGCGAGCGCACGAAGACCAAGTGACCATCGCCGGCCTGCGCCAGGTCGTTGGTGTAGCGGCCCTGGCCTTGCAGCAGGGCGTCGTCTTCCATGCGTTTGACGGCTTGGCCGCTGCCAAAGCGGGCGACGGCGGGGGCAACGGTGTTCATCGGGGCTTTCCTGGTTCTGGCGGACGGGTGGGTCAACTATATCGGCGCGCCGGGTCCCTTGCCGGGCAGGCGCTCGGTGGGTGACGGCTGGAAGGTCTGATCAAGAAGAAATGTGCCTCTGGCCCTACAACCACTTGCGCGAACAGCTTCTTATTTGATAGCAAATTGCGCAAACGCAAACGCTCGCTCCTGTCAGAATCCGCCCATGCTCCGCACCTTCTTCCGGCGGCCCCGCCTGCGCACCGGCCTGGCCGCCCTGGTCTGCGCGCTGTGCTGCTCGCTCGCCGCCGCGCAGACGCTCAGCCTGAGCTTCGACGACGGCCTGAACCCCGACAAAGAACCGCGCGCCGCGGCCTGGAACCAGGCCTTGCTGGACGGCCTGCAGCGCGCCGGCGTCGCCGCCATGGTCTTCCCGTCGCTGGCGCGCACCGGCGGCGCGCCCGGGCTGGCGCTGGTCCGCGCCTGGGGCGACGCCGGCCACGCCGTCGGCAACCACACGGCCAGCCACCGCAGCCTGGCCGCGCCGGACATGAGCCTGGCGGCCTTCACCGCCGACATCGAGACCGCCGACGCCGCCTTGCGCACCCTGCCCGGCTGGCGGCCGATGCTGCGCTTTCCGTACCTGAAGGAAGGCGACACGCTGGCCAAGCGCGACGGCGTGCGCGCCTGGCTGGCGACGCACGGCTACCGCGCGGCGCCGGTGTCCATCGACGCCAGCGACTGGTACTACAACCAGGTCTATGGCCGCTGGCTGGACGAAGGCGCGCCGGACAAGGCGCAGCAGGTCAAGGCCGCCTACGTCGACCATTTGCTGGACCGCGCCACGTATTACGACCAGCTGGCGCGCCGCGTGCTGGGCCGCAGCCCGCCACACGTGCTGCTGGCGCACACCAGCCGGCTGAACGCCGACGCCATCGGCGACGTGGTGCAGGCGTTCCGCGCCCGCGGCTGGACCTTCACCGACCCGTTGACCGCCTTCGCCGACCCGCTGTACACCGAGCCGGTCGACACGCTGCCCGCCGGCGAAAGCGTGGTCTGGGCCCACGCCCGCGCACAAGGCGTGACCGGCCTGCGCTACCCGGCCGAAGACGACGTGTACGAAGCGCCCAAGCTGAAGGCACTCGGCCTGCTGCCCGGCGCGGACGCGGCTGCACCGAAGCCGCCAAGCCCCTGACGCCCTTGCGGCAGCGGCGCACGCCCTAAAATGGACCCTGACCACACCCCCGCCCGAAGCCGGCCGGGGGTTTTGTCGTTTTCTTGTTGCTTTTCGCCCGCTTTTGCCCGCCTCTGCCGATGGACCTGCCCAAGCTCACCCCCGGAAAACGCCATGCCCTGCCCCGCCCCGCGGGCTCCAGCGACGCGCTGCTGCTCGCACAACTGGCGGAGCGCGAAGCGCAGGCCCAACGCCTGACGGCCATCGTCACGGCCGACGCCACCGACGCGCGCCGTCTGCAGGACGAACTGGCCTTCTTCGCGCCTGGGCTGCGCATCGTGCTGTTCCCGGACTGGGAGACGCTGCCCTACGACACCTTTTCGCCGCACCAGGACCTGATCAGCGAACGCCTGGCCACGCTGTGGGCGATCCGCCAGGGCCAGGCCGACGTGGTGCTGATCCCGGCCACCACGGCGCTGTACCGGCTGGCACCGCCGGCCTTTCTGGCGGGCACGACCTTCCACTTCAAACAGAACCAGAAGCTGGACGAAGCCGCGCTGAAAAGCCAGCTGACCCTGGCCGGCTACGCCCACGTCACGCAGGTGGTCAGCCCTGGCGAGTACGCGGTGCGCGGTGGCTTGATCGACCTGTTCCCGATGGGCAGCGCGGTGCCGTACCGGGTGGACTTGTTTGACGACGAGATCGACTCCATCCGCGCCTTCGACCCGGACACCCAGCGCAGCCTGTACCCGGTGCCCGAAGTGCGCTTGCTGCCCGGTCGCGAATTCCCCACGCACGAGGAAGCGCGCGCCAAGTTCCGCCACCGCTGGCGCGAGCTGCTGGAAGGCGACCCGACCAAGAGCCGCATCTACAAGGACATGGGCAACGGCGTGGCCACTGCGGGCATCGAGTACTACCTGCCGCTGTTCTTTGACGAAACGGCCACCGTCTTCGATTACCTGGGCGAAGCTACGACGCTGGCGCTGCACGGCGATCTGGAACAGGCCTTCCAGCAGTTTGCGCAAGACACGCGCGAGCGCTTCCGCCTGGCGCAGGGCGATCCGGAACGGCCGGTGCTGCCGCCCGAGGCGCTGTTCCTGAACGCCGAAGCCTTTTACCTGGCCGCCAAGCCCTACGCCCAGTTGGTGATGCGCCCGGGCGTGGACGACGTGCAGGCCAGCGCCTTCGCGCAGACCCTGCCCGACCTGACGGTGGTGCGCGGCGCCGACGACCCGCTGGCCAAGCTGCAAGCGCACATCGGCGCCAGCGCGCAGCGCGTGCTGGTGCTGGCCGAAAGCGATGGCCGGCGCGAGAGCTTGCTGGACTTCCTGCGCGCCAGTGGCGTGAACCCGCCGGCGTTTGATTCGCTGGCCGAGTTCCAGGGCCAGTCCGACGAGAAGACGGGCATCGCCACCGCCGCGCTGGCGCAAGGTTTTTCGTGGCTGGAAGGCGGCATCGACTTCGTCACCGAGACCGAGCTGTTTGCCGCCGGCGCTGCCACGCGCCGGCGCAAGAAGCAGGAGCAGGTCAGCGACGTTGAGGCGCTGATCAAGGACTTGTCCGAGCTGAACGTGGGCGACCCGGTGGTGCACGCGCAGCATGGCATTGGCCGTTACCGCGGCCTGGTCAACATGGACATGGGCGCCAAGAACCCCGACGGCAGCCCGGCGCCGCAGGAATTCCTGCACCTGGAGTACGCGGGCGATGCCGTGCTGTACGTGCCCGTGAGCCAGCTGCACCTGATCGGCCGCTACACCGGCGTCAGCGCGGACGAAGCGCCGCTGCACAAGCTGGGCAGCGGCCAGTGGGAAAAGGCCAAGCGCAAAGCGGCCGAGCAGGTGCGCGACGCCGCCGCCGAGCTGCTGAACATCTACGCCCGCCGCGCCGCGCGCGAAGGCCATGCCTTCCGCTTTGCCGCACACGACTACGAGCAGTTTGCGGCCGACTTCGGCTTTGAAGAAACGGCCGACCAGAAGGCCGCCATCCACGCCGTCGTGCAGGACATGATCAGCCCACAGCCGATGGACCGCCTCGTCTGCGGCGACGTGGGTTTTGGCAAGACCGAGGTCGCGCTGCGCGCTGCCTTCGTG
Organism: Pseudomonadota bacterium; assembly: GCA_023442945.1. Taxonomy (GTDB): domain Bacteria; phylum Pseudomonadota; class Gammaproteobacteria; order Burkholderiales; family Burkholderiaceae_C; genus Ottowia. The sequence continues at coordinate 80,547 of JAEZWW010000112.1, read as the reverse complement.
GCCGTCACCGGTGGCAAACAGGTCGCACTGCTGGCACCCACCACGCTGTTGGCCGAGCAGCACTACCAGACCCTGGTCGACCGCTTTGCCAAGTGGCCGGTGAAGGTGGCCGAGATGAGCCGCTTCCGATCCACCAAGGAGATCAACGCGGCGCTCAAAGGCGTGGCCGATGGCAGCGTGGACATCGTGGTCGGCACGCACAAGCTGCTGTCGGAAAAAACGCAGTTCAAGAACCTGGGCCTGCTGATCATCGACGAGGAGCACCGCTTCGGCGTGCGCCACAAGGAGCAGATGAAAGCCTTGCGCGCCGAGGTGGACGTGCTGACGCTGACCGCCACACCGATTCCGCGCACCATGGGCATGGCGCTGGAGGGTTTGCGCGACTTGAGCGTGATCGCCACCGCGCCGCAGCGCCGCCTGGCCATCAAGACTTTTGTGCGCAATGAAGGCACGGGCGTGATCCGCGAAGCCGTGCTGCGCGAGCTGAAGCGCGGCGGCCAGGTGTACTTCCTGCACAACGAGGTCGAGACCATCGAGAACCGGCGCCAGAAGCTGGAAGAGATCCTGCCCGAAGCGCGCATCGCCGTGGCGCATGGTCAGATGCCCGAGCGCGAGCTGGAGCGCGTGATGCGCGACTTCGTCGCCCAGCGCTACAACCTGCTGCTGTGCTCGACCATCATCGAGACCGGCATCGACGTGCCGACGGCCAACACCATCGTCATGAGCCGCGCCGACAAGTTCGGCCTGGCGCAGCTGCACCAGCTGCGCGGGCGCGTTGGCCGCAGCCACCACCAAGCCTATGCCTACCTGATGGTGCCGGGGATAGACGGCCTGACCAAGGCCGCGACCCAGCGCCTGGAGGCGATCCAGCAGATGGAAGAGCTGGGCAGCGGTTTTTACCTGGCCATGCACGACCTGGAGATCCGCGGCGCCGGCGAGGTGCTGGGCGAGAACCAGAGCGGCAACATGATGGAGATCGGCTTCCAACTCTACAATGAGATGCTGTCCGAAGCCGTGCGCAGCCTGAAAGCCGGCAAGGAGCCCGACCTGCTGGCGCCGATGCAGGCCGCGACCGACATCAACCTGCATGCGCCGGCGCTCCTGCCGAACGATTACTGCGGCGACGTGCACCTGCGCCTGTCCTTCTACAAGAAGTTCGCCACCGCGCGCAGCAACGACCAGATCGACGGTCTGGTGGAAGAGCTGGTCGACCGCTTCGGCAAGCTGCCGCCACAGGCGCAGACGCTGATCGACGTGCACCGCCTGCGCGTGCTGAGCCAACCCTACGGCGTGCAGAAGGTGGACGCGGCGCCGGGCGTGATCAACATCAGCTTCAAGCCCAATCCGCCGATCGACGCGATGGCCATCATCCGCATGATCCAGAAGAACAAGCACATCAAGCTGGCCGGCAACGACAAGCTGCGCATCGAAAAAGAGCTGCCCGAGCCCAAGGACCGCGCCCAGATGGTGCGCGACGTGCTGCGCAGCCTGGGCCAGCCGACCGGCATCGAAGCCGCGGCCTGACGCAGTCGCCTTGCGGTGTCGGGCGGGTGCGTCAGCCAGACGACACCCAGTTGCCGATTGGGGCCTGCCGGCTGCACGGCGCGCCCGCGCCGCCTTCCGCTGACGTGCCCCTTGGGATCCGCGGGCGCCGCGCGACTGGCGCCCTCGGCCTTCTGCGCTGATCGCCGTCGTCCTACACCGCCCATCGGTTTCGCGCCACAGAACCCCAAAACCGGCCCACCTACAGTCAACCAGAGGCCAGTCGCAAAACGCTGTAGGAGTTGCGGGAGGGCCTTGTGTTCATCAACCAAGGAGAAGCTCAGAATGAAAAGACTCTCTACCGCCGCGCTCATCGCGGCTGCGCTGGTGGTTGCCAGCAGCAGCGTGATGGCGCAGGACGACCCCAACCAAAGCGCGCAAAACAGCGATACTTCCAAGCCGAATTCGCCTTGGAAGTACAAAGGCATGCCCGACGCTGGCGAGTTCAACCCGACCGGCCCGCGCTACGAGCCGCCGCCTCCCCCACCGCCGCCGCCACCTCCCCCGCCTGTGGCGCCACCGCCTCCGCCGCCGCCGGTCGTGGCTCCTCCGCCGCCACCTCCGCCACCCCCTCCGCCGCCGCCCCCACGGCGGGACCGCGGCTGATGCCGGTGCCGAGTGGCCGCGCCTTGGCCCGGTCACTCGAGAAAAAGCCTCGTTCCGGGGCTTTTTTTCTGTCTGTCGAAACCCCTCGCAACACCCCGATCGGCGTGAGGGGTTAAAGTGCGCGTCGATGGCGTGAACCGCTGGGTTTCGCGCATTTTTCAGGGATTTTGAGGACTTATGTCGTACTTTTCGTCCTTCCGCGTCGCCGTCGTGGCCGCCACGCTGGGGGTCAGCAGCCTGGTGTTGGCCGCCGACCCGGCAGCCAGCGTCACCGGCACCCCGCTGCCCACGAGTGACGCTGCGGTGCAGAGCTTCGCCGCCGATGTGGTGCGCGCGGGCGACGCAGCAGGCATGGCGTTTGCCGTGCTCGACAAGCCAACAGCCACGGTGACCGTGTTCGACGCCAAGGGCCAGTTCATGGCGCGCACGCCGGTGCTGGTGGGCCAGGCGGTGGGCGATGTCGCGCCCGCAGACATCGGCACCCGCCCGCTGTCCAAGGTCAAGCTGAGCGAGAAAGTCACCTCCGCCGGCCGCTACGTGACCGAAGGCGGCCGCAACCACCAGGGCGAAGACATCGTTTGGCTGGACTACAACCAGGCCTTGTCGATGCACCGCGTGCGCAACGTCAAGGGCGAAAATCGCCCGCACCGCCTGACCACGGCGACGCTGTCGGACAAGCGCATCTCGTTCGGCTGCGTCAACATGCCGCCAAGCTTCTACGAGCGCTACATCGACCCGCTGTTCGGCAAGCAAAAAGGCGTGGTCTACGTGTTGCCAGAAACCCAGCCGGTGGCCAGCCTGTTTCCCTTCGCGCATTCGGGCGGCACCGCACTGGCAGGCACCGCGGCGCCCGCGCGCTGACCGCATCGGCAGCGCAACACCGCCCGCCGCCCCTCGCCAAAAACGCCGAGCGCGCCCCGCTCGGCTTTTTTTGTGCCCGGGCACGTCGTCCGGCGCGGGCGCCTGGCAGGCCTAAAGGCTGCGCCGGCCATGGATAATGCGTGTTTTGCGCCCCTGGCGCTTGTCAGACCTGCGCAGCCAGCTATCAATTCAGAAGCAAATGAACACCTCTGTGCCCACCGCCGCCCCGCGTGAACTCAGCCCCGGCCTGACTTTGCGCGGTGTGGCCACGCCGCTGAAGCTGCGCGACTTCAAGCTGATCGCGTTCGACATGGATTCCACGCTGATCAACATCGAATGCGTGGACGAGATCGCCGACGCCGCCGGGCGCCGGGCCGAAGTCGCCGCCATCACCGAAGCGGCCATGCGCGGCGACATCACCGACTACAAGGAAAGCCTGCGCCAGCGCGTGGCCCTGCTCAAAGGCGTGACCGAGGAGCAGGTCGCGCAGGTGTACCGCAACCGCCTGCGCCTGAACCCCGGCGCGGCCGAGCTGGTGCTGGCCTGCAAGGCGGCGGGGCTGAAGGTGCTGCTGGTGTCGGGCGGCTTCACCTATTTTTCAGACCGCCTGCGTGACCGCCTGGCGCTGGACTTCGCGCGCAGCAACCTGCTGGAGATCGTGGACGGGCAGCTGACGGGCCGCATCCTGCCGCAGAGCTGGGGCGACATCTGCGACGGCGCCATGAAGCGCGAAACCGTGCTGCGCACCTGCAGCCTGATCGGCTGTTCGCCCAACCAGGCGATCGCCATGGGCGATGGTGCCAACGACCTGGAAATGATGGGCGTGGTCGGCCTGTCGGTCGCCTACCGCGCCAAACCCAAGGTACGCGAACAGGCCAAGGTCGCCATCGACATGGGCGGCCTGGAGCGCCTGCTGGAGCTGTTTGAGGGCGAGCACTGAGCGCCTGGGCAAGCCACCCGCCTGCACAAGCCTGACCATCCGAAACTTGCACGGCTGCACCGCAGCGCCAACCCTGGCGCGTCTGCACGCACCGTCGGCAAAGCCCCTTTCCTGGGCGCGGCGGCGCCTGAACGCGCAAGACAGCCACGCCTGCCCCCGCCTACACTCGCCCCTTTTTCCGCCCGCCGACCCTGACCGCTCGGGCGGAAACGGATCGCTGTATGCCTGTTTCCCCCACCGCCCCCTCAGCCCCGACCGACGCCGCCACGCGCGCCCCGCTCGGCCAGGGCACGCTGCTGCTGATGGCCATTGCCTGCGGTTTGTGCGCTGGGGCCAATTACTTCAACCAGCCGCTGCTCAGCTCCATCGGGCGCAGCCTGCACATCAGCGAAGGCGCGACCAGCGTGCTGGTGACCTGCGCCCAGGTGTCTTACGCCCTCGGCCTGCTGTTCCTGGTGCCGCTGGGCGACATGCTGGAACGCCGTCGCCTGGTACTGGTGTTGATGCTGCTGGCCGCCGCAGGGCTGCTGCTGTCCGGCGCGGCGTCATGGCTGCCAGGGGCGTTTGGGGTGCTGATCGTCGGCACACTGATGACCGGGCTGTTCTCGGTCGCGGCCCAGGTGCTGGTGCCCATGGCGGCGGGCCTGGTGCCGGCTGCGCACAGCGGGCGCGCGGTCGGCTTTGTCATGAGCGGGCTGCTCACGGGCATCCTGATTTCACGCACCGTGGCGGGCGTGCTGTCCGGCGTGGGCGGCTGGGCCACGGTGTACTGGGTCGGCGGCGTGGCCATGGTGCTGGTCGCCGCGCTGCTGGCGCGCGCGCTGCCGGTGTCGCGCAACAGCGGGCCGCCGCTGCGCTACGGCGAGGTGCTGCGCACCATGGTCCAGCTGTTCAAGACCGTGCCGCGCCTGCGCAGCCGGACGTTGCTGGGCGGCCTGTCGTTTGCGTCGGTCAGCGTGCTGTTTTCGACCATGGCGCTGATGCTGGCCGGCCCCGACCACCGTCTGTCCGACACCGCCATCGGCCTGATCGGGCTGGCGGGCGTGGCCGGCGCCTTGATGGCCAACGTCGCCGGCCGCCTGGCCGACCAGGGCAAGGAGCGTCTGGTCACCGCCGCGGCCAGCGCCATCCTGCTGCTGGGCTGGCTGCCGCTGTGGCTGGGCGCCCATTCGCTGCTGCTGTTCGTGCTGGGCATGCTGCTGGTGGACCTGGCCTTGCAGGGTGTGCACATCAGCAACCAGAACGTGGTGTACCGGCTGGCGCCGCAGGCGCGCTCGCGCATCAACGCCTGCTACATGACGGGCTACTTCGTCGGTGCGTCCAGCGGATCGGCCATCGGCGCGCTGGCCTGGAGCCACGGCGGCTGGACGGGCGCCTGCCTGGCCGGTGCCGGGCTGGCCGCGCTCAACCTGCTGGGCCTGGCCTACGACCGGCGTTTGGCGGCACACAGCACGGGCGTGGCGGCAGAGGTGTGACTGGCAGCGGCCGCGCTGGCCGCTTACACGTCGGCGATGGGCACTGGGTCAGCACCCCAATTTCAAATGAAATCGGCTTCTGGCCCTACAGCAGATTGCGCGGCCAGCTCCCATTTTCGGAGCAATCAGCACGCCCATCGGTCCGGCAAGCGCCTTACCTGGTTGGGAAATCCAAGGTCTGCAGCTGCAGGATCCAACTCAACGCTGCGCCCAGCCACAGGACCAGCACGTAGATCCCACGCCGCGGCCAGGGCGCCCAGCCTGACTGCTCCAGCCGCCGGTTGACGCGCCCGGCCACCACAAAGCTGATCGACCACAGCACGCCCGCGCCAATCATCGCCGGCCACACGTTGTCGCCGTGCCAGCGGCCGGGGTCGCCATACAGCGGCCACAGCACGGGCAGCGCCAGCGCATAGAGCGCAGCGCCCAGAAATCCCATGCTGAAAAGACCCAGCGCGGCCGTGACCAGCGCGGCGATGTAAGAGCGTTTCATGTCCTCGATTCCCAAGATGCCGCGGCGCACGCGCTGGCGGGCTGCCAAGAGGCCAACCGTCAGCGCGCGGTGCGCCGATCTTTGGGGAACGGCGCCCGCGGGCAAGCCGTAAATATACTGCACCCGGGTATCCAAGAGGCACTGCGCGTGACTCGCTCAATCACGCGCGGACTGGCGGAGCCTTACGCCGTCACCGCCGGCAGGCCCGACAGCGCCTGGGCCAGCTCTTTCTCGTCGTAGCCCTCGTCCTTCAGGTTGCCGGCGAAGTAGTTCTGGTAGGCCGTCATGTCGAAGTGGCCGTGGCCGCTGAGGTTGAACAGGATGGTCTCGGACTTGCCTTCGCGCTTGCAGCGCAGGGCTTCTTCGATGGCGCCTTTGACGGCGTGGTTGGCTTCCGGCGCAGGCACGATGCCTTCGGCGCGGGCAAAGGCGACGCCGGCGGCAAAGCAGTCGACCTGGTTGTAGGCCTGCGCTTCCATCAGGCCCAATTCACGCACGTGGCTGACCAGCGGCGCCATGCCGTGGTAACGCAGGCCGCCGGCGTGGAAGCCCGGTGGCGTGAAGGTGCTGCCCAGCGTGTGCATCTTGGTCAGCGGCGTGAGGTGCGCGGTGTCGCCGAAGTCGTACGCGTACTTGCCACGCGTCAGGCTGGGGCAGGCCGCCGGCTCCACCGCCACGATGCGCGGCTTGGCGCCGCCGCGCAGGCCGTGGCCAATGAAGGGGAAGGCCAGGCCGGCGAAGTTGCTGCCGCCGCCGGTGCAGGCCACGACCACGTCGGGCCAGGCGTCGGCCATGTGCATTTGCTCCATCGCCTCCAGGCCGATGATGGTCTGGTGCAGCAGCACGTGGCTGAGCACGGAGCCCAGCGCGTACTTGGTGTCGTCACGCTGGGCGGCGATCTCCACCGCTTCGCTGATGGCGATGCCCAGGCTGCCCGGGTGGTTCGGGTTTTCTGCCAGCACGCGACGGCCGTACTCGGTCTCGTTGCTGGGCGACGCGACGCAACGCGCGCCATAGGTCTCCATCAGCGCGCGGCGGTAGGGCTTTTGGTCGTAGCTGACGCGCACCTGGTAGACGGTGACGTCCAGCCCGAAGATCTGCCCGGCCAGCGCCAGCGAGCTGCCCCATTGCCCGGCGCCGGTTTCGGTGGTCAGGCGCTTGACGCCGGCCTGTGCGTTGTAGAAGGCCTGCGGGATGGCGGAGTTGGGCTTGTGGCTGCCCGCGGGGCTGACGCCTTCGTACTTGTAGAAGATCTTGGCCGGCGTGCCCAGCGCCTTTTCCAGTCGGTGGGCGCGGAACAGCGGCGACGGGCGCCAGAGGCGGAAGACTTCACGCACCGGCTCGGGGATTTCAATCTCGCGCTCGGTCGTCACCTCCTGCTCGATGATGCTCATCGGGAACAGCGGCGCCAGGTCGTCCGGACCGATCGGCTGCAGCGTGCCCGGGTGCAGCACGGCCGGCATGGGCTGCGGCAGATCGGCCTGGATGTTGTACCAAAACTTGGGCATCTGGCTTTCCTGCAGCAGGTACTTCGTGGGCGTGCTCATCCAAGGTCTCCGATCGGGAAGGTGGGGTTGGTGCGCCGTCAGCCCGGTGCAGGCCAGCGCGCGCGGGGAGCCTCAATATAGCGGCGCGGCCGCGCGCGCGCCTCCGGCGAGACCCGTAGGGCGGCCACGCCGGCCGTCACGGCAAAAACGTACACCCAACCGCTCTGGCGGGCCACGACGCGCCGAGCCGTCTTGCAGCGGTTCATTTCGGAAGAAATTCGGCCGCAGCCCTACATGAATCTGCGGGAGCAGCTACTTTAATAATAGCGATCAGTATCCCGATGCAGCGCGCACACCACGCCTACTCGTACACCACGGTCGCGCGGCCTTCGTCGGCCTGCGCCATCCAGCTGGCGAGGGCCGCATCGCTGGGGTAGAAGCAGGCTTGGTCGCCCAGCTGCAGCTGCGCCATCACGCCGCCGGTCGGGGTGTGGCGCTCCATCAGCAGGCGCACGGGCAAGCCGCGCAGCAGATCGCCGTGCTCGGTCGCCTCGATCTGCGGCGGGTACTCGGCCAGCAGGCGCCGCACGTCGGGGCTTTTGCCGTTGACGGCGACGCGCAAGAACTTGCCGAAGCGGCAGCGCGCCGCGGGCAAGTCCCAGACCTGGGTGATGTTGAGCTGCAAGCCGCCAGAAAAGCGGTCCTGCATCACCTTGGCCAGCACGACGATGAATTCGTCGTCCTTGAGCAGGTTGCGGTGCTGGTTGATCAGCGCCTCATCCACCCGCGCGTCCAGCGCGCCCGACTTGTCATCCAGCTTGAACAGGCCGAGCTTGCCGCGCTGCCCGTTGATGACGCGGAAGTCGCCCACGATGCCGGCCAGCAACTGCGGCTCGCGGCTGTCGGTCAATTCGGCCAGCGGGCGGCGCACGAACTGGCGCACCTCGCGCTCGACCTCGTCGAACAGGTGGCCGGACAGGTAAAAGCCGATGGCCGTCTTTTCGAAGCTCAGGCGTTCCTTCACGCCCCAGGGCTTGACGGTGGGCAGCGCGGGCTCTTGCGACACCGAGCCGTGGCCGTCGCCCAGCATGTCGAACAGACCGCCCTGGTTGGCGTTGGCCTCGTTGTTGGCGCCGTACTCGAACGCCAGGTCGATGGCGGCGGCCAGCGCAGCGCGGTCCATGTGCAGCGCATCGAAGGCGCCGCCGCGCACCAGCGCTTCCACGGTGCGCTTGTTGACGCGGCTGCGATCGACGCGGCGGCAGAAGTCGAACAGCGAGGCGAACGGGCCGACCTCACCACCGGCCGAGCCGCCGCCGCGCCCTTCGCGCGCTGCGATGATGGCCTCGATCGCCTGCTGGCCCGTGCCCTTGATAGCGCCCAAGCCGTAGCGGATCTGGGTGTCGCTGACGGGCTCGAAGCGGTACAGGCCGCGGTTGACGTCGGGCGGCTCGAAGGCGATGCCGGCGCGCAGCGCGTCTTCGTACAACACCTTCAGCTTGTCGGTGTTGTCCATTTCCACGGTCATGTTGGCGCAGTAGAACTCCGCCGTGTAGTGCACCTTGAGCCAGGCCGTGTGGTAGGCCAGCAGCGAGTACGCGGCCGCGTGCGACTTGTTGAAGCCGTAGCCCGCGAACTTCTCCATCAGGTCGAAGACTTCGTCGGCCTTGCTTTCGCTGATGCCGTTCTTGGCCGCGCCCTCGCGGAAGATGATGCGGTGCTTGGCCATTTCCTCGGGCTTTTTCTTGCCCATGGCGCGGCGCAGCAGGTCGGCGCCGCCCAGGCTGTAGCCGCCCAGGATCTGCGCGGTCTGCATCACCTGTTCCTGGTAGACCATGATGCCGTAGGTCTCGCTCAGCATGTCGGCCACCAGCGGGTGCGGGTACTCGACTTCTTCGCGCCCGTGCTTGCGCGCGACGAAGCTGGGGATCAGGTCCATCGGGCCCGGCCGGTACAGCGCGTTCAGCGCGATCAGGTCTTCCAGGCGCGTGGGTTTGGCGTCGCGCAGCATGCCTTGCATGCCGCGGCTTTCAAACTGGAACACGGCTTCGGTGCGGCCGTCCTGGAACAGCTTGTAGGTGGCCGCGTCGGTCAGCGGAATCGTTTCGAAGGCGAAGTCCTTCTGGCCCGGGTGGCGCCGCACGATCAGCTCGCGCGCGATCTCCAGAATGGTCAGCGTGGCCAAGCCCAGGAAGTCGAACTTGACCAGGCCAATCGCCTCGACGTCGTCCTTGTCGTACTGGCTGACGGCCGATTCGCTGCCCGGCTGCTGGTAGAGCGGGCAGAAGTCGGTCAGCTTGCCCGGCGCGATCAGCACGCCGCCGGCGTGCATGCCGATGTTGCGCGTCATGCCTTCGAGCTTCTGCGCCATCTCCACCAAGGTCTTCACCTCTTCCTCGCGCTCGATGCGCTCGGCCAGGAGCGGCTCCATCTCGATGGCGTAGTTGTTCTTGTCGCCGTCCTTCTTCGGCTTGGGCGGGTACTGCAGCGTGACCGACATGCCCGGCTTGTTGGGGATCAGCTTGCTGATGCCGTCGCAAAAGCCGTAGCCCATGTCCATCACGCGGCCGACGTCGCGGATGGCAGCGCGCGCCGCCATGGTGCCGAAGGTGGCGATCTGGCTGACCGCGTCCTTGCCGTACTTGGCCTTGACGTAGTCGATGACGCGGTCGCGGTTGGCCTGGCAGAAGTCGATGTCAAAGTCGGGCATCGACACGCGCTCGGGGTTCAGGAAGCGCTCGAACAGCAGTTTGTACTGCAGCGGGTCCAGGTCGGTGATCTTCAGCGCGTAAGCCACCAACGAGCCCGCACCCGAGCCCCGGCCCGGTCCGACCGGGCAGCCGTTTTCCTTGGCCCAGTTGATGAAGTCGCCCACGATCAGGAAGTAGCCCGGGAAGCCCATCTTGAGGATGGTGGCGATCTCGAACTCCAACCGCTCGACGTAGGCGGGACGCTGCGCGTCGCGCTGCGTGGGGTCGGGGTACAGCTGCACCAGGCGCTCTTCCAGGCCGTCGAACGAGGCTTGGCGGAAGTAGGTGTCGATGGTGTAGCCTTCGGGCACCGCGAAGTCGGGCAACTGCGGCTTGTCCAGCTCCAGTGTCAGGTTGCAGCGCTTGGCGATCTCCACGCTGTTGGCAATGGCCGAAGGCAGGTCGGCAAACAGCGCCGTCATCTCGCCCGCGGTCTTGAAGTACTGGTCCTGGGTGAAGCGGCGCACGCGGCGCGGGTTGCCCAAAATCTCGCCATCGGAGATGCAAACGCGCGCCTCGTGCGCCTCGAAGTCGTCCGCGTGTACGAACTGCACCGGGTGGGTGGCGACCACGGGCAATTTGAGCCGCGCCGCCAGCGCCACCGCCGCGGCGACGTGGACTTCGTCCTCAGGGCGGCCCGCGCGTTGCAACTCCAGGTACAGGCGGTGCGGGAACAGCTCGGCCAGGCGCAGCGCCAGGTCGCTCGCGAGGGCGGCGTTGCCTTGCATCAGTGCCTGCCCCACCGGGCCAGCCTGCGCGCCCGACAGCAGGATCAGCCCATCCGACAGTTCCTGCAACCAGTCCCACCGCACGACGGCCAGGTTCTTGACCACGCCCCGCGTCCACGCGCGCGCCAGCAGCTCGGACAGATTGAGGTAGCCCTGGCGGCTCTGGACCAGCAGCAGCACGCGCGACGGCGCGTCCGCCTCCTGGTCGGCCGATTCCAGGAACACCTCGGCACCAATGATCGGCTTGACGCCTTTGCCGCGCGCCGCTTTGTAGAACTTGATGGCGCCGAACAGGTTGCTGAGGTCCGTGATGGCCAGCGCGGGTTGGCCATCCTTGGCCGCATCGGCGACGACATCGTCCACGCGCGCAATGCCGTCAACCACGGAAAACTCGGTGTGCAATCGAAGGTGAACGAACATGGGAATCAGCGAGGTCGGGTCGGGATGTTCAAAAGTAACGCGGCGAGCCCGTCGGCAGGGTCAAAAAACGACGAATCGCCGGGTCTGGCGCGGGTTGTGCGCATTACTGCTCAGATCAGCAACGCAGGGCGCGGAAGGTGCCGGAGGTCAAAAATATACTCTCCCCACCCAGCCGTGCCAGGCTCAGCCATCCCTATGGGACGGCGTAAACCATGACACGGCCTTGTCGCGTGGCGCCCCGCTGTCCGCAGTACTTTTTGGGCTGCGCCATTTCAGAACATCCTACGCCCTTGCCATCATGTCCCAATTGAGACTCGGTGCCTACCAGCTGCCCGCCGCCGAGGTCGTCTTGGTCCAGACATTGTTCCGCCTGTACGCGCACGGCGGCGATTTCAACTGGACGTTTGTGTCGGCGCCGCCGTACGACGCCCTCCTCGTGGACGGCACGCACGGCGACATCACCCCCGAGGTCGCGCAAATGGCCAAGTCCGTGCTGCGCCTGACGCGCATGCACGACCCGGCCGAACCCGACACGCTGCAGCGCCCCATCCGCGCCGACAAGCTGCAGGCTTGGCTGAATTCGATCGACAACGGTTTTCAGGACACGCGCCCGGTCACCCAATGGGCCGGCGCACCGACCGAACCCGAATCCAGCGCACCGGAGCCCGCCACCGAAGCCCCGGCGATCAGCCCGCTGCGCTTCAAGCTGCGCCGTTGGCCGCCCGCTGCGCTGCTGCGCAGTGACCCGAATCGCATTCGGATGGCGACCATCCTGTCGCGCCGGGCGCTCAATGCCGCCGAGTTGTCCGCCATCAGCGGTCAGGCCGTGAACGAGTGCCAGGCTTTCCTGCAAACTCTGCAAACCACCGGGCTGGTCGAGGTTCAGCAGGAACCGGTCGCGCCGCCGCCGTCTGCCCAGGCAACAGCCCCCACGCGCACCGCCCCCGCCGCGACTGTCGCCAAGCCGACCTTTGCCCGCGGGCTCATCTCCGGCATCCGTCGCCGCCTGGGCCTGTGAACCGACTGTAGTAAAAAGATGAACGAGTACAAGATCCTGTTCACCGGCACGATGGGGGCGGGCAAGACCACCGCCATCGGTTCGGTGAGCGAAACCCCACCCATCGTCACCGACGTCGACAACAACGACCTGTCGCACACCAAGGAACGCACCACCGTAGGCCTGGACTTTGGCCAGTTCACGCTGGACAACGGCGACCGCATCCGCCTGTTCGGCACGCCCGGCCAGTCGCGCTTCGACTTCCTGTGGAAGATCCTGGCCAAGAACGCCCTCGGGATGATCATCCTGACCGACAACTCGCGCCCCGACCCGCTGGCCGATCTGCGTGTGTACCTGGAAGGCTTTGCCGACGATCTGGACATCATGCCCTGCGCCATTGGCATCGGGCGCCTGGACGAACACGCCTCGCCCTCGCTCGACGACTACATCGAGGAACTGGCCCGGCACAACCGCGTGTTGCCGGTCCTGGAAGTCGATGTGCGCAAGCGCGACGACGTGATCCTGCTCATCGATACCCTGCTGGCGCAACTGGAAGCCGGCATGTTTGGAGAATGAATTCATGTCAGTAAAGATCAATCTGGCGCCTTCCGCCAAAGTAATGGCCTCGCGTGAGGCCGACAACATCCTGAGCGAAGTCAGCGGCGTGACCGCCGTTGTGGTCGCCACCGTCGACGGCTTTGACGTCGCCTCCGCCATGCGCCAGGGCGACCCGGCACGCGTGGCGGCCATGGCCAGCTCCATTTCGGCCATCAGCTCGGTGGTGTCGCAGGAAGCAGCGCTGGGCCGCAACAAGAGCGTGACGATCGACACCGAATCGGGCTTTGCTGTCGTGTTCAGCGTGCACCGCCCCGACGCCGATCTGGTGATCAACGTCATCGCCGATGGCAGCGCGATTCTGGGCCAGGTGTCCTACCGGACGGCGCAGTTCGCCAAATCGCTGGCCGAAGCATGAAAGAAAAGCGCCTGCAAGAGGCCGTAGAGGCCATGGCCGCCATGCCGGGTTTGGAAGGCTGCGCGCTCGTTGAGATCGAAGCCGGTATGGTCTGGAACCACGCCGGCCAGATCGACGGCGTGCAAACCTTTGCCGAGGCCGCCAGCGACTACTGGCGCCTGTACACGCGCCTGTCCGACCAGTTCAAGGACTTGGGCGACTTGCGCGCCTCGGTCATGATGCATGCGCGCGGCCGCATCACCCTGCTGCCCTGCGGCAAGGGCATGCTGCTGGTGACGCTGACGCGCCAGAAGTCCGAGATCGACTGGACCGTCTGGCAGGAAAAGACCAAGGAACTGGCGCGTTTGGTGGACGAGCTGTAGCCTGCCACCGCCGCCGGCACGCCGCGCCGAGCGGCTCACCGGCTGATCCGTGTCCCGCCGAGCGTGGCCGCCGGCCACCCAACCGCCGAGCTGGCGCGGCCTGTCCAGACGCCGCATCGGCCCTGGCAACCGCTACCATTGCGGTTTTGCGCCTGACGCCCCGGATCCCACCACGTGCCCGCCTACACCTTTGAAGCCCTGCAAGCCGACGGCAAGACCCGCAAGGGCGTGGTCGAAGCCGACACGGTCAAAGCGGCGCGTGCGCTGCTGCGCGGCCAGTCGCTGGTGCCGCTGCAGGTCGACCCCGTGGGCATCGGCGAAGCTTCTGCCAGTGGCGAGGTGCGCAGCAAGGGCTGGGGCGCGCGCGCTTTCAACGGCACCCAACTCGCCATCTGGACGCGGCAGCTCGCCGGACTGGTCGGCTCGGGCTTGCCACTGGAGCGCTCGCTCTCGGCCCTGGCCGACGAATCCGACGAAGTCCGCCACCGCCACCTGATCGCCGCGCTGCGCGCCGAAGTCAACGCCGGCTCGTCGCTGGCCAAGTCGATGGCCATGCACCCGGCCACGTTTTCGCCGGTTTACACCGCCGTGATCGCCGCGGGCGAACAAGGCGGCCACCTCGGCACCGTGCTGGAGCGCCTCGCCGACGACCTGGAAGAGCGCCAGGCGCTGCGCAGCAAGTTGATTGCCGCAGCCTTGTACCCCGCCATCGTCACGCTGGCGGCTATCGTGATCGTGATCTTCCTGGTCACCTACGTCGTGCCGCAGGTTGCCACCGTCTTCACCGGCACCAAGCACACGCTGCCCTGGCTGACCTCGGCCATGCTGGCCATTTCAGCTTGGGTACGCAGCTACGGCTGGTGGGTGCTGGGCCTGCTGGTGGTGGGCACCGTGGCGGCGCGGCTGGCGCTGCGCAACCCGGCCGCACGGCGGCGGTTTGACGCCGCCTGGCTGGAACTGCCCATGATCGGGCGCCTGTCCCGTGGCTACAACGCGGCGCGCTTTGCCAGCACCCTGGCCATGCTGGCGGGCGCGGGTGTGCCGATCCTGCGCAGCCTGCAGGCCGCGGCCGAAACCCTGAACAACCAGGCCATGCGCGCCGACGCCGAAGACGCGCTGATCATGGTGCGCGAAGGCGCGCCGCTGGCGTCCGCGCTGTCCCAGAAAAAGCGCTTTCCCGGCCTGCTGTCGATGTTCGCGCGCCTGGGCGAACAGACCGGCCAGCTGCCGCTGATGCTGCAGCGCGCGGCCAACCAGCTGTCGGCCGAAGTCCAGCGCCGCGCCATGCAGTTGGCCACGGTGTTGGAGCCGCTGCTGATCCTGGCGATGGGCGTCATCGTCATGCTGATCGTGCTGGCCGTGATGCTGCCCATCATTCAGATGAACCAGTGGGTGAAGTAGAGCACCCCCCTCAGGCGCTGCGCGCCTTCCCCCCTCTTTCTGCGCGCTACGCGCTTCGGGAGGGGGGACAACGCCAGTGCTCGGTACAAGCCCGAGCACGGCGTTCGCTGGGCTGGCCTGCTCCGCGGCCGCTTCTCCTTCCCCCTTTGGCGGAAGGTCGGGATGGGGGCACGCCCGTCGCGCTACATGATGCAAGCGCCGAGGCGCTGCGCGCTTTCAAGCGACCAGCGCCCGCCAGACAAGCGCCAGCAGCTATCCATTTGATATGACCGCCAGTCTTCTGAACCAACTTGTCGTGGCGATCTCGTCGCGCGCGCTGTTCGACTTCGAGGAAGAAAACCGCCTGTTCGAAACCGGCGACCCGCAGGCCTACGTCGACCTGCAGATGCAGCGCATCGATGTGCCGGCGCCGGCGGGCGTGGCGTTTTCCCTGGTCAAGAAGCTGCTGGCCTTCAACGAGCCCGACCACCAGCGCGTCGAAGTCGTGGTGCTGTCGCGCAACGACCCGGTCAGCGGCATGCGCGTGTTCCGCAGCGTGTCGGCGGCGGGCATGCGGGTCGAACGCGGCGTATTCACGCAGGGGCGCGACCCCTTCCGCTACCTGAAACCGCTGGGTGCCCACCTGTTCCTGTCGGCCAACGAAGCCGATGTGCGGCAGGCGCTGGCGATGGGCTTTCCGGCCGCGCGCGTGGCCACCGGCTCGGCCCGTGCGGGTGAAAACCACCCGCACGAGGTGCGCATCGCCTTCGACGGCGACGCCGTGCTGTTTGCCGACGAAGCCGAGCAGGTGTTCCAGAAAAAGGGCCTGGCCGCCTTCCAGGCGCACGAGAAGCGCAAGGCCGAACTGCCCTTGCCCGACGGCCCGTTCAAGCCCTTGCTGGCCGCCCTGCACCGCCTGCAGGGCGCCGGCAGCCAGGCGATGCGCCTGCGCACCGCGCTGGTCACCGCGCGCAGCGCCCCCGCGCACGAGCGCGCCATCCGCACCCTGATGCACTGGGGCGTGGGCGTGGACGAAGCCATGTTCCTGGGCGGCCTGCCCAAGGGCGAATTCCTGCGCGAATTCGAGCCGGACTTCTTCTTCGACGACCAGACCGGCCACATCGAACACGCGGCCCAGCACGTGCCGGCCGGCCACGTCGCAGGCGGTGTTACAAATTCACCCGCGGCGCCGGAAACCCCCGCCCGGCGCCAACGCTCCAAATAGCATGAGACACCAACGACTCCCGGGCGCGCTCCTGCTGGGCCTGTCCCTCGTGTGGGCGGGCGCTGCCAGCGCACAGACCGCCGCGCCTGCGCCCGCGCCGAAAGTCGCCCCCGCGACCAAAGCCCAGGCGCCGGCAAAAAGCGGCACGGCCAACGCCAAAGCCAAGCCCAAATCGGACGCGCCGCCGCCAGTTACCGCCGCGCCCGCGACCAAGAAGGTCAGCAAGGGCGAAGCGCAGGCGCTGCAGTGGTTCCAGATGCTGGACGCCGATGGCGACGGCCGCGTCTCACGCAAGGAGGCCGAAGTCGGCTTTCGCCTGCGCCCGTCGCTCAAAAAGGACTTTGAGGACGCCGACCTGAACAAGGACGGCTACCTGACCCAGGACGAGATCCGCACCGTGGCCGACCGCCGCCGTGCCGAGCGCGAGGCGCGCCGTGAACGCGAGCGTGCCGCTGCCGCCCGCCCAAGCGGCACATCCAGCATCAAATAGGCCTGCAGCCCTACGGCAATCTGCGCGGGCAGCTACTGTTTTTATAGTACTAGACCCATCACCGGGCGTTCTCCAGCCCGTTGATCAGCGTCTGCACCCAGGGCTGCACCAGGTGGCCGAGCAGCAGGCCCACCACCCCACAGGCGCCAATCAGGCCGATGGCGACGAACAGCCGGCGGATCAGCGCCGGATCGCGCATGCGCAGCACGAACGACAGGCTGAACGCCATGCTGGTGAAGGACGCCAGGATCGCGCCCACGCCGGCCGTGGTCGGGGTAATGCCGCCCTGCTCCGCCAGCGTCGCGGCCGCGGCCACCGCGCTGGCGCTGGACAGCAAGCCGCCGACCACGCTGACGACGTAGAAGCCGGCATCGCCAAACTGCCGCTGCGTCAACGCGCCGAGCACGTGCAAGGCCAGGAAGATGGCGCCGTACTTCAGCGCCTGCGGCAGTGAAAACGGCATCGCCATGTGCAGATCGGGCGCCGCCTCAGCGCCGTGGCGGCGGCGCAGGTGCAGGCTCCAGGTCACCAGCAGGGCGCTGGCCGCCAGCATCAGCGCCAGCGGCAGGGCCGCACCCAGCAAGGCCGCCGGCGCCAGCAGGGCCAGCAGCGTGCCGTTGCGCGCGATCATGGCCGCCGTGGCCAGCAGCACGCCGCGGTAGGCCGTGCCGGCGAAGACCGCGCCCATTTCGCGCACGCGGTTGGACAGCTCGATCACCGTGAAGTTGCTGTTGACCAGGCCGCCGAAGAAGCCCGACAGCTCGGTGCCGCGCGTGCCGTACAGCTTCCACAGCACGTAGTTGAAAAAGCCGATGCCGGCGATCAGGATCACCGTGACCCACGCGGCGCGCGGCTCGATCAGCTTCCAGGGGCCGACGGCGCCCTCAGGCAGCGCCGGGTAGATGACGATGGCCAGAATCGCCAGCAACAGGGCCGACCGGACTTCGCTTTCCGACATCCCCATCGAGAAATCCGCCAGCCGTTCCTTCCAGGCCAGCAGCGCCGTGGCCATCACCATCACCGCCGCCGGCGTCAGCGTGTGGCCCAGGCCGCACAGCACGCCGGCCATGGCGGTGACCAGCATCGCGGCCGAGGTGGTCAGCTCGGTGCCCTGGCCCGAGCGCAGGGACGACAGGTTGAGGATCAGCGCCAGCAGGCCCGTCAGCATCAGCGCGGTCAGGCCGTACCCGCCGCCCAGCGCGCCGCCCATGGTGCCCAGCAGGCCGATGAAGCCGAACGTGCGCAGCCCCGCCTCCTTGCGGCGGCGCTCGCGCTCCAGACCGATCAGCAGGCCCAGCGACAAGCCCAGCGCCATGCGCATCAGGATCTGCGCGTATGGCCATTCGGCCTGCGGCAGCGTCGTCCCCAAATCCGGCATCGTGCCGACCTCCTTGCCCTGCGCGGCCCGCGCCCCGGTGGCGCCGCGTCCAGCCGCGGGGAAACTGGGCAGTGTAGGCGCTTGCCGCCCGCTTGTCTTGCGACGACGCCGGAGGCCCTTAAGCCGCGCCACATCGCGCCAACCCTATGATCTGTGCTCTCACCTTTGATGCGGATCCGCTCCATGCGCCTTGCTGCCAAGTTCGCCCAGTTCACGCGCTTCATGCGCCAGGTCGTGCACCTGTCGCTGCCGTATTTCCACTCTGAAGAGCGCTGGCGCGCCCGCGGGCTGTTGGTGGCCATCGTCGCCCTCAACCTGGCGGCCGTGTACATGCTGGTGCTGCTCAACGAGTGGAACCGCGTCTTCTACGACGCGCTGCAGAACAAGGACGCCGGCGTGTTCTGGACGCAGCTGGGGCGCTTCACCTACCTGGCGATGGCCTTCATCGTCATCGCGGTCTACCGCTTTTACCTGACGCAGCTCCTGCAGGTGCGTTGGCGCGCGTGGATGACGCGCGCGCTGATGGGGCGCTGGCTGCGCGGCCAGGCCTTCTACCGCATGGAGCTGGGCCGCTACGCCGGCGCGGCCGAGCCCGAAACCGACGCCACCGACCTGCCCCAGCCCGGCCAGCGCGTGCCGGACAACCCCGACCAGCGCCTGCAGGAAGACGTCAACCTGTTCACCACGCAGACCGTCAGCCTGTCGATGGGCGCGCTGAACGCGGTGGTCACGCTGGTCAGCTTTGTCGGCATTCTGTGGTCGCTGTCGGGCAGCTTCAGCTTTGCGCTGGGTGGGCACGACTTCACCATTCCCGGCTTCATGGTCTGGATGGCGGTGCTGTACTGCGGTGTGGGCAGCGTGCTGACGCACTACATCGGCCGCCCGCTGATCGGCCTGAACTTTGAGCAGCAAAAGCGCGAAGCCGACTTTCGCCACCACCTGGTGCGGGTGCGCGAATACAGCGAAGCCATCGCGCTGGACAAGGGTGAAACCGTGGAATACCGCAACCTGGACGGGCGCTTTGCGTCCGTGCTGGCCAACTACCTGCGGCTGATCCGCAAGCAGAAGCAACTGGTCGGCTTCACCGCCTTGTTCGGGCAGGCGGCGACCGTGTTCCCCATGATCATTTCCGCGCCGCGCTTTTTCAGTGGCGCGATCCAGCTCGGCCAGTTGATGCAGATCGCCACCGCCTTCGACCGCGTGCAGACCGCGCTGTCCTGGTTCGTCGACAACTACGACAGCCTGGCCGCCTGGCGCGCCACGACCGAACGGCTGACCAGCTTCGAAGCCGCACTTTCCAAAGAAAATCAGGCTGCAGCCCTACAACCATCTGCGCAGCCAGCTACCAATTTGGAAGCAATTGAAGCAAATGACCTCAGCTTTCAGCTGCCCACCGGCACCACGCTGCTGGCGCACGAAACCCTGCGCGCCACGCCCGGCCAGCACACGCTGGTGCAAGGCCCGTCGGGCAGCGGCAAGTCCACCCTGCTGCGCGCGCTGACCGGCATCTGGCCCTGGGCCACAGGCAGCGTGGCGCTGCCCGAGCGCACCGCCGTCATCCCGCAGCGCCCCTATTTCCCGGACGGCAGCCTGCGCGACGCGCTGGCCTACCCGGCGCCGGCCGACGCGTACAGCGACGCCCAACTGCGCAGCGCGCTGGAAGAAGCGCTGCTGCCCGAGCTGATCGATCGGCTGGACGAGCGCGACAACTGGACGCAAAAGCTCAGCGGTGGCGAACAGCAGCGCCTGGCGATCGCCCGCGTGCTGCTGAAGCAACCGGCCTGGGTGCTGGCCGACGAAGCCACCAGCGCGCTGGACGTGCCCGCAGAGGAAACGCTGTACACCCGGCTGCGCGCCATGACCGAAGCGGCTGGCGGCGCGCTGGTGTCCGTCGCGCACCGGCCCACGGTGACGCCGTTCCACCAACGCAGCTGGCGCTTGGTGCCGACGGGCCCGGCCGATGGCGCGGGCGGCGCGGGCGCCGGTCCGCGCTACCGCATCGAGGTGGCGGCGCTGACGTGAGCGTGGCGCGGCGTCCGTGCCGCCGGCACGGACAGAACGGTCGGCCGCGCGGCGCTTGACCCAACGCAACGCCGACCCACGGTGCGTCGGATCTCCGAAATTCAATGAAACAGGGCTGTCGCCCTACAACCACCTGCGCGGCCAGCTATCTTTACGATAGCAACCTGTCGCGCCGCGCTGCACCGATCAGAAGCGGTAGCTGTAGTACAGCTGCAGGAATTCGATGCCCGGGTTGGGCTTCTTGATGCCCAGGTTCGACAAGTGCTGGATGCGCAGGCCCAGCGTCGAGCGCGCTTCGCGGCCGAACTGCATGCCCACGCCCAGCATGTCGGCGAACTGGAAGGCCGTGCTCATGCGGTGTTCCTGCGACACCCGCGTGTGCGACAGCAGGCGCACGCCGATCGAGCCTTCGAGGAAGAACACGCTGCTGCTGCCCGACAGCGGCCGCTCCAGCCGCAGCACGGGCGAATAGCCGATCTCCACCAGGTCCTTGGCGCGCGGCACGTGCCAGGCGGCCAGCACGCCTTCGTGGCGCAGGCGCAGGCGCCAGGTCTCGCCCTGCCACAGCGGTGCGGGCCGGGTCCAGCCGGCGGTCACGCCGAGCGAACGCACGCTGGACTCGTCCGACGCGCCGCCCACCAGCGTCCAGTCGATGCCCTGGGCCTGCGCGTGGGCCGCGGATGCGGCGCCCAGCAGCAGGCCAGCGGCCAGGCCCCAACGGCGCACGTGCGCCAGCGTTCGGGAAGTGCGGGCGGAGGATTCGCCAGCGGCGTGGGCCAGCGCCGGGGGGTGGAAATTGCGGGGGTAAAGCATGTCGTCAACCATGGGCAAAAGCATTCGGCCACAAGCGGAAGCGGGTGCTTGCGTCGTGTCACGTTTTGTTTACATCTTGACATGAAACGGCGCGCCGTCTGTCAGACAAATTTGATGCGTCTTGCCTGTGCAGGGGCTTTCCTGCCGCAGCGCGTGCGGCTTGGCCACCTGGGCCTTTGGATGGATCCGCCTACTGCGCGCCACGCGCTGCACGCCAGCGCTGCCAACCGGCAGCGCGCAGCGAGCACGCGGGGCAGCGGCCGCAGCCGTAGCCCCAGGCGTGGCGCCGATCGCGCACGTCCTCGTAGCAGGTGTGCGAATGCTCGACCAGGATATCGATCAGCGCCGCGCCGCCGCCCGCCGGGTCGGCCGCGTCGCCCAGCGCCTGCGCGCGCGCCCAGGTGGCGGCCTTGTCCAGCCACATCAGCGGCGTGTCGACCACCAGGCGCCGGTCCATGCCCAGCGACAGCGCCAGCTGCACCGCCTTCATGGTGTCGTCGCGGCAGTCGGGGTAGCCGGAATAGTCGGTCTCACACACGCCGGTGACGATCACCTGCAGTCCGCGCCGGTAGGCCAGCGCGCCAGCAAAGGTCAGAAAGATCAGGTTGCGCCCCGGCACAAAGGTGTTGGGCAGGCCGCTGGCGTCCAGCGCAATGGCGGTGTCGCGCGTCAGCGCCGTGTCGCTGATCTGGCCCAGCACCTGCAGGTCGATCACGTGGTCGTCGCCCAGGCGGCCGGCCCAGGCCGGAAAGCGCGCCGCCAACGCCGCGCGCACCACGCCGCGCTGGCGCATCTCGGCCAGGTGGCGCTGGCCGTAGTCGAAGCCCAGCGTTTCGACCCGCGCGAAGCGGCTGAGCGCGTCGGCCAGGCAAGTGGTGGAGTCCTGCCCACCGGAAAAGAGAACGAGGGCGCTGTCGTGCATGCGATCCCGGCTTTCTTGAAATTGAAATAAAACAGGCCTGCAGCCCTACAACCACCTGCGCAGGCAGCTTCTTTTTTTATAGCTTACGCCGGCACGTTCAGCGTGCTGACGTAGTCCGCCACGCGCGGCCGAACGCGCGCGCGCTTGCCTTTGACCACGGTGCCGATGTTGATGAAGCACAGCGCCTGTTCGTGCTCGCCCAGGGCGAACAGGCGCCGCAGCGGCGCGCTGGCCAGCGCCTTGCCGCTGGTCAGCGAGGCGCCAAAGCCCTGCGCGTGCGCCATCAGCAGCATGTTCTGCAGCGCGCAGCCGGCCGAGACGATGCGCTCGTGCGGTTCGATCTCGGCATCGTTGTCGCGCAAGCGCACCACCGCCAGCAGCACCAGCGGCGCGTGCTGCGCCTTGTCACGCGCCTGCGCCAGCTGCTCGGGCGTGGCGTCGGGGTCGCGCTCGGCCAAGGCGGCGGCAAAAGCGTCGCCCAGGGCGCTGCGCGCGGCCTCGGGCACCAGGACCAGGCGCCAGGGCGTCAGCTCGTGGTGGTCGGGCGCCTGCGCGGCAGCGGCCAGGATGGCCTGGGTCTGCGCCGCGTCGGGCCCGGGCGCGCCCAGGCGCTTGGGCAGGAGGGTCTGGCGCGTGTGGATCAGCGCCTGGGCCAGCTCCACCACCTCGGGCGGGCGCGGCTCGCCCAGCGCGCGCGGTGGCGCGGCGGCGGCATCGGCCGGCGAATCGGCCCTGCGCAAGGGATCTGTCATGGGCTGGAGCGTAACGCAGCGCCCACAGCGGGCCCTTGCGCTCGGTCACCTTCAGGGTTGGACCGCTTCCAGCCCGTACATCAGCGGCACCGCGGGCTGACCCGGCGGCGCGTACCAGCGCTTGCCCTCGCCTTCCCGCATGCCGTCAAAGCCCTTCCAGCCGTTGGCGAACGGGTATTCCTCCAGGCGGGCAATGCGCAGGCCGGCGGCCAGGACCGCGCTCACCACCTGGCCAATGCCCCAGGCGAATTCGACGCTCGGGTGCGGGTTGACGAAGCCCACCACGCCCTGGGTGCCCGGCGTGTTGACCAGGCCGTCGCCGGAGTCGGCCACGTAGTCGCCCACGCCATCGGGAATGACCATGGGCTCGGGGTTGAAATAGTCGTAGGTCAGCCGCCAGGCGGGGTCGAACACCATGGCGAAGGGGTGAAATTCCATCACCACCAGCCGGCCGCCGGACCGCAGCACCGCGGCCACGCCCTTGGCCCACGCGCCCAGGTCGGGCAGCCAGCACAGCGCACCGTAGCTCACGAACACCACGTCGTAGCGCTGCCCATCGGCCGCTGCGCGCTGCAGCCAGTCCACCACTTCGGCGCGGTGGAAGGTGGCGGGAATGCCGCTGTCGCGCGACAGGCGCTGGGCGAAGGCGATGGCCTCGTCCGCGATGTCCACGCCGGTGACCTCGGCGCCCAGCGCCGCCAGGCTCAGGCTGTCCTGCCCGGCGTTGCATTGCAGGTGCAGCAGCGTGCGCCCGCGCACGTCGCCCAGCAGCGCCAGCTCTTCCGGGAACAGGGTGGAGCCGCCCTGGCGCAGGAACAGCGCCTGGTCGCCCTTGTGGCTGTTGTGGGCCAGCGTGGCGGCGTTCCACGACCGGCGGTTCTGCTCTTCAAAATCGTTCATGTGGCGATTGTCGGACGGACGCACCGCAGCGGCCTCAGCCGGGTTGGCCGTCGGCGCGCGGGCGCCCGTACCAGTTGGCGTAGCGCAGCGCCCACACCGTCACCACCCCGGCCCAAGCCAGCGCGGCCAGTGGCGTCAGCCAGGCCGGTGCGCCCTGCACCGCTGCGGCCAGGCGCAGCAGCACCGTGACCTGCAGCGCCCAGAACAGCGCCCACACCAGATCGTCCGCCACCAGCGCGCGCCCGCCGTGCCCGCAGGACACGCGCGTAACCATGGCCAGCATCAGCGAGCCCAGAAAACCCATGCTGAGCGCGTGCACCGCGCCCAAACCCAGCAGCGCCTGCCCGGTCAGCAGCCAGATCAACTGCGACAGCCCGCTGACCACCAGCGCCAGGCCGAACCAGACAAAACCGACGTGCAGCATCGCCAGCAGGCGGATCTTCAGGCTTTGCACCAAGCCCCAGACCACCGCCAGCCACAGCAGCACGGCGCCGGTGCACAGCTCCACCGCGATCACCCCCCAGGTCCAGGCCGGCCACGCACTGGCCGACGGCGCCAGCGCGTCGACCCAGACGGCGACAACCTCGAACACCGCCACGCCCACCATCAAGCGCAGCACCCACAGCGGGCGCCACACGTCGATCATCGGCAGCACGCTGGCGGTGAAGAAGGGAATCATCCGGTGCGCCACCGCCACGTAGGTGACGACGATGAAGCCCCACAGCCCGGTGCGCACCCAGGCCAGCGCCAGGTCGATGTGGCCCAGCACCAAGCACACGCCCACCGCCGCCAGCGACACGCAGCCGACCACGCCGGCCCAGCCCACCAGCCGCGCGTGTACCTGGTCCGGCGCGCGACTGGCGCGGATCAGGCGCCAGAACAGGCCGAACATCCACGCCATGCCGAACACCGCCACGATGTTGCCCAACACCGCCAAACCCGCTTGCAAGTGCGCGCCGGCCAGCCACAGCACCCAGCCCGCGGCCTGCAACAGCAGGGGCGGCAGCAGCAGCGACGCGTCGTACGGCGTCACGTTCAGCCACTTGGGCCCGGCCGTGAACAGAAAGCCCGAGAAGTACAACGGCATGAAGCCGAACACCATCACCGTCGCGTGCGCCAGCGTGGCCGGCACGGCGCTGACCAGACCGAGCGCGCCACTGGCGCGGTCCCACTGCACGGCCAGCCACCACAGACTGGCCATGACCAGCACGGCGGCGGCCAGGAAGAAGCCCAGCCGGTGCGGCGACGCCAGCAAAGTCGACAGGCGCCACGGGCCCTGCACCTGCGGGCGCCGCGCGGGCGTGGCCGCTGCCGCAGGTGCAGCGGCTTGCACCGGGATAGTCGGTCGGGCGGGCGAAGAAGGCGGCGGGGTCGGATCGGCCATGCGCGTTTGTACCCCCAGAGCCCACATGCCCGCCATGACCAAGGTCAAGAAGCGCCGGGCGTGAGCGAACCGGCGCGCGTGCGCAGGCCAATTACTACAAAAAAGATAGCTGGTCGCGCAGACAGTTGTAGGGCTGGCGCCCGAATTTCCTTGAACACGACCCTTGTGCGCCGTTCGACGTACGCCGCTCAACGCGGCTGGTAGTTGGCCAGCCTACCCGTGTCGGCAATGTGGATATCGCGCTTGTCGACATGGATCAGGCCGGCCGATTCCAGCTCGTTCAGCACGCGGGAAAAGTACTCGGGCGTGAGCGACAGGCGCGACGCGATCGCCGCCTTGCTGACCGGCAAGGTCACGGTGATCGCCTCGGAGGCGACCTCGCTTTCGTTCAGCCGGTCGCCCAGCAGGTAGCCGATCACGCGCTGCACGCCGCTGTGCAACGCGTAGCCTTGCACGTCCTTGATCAGCCCGTGCAGGCGGCGGGACAGGCCGGCCAGCATGCGCAGCGAAAAGTCCGGATTGGCCTCAATCTCCTGCAGCACGGTGCGCTTGTCGATCGTCAGCAGCAGCGTGTCGGCCAGCGTCTGCGCCGACACCACGTAGGGCACGCCCATAAACATCACGGCCTCGGCAAAGCTGTGGCCGGGGCCGCAGATCTCGATCACCTTTTCAACGCCGGTGGGCGAAATGGCGAACAGCTTGACCTGCCCGACCACGGTGACGTGGAACTCCTCGCACGGCTCGCCCATGCGAAAGATCAGCTTGCCGCGCTCGATGCGCCGCAGCTGGCAGCCTTCGGCCAGCCGCGTACGTTCGTCTTCGCCGAGGTGCGAAAACAGGGGCAGCGTGCCCAAATAGCGCGGGATGTTGAACTTGTCGAGGTCCACGGTGGGCGCAGCGTCGAGGCTGTGGGTTCACCCCGTTGCGCGGGCGGCGTGGGGTAGCGCGAAAGTGTAATCCTGTACCCCGGCGGGTTCAGCGCGCGGCCAGGGTCAGTCGCAGGTACACCTGGGTCAGCGCCCCGGCCAGTTGGTCGGCGCGGTGCACCAGCGCGAAGCCCTGCGCGCCAAACAGGCGCGGCAGGTAGGCGTTGGCCTCGCGGTCGATGGTCACGCAAAACGGCGTCAGCCCGGCCTGGCGCGCGGCATGCACGGCGTGGCGCGTGTCTTCCAGGCCGTGGCGGCCTTCGTAGTGGTCCAGGTCGTTGGGCTTGCCGTCGGACAGGATCAGCAGCAGGCGCTGGCGCTCGCCGCGCTCGACCAGGCGTTGCGTGCCGTAACGGATCGCCGCACCCATGCGCGTGTAAAAACCGGGGCGGATGCCCAGCACGCGTTCGCGCGCGGCGTTGTTCCAGGCCTCGCCAAAGCGCTTGAGCTCCAGGATGCGGATGTCGCGCCGCACCGACGAAAAGCCCAGCATCTCGAACGGGTCACCGGCCGCGTCCAGCGCGTCGCCAAACACCAGCAGGCTGTCGCGCACCAGGTCGATCACGCGCGCGTCCTGCGTGGCGTAGGCGTCGGTCGACAGCGACAGGTCGGCCAGCATCAGCGTGGACAGGCTGCGCTCAGACTTCACCCGGCGTGAGTAGACCGCGGGCGATTCGCCGTGCGGCTGGCGCGTGTCGCGCCGGTCGACCTGGTGGCGCACCCAGGCGTCCAGGTCCAGCTCGTCGCCCTGGGTCAGGCCGTGCTGCCAGCGTGGCGCGGCGCGCAGCGCCTCGAAGCGGCGGCGCACCTGGCGGGAAGTGCTTTTTAGCCTTGCGATGGCTTCTGGCAGTGCGCGGGCAGCTCCTTCTTCCATAGCATCTGGATCGGCCGGCCGGTGCCGCATGCGCTGCGCGCAGCAGCGGTCAGGCACCAGGCGCTGCTGCTTGAAATCCCATTCGGGCAGCGGCTCGCCCTCGCCCACCGGCAGATCGTCTGCACTGGCGCTGGGCAGGTCCAGGTCGAACTTGACGCGCGCGGCCAGGGTCTCGCCGCGCTGCGCGATGGACAGCTGCTCCATGTCGTCGGCGACCTGGCTGGCGTTCTGCTGGTCCTCGTCGTCGTCGGTGCGGTTGACGCGCACGAACTCGCTCCAGCTCAGGATCGATTCGGCACGGAAGAACATCACCAGCCCGTTCTTGCTGGTGGTGTCTTCGGTGCGCTCGGCGCGGCGGCGCTTGGCGTCTTCTTGCGTTGGGGCGTTGGGGTCGCGCGGCCGGTCGACCGGTGGCGCGGCCAACATCTCGGGCGTGACGGCTTCGCCGGGCGCGCTGGCTTCGTGTGCCTGCAGCCACAGCCACACGTGGGCGGCGTCGGTGGGTTGCAGCGAGCGAGCGGGTTCGGCGTCGCTGGCGTGGCCGCGCAGCGCGGCCTGCACCGCCTGTTCGGCCGCGCGCGCCGGGCCGCGCAATCGATCCAGCGCCGGGCGCTGCGCCAGGTGCGTGGCCAGCAGGCGCGCGTAGCGTGAGCGCAGGCCGGGGAAGGTCTGCAGCGCCCGCTCGGTCGCGGCCAGGTTGTCGGCGATCCAGCCGGCGAGCGTGTTGACATGGCAGGCGCCCAGCGCAGCCAGCCACAGGTACAGGTCGCGGTTGAGGGCGCGGTCGTCAAACGCGGCCAGCACCGGCGGCAAAGCCAGCGTGTCGGCGTCCAGCGCGCTGACCTTGCCGCGCACGCCCGACCCTGCCAGCCGCTGCAACCAGCCACGCGGCCCGCCAATGCGGCGCGCCGTGGCCGGCACGACGCGCACCAGCGCGTCGCCGCCGCCAGCCCGAAACAGCAATTGCACGCTGCGTGTGACCTGCTCCAGCGTGACGGCGGCGTCGGCGTGGCTGGCGTCGGCCGCGCGGGTGATCAGCCGGTGCCAGCGTTCGCCGACCCACTCTTCCATGGCCTCGCCTTAGCCGTCGCCCAGCACGGCCTGGACGACGTCGTCCAGCGCTGCGGCGGTGTCGGGGTCGTCGGTCAGCGCGTCGACGACGGCGGCGCGGCAGGCAACGTGCTCGGGCAGGCCGGACACCACCAGGCGCGCGGCCACCACCAAGAGGCGTGTGCTGACGGTTTCTTCCAGGTCCTGGTCGGTCAGGCGGCGCAGCGCGCTGGCCAGTTTGACCAGGCGCATCGCCAGGCGCTCGTCGGCGCCGGACTCGGCCATGACGATGCGCCGCTCCACCTCGGCCACGGGGTAGTCAAACGCCAGCGCCACGAACCGCTGGCGCGTGCTGGGCTTGAGGTTTTTCAGCAGGTTCTGGTAGCCGGGGTTGTACGACACCACCAGCATGAAACCGGGCGGCGCCTGCAGCAGCTCGCCGGTGCGTTCGATCGGCAGCACGCGGCGGTCGTCGGCCAGCGGGTGCAGCACGACGGTGGTGTCCTTGCGCGCCTCCACCACCTCGTCCAGGTAGCAAATGGCACCGCCGCGCACGGCGCGCGCCAACGGCCCGTCGTTCCAGACCGTGTTGCCATCGCCGATGAGGTAGCGGCCCACCAGGTCGGCCGCCGTCAGGTCGTCGTGGCAGCTGACGGTGATCAGCGGGCGGCCCAGACGCGCGGCCATGTGTTCGACAAAGCGCGTCTTGCCGCAGCCGGTAGGGCCTTTGATCAGCAGCGGCAGACGTTGCTGGAAGGCGTGTTCGAACAAGCGGCATTCGCCGGCCTGTTCTGCGTAGAACGGCACGTCGGCCGCGGCGGCATCGGTGTTGCCGCAGCGCGCGAGTTCCGGGTCGTGGTACATGGTGGTCACGTCCTCAGGCCGTCGGCTCAGTCGTGCTGCAAGCGGCGTTGCGCGGGGCTGGGCATCAGGCCGCCGCGGCGGCTGCCCAGCACTTCTTCGGCCGGCTCACCGCCGATGAAGAAGCTCCACACGTACATGACCAGGCCCAGCAGGAAGCCCACCCCACCGGCCAGGCGCAGCCAGTAGAAGAACATCATCTGGTCCTGCGCCGCCATGAAGGGCAGCGCGCCCGACGTCGGCATGCGCTGCAGCCAGACCTGCAGGATGCCGGCGCCCGTCATGGCCAGCACCATCACGCCCATGCCGATGCTCATGACCCAGAAGGACCACATCTCGACCGACTGCGCGCGGGTGGAGTTGGCGATGCGCCCGCGCAGCGTGGGCATGGCGTAGCTGATCAGCGCAATCACCACCAGCACGTACGCGCCGTAGAAAGCCAGGTGCCCGTGCGATGCGGTCAGCTGCGTGCCGTGCGTGTAGTAGTTGACGAAACTGAGGGTGTGCATGAAGCCCCAGACGCCGGCGCCCACGAAACCCATCACCGCGCAGCCCACGGCCCACAGCACAGCCGCCTGGTTGGCGTGGTCGCGCCGGCGTTTTTGCACCATGCGGAATGCGAACATGGTCATCAGGAAGAACGGGATCGGCTCCAGCGACGAGAAGATGTTGCCGACCAGGTGCCAGTAGCCCGGCAGCCCGATGAAGTAGTAGTGGTGCGCGGTGCCCAGGATGCCGGTGAACAAGGCAAAGGCGATGATCACGTACACCCACTTGTCCACCACTTCGCGGTCGACGCCCGTGGTCTTGATCAGCACGTAGGCCAGCAGCGCGGCCAAGATCAACTCCCACACGCCTTCCACCCACAGGTGCACGACCCACCACCAGTACATCTTGTCGCGTGTGAGGTTGTGCGGGTTGACGAAGGCGAACAGGAACAGCAGCGCCAGGCCCCACAGGCCGATCAGCAGCACCGTGGTGATGGTCGTCTTGCGGCCCTTCAGGTAGGTCATGCTGACGTTGAACAGCATGGCCAGCGCCACGACGACGATGCCCACCTTGGTTGGCAAGGGCTGCTCCAGGAATTCGCGGCCCATGGTGGCGAGCAGGTCGTTGCCCGTCATCTCGGCCAGCTTGGCGTAGGGCACCATCAGGTAACCCAACACCGTGGCGGCGCCGGCCACCAGGAAGATCCAGAACATGATCAGCGCCAGCTTGGGTGAGTACAGCTCGGTCTCGGCCTCCTCCGGCACCATGTAGTAGGCCGCGCCCATGAAGCCGAACAGCAGCCACACGATCAGCAGGTTGGTGTGCACCATGCGCGCCACGTTGAACGGGATCGCCGGGAACAGGAAGTCGCCCCAGATGTACTGCAGGCCCATGATCAGGCCGAACACGATCTGGCCGACGAACAGGCCAATCGCCGCGATGAAGTACGGCTTGGCAACCGCCTGCGACTTGTATTTGAGAACAGGGTTGGTGGTAGAGGACATTTCTACACTCCGTGACGTGGGAAGCTGCCCGGACGGTACGCACCGCGGGGCGTGAGATCAGGGCGCCCGCGGAACGGGCTTGTACCGGCCGCTGGGCGCGCCCCCGGCGAGGGGGGTGGCGAAACAGGGCGAAGCAGGTGGAGCCTGGGGGAGTGCATGGTCTAGCCTTCGATGTTCGGCGGCCAGTTTTCGGTGTTGATGCCGCCCGACCATTTGAGGAACTCGACCAGGTCGTCGAGCTGCTGCTCGCTCAGGTGGAACTGCGGCATCTGGCGGCGACCGGGCGCGCCGGTCGGCTGGGCCTTCATCCAGGCCTTGATGAAGGCGGCGCCCGATTCATCACCGCCGCGGCGCTTGTAGACGTTGCCCAACTCGGGCGCGAAGTACGCCCCTTCACCCAGCAGCGAGTGGCAACCGATGCACTGGTTGACTTCCCACACCTTTTTGCCGCGCACGACGGCCTCGGTCATGGCCGCTTCGTTGGTGCGCTCGGGCAGCGTGGTTTCGGTGTGGAACACCAGACCGACGAAGACCAGAATGAAGAACAGCGACCCACCGTAGAAGATGTTGCGTGCCATCTCCTTGGTGAAGCCGCCCGACGGTTGCGTGCTCATGGGCCGATTCCTCGCTCGTGTGAAATAAACACGGCTAGGGTAAAAATCGGCGCTCGGACCGTCCTTGAACCAAGTCAAGAATGCCCGAGCGCTGTGGTCGGGCATCGCGCAGCTTGACGCAGGTCAAACGGCACGCGGGGGGGGCAGCGTGTCAGCGGGCGTGCCGCGCCGCTCAGGTGTCGGACGGTCCTGGCTCGGGCGCGCCGCCGCCCTCCACCCTGGCCTGTCGCAGCTCGCAGGACGCGCGCATGCGCGCGTCCTGCACCCAGTCGGTTTGCGCCTGCAGCTGTAAGCGCGGTGTGCGGCGCCAACCCTGGGGCGGCGCGATCCGCAGGGTGTAGAACACATCGGGGGCGTAGTGCAGCGCCAGGGTCAACCCGTCCACCGGCCAGTGCGCGAGCAGCAGGAAGCTGGCGTACGGTGCGCCCAGCGCCGCCCGCGCCAGATCGGCAAGGCGCTCGTCCAGCAGGACGAAGCTGTTCGCTTCTTCAAACGGGCAGTCGTACGACGTGATGAGCAGCGTGCCCAGCGGCGTGGCGTACTGCGCTTCGATCAGACAACCGGACACCTCAACGCCGGTGGCGTGGCCAGCGTCCAGCAAAGCAGCGCTGCCAGGCGCTTGGCCGTCCGCACCAGTCAGGCCGGCGAGGCTGTAACGCTGGGTCGGGATCATGCGGGCGGGGTCATGGGGTTACACACTGCCCACCGGAGCGCGCCGGGGCGCCGCTCAGCAGTCGAAGCCGTGGTTCTCGCGGTAGTACTTCACCTGGTCCGGCGGCATCTGCTTGAACAGCGCGCAGACGGTGTAGCTGCCGACCTGGCGGCCGTTCTTTTCGTAGCCCCAGTCGGAGATGTCTGCTTCCTTGAACTGGATCGTCTGGCCGCCGCGCACGTTGCGCACCACCTGGGGCGAATTGGCCAGCGTGCCGCTGAAGCCACCCTTCGCCACCTTGAACGGCATCACCCAGAAATGCTCGACGCGCGGGCCGTCGACGATCTTGACCTTGAGCTTGTAGCCCTCGGTGTCCGCCGGCGGGTTGGCCGCCAGCTTCAGGAAGTCGGGCAGCGTGCGGCGCGCCTCCTTGATGGCGGCGTTCATGGTCGCGTCGCTGTTGCTGACGTGAACGACTTCGTCGCCGCGGTCCTCCGCAGCGCCCGCCAGCGGCAGCACACTCGCCAGAACGGCGGCCGCCAGAATTTTTTTCCATGCCATGAAAAGGCCTCCCTGTTGTTGGGCCCGGCACGCGACCACCGCGGACCGGGTCGCCGCCAGTCTAGCGGGGCCGCGCGGCGGCCCGTCAACCGCAGCGGTGGACCCCAAAACAAACATGGGCCGCATGGCCCATGTTTTAAGAGAAATAAGGCTCTAGCCCTAGTGCCACCTGCGCGGCCAGCTACTCAAATCAGAGCACCCCAGGTCTTCAGCTGCCCGCAGCTTCTCCGGTGACCGCGGCCAGCATGGCGGGTGAACCCTGCACCGCGGCGCGCTGCATCAGGTGTTTGACGGCGCGCAGGCCGCCCAGCTCTTCACCGCCGCCGGCGCGGCCGGGGCCGCCGTGCTTGAGGTACGGCAGGGCCGAGCCGTGGCCGGTCGATTCCGGCGCGGCGGCGCGGTCCAGCACCTGCAGGCGGCCGTGCGTGGCGGCCATGGCGGTAATGGCTTTGACGGCCGTGGCAGCGTGCTTGGTGACCAGCGTGCCGGCCAGGCTGCCCTTGCCGCGCGCGGCCAGGGCCAGCGCCTCGTCCAGGCCGTTGTAGGCCATCAGCGTGCTGACGGGGCCGAAGGCCTCGACGTCGTGCGCGGCGTGGTTTTTCGCGTCCTTGGCCAGCAGCAGCGTGGGCTGGAAGAAGGCGCCTTCGCCCACGCCCTCGCCCACGGCGGCAAAGCCTTCGCCGCCGCCAAACACGACTTCGGCGCCTTGGCGCAGCGTGGCCACGCGCTCGGCCACGTCGGCCTGTTGCGACTTGGAGGCCAGCGCGCCCATGCGCACGTTTTCCAGGCGCGGATCGCCCACGGTGATCTTGGCCAGGCGCTCTTTCAGCTTGGCGGCCACGGCGTCGACGCGGTCGGCGGGTACCAGGGCACGGCGGATGGCGGTGCATTTCTGGCCGGCTTTTTGCGTCATCTCGCGCGCGATTTCCTTGACGTAGAGGTCAAATTCCTCGTCGTCCGGCGTTACGTCCGGCGCCAGCACGGCGCAGTTGAGCGAATCGGCCTCGGCGTTGAACGGGATGCTGCGGTTAACGATGTTGGCCGTGGCGCGCAGCTTGGCGGCAGTGTCGGCCGAGCCGGTGAAGGTGACAACGTCCTGCTCTTCCACGCGGTCCAGCAGGTCGCCCGTGCCGCCGATGATGAGCTGCAGCGCGCCTTCGGGCAGGATGCCCGATTCGTTGACCAGGCGCACCATCTTCTCGGTCAAGAAGCTGGTGGCGCTGGCCGGCTTGCCGATGGTCGGCATGCCCGCCAGGAAGGTGGGCGCGAATTTCTCGAGCAGGCCCCAGACCGGGAAGTTGAAGGCGTTGATGTGCACCGCCACGCCGCCGCGCGGCACCAGCACGTGCGTGCCGGCGAAGGCGCCGGTCTTGCCCAGCGGCATCTGCGGGCCTTCGTGCCACAGGTTGCCGGACTTGGGCAGCTCTTTGGCCATGCTGGCGTAGGCGAACAGCGTGCCGCTGCCGCCTTCGATGTCGACCCAGCCATCGGTGCGCGTGGCGCCGGTGTGGAAGGACAGCTCGTACATCGCTTCCTTGTGCTCGCCCAGGTACTTGGCCAGGGCCTTGAGCATGGCGGCGCGTTGCTGGAAGTCGGTCTTCATCATGGCCGGCACGCCGACGGTGCGCGCGTAGTGCAGCGCCTCGGAGAAGTCCAGCGTTTCGGCGTGCGTGTGGGCGACGACCGAACCGTCAATCGCGCTTTTCAGCGCTTGCGCGGGTTGCTGGCCGATCCAGCGGCCGGCGATGTAGCTTTGGAGTTGGGTCACGTGTTGGCCTCGATCAAACAGGGGTTACAACGAAAACGGCCGGTGGGCCATACCTTAAGGATAACGGCTACCGGTTTGGCACAAAAAACAGCCTTGGCCCTACAGCCATCTGCGCAAGCAGCTATTCAATCAATAGCATGCTGCGCTCAAGGTGGTTCAATGCGCTGCTTCGGCGCGGGCAGCGCCGCCAACGCCCAGGTAGGTGTCGATCACGCGCTGGTCGTGGATCAGGTCGTTGGCCGCGCCCTGCACCGCCACCTCGCCCATCTCCAGCACGTAACCGCGGTCGGCCACGTTCAGCGCGGCGCGCGCGTTCTGTTCGACCAGCAGCACGGACACGCCGGTGCTGCGCAGATCGGACACGGTGTTCAGCACCTCGCGCACGATCAGCGGCGCCAGGCCCAGGGACGGCTCGTCCAGCATCAGCAGCTTGGGGCGGCTCATCAGCGCGCGGCCGATGGCCAACATCTGGCGCTCGCCACCCGACAGCGTGGACGCCATCTGCGCGCGGCGCTCTTCCATGCGCGGGAAGATCGTGAAGATCTCCTTCATGCGCGCCACCTGGTCGCGCTGGCCGCGGCGCCAGCGGGCAAAACCGCCCAACAGCAGGTTGTCTTCGACCGACATCTCACCGAACAGCTCGCGCTTTTCCGGCACCAGGGCGACACCGTGGCGCACCATGGCTTCGACGGTGGGGCGGGCGATGGCGTGGCCGGCCAGCTCCAGCCCACCGCGCGAGGGCAGCAGGCCCATGATGGCGTTCAGCAGCGTGGTCTTGCCGGCGCCGTTGGGGCCGATCACGGTGACGATCTCGCCTTCGCCCACGTGCAGTTCGATCCCGTGGATGGCCTGCACCGGGCCGTAATACACCGAGAAGTTCGGCACTTTCAACAGTGGCGCGCTCATGCCAGGTCTCCCCCGAGGTAGGCCGCGATGACGCGCGGGTCGGCCTGCACCTGGGCAGGCGTGCCGTGGGCGATCACGGTGCCGAACTCCAGCACGGTGATGCGGTCGGCCAGGTTCATCACGAATTCCATGTCGTGCTCGACCACCAGAATGGCCAGGCCTTCGGCGCGCAGCTGCGTCAGCAGCTTGGCCAGGCCCTGCTTTTCCAGGTGGCGCAGACCGGCGGCCGGCTCGTCCAGCAGCAGCACCGCCGGTTGGCCGGCCAGGGCGCGGGCAATTTCGACGATACGTTGCTGCCCCAACGGCAGCGAGGCGGCCGGCGTGTGCGCCACAGCGCCCAGGCCACAGCGCTCGATCTGGCGCATGGCTTCGGACAGCACGGCCGCTTCTTCGGCCCGGTCGGCGCGCAGCATGGAAGCGATCCAGCCCTTGTGGCCGCGGCGGTGCGCGCCCAGCGCCACGTTGTCCAACACGCTGCGGTCGCCCAGCAGGCGCACGTGCTGGAAGGTGCGGCCCAGGCCCAGCGCGGCAAAGGCGCGCGAGGGCTTGCCCTGCATGGTCTGGCCCATCAGGCTGACCTGGCCCTCGGTCGGGTCGTCCACACCGGAGATCATGTTGAAGAACGTGCTCTTGCCGGCGCCGTTGGGCCCGATCAGCGCGTGCACTTCGCCCGCGCGCACATCCATGTTGACGGCGTTGTTGGCGACCAGGCCAGCGAAGCGCTTGGTCACGTTCTGGGCCTTCAGCACCTCTTCGCCCGCTGGCGGCAGCTGACGCTGATCCAGGGTGGCCGCACCGCTGGTCGCGATTTCGCGCTTGGGCGGGGCGATCTTCAGCACACGGTTGACCCAGCCGGCCAGGATAGGCCACAGGCCGTCGGAGGCGCGCTGCAGCACCAGCAGCATCAGCAGGCCAAACACCACGATCTCGAAGTTGCCGCTGCTGCCCAAGAGGCGCGGCAGCCAGTCCTGCAACTGCTCCTTCAGCAAGGTGATGAGCGTGGCGCCCAGTACCGCGCCCCACAGGTAGCCGGAGCCACCGACCACAGCCATGAACAGGTACTCGATGCCGATGTTCAGGTTGAAGGGCGTCGGGTTGACGAAGCGCTGCATGTGCGCGTACAGCCAGCCGGACACGGCCGCCAGCAGCGCCGCCAGCACGAACACCTTGATGCGCTGCTGCGCGGTGTCGATGCCCATGGATTCGGCCATCAAGCGGCCGCTTTTGAGCGCGCGGATGGCGCGGCCTTCGCGCGAATCCAGCAGGTTGTCCAGCGCCCAAATCGCCAGCAGCAACACGGCCCAGATCACCACACCCAGCACCCGCGGCGAAGCGAGCGACAAGCCGAAGATCGTGATCGGCGGGATGCTGCTGATGCCGGTGAAGCCGCCCAGCCAGTCCAGGTTGCCGAAGACGTAGTACAGGCTCAGGCCCCAGGCGATCGTGCCCAGCGGCAGGTAGTGACCCGACAGACGCAGCGTGACCGCGCCCAGGCCCCAGGCCACCAGCGCGGTGACGATCAGGCCCAGCACCAGGCCAACCCAGGGGTACAG
Organism: Pseudomonadota bacterium; assembly: GCA_023442945.1. Taxonomy (GTDB): domain Bacteria; phylum Pseudomonadota; class Gammaproteobacteria; order Burkholderiales; family Burkholderiaceae_C; genus Ottowia. Next base: position 44,389 of record JAEZWW010000112.1, on the reverse strand, counting down.
GCCGGTGGGCAGGAAGGACAGCCACTGCGCCGCGGTGGGCGAGGTGCAGATCCACGCCGTCGCGTAAGCGCCGAGGCCAACAAAGGCGGCCTGGCCGAACGAGGTCATGCCGCCGACGCCGGTGAGCATGACCAGGCCCAGCGCCACCATGGCGTACAGGCCGATGTACGAAAACAGCGTGACGGTGAACGGTGGCAGGAAGGGCCACGCGATCGCCAGCAGGGCGATGAAGCCCAGGACAAGGTACTGTTTTTTCATTCCTCGTCCTCCACGTGGTGCGTATTCATCGAGCGCCACCAGAGCACCGGAATGATCAGGGTAAAGACCAGCACTTCCTTGAAGGCGCTGGCCCAGAAAGAAGCGAACGATTCCAACTGGCCAACCAGCAGCGCGCCGGCCAGCGCCAGCGGGTAGCTGGACAGGCCGCCGACGATGGCCGCGACGAAGCCTTTCAGGCCGATCAGGAAACCGGTGTCGTAGTAAATCGTCGTCACCGGCGCGATCAACAGGCCGGAGATGGCGCCGATCAGCGCCGCCAGCGCGAAGCTGAGGTCACCCGACAGCGCCGTCGGGATGCCCATCAACCGCGCACCGACGCGGTTGATGGCGGTGGCGCGCAGCGCTTTGCCGATGATGGTGCGCTCGAAGAAAAAGAACATCGCCAGCACCAGCACGATGGTCGTTGCGACGATGACCACGGACTGGCCGGAGATGGACAGCCCGGCCACGTCCCAGCGCGCCTCCGAAAACGGCGCGGTGCGCGAGCCTTCGGCGCCGAACAGGAACAAGCCCACGCCCACCAGCGCCAGGTGCAGCGCGACCGAAACGATCAGCAGGATCAGCACCGTCGCATCCGCCAGCGGCCGGTACGCCAGGCGGTAGACCAGCGGCCCCATCGGCGTGACCAGCAACAGCACCGCGAGCACCTGCAGCAGCATGGACTGCGGCTTGATCACCAGCAGCATCAAGGCGGCCAGCGCGGGCAGCAGCACCGCCCAGAACAAGGTGCTTTTCCAATCCACCTCGACGCCGCGCGCCTGCCGCACGGCCTCGACGACGATGCACAGCGCCGCCATGACCAGCAGCATCCACAGCAGCGCGGGAGATTTACCGCTCTGCAAGGCCGCCATGGCCAGTGCGGCGTAGGCGACGAATTCGCCCTGCGGAATGAAGATGACGCGGGTGACGGAAAACACCAGCACCAGCGCCAGCGCCATCAGCGCATAGATGGCACCGTTGACGATGCCATCCTGCACCAGCATCAGGGCGATTTGTAAGTCCATGTGAGCTACACCGGTCGGGCGGCATCGTCAGTAACGATGTGCACTATAAATCATAAATTGCACTATAAAACATCAACACCGGCCTGAAGCCGGTGTGACGGGTGCTTTTTGGGGCCGCTGTGGCCTGGGCGCGCCATGTCAGGGGGCTCAGGCCGCAGCGGGTGACCCCTTTACTTTGCGCCGATGTACTTCCACTGGCCGTTCTGGATCGTCACCATGACGCGGGCGCGCTGGTCCAAGCCCAGGTGGTCGCTGGGCGACATGGTGAAGATGCCGTGCGCGCCGGCCACTTCCTTCACGCCTTCCATGGCGTCGCGCAGGGCCGAGCGGAACTGCGGCGTGCCAGGCTGGCCAGCTTTCAGCGCGACCGGGATCGCGGCCTTCAGGACCTGACCCGCATCCCAGGCGTGGCCGCCAAAGGTGCTGACGCTGCCCTTGCCGTTGGCGCCTTCGTAAGCCTTGATGTATTCCAGTGCCGCCGCGCGCACCGGGTTGCCAGCGGGCAGTTGGTCGGCCACCAGCACCGGGCCGGCGGGCAACAGCGTGCCTTCAACGTCCTTGCCACCGACGCGCAGGAAGTCGGCGTTGGCCACGCCGTGCGTCTGGTAGTACTTGCCGGTGTAGCCGCGCTCTTTCAGCGTCTTCTGGGGCAGGGCCGCGGGCGTGCCCGAGCCGCCGACCAGCACCGCGTCGGGCTTGGTGGCCATGATCTTCAGCACCTGGCCGGTGACGGCCGTGTCGGTGCGCGAGAAGCGCTCGTTGGCGACCAGCTTGATCTTCTTCAGATCCAGCGCCTTGGCGAATTCCTTGGACCAGCCTTCGCCGTAGGCGTCAGAAAAGCCGATGTACGCCGCCGTCTTCACGCCGTTGGCGGCCATGTGCTCGGCGATGGCCAGCGCCATCATGATGTCGTTCTGCGGCGTCTTGAAGACCCACTTTTTCTTGGCGTCTTGCGGCTCGATGATGGCGGCCGAGGCGCCCAGGGTGATCATCGGCGTCTTGGCTTCTGCCACGGCGTCGATCATGGCCAGCGAGGCCGGTGTGGTGGACGAGCCGATGATGACGTCAACGTTGCGCTCGGCAATCAGCTTGCGCGTGTTGGTGACGGCGGCCGTGGTGTCGGACGCGTCGTCCAGCACGATGTAGTTGACCTTCTGGCCGCCAATGGACGTGGGCAGCAGCGAGATGGTGTTCTTTTCAGGGATGCCCAGGGAAGCGGCGGGGCCCGTCGCCGACACCGTGACACCGATGTTGATGTCGGCCCAGGCGGCCGCAGACATGCCCAACACGGCCACGCAGGCCAGTGCCATCTTCTTCAATTGCATGGAAAGTCTCCCCAGAAATGGGTTCAAGAGCCAAAAGGGTTCAGCCCAGCGGTCGGCCCAAAAACTGACCGCTCGGTCGGTTAATGATTCTACGGGCGCGACACCCGCGCGACCGGCGTCATGCGCTCAGGAATTACCCTAGTTCCCAGGGTCTGAAACGCGGCTTAAAGGCATTTTGAAGCTTCGGCTTGACCGGTTTGCACCGGCGCAGCCAGCGCCCGCTGCGCCACGTCGCCCGCGCCTCGCCTTCGCCACCAAAAAGAAGCGTTCCAGGCCTCAGGCCACCGCCAGACCTGCGCGAAGCGCTTCTATTTCAGTAGCATCGTAACCCAGATCGGCCAGCAGCGCAGTCGTGTCGTGGCCCATGCTGGGCGGCTGCGCCCCGGCGCCCAGGCGCTGCCCGCCCAGGGTCAGCGGCAGCAGCGTGGCGCGGGCGGTCTGGCCGGCGCGGTCGCCGTCGGTCAACGTCACTTCGGCCAGGCCGCCGGTGGCCAGCAGGTGCGGGTCCTCGTACAGCTCTTCCGGCTTGCGGATCGGGGCATAAGGCAGGCCCACGCGCTCGAACAGCGCCGCCAACTCGTCGGCGCGGCGCTCGGCCAGGCGCGCGCGCAGCACCGGCAGCAGCTCGGCGCGCAGGCGCACGCGGGCGTTGTTGTCGTGGTACCGCGGATCGGCCTTCAGGTCGTCAAAACCCAGCGCGTCGCAAAACACCGCCCACTGCGCGTCGCTGACGGCCGCCAGGAAGATCTGCTCACCGTCCTGCACGGTGAAGACGTCGTACACCGCCCAGGCCGAGATGCGGTCGGGCATGGGGGCGGCCGGCTCGCCGGTGATGGCGTACTGCAGCATGTGCTGGCCGACCAAGAAGACGTTGTTTTCGTACAGCGCGCTCTGCACTTCCTGCCCTTTGCCGGTGATGCCGCGCTGGATCAGCGCGCCCATGGCCCCGATGGCGCCAAACATGCCGCCCATGATGTCGTTCACGCTGGTGCCGGCACGCAGCGGGTCGCCGGGCCGCCCGGTCATGTAGGCCAGGCCGCCCATCATCTGCACGACCTCGTCCAGCGCCGTGCGGTGCTCGTACGGGCCAGGCAGAAAGCCCTTGCAGCTGACGTAGATCAGGCGCGGGTCCTGCGCCGACAGGCTGGCGTAGTCCAGGCCGTATTTCTGCATGGTGCCGGGCTTGAAGTTTTCCGCCACGACGTCGGCGCTCAGCGCGAGTTGGCGCGCCACGGCGGCGCCTTCGGGCTTGTGCAGGTCGATGGCGATGCTTTTCTTGCCGCGGTTGAACATCGGGAAAAAGCCCGCGCCCGAGCCCAGCAGGTGGCGCGTGCGGTCGCCCTCGATGGGCTCGACCTTGATCACCTCGGCGCCCAGGTCGGCCAGCACCATGCCGCAGGTGGGGCCCATCACCATGTGGGTGAATTCGACCACGCGCAGGCCGGTCAGGGGCAGTTGGACAGGGGCTTGGGCGGGTGCGGTCATGCGAAGCGAATCCAGGCGGGTCATCAAAAAAATGGCGGAGCGGCCCAGAGTGAACACGGGCACCGGCCAGTCCGCCCAGTGTGCCGCAGGTCGTGGCCCGGTGTGGGCGCCGTGGCCAACCGGCCCTGGGTTGGCGGACGGCAGCGCGTTCAATGCATGCGACTTTTACTATAAAAACCGGAGCTGCCCGCGCAGATGGCTGTAGGGCCAGCGGCCAATTTGACTTGAAATACCGATCGAATCGGCCGGCAAAACGGGGCGCTCCGTCGCGCTGCGGGCGGCCACTTTCGCTACAAATTGGCTAGCTGCCCGCGCAGATGGCTCTAGGGTCAGCGGCCAATTCGGCCATCAACCCAGCACATGCGCCAGCGTCAGCAGCACCAGCAGCAACAGCCACAGCGCCACCGTGCGCCAGACCAAGCCGACCACCTGGGTGAAGTGCGCGGGGTTGGCCGCCTCGCCGGGCATCTCGTCCTGCCAGTCGGCTGGCAAGGTCACCGGCCCGGCGCCGGCCGGCTGGGGCGACGGTCGCAGCACGGCACCCCCCAGGCGCACGCCGATGGCGCCGGATGTGGCGGCCAGAATCACGCCGTCGTTGCCCTTGCCCAGCCGCGCGGCGTACTGGCGCCAGGCGTCGATCGCCTCTTCAAAGCTGCCGACGATGGCGAAGGCCAGCGCCGTCATGCGCGCGGGCAGCCAATCGATCGCGCGCCAAGCCCCCGCCGCCAGCGCCCCCAGTGGCGCGCTGACCGGCACGTCGGCCGATTGCAGCTTGCGCTGCCAGTAGCCGGCCGCGAAATCCGCGTTGCGGTAGAACACGGCGCCCGCCGGCCCCAGGCCCAACATAGACAGCACCGAATACCAGGCCAGCACGCCAAACACGTGGCGGTGCGCGGCCAGCACGGAGTATTCGATGACGTGGCGCACGATCTCGGTGCGCGGCAGCGCGCTGGCGTCGACCTGCTGCCAGCGCGCCAGCAGCTGGCGCGCGCGCTCTTCGTCGCCCGCGTCCAGGGCGTCGCGGATGCCGGTGAAGTGGTGGCTGAACTGGCGAAAGCCCAGGGTCAGATACAGCACGGCGACGTTCCACGCCAGCGCCAGCGGCCAGCCGCCGAGCCAGCGGCACAGCCAGTGCACGCCCATCACCGCCAGCGCCGGGACGATGACCGCCAGCGTCCAGGCCAGCCAGGCGTGCTGGCGCCCACCGGCGTCCACCGCGTGGCCCACCCCACGCACCCAGCGCCGCAGCCGCGCAGCCGCGGTATTGCCGGGCGCCAGCGGGCGCACCTGCTCCAGCAGCAACGCCATCACGATCGCAAACAAGGCCATGCGGGGATCATAGTCAGGCCCGCAGCGGGCCCGCGTGTGGCGCGCTATGCCGCCAGAAACCTGTAGAAGTTGCGCAACATGCCGGCCGTGGCGCCCCAGATGAAGCGCTCCACCTCGGTGTCGGCACTGGGCGGCGATTCGCCCGCGCGCGGCTCGACCTGCACCCGCTCGACGTAGGGCATGGAAAACCACTCGCGCGCGTTGCCGTCCCATTCCAGGCGGTGGCGGCGGTGGTGCGCCGGGTTCATCAGGAAGGCCAGCGGCACTTCGAACGCGTGCGCCACCTCGGCCGGGTTGGGGTGCAGCACGAAGCCGGGGCGCACCAGGGCCACCACCGGCGTGACGATGAACTGCGTGCCCGTGATGTAGACCGGCAGCCGCCCCAGCACATCGACATGGCTGCGCGGCAGGTCGACCTCTTCCTGCGCCTCGCGCAAGGCGGCCGCGTCGACGTCGACATCTTCCGGGTCGACCTTGCCGCCCGGGAAGGCGACCTGGCCGGAGTGGGTCGACAGGTTCTGCGTGCGCTCGGTCAGCAGTACCGCCAGGCCTTGCGGCCGCTCGACCAAGGGGATCAGCACCGCGGCCTCAGCCGGCGCCCGGTCGGCAAAACGCGGCTCCTGGCGCAGCTCGGGCTGCCAATCGGGCGGATGGAGAAAGCGCGCGCGCAGGGCGCCGGGCGTCAGCCGGTCGGGCGAAATCGCCGGCAACTGCGCGTCCACGCCGGTGACGGGGACGCGGCGTGGGTCGAAATTCGGGAGCTTGGACAAGGGCGTGTAAGCGGACATGGGGCAGGCGCAGCGCCGACGGGCGGGCGGACACGGAAGCGGCCGATTGTCCGCCTTCCCGTGCAAGCGGACCTCGCGGACGAAAAGGTAGCCCGACGGGCATCAAAAACGCCCCCGCAACGCTATCGCACACCAACAGCCGCCGCACAGCGCGGGCCTATTCGCTGGACGTGGCGTCAAACCAGAAAGTGCCGCTCACCCATGAAAAAACCGCCTGGCGCCGAGGCGGCAGGCGGTTTCTCTGAGTCGGCACCAGACCCAGGTCTGGCGTTCGACGGGGCCGATTACGCGGCGGCGTCGCTGACCTGCTTGGCCACGCGGCTGGGCAGCTTTTCCTTAATACGGGCCGACTTGCCGCTGCGCTCGCGCAGGTAGTACAGCTTCGCACGGCGGACGTCACCACGGCGCTTGACTTCGATCTTGGCGATGATCGGGCTGTAGGTCTGGAACGTACGCTCCACGCCTTCGCCGCTGGAGATCTTGCGCACGGTGAAGCCGCTGTTCAGGCCACGGTTGCGCTTGGCGATCACCACGCCTTCGTAGGCCTGCACGCGCTTGCGGCTGCCTTCAACGACGTTCACGCTGACGATCACGGTATCGCCGGGCGCGAACTCGGGAATGTTCTTGCCAAGGCGCTCGATTTCCTCTTTTTCGAGGGTTTCAATCAGATTCATGGGTTTTCCATCTCGATCATGCACACGCTACGCTAAGGGCGGCAGTTGCCTGGCAAAGCCATGCAACCTGTTTTCGTGCCGCGGCCGGCAGAGGATCGACAAAGCCCAACATTATAGCCCCGGGCGACGTCAACGGCACTATGGCCCGGCGCCAGCACCCGGCAACTGGCGCAAAAAGGCCTCGTCGGCCTTGGTCAGGCGCCCCTCCGCGCGGGCGGCTTCCAGCAGATCCGGGCGCCGTTGCGCGGTCAGCGCCAGGCTGCGTTCGCGGCGCCAGCGCTCAATCTGCGCGTGGTGCCCGCTCAGCAATTCGGCGGGGACGCACTCCCCAGCCCATTCTTCCGGGCGCGTGTAGTGCGGGCAATCCAGCAGCCCGTCCAGCGCCGGGTTGAAGCTGTCGGCCTGGTGGCTGCCTTCGTCGTTCAATACGCCGGGCTGCAGGCGGGCGACGGCGTCGATCAAGGCCATGGCGGCAATTTCACCGCCAGACAGCACAAAGTCGCCCAGACTGATCTGCCGGTCCACGTAGCGGTCGATGAACCGCTGGTCAATGCCTTCGTAGCGCCCGCACAGCAGGATCGCGCCCTGCCCTTGGGCCCAGTCGGCGACCGCGGCATGGCGCAAAGGCGCGCCGATCGGCGAAAAAAGCACCAGCGGCGCCTCGCCCCCGGCCGCGTCAGCCCGGTCCTGCCGGATCGCCTGCAGGCAGCGCAGCAGGGGCTCGGCCAGCATGACCATGCCGGGGCCGCCACCAAACGGGCGGTCGTCCACCCGGCGGTAGTTGCCCTCGGCGTAGTCGCGCGGATTCCACAAGCGCAGAACGACCTGCCCGCTGTCAAACGCCCGGCGCACCACACCGGCCTGCGTGAAGGGGCCGAACAGCTCGGGGAACAGCGTGATGACGTCAAAGCGCAGCACGCGCGCGCCTGCTGCGGCGGGGCCCGGCGCCGACACCGCTGCGTCCAAGCCCGACGTGCTGGCTTCGTTGGTCAACTTGTTCTCCCGCCGCTCGCCGGCACCCATGCCGCGGGCGCTCAAGCCAAAATATTTGTTTATTGAACCGATTTCGGCTGCGGCGAGCGCTGCGCCGCCGGCGTGAACAGCCGCCCCACATCGACCGCGTCAAAGCGTTCCTGGTGGCCGCAGAAGTCGCACCCCACCTCGATCTGCCCCATCTCGGCCAGGGCAGATTGCGCCTCTTCCTCGCCCAAGCCCTTCAGCATGGCGGCCATGCGGTCGCGGCTACAGGAGCAGGCAAAGCGCGGACCGGTCGCGCCCACGTGCGGCTCAAAGCGCAGCAGCTTTTCCTCCCAGAACAGGCGACGCAAGATCGTGTCGGCGTCCAGGCCCAGTAGCTCTTCCCGTTTGAGGCTTTTGGTCAGAATGGATATGCGGCGGTAATCGTCGTCGGCTTCATCCGCCGCGTCGTCGCGCGCCACGTTGCTTTGCGCCAGGTTGTCCTGCCCCTGGCCCGGCAAGCGCTGGATCAGCAGGCCTGCGGCCACCTGCTCGTCCGCTGCCAGCACCAGCGTGGTCTCCAACTGCTCGGACTGGCGCATGTAGTGCTCGACCACGGCGGCCAAGTCGCCCAGCGGGGCGCCTGCGGCGTCGTTCAGCGGCACCACGCCCTGGTAGGGCTGCTGGCCGGGTTGGCGATCGCGCGGGTCCAGCGTGATGGCGCAGCGGCCCTTGCCGCGCGCGTTGACCATGGCGGGCAGTTGCATGCCGGGCGGCACGGCGCCAATCACCGAAGCCGTCGCACGCAGCCGCAGGTCGTTCTGCACTTCCGCCACCGCCAGCTTGACCGGGCCATCGCCCATGATCTGCATGATCAGCGCGCCGTCGAACTTGATGTTGCCCTGCATCAGCACCGCAGCCGCCGTCATTTCGCCCAGCAGCTCTGCCACTGGCGGTGAGTAGGCGCCCGTTTGCGTGTTGGCCGCGCGGCGGCGCAAGACTTCCTGCCACGCGTCGGTCAGGCGCACCAGCTGGCCGCGAACGGGCAGGCCGTCAAAGATGAATTTGTGCAGTTCGGACATCTTGTGAATATGGGGCGCCGGCGGCACCAAATCAATGGCTACTGGCCGTAGCCGGGCCGCCGAACGTCGCCAGTTACAGTTTTTTCAGCGTGGCGCGGAACATGCGCGCATTGTCGATGTAATGCTGCGCGCTTTGGCGCAGGCCTTCGATCTGCTCGGGCGTCAGCTGGCGAATCGCCCGCGCCGGACTGCCGACAATCATGCTGCCGTCCGGAAACTCCTTGCCTTCGGTGACCAGCGAGCCCGCCCCCACCAGGCAGTTCTTGCCGATCTTCGCACCGTTGAGCACCACGGCGCCAATGCCGATCAGCGACTCGTCGCCGATGGTGCAGCCGTGCAGCATCACCTTGTGGCCCACCGTCACGTTCTTGCCCACCGTCAACGGCTTGCCGCGGTCGGCGTGCAGCACGCTCAAGTCCTGGATGTTGCTGCCTTCGCCGATCGTCATGGTTTCAGTGTCCCCGCGCAGGACGCAGCCGAACCAGACGCTCGCGTCCGGCCCCAGCGTCACCGCGCCCATCACCTCGGCCGAATCGGCGATCCACGCCGTCGAATCCACTTGCGGGGCCTTGCCATCGATTTCATACACGGCCATTTCCTTCTCCTTTTGCCTTGGTCCTAGATTCGTCCAATTGCGGTCAGGCCCTGGCTCCCACAGACTTCATCAACTCAGCGCCCAATGCCGCCACGCTTTCAACTTGTTCGTACAAGCTCGCTCGATGCGCGGCGATGCGGTGACGCGCCTGATCGGAAAATCCTTGATCCTTGCACAAACGCTCGACACACGACACATACCCAGCCTGGTCGTTGACGACCGCGTCGCTGAACCCGATCGCCCGCAATGGCCCGCTGGCGAGGCGCCCACGCAGAAAACTTCCTTCCCAGGCCACTACTGGCGTCTGCCGCTCCAGCGCCTGCATCGCGGTATTGAAGCCGGAGAACCCAATGGTGTCCAGCATGGCTTCTGCGCGGTCCAGCAACGCGAAGAAAGCTCCTCGGGGCAACCAAGGTATCAACCGAACCGAATCTTCGAACGAGACGCCAGCCGCATCAAAAGCACGTTTCAAGCGGCTTGCGAGCAATTCACCCAGCCCACTTTCGGATGGCTTGAAAAAAACCAGCTTGCACGGGGCGCAGCGCCGGGCAATCTCCACCCACAGCGCATCGTTGCGCGGCGCGTACTTGTTGGGGACTCCGGGACAGATCAAAATCCGTTCCTGCTCACCAATACCCCAACGGGCGAAATCGATCGATGTCATCGCAGGAATGCCATAGGCCTGGTAACAGCACCCGATCCCTGGAAGGCGCACCAAGCGCTCGGTGTAATGTTGTTGGGCCTTGGGGGGCTCCATAGCGTCCGCACTGAAGTACATATCAACCGTGGGCAACCCTGTCGTGATCGGGTGCCCCCAGCTCGCCGCCTGCAGTGGCGCGAGGCGCTGACTGGCCAGGCGAATGGTAGTGGCGTCCATACCGATTTCTGGGTAGATAATCCCGTCGAACCCGCTATCGGCAATTTCGTGGGACCACGCCTCCCACCCCCCGACATCTGACACAAACCGCGCTAAACGCTGACGCGCCCAGCGCGTCTGCTCGTCCTCGCCGGCCCCTGTGTGACACAGCGTCAACTCAAACGTCTGCGGGTCAAGGTGTTCGACCCAACCCCGCACAATCGCGTGCCAGACAGAATGATCATGCACATGCGCAGACACAATCGCTAGCTTGAATTTGTCACCCGTCTGCCGCACCAGCGCAGGCGCCTTCGGGCGGGACGGCCACTGCTCCAGGGCTGCGCTACACAGCGCACCATATTCGCTAAGGACGCGGCGGTGATCCTGCTCAATGTACGCAATGTAGTAAGGCTGCTGCGCACCCACCGCCTTGACGGCATCGCCTGGACGCTGCGCCCGCAGCCAAGACCGCAGCTTGATCAGTTCCGAACGGAATACAGCCGGAGCGTCCTGTTGCTCGGCAGTCGTCAAGGCGATCGCGGGCAGCGACGCCATTGCCCGTCCCCACCGCGCCTGCGCATACGCACCGTCCAGCTTGACAGCATGTTCGTAAGCGTCCCGCGCCTCGGGCGCATGGCCCGCGCCCATCAACGCGTTGCCGAGCCAGTACTGCGCATCCGCTTGTCGCGGAGCGTGCTGCAGAGACTGGCGCAAGAGTACGACGGCCTCATCCCAACGCTTCTGCGTTACCCGCAATAAACCGAGATTGAACGCCACGGGCGCAGCCTCGGGCTGAAGTACCAACGCCCGCTTCCAAAGCGCCTCGGCTTCTGACGCCAATCCGCGATCATTCAACACGCTGCCCAAATTGCCAAGCGCTCCTGCATGGTCTGGATCAACGACAAGAATCTGGCGCAGCAGCGCTTCCGCGCGCGCTGTGTCGCCAGCCGTCAGACTCAGGTTTGCCAACATCCAATGGGCCGGCACATGCTGCGAGTCGGCTTCCGTTGCCTCTGTCAAACAAGTCCACGCCACCTGCTGCTGGCCCTTGCGCAGAGCAGCATCCGAAAGAGCAAAAAGAACCCGCGCGCGACATTGGCGCCAAGCCGTGTCAGCCGACGCCGTTGCGGCAGCATCCAGGAAAGACATCGCGGACTCAAAGCGCCCTTGTGCCAAGGCTTCTTCGGCCCGCTGCACAGCGATAGCCAACTTCGGCGGGGTAGACGGGGATGGCGGGGGTGAATTCGTCATGCCTTTAGACTTTTGCACAAATCGTGGCAGCCACAGCGGCACCACACCCAACCTTTTGCGCTATCGATCTGGAATTCTAAGGATGTCCTTGCGCCCCCTCGCCCTTGAGGCCATCAGCGAAGCCGATTTGGATAAAAAACTGGCGCTGGTCGGCTCCCTGAAAGCGCAGGAAGCTACGATTTCGGTAGCGCCTGATGCTAACCTGATTGCGGCGACGCCCTTGCCCGGCCGCCCGCTGCAGCCGACGCTGATCGAACCCAAGCTCGTGCCCCAGCGCAGCGTGCACACGCCCGAAGGCCGTGCGGGGCTGGTGCATGCCATCTGCCACATTGAATTCAACGCGATCAACCTGGCGCTGGATGCGATCTGGCGTTTTGCCGGCATGCCGGAGGCGTTCTACCGCGACTGGCTGCGCGTGGCGATCGAGGAGGCGTACCACTTCAACCTGCTGCACACGCACCTGCAAAGCCAGTATGGGCACCGTTATGGCGACTTTCCGGCGCACGACGGGCTGTGGGCGATGTGCGAGCGCACACAGGGCGACATCGTCGCGCGCATGGCGCTGGTGCCGCGCACGCTGGAAGCGCGCGGGCTGGACGCCACGCCGCTGATCCAGAACAAACTGCGCGCCGTGGGCACGCCAGACGCGCTGGCCGCCTGCGACATCCTGGACATCATCCTGCGCGACGAGATCGGCCACGTGGCGATCGGCAACCACTGGTACGGCTGGCTGTGCGCGCGCGAAGGCATCGCGCCGGTGCCGCACTACCGCGAACTGGTCCAACGCTACGCCGCGCCGCGCCTGCGTGCGCCCTTCAACACGGCCGCGCGCCAGCAAGCCGGGTTCACCGACGAGGACCTGGCGGCCCTGACGGCCGGCACCTGAAGCCGGGCTTCAGCCGGAGGTGGGCGTCAACGCCCGCGCGCTGGCCGCGTCGCCCAGCAGCGTCGCAGCAATCTCCCCCACGCGCTGCACCGCTGGTGCAAAACGCGCGTCGCCCGGGTGGCCGACGTTCAGCCGCAGGTGGTGGGTGAAGCGCCCGTCGCCTGAAAACAGCAGCCCCGGCGCCGTGCTGATGCCGTCCGCCAACGCCCGCTGGTACAGCGCCAGCGCGTCGACGGCCGCGGGCAGCTCGACCCACAGGAAATACCCACCGGTCGGCCGCGTCACCCGCGTGCCGGCAGGAAAATGCCGCGCCACCAACCGCCGCGCCTGCTCGCGCTGGTCCGACAGCGTCTGGCGCAGGCTGCGCAGGTGGCGATCAAAACCGCCTTGCGCCAGGAATTCGGCCAGCGCCAGCTGGGGCGGCAAGGCCGTGGCCAGCGAGCCCATGGTCTTCAAGCGCAGCACCTGCGCGCTGAAGCGCCCCGCCGCCGCCCACCCCACGCGGTAGCCCGGCGCCAGGCATTTGGAAAACGACCCGCAGTGCAGCACCCAGCCCTCGGTGTCGAAGGCCTTGGCCGGGCGCGGGCGCGGGGCCTGCCCGTACAGCTCGGCGTACACGTCGTCTTCGATGAGCGGCACGTGCCGGCGCGTCAGCAGCTCCACCAGCGCCTGTTTGCGGCTGTCGGGCATCAACGCGCCCAGTGGGTTTTGAAAGCTGGTCATGCACCAGCAGGCCGCGACCGGGTGGGTGTCCAGCAGCGCTTCCAGGGCCTGCACGTCCAGGCCTTTCACCGGGTCGGTGCGAACCTCCAGCGCTTTCAGGCCGAGCCGGTCCAGCACCTGCAGCGCAGCGTAAAACGTCGGCGACTCGACCACCACCAGATCGCCCGGGCGCGTCACCGCCTCCAGACACAGGTTGAGCGCTTCCAGCGCGCCGTTGGTGACGATGGGCTCGTCCGCCTGCAGCGCCACGCCGTGCAGCGCGTACCGCCGCTGCAGCGCGTGGCGCAGTCGTTCATCCCCCGCCGCACCGGCACTGGTGATCTGCGCCGGGCGCACGCGGCGCATGGCGCGCGCGCCGCAGCGCGCCAGGTCGTCAAACGGGAACAGGTGCGACGCAGGGAAGGCCGAGCCCAGCGGCACCAGCGCCTCGTTCTGCGCCGCCTGCAGCAGTTGCAGCGACAAATCGCTGACCTTCACGTCCGCCACCTGCGCGCTGGCCGGGGCGGCGCTGGGCTGGCCGCCGCGCGGGCGCCGGCGCGGCCGCACGAAGTAGCCCGAACGCGGCCGCGCTTCGATCAGGCCCTGGGCTTCCAGCAAGCCATACGCCTGGAACACCGTGGCCGGGCTGACGCGGCGTTCGCGGCAAGTCGCACGCACCGAGGGCAGGCGTTCCCCCGCACGCAGCTGGCCGCGCGCGATCGCCTCTGCCAGCGCGTCCGCCAGTGCCTGGTACAGCAGAGCGGGCGCTGGCGGCACCGCAGTCGCAGCACCCAACACGATCTGATCCGGTGGTTTAAGCATTTTTCTGAATCTACCAGATCAAAACGCCTCACTGCATGCTCCCTCCATGGCGAAGCCGGGCTTCGCCCGAAGGCCTTCCATGTCCACCCCATCCCGCGTCATCCCCATCACTCCGCTGGCGGTCGAGCCGGCCCAACGCATCCACGCGCGCCGCGCCAGCGGCTTTTTTACCCGCTGGCGCCTGGCGCTGGTGCTGCTGACCCAACTGGTGTTCTACGGCGTGCCCTGGCTCACGATCGACGGGCGCCAGGCCGTGCTGTTCGATCTGGCGCACCAGCGTTTTTACTTCTTCCGCACGCTGCTGCTGCCGCAGGATTTGATTTACCTGACCGGCCTGCTGATCGCCAGCGCCATGCTGCTCTTCCTGGTCACCGTGGTGGTCGGGCGCGTGTGGTGCGGGTTTGCCTGCCCGCAGACCGTGTACACCGAGATGTTCATGGCGATCGAGCGGCGCATGGAAGGCGACCGCTCCACCCGGTTGCGGCTCGACCAGGCCGGCTGGGGCCCGCACAAGATCGCACGCCGCGGCGGCAAGCACCTGGCTTGGGCGCTGCTGGCGCTGTGGACCGGCTTCAGCTTCGTTGGCTGGTTCACCCCGATCCGCGAGCTGGTGCACCACCTGCCCACGCTCAGCATGGGCCCGTGGAACACGTTCTGGATCCTGTTCTACGCCAGCATCACCTACCTGCACGCTGGCGTGCTGCGTGAACGCATCTGCCAGCACGCCTGCCCCTACGGCCGCTTTCAAAGTGCGATGCTTGACCGCGACACCCTGGTCGTCACCTACGACCAGACCCGGGGCGAGCCCCGTGGCCGCCACCGCAGCGCGGCGGCGCGTACAAGTGTCGCCGAGGCTGGCGCAGCGGCACCCGCTGCAGCACAAGGCGACTGCATCGACTGCACCCTGTGCGTGCAGGTCTGCCCCACCGGCATCGACATCCGCCAGGGCCTGCAATCGGCCTGCATCAGCTGCGGCGTGTGCATCGACGCCTGCAACAGCATCATGGACAAGATCCAGGCGCCCCGCGGGCTGATCCGCTTCAGCCCGCTGGCCGAGACGGTGACGACCCAGCGAGTGCCAGCGACCGCAGCACCAGCGCCCACCATCGCACCCGCACCCCGGCCACCTGGGCTGCCGCCCGCACCCGCCAAGATCAGCCCCTGGCGCAAACCCCGCGTGGCGGTGTACGGCGGCGTCATCGTGGCGGTGCTGGCGCTGATGGCCGTGGGCCTGGCCCAGCGGCCCGAACTGCGCGTGGACGTGCAGCGCGACCGCGGCGTGATGTCGCGCTACACGCCACAGGGCGACCTGGAAAACCTCTACCGCCTGCAAATCCGCAGCGCCAGCCTCAGCGACCAACCGCTGCAGATCGAGGTGACGACCGATGCCGCCACACCCGGCACCGGCCTGACCCTGGCCCACGCCCGGGCCGACCCCGTGTTGCCCGCCGCCGGCACGCTGTACCTGCCGGTCAGCGTGCGCCTGTCGGCCCAGGCCGCGCAGGCGCTGCGTGGGCAGACAGTGCCCGTGCGCTTTGAAGTGGTGGGCGAGCACGCCGCGCGCGCTGTCCTGGCCCACTCCACCTTCCGGGTACCGCGCTGAGGGTGAGCCGGCGAAGCGGGGAGCGGCTACGATCAAAAGCGATCTCGCCGCCCCCGCGGCAATGGCCCACCCACGGAACAAGGAGAACCCCATGAGCCAGAAACCCGTCGTCCAGGACATCGGCCCCCAGCCGAATGCGTTTGACCTGGAGACCGCCACCAAGGACAACGCCAACTACCGCACCGTGGCCTGGAGCGGCAAGTACCTGCAGGTCACGCTGATGTCGATCGAGCCCGGCCAGTCCATCGGCCTGGAAGCCCACCCGGACACCGACCAGTTCCTGCGCCTGGACGCCGGCCAGGGCCGCTGCACCATGGGCCCGAGCAAGGACAACCTGAACTTCACACAGGACGTGGAAGACGGTTGGTGCATCGTGGTGCCGGCCGGCACCTGGCACGACGTGATCAACACCGGCAAGGAGCCGATGCGCCTGTACGCCGTCTACGCGCCGGTGCACCACGCGGCCGGCAAGGTCCACGGCACATTCGACGACGCCGAACGCGACGAAGACGCCGGCACGGACGAACCGCCCGAGTGGTCCGTCCAGCCGCCCAAGACGCGGGCGGACAAGCACGCCTGAGGGCTCTGAACCGGCCTGGCGACGCCCCAAGGCCTGGCTACGCGCCCTACTTGCCAGCTGCCGCTGCCACCTCCCGCGCCACACGCGCGCGGTCGTAAGCGGGCAACAGGGCCTTGCGAACCGGTACGTTAGCCAGCGCCGGGAACTGGGTGCGGAAGATCGCCTCGTCGGTTCGCCACGCATCGCCGATCACTACGTCAAACGTGCCGCTGGCGGCACCGCTTACTTCCTGAGCGATGAGGCCGCCGCCGATACCAATGGCGCTCAGATCGCCCGGCTTCGCCTCACGCAGCGTGCCGCGCAGGTGGCCGAGATAGAAAACGCCCCGGGGCTCGGTCACCTTCAGCGGTGTGAACATCGGCACCGTAAAAGTCGAATTCATCAAGACCGCATAGTGGTTGGCGTTCAACGCGCGCAGGCGGTAGTCACCAGGGGCCAGTTCCATGCGCGCGGCATAGCTGTTGACCGCCGCGCCTGGCACGACCACCTCGCCACTCACATCCGCGTTCAAGAGCATCGCCTCCCACTTATCGCCATTGCGGCGATCCAGCACCACGCTTTGCAAGCGGGGCTTGAACGAGCTTCGGTAGGCGTTATCCAACGTCACCATCAACAGGTACACGGCCTTTTTGTCCTCCACCTTGTCCGATGCCACGTCAAAGGGCATTTTGTGGAAAGTGCCGCAGCCCGCGGTGAGCATCATCGCAGCCACAGCGCCGATCGCCGCGAAGCTTCTTCTTTTCATCGACCGTCCCTCTTAAAACTTTGGTTGCGTCATCTAAAAATAAGTATCACTTACGTCTTCAGCCAGCGCCCAGTGTGCGCAGGCAGCTATCATTTTTGATGACCTCAAACCATCATAGCGGAGACCGGTGACGGCCGGGCCTAGCGCCCCTATCCGCCTCTGCCGATGCCCGGCGCGCGCCTCCAGCCACGGCTTCTTCCGCTAGCGAAACGGTCCCGCGGCGACAATGGCGCCATGGCCCCACCTTCCGACTGGACGAGCAAGATCCTCGCCCTGCTCCACACCGGCAACACGCGCGCCGTGGTCGCCCAGATCAAAGTCGCGCCTTCCGTCAAAGACCTCAAGACCCTGCAAGCCAGCCTGCTGGCCAAGGGGCTCGTCGGCCGCTGGCGCGACGTCGACGACGCCGTCGTCGACAACCTCGTCTTGCTTTCGGCGCCGCGCCTGCGCCGCTCTCCCTGATCGACTGATGACCCCTGATTACCCCGCGCTCGGCCTGTCCACCGACCTGCTGCACGCCGCCCACGCCGCCGGCTTCGCCACACCCACGCCGGTGCAGGCCGCGGCCATCCCAGTCGTGCTGCGCGGCGACGACCTGCTGGCGTCAGCGCAGACGGGCTCGGGCAAGACGGCGGCCTTTGCGCTGCCGCTGCTGCAGCGGCTGACGGGCGACACCGCTCCGCGCCGAAGCAACCACGCGCGCGCCCTGGTGCTGGTGCCCACGCGCGAGCTGGCCGCGCAGGTGGGCACCGTGATGCGCGAGCTGGTCGTCAATTTGCCGCAGGCCCTGCGCGTCGCCGTGGCCTTCGGCGGCGTGTCGATCAACCCGCAGATGCAGGCGCTGCGCGGCGGTGCCGACGTGCTGGTCGCCACGCCCGGACGCCTGCTGGACCTGGTGGAACAGAACGCCGTCCAACTGGGCGCCGTGCAGGCGCTGGTGCTGGACGAGGCCGATCGCCTGCTCGACCTGGGGTTTGCCGATGAGCTGCAGCGCGTGCTGGCGCTGCTGCCCGCGCGGCGGCAGAACCTGTTTTTCTCGGCCACCTTTCCACCCGCGGTGGAAGCGCTGGCCGCCAGCCTGCTGCACGACCCCGTGCGCGTCAGCGTGGCCGAGTCGCCCGTGCACACCCCCGACATCGCCCAACGCGCCATCGCGGTCGACACCGCGCGGCGCACCGAGCTGCTGCGCCACCTGTTTGCTGATCAGGGCTGGACGCAGGCGCTGGTCTTCGTCGCCACGCAGCACGCGGCCGAGCACGTGGCGGCCAAACTGCGCCAGCGCGGGCTGTACGCCACCTCGTTCCACGGGGGCTTAAGCCAGGGCGCGCGCCAACAGACGCTGGCAGAGTTCAAGAATGGCCAGTGGGACATGCTGATCACCACCGACCTGGCCGCACGCGGCATCGACATCGCCGAGCTGCCGGTGGTCGTCAACTACGACCTGCCGCGCTCGCCCGTCGACTACGTGCACCGCATCGGCCGCACCGGCCGCGCGGGCCAGTCGGGCGCGGCCATCAGCCTGGTCACGGCGGACAACGCAGCGCACTGGCGCCTGATTGCCCAACGGCAGGGACTGAACCTGCCGCTGGAACGCGTCGTGGGGTTCGAGCCCACCGACGCGGAAGTCGCCACCGCGCCTGCTCGTACCGAGGCGCAGGGCAACGGCGGCATCAAGGGCAAGCGGCCGAGCAAGAAAGACAAGCTGCGCGCCGCTGCTGCTGCTGCGGCCGCCGCACCAACGTCAAAACCTGGCGATTCGACGGCCTGAGGTCGGGCGAAAGGGCCCGCTTGGCGTGCGTGGCGTACGCGATGGGCGATGCACGTCGCCGTTCAGCGTCCTGCTTCATCCCCGCAATGCGCTATCGATACCGTAGCTGCTCGCGCTGATCCCTGTAGGGCTGGCGGCTCGAAAGCCTCAAAAACCGTGCCAAAACGATTCGCGGGTCGATCAGCGTGCCGTAGGTCGACCGCGCGTCAGTCCTCGGCTTCGTGGTGCCGGCGGCGCACCGGGCCGTCGGTTTCAGCGCCGGCCGGGTCGGCGTAGCCGCCGTGCTCGCCCTGCGGCCGATGCTGCCGCTGCGCCGCCCGCGCCAGGATTTCGACGTAGAACTGCGGCGCGCCGGCCGCCACCGCTTCGTCGATGCGCTCGATGATCGCCGCCACGTGCACCGGCTGCGCATCGTCCTGCGTCGAGCCAAAGCGGCAGTCGAACGCCCAGTAGTCCATGCCCGCCGGCAGCTCGCGTCGGCGCTCGCGCTTCAGGTACTTGCGGATCTCGTGCTTGGTGGCATCCAGCAGGCGGTCGGGGTGCTTGCCTTCTGCGGTCAGGGGAAAAGTTTTGCGCATGGCCGATGGTAGCCCTGCGGCGGGCGCGCCGCACCTCCAACGTCCAGCACGACGCGGCGGCAGGCATCGCCAGGGTCTACGCCGAACAATCCGTCGCCCTGCACCCAGCTGCCCACCCCATCACCGCCGCTACACTGGCCCACAGCTTGAGGAGACTTGGATGCGGTTGCCCTTCATCACCTTGCTGTTGGGCGCCGTGTGTGCCAGCAGCGCCCATGCGCAGATCTACCGTTGCCCCGACGCCCAGGGGCGCACCGTGTACCAGCAGGCACGCTGCAGCGGCGGAAAACCCATGCAGGTGCGCCCCGCCAGCGGCTTGAAGCCCATTCCCGTCCCGCCCGCACGTTCGGCGCGGCCGGATACGCGCAGCCGTGACGGTGCTGGCGGTGCTGGCGGTGCGGGCGGTGCGGGCGGCACGGGTGGTGCAGGCGGCCCAGGTGGTGCGGGTGGAACTGGTGGAGCCGGTGGTGCGGGTGGAACTGGTGGAGCCGGTGGTGCCGGTGGTGCCGGTGGTGCGGGCGGTGCCGGTGGTGCGGGCGGTGCCGAAGGGCAAGCCGGCCAGCCCGGCGCGCCGGCCTCGCGCTAGCCTTCGGCGAGCCGACGCGGCGGCGACAACGGCACCGCGCCCCGGCTGGTCGCGCCCCCACTCCGGTGCTCAGCCGGCCGCTGTCGGGGCCGATACCGCCCCAAACCTGGCCATCAACTCCCCCTGCACCGCCGCTGGCGAGCGCGCCTCGCCCGCGTTCGCGCGCACAAAGGCCTCGGCCGCGGCCGGGTCGGGGTCGAACTTGAGGTACAGGCGGCGCAGCTGGTCCGCGTCGGCAAAGCCCAGCTCCACTTTCTCGTCGATGCGGCCGGCGCGGATCAGCGCCGGGTCCAGGCGCTCGGCGTGATTGGTGGTCATGAACAGCACCGTGCCTTCCTGCGTGGCGACACCGTCCAGCGCGTTCAAAAAACCGCTGAACGACAGCTTGACCTGCGCGTGCGCCGCGTCGCGTTCGCGGAAGAACGCGTCCACGTCCTCGATCAACAGCAGCGAGCGCTGCGGCACGGCGGCCAGCAAGGTGTGGATCTTCTCGTCGGTGACGATGGGGCTGGCCAGGCTGAGGGTGCAGACGTTCAGGTGCAGCTCGCTCGCCAGCGCGGTGACCAGCGAGGTCTTGCCCGTGCCCGGCGGCCCGTACAGCAGGTAACCGCGCCGCCAGGGAATGCCCAGCTGGGCGTAGCGCTCGCGGCTGGCAAAGAAGCGCTCCAGGTCGCCCAGCAGCGCCTCGCCCTGCCCCGCTTTCAGCACGACCGACGCCAGCGGCCGGCGCGAACCCAGGCGCGCGCGCATCCAGTCGCCGCCGTGAAACGGGTTGGGGATGTAGACGGACAGCGAATCCGTCTCGCGCGCGGCGCGGGCGGCGATGGCGGCTTGCAGAAAGCGCTCCAGAAAGTCGGGTGCGCGGCCAAAAGTGGACAGGCTGACTTTCTCAAACACGGTCTGGCCGACCTGCAGCTCGCGCTTCAGCCACAGCCAGCGCCCATCCACACGCAGGATGTGTACGCCTTCGCCCGGGCTGAGGAAGGCGCGCGGCGGCTGGCCGTTGCGCAAATCGTCCTGCAGGCTTTGGTATTCGCTGCCGCGGCGCACGCTGCGCGCGGTGAACTGGTTGACCCCGCGCAGACCGGGGTGGCGGTCCATGTACTCGATCAGCGCCGGGAAGAGGAATTCATCGCGCGAATCGACGGTGAGCGTGCTGATGAAAAAGCGCTTGCCCCAGCCGATCAGCAGCCCAGGCACGTCTTTCAGCCAATACGCCAGCGCGCCCGCAGCCGCCAGCAGCGCGGCCTGGAGGGCGGGTTGAGAAAACAGGCTGGCGGGCGCTTCCATGGTCGATATTTGAAAAAAACTCGGCTTACGCCCTACAACCACCTGCGCGAGCAGCTATCAAGAAAATAGCAACCAACACTACCCGACAGGGCGCGACACACCGGCCACCGCCGCGCCGCGGGTACTGCCCGCCCATCACTTCGCCGGCGGCCGCACATCGGCCGCGATCGGCAGCGGGCCGTACACCATCAGCGGGCTGCCGTCGGCCCGCACCGTGCCTTTCCAGTGCTGGCGCAGGGTGCCGCTGAAGGCGGTGCCGTGCTCATCGGTCTGGACGATCGCGTCGAATGGCCGCGTGGTGCGCCAGGCCGCTGGCGCCGACGCGGCCACGGTGCAAGTGGCGGCGTAACGCAAGCCCGCCTGATGGCAGGCCACATTGGCCGCTGCCTTGGGCAGGGTGATCAGCGCTGGCGGATGGCCGAAACCATTGGGCGCAGCTTCGGAGATGCTGGCGGTTTCGCAGGTGTCGCCGCCTTCGATCACGCCCACCATCCACTTGCCGTCGTCGCGCAGGGCGACCGCGGCGCTGTCGGGCCGGCCGTCGCCGTTGAAGTCGCCGCGCGCCTGGCCCGGGTGGGCGACTCCGGTCTGTTGGCGAAACGCCGCCCAGGTCTCGCCCGCGTAGTCGGCGGGCGTGGCCAGGCGCCAACGGCCCGGCTCCCACGGCGGCGCGAAGCTGCACTGGCCGCTGGCGAAGGCCTGCGCCATCGGGCTGGTGGTGGCGGCGGGCTGAGCCGCTGCCGGCGCGGCCGCGCCGAGGGCGAGCGCTGCGAACGACACAGCGATCAGGGCTGCGGGCGTGCTCATCCCGCGGTGATCCCGGCCGCCTGGATGATGCGGGCGTTGCTGGCCGATTCGGCGGCGATCAGCTTGGCGAAGTCGGCCGCGCTGCCGCCGGTGGGCAGGTTGTCGGCGGCGTCGATCTTTTGCAGGATGTCCTTGTCCTTGAGCAGCTTGTTGACCTCGGCGTTCAGGCGCGCCATGGCCGCTGCCGGCGTGCCCGCGGGCGCGAACAGCCCGAACACGGACGCCAGGTTGGCCGCGGGCAGGCCCAGCTCGGCCAGCGTGGGCGTTTGCGGCAGCTGTTCCAGCCGCGCGGGCGAGCCCACGGCCAGCGGCGTCAGCTTGCCGGCCTTGATCTGGCCCATGACGGCCGGGCCAGCGTTGGTCGACAGCACTTCGAACTGGCCGGCCAGCGCGTCGTTGATCTGCTGGCCGCCGCCCTTGTAGGGAATGTGGGTGATATCCACGCCCGCGCCGGCCTTGACCTGCTCCAGCACGATGTGCCCCAGCGACGCCGGTCCCGAGGTCGCCCAGCGCAGCGCGCCGGGCTTGGCCTTGGCCGCCGCCAGCAGCGCCTTGAAATCCTTGGCTGCCAGCGCCGACGTGCCCAGCAGCAGCACCGGCGAGGCGATCACGCTGACCACCGGCACGATGTCCTTGGCCGGGTCGAAGGGCGACTTGCCCAGGTGCGGGTTCAGCACCAGCGGGCTGATCGCCGAAAAGCCCAGGCTGTGCCCGTCCGGCGCGGCCTTGGCCACCGCGTCCATGCCAATGCTGCCGCTGGCGCCGGCCTTGTTGTCCACCACCACGCTATGGCCCAGGATCGGCGCCAGCTTGTCCGCCAACAGGCGCGCCATGGCGTCGGCCACCCCGCCCGGCGGGTAGGCAACGGTGATCTTGATCGGCTTGGTGGGCCAGCTTTGGGCGAAGGCCGCGCGCGGGCCGGCGGCCAGCGCCGCGAGGCTGAGCACGGCGGCGCGGCGGGAGAAAGTCGGGGGAGAAGTGGTCATGCCTGCGATTGTGCGCCAGCGGTCGTGGGCCGCCGCGGTGGCTTGGGCGAGGCGGCGCGCCGCCACCTGCGCTGCCAAGGCGCCCTGGCACTCACCCCCGCGGGTGGTGCTGCGCGTGCAGCGACTTCAGCCGCTCGCGCGCCACGTGGGTGTAGATCGTCGTGGTGGAAATGTCGGCGTGGCCGAGCAGCATCTGCACCGCGCGCAGGTCGGTGCCGTGGTTGAGCGAATGGGTGGCGCGGCGGGAGTAGATCAGGGGGGATGCGTCACAACTTTGATTGTGCGTCACCTCACCCAAAAACCATTGGCGTGCGTTCAGCGTACGGCCAGCATGACCTCGATACGTCGCGCGATGGCAGCGCTCATCAGCTGACTGCCCTCGGCTGTGAAGTGACCAGAGTCGTAGTAAAGCTGTTGACCGTCGCGGTTGACGTAGCAGAAGTCTTTGTCACACAGTTGATCCAAGGTATTAAATCTCGCCACACTGGACATCCCCTCGAATGCTCGGTCCAGAATGTCTTGGTACTGACGTCGATCTGATTCCAGCGCTGTTCGAACCTGCGTGCAACCAGCAGGTTGATGCCGCAGCCAAGGCCGCAGACCCGCACTACATGCCATAACCGTTGCTAAATCCGGATAGATTGGGATTGACTCGATAACCAGCACCTGTTTACCACTGTCCAACAAGCGCCGAGCGGTCCGCCGTAAGCCCGCCTCGTACGCCAGCGCACCAGTTTCGCCCACTGCGGGATCCGCGACGCTGCGCAGGCTATCTCCGATCAAGTACTGGGAATAGGCATTGGAGAGAATCACCAGCCGGATCGCAGGGTCGGCGCTGATCTTGCGCAGCGCATCTTCAGTTAGCGTCGGCGTACCCTTGCCGCCAGCGAGTGGCCTGTGGCCGTCTCGGTACTGCGTGCCATCAAGATACGGCCAACTGGCTGTCCAGACGCTTGCGAGACGGTCACCGTAGATCCATTTCAAACCGTACTCGAGATGACCGGCATTGCTGTCGCCCAATAAGACCATTCTCCCCTTGCTTTGAACCGTGGGCTTAGCATGGTTCAGGTTTTCCATGGGCGGAATTGCATAGGCCTTCAGGCCAAATAAAAGCATGGCCTTGGAAGCTAATAGGGCTGTCGCCCCCATGCCAAGCATGAGTAGGCCCAGCGATAGCGCAAGGCGGCCGCGTCGCTTGATTTTGTTCAATGGTTGCTCCACGCCGTGGTAAGTCAGCATCGCCAAAGCAATGGAGCCAAACACCGCATAGTTTCTATGCGACGTCGTCCATTGCCCCTCCCCGACGAGGCGAGCAAATACAAGCAACGGCCAATGCCACAAATACAGCGGATAACTGATTTTTCCGACGTAAACAAGCGCTGGCTGTGAGAGCACGTGACGGTTCAACCATGCGTGCGGCCCCGCGGCGACGAGCATAACGGCAGCTAGCACCACGATCACCACGTAATAGCCGGGAAACGCGCGGGCATCCATCGGGGTCATCTGGTTGATCAACAACAGCATCAGGGCGCCCCAACTCAGTGCGTTCGAACAGCCACGAAACGCACTTTGTGTACGAGAGAAATCCTGGGCGACTTGAGAGCGCTGGAGCCACGCAAGGGCTCCTCCAGCGGCCAATTCCCACAGCCGGCCAAATGGCAGATAGAAAGCAGCCGCCTGATTCTTGGGGGTGAGGTAGAGGTTCAGGGCCAAAGAGATCACTGCGATGCCAAGCGCAACCGACAAGAGTGAAATCCTCTTCTTGAACGCAAAGCACAGCAGCAAAGGCCAAACAAGGTAGAACTGCTCCTCAACCCCCAGTGACCACAGGTGCAATAGCGGCTTGAGCTTGCTGGAGGTATCCCAATACCCGGCTTCACCGTAGAAGCCAACATTGGCTGCAAAAACAGCGCTCATCCAGGCGGAGAAACCTAACCTTAAGTATTCGTCCGGGTACATGATCAGCGAACCGGCCAACAAGACCGAAATCAGTACCAGCAATAGCGCAGGAAACAACCGGTTGACGCGCCGTACGTAGAAACTCTTAAGGGAAAACCTACCCGACTGCAGATCTTCTATCAATATGTCGGTGATCAGAAATCCGGAGATGACGAAGAAGATGTCTACTCCGACGAAGCCATTGGGCAATTTGGCAGGTGAAGCATGAACCGCGAGCACAAAAATAACGGCCAGCGCGCGCAGGCCATCAATGTCCCTCCGATACCTCCTGATCATTGTTCAAACCCTTTTTTATGGGAATGAATCAGACTGTAAACCCGATCTTCAACCTCTCGGATGATTTTCAGCGTGCAGCGACTTCAACCGCTCGCGTGCCACGTGGGTGTAGATCGTCGTCGTGGAAATGTCGGCATGCCCCAACAGCATTTGCACCGCGCGCACGTCGGCGCCATGGTTGAGCAAATGGGTGGCGAAGGCGTGGCGCAGGGTGTGGGGCGACAGCGGCGCGGTGATGCCGGCTTCGCGCGCGTAGCGTTTGACGAGGTTCCAGAACATGACGCGCGACATGGCCGTGCCGGGCGTTCGGCCGGCGCTGGTCACAAACAAATCTTCGGTCTGGCGCCCGCCCAGCAAGCGCAACCTGCTATTGTTGATGTAGCTGTCCAGCCATTCACGCGCGACTTCACCAAAGGGCACTAGGCGCTCCTTGTTGCCCTTGCCCATCACGCGCAGCACGCCCTCGGCCAGGCCGATGTGCAACGCTTTCAGCGTGACCAGCTCGCTCACGCGCAGGCCGCTGGCGTACATCAGTTCGAGCATGGTGCGGTCGCGCACGCCCAATGGCGTGTCGGTGTCGGGCGCGGCCAGCAGGGCTTCGACCTGCGCTTCGCTCAGGGTCTTGGGCACGCGCAGCGGCTGGCGCGCGGGCAGCAGCTTGAGCGTGGGGTCGGCGTCGATCAGCCTTTCGCGCAGGGCCCAGCGGAAGAAGCGCTTCAGCACGGTGAGCCGCCGGTTGGCTGAGGTGGCGCGCGTCGCCGATCGCGCGGCAAAGTAGCCCAGCAACTGGTGTTCCTGCGTCTGCAGGATCGGCACGCCGTGGGTGGTTTGCAGCCACGCCGCGTACAGCGTCAGGTCGCGCCGGTAGGCGTCCAGCGTGTTGCGCGCCAGGCCGTCTTCGAGCCACAGCGCGTCGATGAAGCTGTCGACCGCCGGCACGGGCGCGCGCGCCACCGCCACGCCGTCACCCCCCGCAGCGACGGCGTTGGCAGCGGCGGTGGCGGGCGGTGGTTCTGCGGTCACGGCGCGACGATAGCAGAGCGCCAAGACCCTTCTCCGTACCGTTTTCGCTTGGACATACCGCCCCGGTATTTGGTGCTGGACGCGCGGTTTTGTCCGACAGTCAGATGGGCAGATGGCGGCCTAGGATGCACTTCACGGGTCTGCACCGCGTCCTGTTTCTGGGGCCGCGCACCGAACAGGTCCACGCCATGAGGTCTTCCCACGTGTCCCCCTATTTCACCGTTCGCGCCAGCTCAATGGCGCTCCTGATCGCCGCCTGCGCCAGCGGCGTGGGCGCGCAGCCTGCCAGCGCACCCGCGGCCGCGCCGGCTGCGGCCAAGGCCAACACCCCGCAAGGCAACGCCAAGGCCGGCCAAACCATCATGACCGCTGGCGTGCCGCCGGCGGTGGCGGCCTGCACCAGTTGCCACGGCGTCAAGGGCGAGGGCGCAGGCGCCTTTCCGCCGCTTGCCGGCAGCGGCGCGGCCTACCTGCGCGCCCAACTGGACGCCTTTGCCGACGGCAGCCGCGCCAATCCCATCATGGCGCCGATCGCCAAAGGGCTGAATGCGCAGCAGCGCGCCGACGTGTCGGCCTACCTGGCCAGTCTGCCCAGCGGCATCGTCCAACCGGCCACCGTGGTGGCGGCGCTGCCCACCAACATCGAGCCGGACAACGCGGGCGCCTGGCTGGTGCACCGCGGCCGCATGGCGGAAGGCGTGCCGGCGTGCGCCAGTTGCCACGGTCTGGTCGGCCAGGGTGTGGGAGAACACTTTCCCGCCATCGCGCACCTGAGCGCCGCCTACATGCAATCACAGATCGAGGCCTGGAAAAACAACCAGCGTGGCCCGGGCCCGCTGGGGCTGATGCAGGGCATTGCCAAGAAGTTGAGCAGCGATGACGTCAAGGCAGTCGCCGACTTCTACGCCAGCCGTGCCAAGTGACGCCGCGCCCCCCGAGACGCCAGGAGCCCCGCATGAACACCTCCGAACACGCCGACCGCCCTGTCCAACCCCATCTGAACAGCAGCTCTTACACGGGGCTGAAGATCTTCGCCGCCGCTCTGGTGGCTGTCATTGCCGTGGTCCTCGTCAGCTCGGCAATCCGCGTGCCGGACATACTGACCAGCAACGACCCGCTGCGCCACCTGTCCGGCGGCACACCGGCCGCCAGCACGGCGACGCCAGCCGCCGCGCCCAGCGCCGCCGCTGCGCCGGCCACGCCTACAGCACCTGCCCCAGCGTCGGCACCGGCGGCGGCCTCCGGGCCCGCTGCGGCGGCCGCGCCTGCAGCTTCCGGCTCCATCGCCGCCGCACCGGCCGCTGGCGCGGTGCAAAAGGTCGGCTTCCAACCGCCGTCCGACCGCGACATTCCCGACGGCCCCATGGGCGACGTGATCCGCAAGGGCCAGCAGATCTTTCTGCACACGCCGCAGAACGCCAAGGCTTACGTGGGCAACACGCTCAACTGCGTCAACTGCCATCTTGACGCGGGCCGGCTGGCCAATTCGGCGCCGCTGTGGGGCGCCTACCTGCTCTACCCGGCCTACCGCAGCAAGACCAAGCACGTCGACACCTTTGAAGACCGCCTGCGCGGCTGCTTCATGTACAGCATGAACGGCAAGGCGCCCCCCTATGGCGACGAGGTGCTGAACGCGCTGCAGGCCTACGCCTACTGGATGGCCAAGGGCGCGCCGGTGGGCGAAAAGATCGCCGGAGCCGGCTACAAGAAGCTGGCCAAGCCCGCCCAGCCGCCCGACTACCAGCGCGGCCTGGCGGTGTACGAGGCGCAGTGCGCGCTGTGCCATGGCGCGAACGGGGAAGGCACGCGCAGCGGGGACCACCAGGTGTTTCCGCCGCTGTGGGGCGCGCAGTCCTACAACTGGGGCGCGGGCATGGCCAACATCAGCAACGCGGCGGCGTTCATCCAGGCCAACATGCCCCTCAGCAAAGGCGGCAGCCTGAGCGAGCAGGACGCGTGGGACGTGGCGCAGTACATCGACAGCCAGGACCGGCCGCAGGACCCGCGCTTCACGCGCGACGTGGCGACGACGCGCCAGGAATTCCATGACACGGACGATTCGATGTACGGCAAAACCGTGAACGGCAAGGTGCTGGGCCGCAATTCCAAATAAAACCGGGCTGCCGCCCTACAACCACCTGCGCGACCAGCTACTGTTTTTATAGTATTCATGGCGCGGTAGCGCGCCCGATCGCAGCCCCTGCACGCACGACCGGGGCATGAAAAAAGGCGCCCGAGGGCGCCTTTTTGTTCGCAGGCCGTGACCGGATCAGAGGCTCAGCTTCTGCTTTTTCACCACGTCCTTGTAGACGCTGAACTCATCCTTGATCTGCTTGGCGAACTCTTCGGGCGTGTTGCCGACGATGATCGAGCCGGTTTCCTCGATGCGCTTTTTCACCGCCGGCTCTTCCAGCGCCTTCTTGGCCGCCGCGTGGACCTTGTCGACGATCTCCTTGGGCGTGCCCTTGGGCGCCAGGATGCCGTAGTAGGCCATGCGGTTGACCGGCTCCAGCCCCACTTCCTTGAAGGTCGGGGTGTCGGGCAGGTCCTTCACGCGGGTCGGCGCGGCCACCACGATCGGCACCAGCTTGCCGCTCTTGATGAAGGGCAACGCCGAGGGCAGGTTGTCGAACATGATCGGCACCTGGCCGGCCACCACGTCGTTCAGGGCCGGGCCCGCGCCGCGGTAGGGAATGTGCGTGACGAAGATGCCGGTCAGGCTCTTCCACAGCTCGGTCTGCAGGTGGCCGATGCCGCCCGTGCCGGACGACGCGTACGAGTACTTGCCCGGGTTCTTCTTGAGCAGCTCGACGAAGGACTTGTAGTCCTTGGCCGGGAACGAGGGGTTCACGGCGATGATGTTCGGCGTGGCCGCGATGTTGATGATCGGGATGAAATCGTTGACCGGGTCGTAAGTCAGCTTGGTGTTGATGGCCGGGTTGGCGGCGGTGGTCGACACCGTGGCCACGCTCAGTGTGTAGCCGTCCGGCGCGGCGCGCGCGGCTTCAGCGGCGCCAATGGCGCCACCCGCGCCGCCCTTGTTGTCCACCACGACGGACTGGCCCAGCGCCTTGGTCAGCGGCTCGGACATGACGCGGGCAATGATGTCGGTCGTGCCGCCGGCGGCAAAGGGCACGATCAGGCGGATCGGCTTGGTCGGGTAGCCCTGCGCAAAGGCGCTGCCGCAGGTCAGCGTGGCGGCGGCCGCAGCAAGTGCGATCAGATGGCGACGGTGCATGGATTCCAACTCCTTGACGGTAAAAAATCAAAAGTAGCGATTAGAAGGCCGAATCGGGCGATTGTTCAAAACATCATGCCCTGTGTTGTGAGGGTTTGCCCGCACCGGGGCGGGTATGCTTGCCGGTTGTGCATTACGCCCAGCTGCTTTTCCCCGATTTTTCCCTGATTCTGATCGGCTACCTGCTGTGCCGCTACACGGCCTTGAACCGGCCGGTCTGGCAGGCGGCCGAGGCGCTGGTGTACTTCTTTTTGTTCCCGGTGCTGCTGTTCCAGTCCATTGTGCGCACGCCGCTGGACCTGGGCGCAGCCAGCGGGCTGATGGCCGCCGGGCTGGTCACTGGCCTGGGCGGCATCGCGCTGGCCTACGCCCTGCCCTACCTGCCGTCGCTGGGCCCGCGCATCGACCGACGCGACCACGCGGCCAGCGCGCAGGTGGCCTTTCGCTTCAACTCCTTCATCGGCCTGGCCCTGGCCGAACGGCTGGCCGGCGCGCAAGGCCTGCAGCTGATTGCCGTGCTGATCGGCGTGTGCGTGCCGCTGTTCAACGTGGCCGCCGTCTGGCCGATGGCGCGGCACGCCGAGCGCGGCTTTCTGGGTGAAGTGGTGCGCAACCCGCTGATCATCGCCACCGCCTCGGGCCTGGCCTTCAACCTGGCCGGCTTTTTGATCCCCGACTGGGCCACGCCCACGGTGTCGCGCATCGGTGCCGCGTCGATCGCACTGGGGCTGATGGCGGCGGGCGCGGGCATGCAGTTCCAGTCGCTGGCGCGGGGCAAGGCGCTGGGCGTGGCGGTGCTGGTCATCCGCCACCTGCTGACGCCGCTGCTGGCCTGGGGCGTGGCGCGCGCTTTCGGCCTGGGCCACGCAGAAAGCCTGATGCTGCTGACCTTTGCCGCGCTGCCCACGGCGTCCAGCTGCTACGTGCTGGCCGCGCGCATGGGCTACAACGGCCCGTACGTGGCCGGGCTGGTGACGCTGTCGACGCTGCTGGGCATGCTCAGCCTGCCATTTGCGCTGGGGCTGATCGGGCGGGGTTGAGCCGCCGCGCCGATCGCCACACGCTGTCGGTACAGCGCAAAAGCGTGGGGAATTGCCGCCCGGTGACAGCGCTGCGATTGACGCCTGCCCTAGAATGCTATGAAATTGGCAGCGTGCTGCGCAAGTCCAGCGCGGGGCAGCCCCCTCAAAATCCTAGCAAACCATGCCGCTACCGTTTCAGCGCCCAGGCGACGTGCTCGCGCACGACGGCGCTGGGGTGCGCGGCGCGCGCGTGCAAGGCTTGGCGCAATTCGGCGCGGCGCGGATCGTCCGGCGCCAGCGCAGCCAACGCGTTGCCGATGGCCACGGCGATGTTGCGCAGCCAGCGCTCGTGCCCGATGCGGCGGATCGGGCCGCCTTCGGTGCGTTGCAGGAACTCCGCCTCACTCCAGCGCATCAGAGTGCTCAGTTGTTCGCCGCTCAAGCCCTCGCGCGCATCGAAATCGGCCAAAGTGCTGGGCCGCGCGTACTTGTTCCAGGGGCAGATGAGCTGGCAGTCGTCGCAGCCATAGATGCGGTTGCCCAGCAGCGGCCGGAGGGATTCGTCGATGGAGCCGTCGTGCTCAATGGTCAGGTAGGAAATGCAGCGCCGCGCGTCCACGCGGTGCGGCGCGACGATGGCGCGTGTCGGGCACACGTCGATGCAGGCCTGGCAACTGCCGCAGTGCGCGCCGACGGGCTCGGTAGCGGGCAGCGCCAGGTCGACGTAGATTTCGCCCAGAAAGAACATCGAGCCGCCCTCGCGGTTCAGCACCAGCGTGTGCTTGCCGCGCCAGCCCTGGCCGCTGCGCGCGGCCAATTCAGCCTCCAGCACGGGCGCCGAATCGGTGAACACGCGGTGGCCAAACGGCCCAATCGCCTCGGCCAGCCGCTGCTGCAGTTTTTGCAGCCGGTTGCGCAACACCTTGTGGTAGTCCCGCCCTCGGGCGTAGACCGACACTGCGCCTTCGGTCGGCCGCGCCAGACGCGCCCATTCGACGGCCTGCCAATCGCCCGGCGTTTGGCGCGGCAGGTAATCCATGCGCGCGGTAACCACGCTCACGGTGCCGGGCACCAGTTCCGCCGGGCGCGCACGCTTGAGGCCGTGCGCGGCCATGTAGTCCATGCCGCCGTGAAAACCGTTGGACAGCCATTCGAGCAGACCGGGCTCGGCGCTGGACAAATCGACGCCTGCCACCCCCAGCTGCGAAAACCCCAGCTCGCGCGCCCAGGCGCTCAGCTGCTCCCACAACGCCTGCGTATCGATCGCCTTGCCATGCTCCACGCGCCCATTTTAGAAAACGCCCCGCGCCGCGACTGGCACTGGGCGAATGAAGCGGACACGCAGGCCTTCGTCCAGCAGCTGGCCGCCACCGCCGGGCTGCGTGACGCCTTCATCGAGCTGCACGGCGACCTGGGCGCCGGTAAGACCACCTTCGTGCGGCACCTGCTGCGTGCCCTGGGGATCACCGGGCGCGTGAAGAGCCCGACCTACGCCGTGGTCGAGCCGCACGAAACGCCGGACGGTCTGGCGATTTCGCACTTCGACTTCTACCGCTTCAACGACCCGCAGGAATGGGAGGAAGCGGGCTTTCGCGACCTCTTCGCCGCCCCTGGCCTCAAGCTGGCCGAATGGCCGGAAAAGGCCGCCGGGCTGCTGCCCCTGGCCGACTGGGTGCTGCACATCCGCGCGGGGGACGATGACGTCCGCCACGTGACCGTGCACGCGCCCACCGCGCTGGGCGCCCGCCTGCTGCAGGACATGCCTTTATGACCGACCGCCTTCCGCCCGCTGCCCCCGACCGCCGCCGTCTGCTGAAGCAAGGCGGCTCCCTCGTGCTGCTGCTGGGCGCCAGCCACATCGCACGCGGCGCCAGCATCGTGGCCGTGCGCCTGTGGCCGGCGGAAGACTACACGCGCGTGACGATCGAGTCGGACACCGCGCTCAAGGCCACGCACCGCATGATCGGCTCGCCGCCGCGCCTGGCGGTGGACATCGACGGGCTGGACCTGAACCCCACGCTGCGCGAGCTGGTGGCCAAGGTGCGCTCGGACGACCCCAACATCGCCGGCATCCGCGTGGGCCAGAACTCGCCCGGCGTGGTGCGCCTGGTGGTGGACCTCAAGCAGGAAATCAAACCGCAGGTCTTCACGCTGACACCCGTGGCCGCCTACAAGCACCGCCTGGTGTTCGACCTGTACCCGGCCCACCCGCCCGACCCGCTGGAGCAGCTGATCGCCGAGCGGATGAAGGACCTGGGCAACAGCGGCGCGGCCGACACCGCCGTCGCCCGCGCCGACACGGCAACCACGACCGACACGCTGGGCGATCTGATTGCCAAGCAGTTCGAGCGCGCCAACGCCATGGTGCGCGACAAGGACAGCACCGCCACGGCTCGGGCACCGGCCCCTGCGCCCGCGCGGCCCACCGCCAAGGCCCCGGCGCCCAAGCCCGCCAGCGGTGAATCCAGCGGTCCGGCCACCCGGCCACCCGCAGTGGCCGCCAGCCGGACCGACCGCCTGATCATCATTGCGTTGGACCCGGGCCACGGCGGCGAAGACCCCGGTGCCATCGGCCCCGGCGGCACGCGCGAGAAGGACGTGGTGCTGCAGGTGGCGCTCAAGCTGCGCGACCGCATCAACAACACCGTGGTCGCCGGCAACCCGATGCGCGCCTTTCTGACGCGCGACGCGGACTTCTTCGTGCCGCTGAACGTGCGGGTGGAAAAATCCCGCCGCGTGGGCGCCGATCTGTTCGTCAGCATCCACGCCGACGCTTTCATGCGCGAAGAAGCGCGCGGTGCCAGCGTCTACGCCTTGTCCGAGCGCGGCGCCTCCAGCACGGCGGCGCGCTGGCTGGCGAACAAGGAAAACGACGCCGACCGCATTGGCGGCGTCAACCTGGGGGTCAAGGATTCGCTGGTGCAGCGCGCCATGCTGGACATGAGCACCACCGCGCAGATCAAGGACAGCCTGAAGCTCGGCACCGCGGTGCTGCGCGAGATCGGTGACGTCGGCCGCCTGCACAAGCGCAACGTCGAGCGCGCCAACTTCGCCGTGCTGCGCGCGCCCGACATTCCCAGCGTGCTGGTCGAAACCGCCTTCATCAGCAACCCCGAGGAAGAGCGCAAGCTGCGCACCGAGGCCTACCAGAACAACCTGGCCAACGCCCTGATCAACGGGATCGAAAAGTACTTCGCCGCCAACCCGCCATTGGCGCGCAACCGGCAGGTGTGACGCGCGGTTAGCGCCCACTTTCACTGCCGCGTCGACTTTTCCGGCAAGCGGACGGCGGGCCTGCTTTTTGTCCTACAGCGGGAAATCCCTAATTGTGGGAAAATACTTCCGGGCGATTGAAATCCTGCACACCAGGGATTTCACCGTCCATTGCAAGTTCTCCTCTTTTTTTCAACGGGCGTTCGCAAGACCGCTCGTTTTTTTATGGGCGATCGGTTCGCCAGCGGCCGCCGCCGTGCGGGTCAGGTCGTGCCTGCGCCCGCCTTGTCGGCGCGCCCGGCCTTCCAGGCGCCGTAGATGGCGATCAGCCCCGGCACCAGGATCAGCGCCCAGATGATCTTGCTCAGGTTCGCCTGCACCCAGGGCAGGTTGCCGAATACGTAACCGGCGGTGCACAGGCCCAGCACCCAGATCAGCGCCCCGACGACGTTGAACATCGTGAAACGCCCCCGGTTCATCTCGGCCACGCCGGCCACGAAGGGCACAAAGGTGCGGATGAACGGCATAAAGCGCGCCAGGATGATGGTCACGCCGCCGTAACGCTCGTAGAACGCGTGCGCCTTGTCAAACGCCTTGCGGTTGAAAAAACGCGAGTCTTCCCACTGAAACACCTTGGGCCCGATGTAACGGCCGATGCTGTAGTTGCACTGGTCGCCCAAGATGGCCGCCGCCAGCAGAACCAGGCAGGCCACGCCGATGTGCATGTGCCCTGCCCCGGCCAGCGCGCCGACCACGAACAGCAGCGAATCGCCCGGCAGAAACGGCATCACCACCACGCCGGTTTCGACAAACACGATGATGAACAGCAGCGCGTAAACCCAAGGCCCATACTGGGTCACGAAGGCGCCCAGGTACTTGTCGACATGCAGGATGAAGTCGACCAGATGCATCACGATTTCCATGGGGCCGCATTATCGGGCGCGTCGATGACGCCCTGGCCGGCGGCACCGTACGCCTGCGCCGGCGTTCACCGCGCCTGCAACCAGCGCCTCGCCGCTTCGGCGTCGTCAAAAGCCCGGAACTGCCGCCCGTGCCGCGCCTCGGCCACGTAGGCTTCGTAATGTGGGTTGTCGGCCCGGGGCCCACCCAGCACCAAGGCCACGCTGATGCGGTAGTTCAACAGCCTCTGGACGAAGGCCCCTGCAAACCCCGTGGACAGCCGGAAGAAGTCGGGCGGCAATAGTTGCTCGTACAGCAGCACGCCGTGCGCACCGTGCTGGCGCGCGGCCGACAGGATTGCGTCCACGTCGGCCAAGCCCTCGACCGGGCCTTGGCAGACCAACACCGGCACAGCGCCCGCGGGTTCGGCGCGCACCCGCAAGGGCATGGCCAGCGCCGGCGACAGCGCTGTGGGCGGCCAGCGCAGGTGCAGCAGCGGGTAGGGCTGACCCTGGCCGTCCAGGTCTGATCGCCCCACCAGCTCCCAGCCCGCGCGCTGGTAAAAGCCCAGCGCTTGCGGGTTCTGTTCGTTGACGTCAACAGCGCTCACGCCTTGGGCCACCACCGCGTGGCGCAGCAAGGCCCAGCCCGCGCCGTGGCCGCGCGCGGCGGGCGCCACAAACAGCATTTCCAAGCGGTCGTCGGCCACGCCGCTGAAGCCCAGCACCTGGCCCGCACCGTCCGTGCAGACGGTGACCGCCACCGCGGGCAGGAACTGGTCGCGCACCTGCGGACGCAGCGTGGCGATGGCCGCTTCGGGCAAAAAGTCGTGGGTGGCGCGCACCGACGCCTCCCACAGCGCGGTCAGGGCTTCCCATTCGCTGGGGTCGGCGGCGCGCAGGCGCAAAGAGGCGACGGTTTCGGGTTTCATGCGCCGACCATCCTAGCGGCAGGGCCGCTGTGCAACGACCTATGATGCCGGGCGATGTCCCCTGCCCGCCGCGCCATCCGCGAACTCCCCGATGAACTGATCAGCCAGATCGCCGCCGGCGAGGTGGTGGAACGCCCCGCCTCCGTGGTGCGCGAATTGCTGGACAACGCGCTGGACGCCGGCGCCACGCAGGTCACGCTGCGCCTGTCGGCCGGCGGCGTGCGCCTGATCAGCGTGGAAGACGACGGCGACGGCATCGTGCCTGAGCAGATGGCCACCGCCCTCAAGCGCCACGCCACCAGCAAGATCGCCAGCCTGGCCGAACTGGAAGCGGTCGGCACCATGGGCTTTCGCGGCGAGGCGCTGGCAGCTATCAACTCCATAGCTGAGCTCGCTTTGCTGTCCAGGGCCAGCGGCCAATCGAACGCCTGGATGCTGGATGGCCGCACAGGCGAGCTGAAGCCCGCGGCGCGCGCCGGCGGCACCACCGTCGAGGTCAAGGAGCTGTTCTTCAGCGTGCCGGCGCGGCGCAAATTCCTGAAGACCGACGCGACCGAGCTGGCCCATTGCATCGACGCCGTGCGCCGCCACGCGCTGGCGCGGCCCGACGTCGGCTTTGCCATCTGGCACGACGGCAAGCTGGTCGAGCAATGGCGCCGCCAGGGTGAGGGTGACGCCGCCCGCACCCAGCGCATCGGCGACGTGCTGGGCGAGGACTTCCTGGCCGCGTCAATCGCCGTCGACCACCGCGTGGGCGCCGTGCGCGTCACCGGCCGCGCCGGCCTGCCCGACCACGCGCGTTCGCGCGCCGACCAGCAGTTTGCTTACGTCAACGGCCGCTACGTGCGCGACAAGGTGATCATGCACGCCGCCCGCAGCGCCTACGAAGACGTGCTGCACGGCCACCGCCAGCCGGTGTACGTGCTGTTTGTCGAGCTGGACCCGGCGCGCGTCGACGTGAACGTGCACCCGACCAAGATCGAAGTGCGCTTTCGAGATGGGCGCGAAGTGCACCAGGCCGTGCGCCACGCGGTCGACCAGGCGCTGGCGGCGCCACGCGCCGCCTTGCTGGCGCAGCAGGCGGACGGCGCCGCAGACGGCACCGCCACAACGCCGATCGGCGCGTGGGGCGCGGCGGCCGCATCGGATCAAGATTTCAAGCTTTTCAGGCCGCCAGCCCAGCTGCCACTTGCGCAAGCAGCTCCTGATTCAGGAGCATCCGCGCTGCAGGCGATGGAAGAACTGCGCGCGCTGTGGCAGCCGCGCACCTTCACCGCCGGCGCCGATACCACCGACGCCGCGACGGCCGACGCCCCCGTCCCCGCCACGCCCGACTGGCCGCTGGGCCGCGCCGTGGCCCAGTTGCACGGCATCTACATCCTGGCGGAAAACCGCGCCGGCCTGGTGCTGGTCGACATGCACGCCGCGCACGAACGCATCGTGTACGAACGCCTCAAGACCCAGCTGGACGGCGCGCAGGTCGCCAGCCAGCCGCTGCTGATTCCCGCCACCTTTGCCGCCACGCCGCAGGAAGTCGCCACCGCCGAATCGGCCGGCGCGGTGCTGCAACGCCTGGGGCTGGACGTCACGCCGTTTTCGCCGCGCACGCTGGCCGTGCGCGCCGTGCCCGCCACGCTGGCGGCCGGCGACGCGGTCGAGCTGGCGCGCAGCGTGCTGGCCGAGCTGGCCCAACATGAGGCCAGCACCGTGATCGAGCGCGCGCAGCACGAGTTGCTGGCCACCATGGCCTGCCACGGCGCCGTGCGCGCCAACCGCCGCCTGACGCACGAGGAAATGAACGCCCTGCTGCGCCAGATGGAGGCGACCGAACGCTCCGACCAGTGCAACCACGGCCGCCCGACCTGGCGCCAGCTCACGCTGCGCGAGTTGGATGGGCTGTTCCTGCGCGGACGCTGAGATTCAACCGGGGGAGAAAGAGAAAGCATGTTCGCCAACGATGTGAATGGCGCGCCGCGCCTTGGTCGCGCCCACCCGAAAGCGCGACCGCTGAATCCGGCGCTGGCCGCTCTTGGTGTCGGCCTGGCCCTGGTCGGCTGCGCCAGCCCGGGCAACCCAGGCAGCGGCCAGCCCACCACTGCGGGCACGCCAACCGCCAGCACGCCTGATGCCGGCGCCCAAGCGCGCGCCGCCTCAGGCTTGGACCGCATGCCCGAAGAGCAGAACGTGACGCCGTACTTCACCCTGAGCTCGGCCACCGGCATCGACGGGGACGTCAAGGTGCCCTACTTCACGTTCCGCGCCAAGGCCAGCTACACCTACGACGCTCAGGGCCGCCTGACCCGCGTGGCCAAGAACGATCCGCAGGACGAGGGCTTCATGCCGCTGGACGCACCGCCCAGCGCCGACCTGGCTTGCCGGCCCTGGGGCGCCGCCTACAACCAGCGCCGCAGCTGGCACCCCAGCACCGGCGTGTTCGTGGCCGGCGGCGAAGCGATGGGCGCCCAAGGTGCCCAGCCGGTGCGCCTGCTGCCACTGGACCAGCGCAACGAACACGGCCTGCTGTTCAACGCCACGCCTGTCCACGGCCAAACGGCCTGGTGGGCGCCCTGCATCGCGCAAAAGCCCGGTGTGGGGTACCAGGCCACCCGCTTCCTGGTCGGCGGCGACCGGCTGACGCTGCGCGGCGCCGACGGCCGCCGCGTCACGCTCCAGCTGCCGACCGAGCAGGCGCCGTACCTGATGCTGGGCACCGGCGACCCGCAGCGCGACGGCATGGGCGTCGTGCCCATGCGCATCGCCGTCGTGGCGGTGGACACCCAGCGCCGCCACGTGTCCGTGCAGTGGGAAGCGACCACGCCGCAGATCGCGCTGGACAACGTGTCCTACTTCACCGTGCCGACCGCCGCGCAGCTGCGCACGCCCGACTTCGCGCCCCTGCGCGCCATGTACGCACGCACCGCCGCCCACCTGGCGCGCTGCGCGGCGCCGACGCAGCCGATTGAAGACTGCGCCTGGCCCAAGCGCTTCATGCCGTTGGCCGATCTGGCCGATCCGCGCTCGGCACCGGCCACGCGCCGGCGCTGACGCGCTGGCCGCCGGCAGGCGACGCGCACAGCGCGCGCCGGGCTTGTCCTACACCGCCACTGAGGTGCCGGTCTTAAGGTGAAAGTGTGCTGGTCGCAGCGCAACAGCGATCGGCGTCCGGCCCGGCGACGCGAGGCGCGGTGCCCGGCCCCACCTTCAGGAGACCGCCATGAGCAACGAACCCAAAGACCTCAACCCCGACCCGATCACCGGTGAGCCGGGTGCGCACCCGGTCGGCACCGGCCTGGGCGCCCTGGCCGGTGGCGCCGCCGCCGGTGCCGCCGTGGGTACGGTGGCGGGGCCGATCGGCACCGCGATTGGCGCGGCCGTGGGCGCCGTGGTCGGCGGCTTGGCCGGCAAGGCCGTGGCCGAAGGCTTTGACCCGACGGTTGAACACGCCTACTGGAGGGAAGAACACACCCGCCAGCCGTACTACGTGGACGGCTACACCTACGAGGACTACGGCCCCGCCTACGAACTGGGCCTGCGCGATGTCCATAAGTACCGTGGCCGCCCGTACGACGAAGTCCAGGAAACCCTGGCCGAGGACTGGGACGCCTACCGCGGCAAGTCGCGCCTGACCTGGCCCGAAGCCAGCCCCGCTGCGCGCGCGGCGTGGGAACGCGCTCAGCACCTGAACATGTCGCAGTAAACAACGAACGCGGCGGCTGGGCTTTTCCAGCACCGCCGCGTTTCGTACACGCACAGGGCGGCCTTTGCCGCCCGGCCTCAGTTGTCGCGCGCCGCCTTGGCGTGGTCGGCAAAGTCCGAGAACACGCCGTCCACGCCCAGGTCGTAGAAGCGCCGGTACTCGGCCTTCGGGTCGCCCTTGTCGTCCGCGGCCAGGCGCTTGGGCTCGCTGCGGAAGGTGTAGGGGTGCACGAACAGGCCGGCCTTGTGCGCGTCGGCCAGGACGGACGTGGCCGGCATGACGCGGCGGTCGCGCTCGTCGATGCTGCCGTCGCCGTTCAGATCCACCGGCTTGCCGTCGGCGCCCAGCGTCAGGCGCGTGGGGATCAGGTAAGGCTTCCAGGGGCCGATGCCGTCGGCGTACTTCTTGATGTCGGCCAGGCCTGCAGGCGTGAGCAGCGCGCCGTAGTTGCGCTTGTCGCCCGCGACCGTCAGGTCGTAAGGCTGGCCCCAGGGCAGGCTGAAGTCGATGCTGCCATCGGGGTTGATGTCGTAACCATCCACCAGTTGCACCAGGCGCACCGCCGTCTTGCCGCGCAGGTACTTCAGGTTGCCGGTCTCGAAGGACTGGATGATGACGGGCGAGGATTTTTGCGTCAGCCCGCGCTTGGCCAGCGCGTCCAGCAGGCGGTCTTCCAGCGGCAGGCCCAGGCGCTGGTGGTACGTCGGGTGCTTGGTTTCTGGGTACACGCCGATGGTGCGGCCGGTGCGCTTGGACTCGGTTTCGGCCAGCGTCAGCACTTCTTCGAACGTGGGGATGGCGAACTGCCCGTTGTAGCGCTGGTCGCGGTCGGACAGCGGCTGCACGGCGCGCAGCGTCTTCAGCTCGGCCAGGGTGAAGTCGCTGACGAACCAGCCTTCTTCCTCAAACCCGTCGACCACCGCCTTGCGCTTGCGCTTGGCGAATTCCGGGCGGTCCTTGACGTCGGTCGTGGCGACGATGTTGGGCTCGTGGCGCGCCACCAGCACGCCGTCCTTGGTGGCGACCAGGTCGGGCTCGATGAAGTCGGCACCCATCTCGACCGCGCGGCGGTAGCCTTCCAGCGTGTGGTCCGGCAGGTAACCGGCGGCGCCGCGGTGGCCGATCACCAGCGGCTTGTCGCCGTTCAGCGTGTTCCAGCCGTTGTTGTCGCTGCCGCCGCAGGCGGCCAGGCTGGCGGCCACCAGGGCGCTGGCCAGCAGGGGGGAAACCCAGGAAGTACGCATACAAGCCCTCCAAAAATAGTCGTTGGCCCGCGAGGTTATGACGCGCACAAGACGGTTCCGTGACAGACCGTGGCGACGCGCTGTGCGCAGCGCTCGCGCTGCCGACGCCACCGTGGCATGCGCCGCTGGCCTACGCCGCTGAGCGATGCCGCCCCGCGCGCGCGGTCATCACAGCGGGTTCAAATGCTTTGACTGAAACCAATGAGAGAGCACCGCCATGGCCGATATTGACCAGCAGCCCCGACAAGACCTCGCCGGCGAGGACGCTCGCGCCAAGATCCACGACATCGGCCGCCACACGTCGATGTGCATGCTGGCGACCGACGTCGGACAGTACCCAGGTGATGTGCGACCGATGGCGATCCAAGCGGTGGACGAGCAAGGTGTGTTCTGGTTGCTGAGCTCCTCTGAAAGCGAGAAAAACCGCGACATCGAGCGCGATCCGCGCGTGGTGCTCACGTGCCAGAACGACAGCCGCTACGAATACCTGGCGATCTCGGGCACCGCACGCATCCACACCGACCGCGCCACCATCGACAAATACTGGACCGCTTTCGCCAAGGCCTGGTTTGAAGGGCCCGACGATCCGCGCGTGACCGTGCTCAGCATCACGCCTGAGCAGGGCCACTATTGGCAGACCGAAGCCGGCAAGATCGTCTCGTTCGTCAAGATGAGCGTGTCGGCCCTGACCGGCAGCGCTTTGAACGACGGCGGGGTGGACGGGCAACTGAAGGTTTGATGGTCGTGCCAGGCGCCGCCCCCGCCACCGACGCTGGCGACCTGGTGGTGTCGACGCCGCGCGGGCTGTACTGCCCGCCAGGCGATTTCTACGTTGACCCGTGGCGTCCGGTGAAGCGCGCCGTCATCACCCACGCGCACGGCGACCACGCGCGGCGCGGTCACAGCGCCTACCTGGCGCAGGCGCAGGGCGAAGGCGTGCTGCGCGCGCGCCTGGGTGAGGACATCCGCCTGCAAACCCTGGCCTATGGCGAAACCGTGACCGTGGGCGGCGTGCGCGTGTCCCTGCACCCGGCCGGCCACGTGCTGGGGTCGGCGCAAGTGCGGCTGGAGCACGGCGGGCAGGTCTGGGTCGCTTCGGGCGATTACAAGCTGGACCCGGACCCCACTTGCGCACCGTTCGAGCCGCTGCGCTGCGATGTGTTTATCACCGAGTCGACCTTCGGCCTGCCGATCTACCGCTGGCCGAGCGGGCCCGAGCTGTTCGCCGATCTCAACGCCTGGTGGCAAGCCAACGCCGAGCGCGGCCGCCCGAGCGTCGTCTACGCCTACGCCTTCGGCAAAGCGCAGCGCGTGCTGATGGGGGTGGATCCGGGCATCGGCCCGCTGGTCTGCCACGGCGCCGTGCAGCGTTTGAACGAGGCGTACCGCGCCGCTGGCGTGCCCGTGCCGCCGACGCGCCTGGTGACCGACGACGGGATGACCCCGGCCGAGCTGCGCCGCGCCATGGTCGTGGCACCGCCGTCGGCCGCTGGCACGCCGTGGCTGCGCCGCTTTGGCGACCACGCCGACGCGTTCGCCTCAGGCTGGATGCAGGTGCGCGGCGCGCGGCGGCGGCGCGGCTTGGACCGCGGCTTCGTGCTCAGCGACCACGCCGATTGGCCCAGCCTGCAGCGCGCCATCGGCAGCACCGGCGCGCACCGCGTCATCGTCACCCACGGCCAGGTGCCGGTGATGGTGCGCTGGCTGCGCGAACAAGGGCTGGACGCCGCCGCTTTTTCGACCGAGTACGGCGGCGACGATGAGGATGCGCGGTCGGACGCACCCGATGCTATCGAAACCGCAGCTGCCCGCGCAGATTCCTCTAGGGCGGGCGGCCTGAACAATGCGGCCGACGATGAGGCCACCGTGGCCGCCGCGGCCGAGCCGCAGCCGGCCTCGGGCGCGACCACGCCGCAGGCCGCGTCCCGTGTAGGCGCCGACACCGCGCGCCGCGGCCGCTGACGCGCAAGGCCCTGGCATGCGCGCGTTCGCCGATCTGTTCCATGCCCTGGACGCCAGCACGTCGAATCTGGCCAAGCAGGCCGCGCTGCGCGACTACCTGCGCGCCGCCCCCGCGGCCGATGCGGCCTGGGCGGTGTATTTCCTGGCGGGCGGCAAGCCGCGCCAGCTGGTGCCTACGCGCGTGCTGCGCGCACTGGCCCAGGAAGCGGCAGGTCTGCCGACCTGGCTGTTCGACGAATGCTATGAAGCGGTGGGCGACCTGGCCGAAACCATCAGCCTGTTGCTGCCGCCGCCCACCGACGTCGACACGCGCAGCCTGGCCGACTGGCTGCAGACCGAGCTGTTGCCGCTGCGCGGCGCGCCGGCGCAGGTGCAGCGCGCGCGCCTGCTGGCGCAGTGGCAGCGCCTGACGCCGCATGAGCGGCTGCCGTACTTCAAGCTCATCACCGGCACCTTGCGGGTGGGCGTGTCGCGGCTGCAGGTCACGCAAGCGCTGGCCGCGGTGGCCGG
The DNA here is from genome assembly GCA_023442945.1 of Pseudomonadota bacterium. GTDB lineage: Bacteria > Pseudomonadota > Gammaproteobacteria > Burkholderiales > Burkholderiaceae_C > Ottowia. The sequence goes on along the minus strand of JAEZWW010000112.1, from coordinate 1,436 downwards.
CATCGACGCCAAACAGGTCGCACAGCGCCTGATGGGCTATACCCACGTCGGCGCACAACCGACCGCCGCCGACTACGCCGCGCTGGTCGCACCGCAGGACGCACCGTCGCTGCTGGGTGAACGCGGCGGCCAGCCCTACCCGTTCTTTCTGGCGCACCCCTTGAGCGCCGACCCCGGCGGGTTTGACGCGCTGCTGGGGCCACCGCAGGCCTGGCTGGTCGAATGGAAATGGGACGGCATCCGCGCGCAGATCGTGCGGCGCGACGGCCAGGTGTGGGTCTGGTCGCGCGGCGAAGAGCTGGTGACCGACCGCTACCCCGAACTGGCTAGCATGGCCGCAGCGTGGCCCGAAGGCACGGTCGTGGACGGCGAAATCGTGGTCTGGGTCGATCCTGAATCGATAGCGGCCAGCGCAGATCCCCCTAGGGCGGCCGCACAAAAGAGCATCACACCCAGCGCCGCGCCGTCGCCGTCTTCCGCCACGCCACCGGGCGCCACCGACGCCCCCACCGATGTCGCCGCGCCCGACGACACCGTGGCCGTGCTGGCCGGCGCGGTGCGGCCCTTTGCCGAACTGCAACGCCGCATCGGCCGCAAGACCGTCACGCCCAAGCTGTTGCGCGAACAGCCCGTCGCTTTACTGGCCTACGACCTGCTGGAATGGGACGGCCAGGACCAGCGCGCCCTGCCGCAGCGCGAGCGGCGCGCGCGGCTGGAGCGCCTGGTCGCGTCGCAGGCGCACCCCGCCCTGCACCTGAGCCCGCGCGTCGTCGGCGACAGCTGGGCCGATCTGGCCCGCCAGCGCGACGCGGCGCGGCGGCTGGGCACCGAAGGCTTCATGCTCAAACGGCTGGATGCGCCCTACGGCGTTGGCCGCACCAAGGCGCCCGTGGCGGCGTCCGGCGACGCGCCTGCGAGCGCCGGAGCGCCGCAGTTCAGCGGCTGGTGGAAGTGGAAGATCGACCCCATGAGCGTGGACGCGGTGCTGATCTACGCCCAGCGCGGCCACGGCCGGCGCGCCAGCCTGTACACCGACTACACCTTCGCCGTCTGGAGCGGCCCGGCGGACGACCCGCAGCGCACGCTGGTGCCCTTTGCCAAAGCGTACTCGGGGCTGACCGACGCCGAAATAGCGCGCGTCGACGCGATCGTGCGCAAGACCACGCGTGAGAGCTTCGGCCCGGTGCGCAGCCTGACGCCGACGCTGGTGTTCGAGCTGGGCTTTGAAGGCATCGCCCGCAGCGCGCGCCACAAAAGCGGCATCGCCGTGCGCTTCCCGCGCATGCTGCGCTGGCGCGAAGACAAGCCCGTGGCCGAGGCCGACACCCTGGCCGACCTGCTGGCCCTGATGCCGCCATGAGCCGCCGTCCCCTGCCCCCACCGGAAGCGGCGCCGGCTGTGGCGCCCGCCGCCATACCGTCGGCGCCGGACGGCGT
>JAEZWW010000064.1 GCA_023442945.1 Pseudomonadota bacterium | reverse complement strand
GTTCTACGCGGAGTCCGGGGGCCAGGTCGGTGACCGCGGCACGATCGAGCGCCGCGGCGCTGCCTCGGCCGGCTCCGCTCGCTTCGAGGTGGACGACACGCTGCGCATCCAGGCCGACGTCTCCGGGCACCACGGTGTCCTCGCGCGCGGCACGCTCTCGGTGGGCGACCATGTCAACGCGGCGGTGGACGTGATCTCGCGCCAGCGGATCATGCGCAACCACTCCGTTACCCACCTGATGCACAAGGCGCTGCGCGAGGTGCTGGGCACGCACGTGCAGCAAAAGGGCAGCCTGGTCGATGCGGAAAAGACGCGTTTCGACTTTGCGCACAACGCGCCGGTGACCGGTGCGCAGATCGTCGAGATCGAACGCCGCGTCAACGACGAGATCCTGGCCAACGCGCCCACGCAGGCGCGCGTGATGGACATTGAAAGCGCACAGCAGACCGGCGCCATGATGCTGTTTGGCGAGAAGTACGGCGAGACCGTGCGCGTGCTGGACATTGGCAGCAGCCGCGAACTCTGCGGCGGCACGCACGTGCAGCGCACGGGCGACATCGGCCTGTTCAAAATCGTCAGCGAAGGCGGCGTGGCCGCCGGCGTGCGCCGCGTGGAAGCGATCACCGGCGCCAACGCACTGCAGTACGTGCAGGGCCTGGAAGCCACGGTGCACAGCGTGGCCGCCACGCTGCGCGCGCCGGCGGTGGAAGTGCAATCGCGCTTGTCGCAGACGCTGGACCAGGTGAAGTCGTTGGAAAAAGAGATTGCGCAGCTCAAAGGCAAGCTGGCGTCCAGCCAGGGCGACGAGCTGCTGGGCCAGGCCGTCGACGTCAAAGGCATCAAGGTGCTGGCCGCCGCACTGCCCGGCGCCGACGCCAAGGCGCTGCGCGAAACCATGGACAAGCTGAAAGACAAGCTCGGCACCGCCGCCATCGTGCTGGCCGCCGTGGACGGCGACAAGGTGCAGATCGCCGCCGGGGTGACCAAGGACAGCATCGGCAAGGTGAAGGCGGGCGAGCTGGTCAACTTCGTCGCCCAGCAGGGGGGTGGCAAGGGCGGGGGTAAACCGGATATGGCGATGGCGGGGGGCACGGACGCGTCTGGGCTGCCGGCAGCGCTGGCCAGCGTGCAAGCCTGGGTCGCCGAGCGCGCCTGATGCGATGAAGCCCGGCGTGCTGTCCCGGCGCCAGCTGTGCTTGGCCTTCGCGGCCAGCGCGGTCGCGGCGCCTGCCCGCGCGCAGCACGTGGCCAAGCCGTGGCCTGCCGGTCGCGCCGTGCCGGCGCTGGTCGGCCCCGATCTGCAAGGCAAGACCTGGGACCTGGCCGCGCTGCACGGGCGGGCGGTGTTGATCAACTTCTGGGCGACCTGGTGTGCGCCCTGCAAAGCGGAAATGCCCACGCTGCAGACGCTGGCCGAGCTGGAAGGCGAGCGCCTGGCCGTGCTGGCCGTCAACGTGCGCGAGCCGTTTCCGCGCGTGCAGCGCTATGCGCAGTCGGCGGGGCTGACTTTCCCGATCCTGCCCGACCCGCGCGGTGAGATCACCCGCGCCTGGGACATGAAGGTTTTTCCCACCACCGTGCTGGTCGATGGGCGCGGGCGGCCGCAGCGCGTGGTCAGCGGCGCGGTGGACTGGACCGGCGCGCCGGCGCAAGACTGGATCGCCGCGCTGCGCGGCTGATGGCGGTGCGTTGATCGGCAACGCACCCGCCCAGCGCGGATAATCGCCGCTCCGCGCGCCCCTTCGGCGCCGGTCACCTGCCTTCGGGGCATTGGCGACGCCGGGTTGACCCGGCCGCCTCGTGTGCGCCGACAGGTGTTTCCACCCATTCGGAGTTCTCTGTATGAACCTGGTACGCCGTGCCTTCATCGGGCGCGCGGCGGGCGTTGGCCTTGCCGCGACCCTGCCCGCCGCCTGGGCGCAACCCGCGCCTGCTGCCCCTGCATCCCACCGCTTCGCGCCCCAGTCCGGCGATTGGCGCACGTTCGACGTGCTCACGCGCGTGGACCTGCCCGCCACCACCAGCGCCACGCGCGCCTGGGTGCCGCTGCCGTCCGTGCAGACCGACTGGCAGACGCCGCTGGGCGACAGCTTTGCCAGCAACGGCCAAGCCGACATCGTGGCCGACGGCCAGCAGGGCGTGCGTCTGGTTGCGGTCGACTTCCCGGCCGGCACGGCGCAGCCCTTCGTTGAAGTGACCAGCCGCGTGCGCACGCAAAGCCGCGCGCCGGTCGCTCACCGTGCGCGGGAAGACGCCACCACGCTGCGCGCCGCGCTGCAGCCCACGCGGCTGATCCCCACCGGCGGCATCGTGCGCGACACGGCGCTGAAAGCCACGCGCGGCGCCCGTGGCGACGAAGCCAAGGTGCGCGCCCTGTACGACTGGGTGGTGGCCAACGCCTGGCGCGAGCCGACGGTGAAAGGCTGCGGCGAAGGCGACATCCAGACCATGCTGGAGACCGGCAACCTGGGCGGCAAATGCGCCGATCTGAATGCGCTGTTCGTCGGCCTGTGCCGGGCCGTGGGCGTGCCGGCGCGCGACGTGTACGGCATTCGCCTGGCGCCGTCGGCCTTCGGCTACCAGCAGCTGGGCAGTGGCTCGGCCAACCTGACGGGCGCGCAGCACTGCCGCGCCGAGGTGTACCTGCAAGCCAAGGGCTGGACGGCGATGGACCCGGCCGACGTGGCCAAGGTGATGCGCCAGGAACGCCCCGAGTGGATCAAGCGCAGCGACGACCCGCTGATCGCCCCCGTGTTCCGCGGCCTGTACGGCGCGTGGGAAGGCAACTGGATGGCCTACAACACCGCGCACGACGTCAAGCTGCCGGGCAGCCGCGGCGAGGCGCTGGGTTTTGTGATGTACCCGATGGCCGAGAACGGCGACGGCTGGTTCGATCAGTACGACCCGGCGACCTTCAAGTACAAGATCAGCGCGCAGGAAGTGAAGGCCTGAGGCACTGCGCAGGCTGCGCGTTCTGCATCAAGATTACTCCTGAAATAGTAGCTGCTTGCGCAGGTGGTTGTAGGGCTGCCGGCCGATTTGGCTTGAAATCCGCCTGGCCGGCATCGCCCACGCCCCGCCGCGCTACACGCCGTCCAGCACGTGGGTGTCGGTGCGGCGCAGCACGCCCTTGTCGAACAGCGGCGCCAGCAGCGCGTCGACCCAGTCGGCCCAGCTCAGCTCCGGGCGGTGCTGCTGGTGCAGCAGGTGCAGCGTGGGCGCACTGTCCAGCCAGGCGTGGAAGTCCGCCAGCGGCATCTGCTCAACGTCCAGCAGCTGGTACTTGACCAGCACCTTGGCCGCGTACGCCGCGTGCTGGCGCGGGTGGGCGATGAAATGGTCGATGCGGCTGCGCGCGCGCGCCAGGGCGGCGTCCAGCGTGCCGTTCTGGTGGCCGAACATGGCGCCGTGGCCCGGCACGACGACCTGGGGCGCCAGGCGCTCGATGACGTCCAGCGTGTCCAGAAAGGCTTCAAACCCGCCGCTGCCGTCGATGTACGGAAAGATCACGCCCACGCCGTGCTCCCACATCGCGTCGCCCGACACCAGCACGCCGTGCGTGGGCTCGTACAGCAGCACGGCCAGTGCGTCGTGGCCGGGTGCGGCGTGCACCTGCCAGTCGTAGGCGCCCAGACGCACGCTTTGGCCGGGCACCAGCGCGTGCTGGGCGAAGAAGCGGTCGCAGCGCTGCACGGTGTCGCCAAAAGTGAGCTGGTCTTCGTCCCAGGCCTGCACGTGGGGCAGGGAAGGCTCGGGCACCCAGGTCTGCGCCTGCGGGTAGGCCGCCTGCAGCTGGCCGGTGCCGCCGCAGTGGTCGCTGTGCAAATGGGTGTGGGCGATGGTGGCCAGCGGCTGCGCACCCAGTTGCTGGCGTACCAGGGCCACGGTTTCCCCGGCGTGTTTGACGTGGCCGGTGTCGATGACGGCGGGGCCGTCGCCCAGGCAGATCAGGTTGTTGGAGGACAACCAATTGCGCTCGGCCATGACCAAATCGACAGGTAATGCCAATGAGGATGTCGGCAACATATTCACAAATAAGAAAGAGGTGCTAACATTTTTCGCAGGGTCTGTCTGCTTGTTGTCAGGGTCGTTGGCGCACTGCGCGGCGACCGGTGCGATGGGCCGAGACGGGTATCCATTTTTGACGCCGCGAAGGCCCGAATGCAGTTTATCGAACGTTTACTCAAGCGCTGGCAAACGCCCGAAACCGACGTGCGCCGCATGCGCAGCGCCTGCGCCATGCTGATGCGCCACGTTGGCCTGGCCGGCCGGCTGGAATGCCTGGCCACCCGCAACGCCCTGGGCCATGCGGGCTACCTGGTGCTGATCGAGTCGCCCCAGCGCGTGCCGCCGCACGTGCGCGCGGGCCTGCAGTCGTACTTCCGCCGCAAGCTGACGGAAATGGGCGAGCTGCGTGGCGCGCCGCTGCTGCATGTGCTGGTGCGCGACGTGGACGATCTGACGCAGGCCCAGTCCACGCCCGCCGACGTCGGCTCCGGCCACGTCGCCGCCACGCTGATGGCCGCCAACGCCGGGCGCGAACCGGCAGAAGAATTGGCCGACCTGCGCCGCGACATCCGCCGCCGTCTGAACGAGCGGCGCGAATCGCGCACCGAACAGGCGTACACCCCGCGCCGCCCGTCGGCGCTGACCGAGCTGGGCCAATTGCCCGCCAGTTGAAGCGCCGGGCGTGCCGGTAGCCCGCTGCCCTGCGCGACGCCCACTTCCCCTTTTGTTTGAACGGCCGCCGTGTGGCGGCCTTTTTCTTGCGCGGGTCCGCGCCGTGTGAGGTTGCGCCGTCAGGCCCGCACGGGTGCGTTCGCCGCTTGCAGCCTGCGCGCCGAATGGAACACACGCCGCTGCCCGGTGATCGGGTCGTCGAACGCCAGTTCGCGCGCCAGCAGTTGCAGCGGCTGGGCCAGGTCGTCCGGCTCGCCCGGGCCGCGCAACACGGTGGGGTAGAACGCGTCGCCCACGATCGGCGCGCCCAGCGCCAGCAGGTGCAGGCGCAGTTGGTGGCGCTGGCCGGTGACGGGGCGCAGGTGATACAGCGCGTTGCCGCCGGTCAGCGGCGCCACGCGCTCGATGTGCGAGCAGCTGTTGGGCGCGCCCGGCACTTCGCGCGAGAGGAAGAAGCGGTCCGGGTCGCGTTCCAGCCGGCTGGTGTGCGTGAGTGGCGCTGTCAGCTGCGGCAGGTCGGGCGCGACGGCCTCGTACAGCTTGTCCACGCGCCGGTCGCGGAACAGCGCCTGGTAGGCGTCGCGCGTGTCGGGCCGCACGGCGAACACCACCAGGCCCGCTGTTTCGCGGTCGATGCGGTGCACGGGGGACAAATCGGGCAGGGCCAGCGCGCGCTTCAGCCGCACCAGCAGGCTGCGCTGGATGAAGGCGCCGCTGGGTGTGACGGGCATGAAGTGCGGCTTGTCGGCGACGACCAGCCATTCGTCCTGGAACAGCACTTGGGCGTCTTCGGGCGCGTCGGGCTCGGCGTCCAGCTGGCGGTAGTAGAAGACGCGCTGGCCTTCGGTGGGCGCCTGCTGCGCGTCGACCGGCGAGCCGTCGGCGTTCAGCACGTCACCGCTCACCAGGCGCGCGGCCCACTGGGCGCGCGTCAACACCGGCAGGCGCTCGCACAAAAAATCCAGCACGCTGGCCCACGGCCCGCCGTGCACCACGGCGCAGCTGGCGCTGACGCCGTCGCGCAGTGGCAGCGCGTCGGGGCGGCGGGGGCGGCTCATGGCATCTTTTAAGAAAAATCGACCGCTGGCCCTACAGCCACCTGCGCAAGCAGCTTCTTTTTAGATAGCGGCGTTGGGTGCGTCAGCGCCTGGTGCGGGCACGCTGTCTGCGGCCACGGCCGTGCGGCGAAACACCAGGTCCCACACGCCGTGGCCCAGCTTCAGGCCGCGCCGCTCGAACTTGGTCTCCGGCCGGTAGGCGGGTTGGGGCGCGTAGCCCGCGGCGGTGTTGGCCAGCAGCGGCTCAGCCGACAGGACTTCCAGCATCTGCTCGGCGTAGGGCTGCCAGTCGGTCGCGCAGTGCAGGTAACCGCCGGGCGCCAGGCGTTCGGCCAGCAGGCGCACCAGCTTGGGCTGGATCAGGCGGCGCTTGTGGTGGCGCGCCTTGTGCCACGGGTCGGGGAAGAACACGTGCACGCCGTGCAGGCTGGCGGGCGCGACCATGTTTTGCAGCACCTCCACCGCGTCGTGCTGCAGGATGCGCACGTTGCGCAGGTCCTGTTCGCCGATCAGCTTGAGCAGCGCGCCCACGCCGGGCTCGTGCACCTCGCAGCCGAGGAACAGCGTGTCCGGCATCAGCGCCGCGATGTGCGCCGTGGCCTGGCCCATGCCAAAGCCGATCTCCAGCACCGCTTTTGCATAGTTTTGACCGCTGGCCCTAGAACCACTTGCGCAGGCAGCTACCAAATCGGTAGTGGCCGGGTCGTACGGCAGGATGTACTTGGGCCCCAGCTCGGCCAGTGCGCGGGCCTGGCCGAGGGTGGTGCGGCCGGCCCGCACGACGAAGCTGCGCACGCCGCGCGGGAAGGCGACGTTGGGGGCGTAGCCGGGTGGGGCGGCGGCGGGCGCTGCGCCGTCGGCAGGTGCCGTTTCTGCGGGCGTTGGGCCCAGGGCTGCAGATTCAGTGGCGGCCGCGTCCGCGCCCGCCTGGTCGGCCGGCACGGCGCCGTCGCCGTGCCCCGTGGCGGCCGTCACGGCTGGTTGGCGCCGTCGGCAGCGGGCGCGTCGCCCGACCAGGCTTCAAAGGCCTGGTCCGCGCTGTCGGCTTGGGCGTCGTTAGGCGCGGCTTTGCCGTTCGGCTTTTTCAGCGACACGCGCGGCTTGCGCTCGTCCGTCGCGGCGGCGGGTGCCGTGGTGCCGTAGACCGAGTATTTGCTGAGCAGCGTGACCAGCTGCGCGTACACGCGCGGATTGCCGGCCAGGCATTCGGTTTGCTCGATGTGGCCGGCTTCGCCGCTGAAATTGCCGATCAGGCCGCCGGCCTCGGTCACCAGCAGCGAGCCGGCGGCCACGTCCCAGGGCTTGAGGCCGGTTTCAAAGAAGCCGTCGGTGAAGCCCGCGGCCACGTAGGCCAGGTCCAGCGCGGCGGCGCCGGGGCGGCGCAGGCCGGTGGTGCGCTGCATCACGTCGCCCATCATCTTCAGGTAGGTCGGGAAGTCGTCGCCCTTGCGGAAGGGGAAGCCGGTGGAGATCAGGCTTTCGGCCAGGCGCGTGCGCTTGCTGACGCGGATGCGCCGGTCGTTGACGTAGGCGCCGCGCCCGCGCGTGGCGGTGAACAGGTCGTTGCGGGTCGGGTCGTAGACCACGGCTTGCTCAATGCGGCCTTTGACGCTGAGCGCGATGCTCACGCAATAAACCGGAAAGCCGTGGATGAAGTTGGTGGTGCCGTCCAGCGGATCGATGATCCACACATGGTCCGACTGCGGGTTGCCGTGCGTGCTGCCGGATTCTTCGGCCAGGATGCCGTGGTTGGGGTAGGCGGTCAGCAGCGTTTCGATGATGGCCGCTTCGCTCGCGTGGTCGACCTCGGTCACGAAGTCGTTGATGTTCTTTTGCGAGATGCGGACCGCTTCAACGTCGAGCGCGGCGCGGTTGATGATGGCGCCAGCGGCGCGCGCGGCGCGAATGGCCACGTTGAGCATGGGGTGCAGGGAGGACGACATGGATTGTGTGAAGAGCGGTGGACCGGCGGCGCGCAAAGGGTGGCAGCCCAAGCCGGTGCCGCGCGATGGCGGCTAAAGATAGGATTTTCCCACGGATCGGTCCTCTCAGGGGTAACCGTGGGGCCGGCCAACGGCGGCCGCCGCGCCTTTGGCCAAGATCCGGGCAAAAAAAACCGCCCCGAAGGGCGGTTGGATGTGGGTGATGGCTTCTCAGGTCCTGCGCATGAAGCCCAGGTCTCTGGTGTTGAAGTACTCGATGAAGGGGGCCACGCTGCGCAGCTCGGTACCGGCTTGCGCGCCAAACCAGGTCGCCAGCGTGGCGGTGAACTGGTCGACCGCGGTCGTCGGCAGGTAGCGGCCCTGGCCGACGTCTTCCGGGCCGCCGTTGGCCGGCGTGGGCGCGGTGCCGTAGAAGCGTTTGCCGTTGACGGCGCCGCCCATGACGAAATGGTGCGCGCCCCAGCCGTGGTCGGACCCATCGCCGTTGGAGACGATGGTGCGGCCGAACTCGGAGGCGGTGAAGGCGGTGACCGCGTCGGACTTGCCGATCGAATCCATCGCGCCCTGGAAGCCTGCCATGGCGTGGCCGAGCTGGGTCAGCAGACGTGGGTGGCCGGTGCCCAGGTTGTCGTGGTGGTCAAACCCGCCCAGCGACACCATGAACACCTGGCGCGACAGGCCCAGGCCTTGCTGCGCGTCGATCAGGCGGGCCACCATCTTGAGCTGGCGGTTGAGGGGGTTGTTGGCGCCGTCGGTCTGGTCGGGCAGGAAACTGTCGAACTTCGCGCTGCTGCCGCCGAGCGCGCCTGCCAGGCTGGCTTGCGAGGAGATCGAGCGCGCGGTGATGCGGTTGAGTTCGTTTTCCAGCGCGTGGGTGCGCGGTTCGGTGATCAGCTTGGACAGCGCCGCCTGGCACGCCGCCGACCCATAGGCCGTGCCAACCACCGGCGCAATGGCCACCGCGCCGCCGGTGCCGATCTTGTAGGACAGCGCACTGTTGCCCGACAGGAACACGGCGTTGCCCGTCACCGACATGCAGGTGAACAGCGAATTGCCGCCGTTGCCACGCAAGGCCAGGTCGCCCAACGCCCCGCCCCAGCCCCTGACCGCGCCTTCGGCAGCCGAGCTTTGCCAGACCGACTGCTGATCGTTGTGGGAAAAGAGCTTGGGCGGCAGCGGCACGCTGCGGTCCTTGAATTGCTGCACCGTCGTCGGCACGATCAGCGGGCCGACGTTCAACTGCACCGCCAGCTTGTTCGATTCAAAAAGCGGCTTCAGGCGCGACAGCGTCGGCGCCAGTGCGTACTCCCTGCCCGACGGCAGGCCGGCTGTCGAGAGCGCCGTGGCCGCCAGCTCGCCGCGGGGGATGACGATGCCGCCGGCCGAGATCAGCGCCGTGCCGCGGGCGGTGGCGTAGGCGTTGTAGGACTCAGGATCGATCGGGACCACGGTGTTGCCGTGGTCGTTGCCCCCGTAGAGGAAGATGCAAACCAGCGCCTTGTAGCCGTCGTTGGTGAAGGCGGCGGCGTCGCTGATGGCGGCCAGGTTGATGGCCCAGGGCGCGGCCGTGCCGGCGATGCCGAGTTGGCCCATGCGCTGCAGGAAGGCGCGGCGCGCGATTTTGCTGTGTTGGTGGCTCATTGGTCCGCTCCCTTTTTATTTTTGAACCAGGTAGTCGGGGCAGCACATCACCAGGAGGATGGCGGCCCAGACGCGGTTGTTCTTGCCGGCGTCGGAATCGGCGCCGATGGTGGCCACCGCGTCCCGGATGGTCGACACCGTGGTCGGCATCAGCTGGTTGCCGGTCAACAGCAGGTTCAGCCGCGCCACCAGCGCCGCGGGGTCGCCGACCAGCGCCAGCTCGCGTGCGTAGTTGGCCGCCAGCTTGGAGTTGTCGCTGGTGTAGCCGTAGGCGATGCGGTCGCGCATGAAGTTGACGTAGGTGGCGACGGTGTTCTCGTTGGTGATCTGGAACTCCGGCGCCGGCGCCGTGAGGGCCGTGCCTTCTGGCACGTAGCCGGGGCGGAAGAAGTTGAAGACCGAGGGGCTGCGCAGCGGGCTCTGGCCCAGCACGCCGTCCTGGCTGTACAGGATCCACCGGTTGTCCGACGAGGTCACGCCGAAGGTGCGCGCCCATTGCACAAAGCGCAGCATGGGTTCGCGCAGCTTGCCCCAGGTGGGCGGCGCCAGGCTGGGGTCGCGGCGCGCCTCGCTGTCCATCAGCACGGCCTTGGTGACCGCCCGCAGGTCGCCGCGCACGTTGGAACCGTTGTTGTTGAACGCGGCGGCAACGCGGCCGACGTAAGCCGCGCTGGGGTTGCTGGTGACCAGGCGCTGGATCAGCTGGCGCGCGATGAAGGGGCCGACGTTGGGGTGGTTTGCAATGACGTCGAGCGCGCGCGTCAGGCGCGCAGCCGCATCCGCGCCGCCCGGCACGCTGGCGCCCAGGAAGTTGGCTTCCTCGTTCGAATGGCGGCTGGCGGTGACCACCATCGGATTTCGGTAGGCCACCGGATTGACTGCGTCCTGGTGACCGGTCCGATCCAGGTTGTAGCCGGTAAAGATGCGCGCCAGGTTGCTGACGTCCGATGGGCCGTAGGTTTCGGTAGACGTGCCGCCGCGCAGCGTGCCGTCAGGGTTGAGCTGGTACAGGCCGATCGAGAACAGCTGCATGATCTCGCGCGCGTAGTTCTCGTCCGGCACGCGGCCGGTGGCCGGATTGGCCTTCTGGTTGCCCTTGGTGTTGAGGTACGCCCCCATGGCGGGGTTGAGCGTGATTTCTTGCAGCAGCTGGCGGTAATTGCCGAAGGCGTTGCGGTTCAGCAGGTCCCAGTAGGCGGCCATGGCGAACGAGGGCGTGTCGCCTTCGATGCTGTTGGTGGACACCACCAGGATCTCCGACCAGGCCAGCGCCACGCGCTTGCGCAGGCTGTCGCGGCCCGTGATCAGCTGGTTCCAGATCATGAAGTCCGCGTACTGGGAGTTGAAGCGCACGTCCAGGCGGTTGTAACCCTGCGACATGAGCCAGTCCCAGCCCGTGGTGCCGACCGGCAGGGCCATCTGCATGTCCAGCCAGGTAGCGTAGCCCTGGGCTTGCACGGCCGCAATGTCGGCTTCGGACGAAGACAGCGAGGCCTGCAGCAGGAAGCGCGAGGCCTCGGCCGCCGTGATGTTGGTGGGCTGGGTGGGCGGCGCGGGTGTGCCGGGGTTGGGGCTGGGCGAGGTGCCCCCGCCGCCGGGGCCGGGCGCGGGTGGGGCAGGCGTGCCGGGGCTGGGCGATGTTCCGCCGCCCGGGCCGGGTGCCGGTGGGGTGGGCGTTGGCGTGCCAGGCGTGAAGCCGCTGTCGGGGCCGATGCCGGGGTTGCTGCCACCGCCTGTGCCGCCACCCATGCCTGTGCCACCACCCATGCCTGTGCCACCACCGCCGCCATCGTCCCCGCCGCCGCAGGCGGCCAGCACGGCCGACATCAGGGCGGACAGGCCGGCGACTTCGGTCAGGCGGCTGCGGGGTGCGGGGGCTGGGCGGCTGGGGGCGGTGGCCGCGGTGTTGGTGGCCGTGGCGCCCGTTGCGGGCGCGGGCGCGTCAGGCGCGCAAGGGGTCGTCTGATCGGCGTCGTCTGTGTGCATGGTCCTCTCCATGTTCGATCGTGTTGTTGTTCTGGGCCCCTGCCAGGGGCCTAGGGACGACGGTCGGCGCGCGCCGAACCTGCGTGGCGCCGGCGCTGACCCGCCGGCGCGTCAAATGTCACAAACGGGCCGGCGATACTGCCTGCAGCAATTGCTGTGCCAGATCGGAGAGACGCGAATTGTCACCAACCGTGAGCACGTGCCGGTGCGGCATGCTGCGCAGCCAGGTGATCTGGCGCTTGGCCAACTGGCGCGTGGCGGCGATGCCGCGTTCGCGCAGCTGCGCCAGCTGGGCGGGGGTAAGGGCACCGGACGGCGCGGCTTCGTCCAGCGCTTCCCAGGCCTGGCGGTAGCCGACGCAGCGCATGCTGGGCAAATCGGGCTGCAGGTCGCCGCGGGCGCGCAGGCGCCGCACCTCGGCCAGAAAACCGGCGTCCAGCATGGCGTCAAAGCGCTGGCCGATGCGCGCGTGCAGCCAGGCGCGGTCGACCGGTTCCAAGGAAAACAAGGGCATGGCCCTAGAACCACCTGCGCGGTCAGCTCCTGTTTTTGTAGTATGCAGGGCCGACAGCGGCCGTCCGGTGATGTGCCACACCTCCAGCGCGCGCTGGATGCGCTGGCTGTCGGCGGGGGCTAGGCGCGCGGCGGTGGCGGGGTCGACGGCCGCCAGCTCGGCGTGCAGCGCGGGCCAGCCCTGTTCGTCCGCGCGCGCTTCGATGGCGGCGCGCACGGCGGGGTCGGCGGGCGGCAGGTCGTCCAGGCCGTCGGCCAGCGCCTTGAAGTACAGCATGGTGCCGCCGACCAGCAGCGGCAGGCGGCCGCGTGCGCGGATCTCGGCCATCAGCCGCTCCGCGTCGCGCACGAAGTCGGCGGCGCTGTAGGCCTCGGTCGGCTCGCGGATGTCGATCAGGTGGTGCGGCGCGGCGGCCAGCTCGGCCGGTGTGGGTTTGGCGGTGCCGATGTCCATGCCGCGGTAGACCAGGGCGGAATCGACGCTGATGATCTCCACCGGCAACTGCTCGGCCAGCGCCAGGGCCAGCGCGCTCTTGCCGCTGGCGGTGGGCCCGGCAATGCCCAGCGCCGGCGGCAGGCCGGCGGGCAGGGCGGGGTCAGGAGCGGGCTTGGCCATGGCGGGCGCGGGGGGACGGGACGCGGCGAGGGTAGCAGAAGGCCTGGCTGCCCCCCGTGGGGTGAGAGGCGCTGGCGGCGAGGCGCCCTCAGGGTTTCAGTCCCCTATCGAATCCAAAATTTGCTACAAAAAATCTAGCTGCCTGCGCTGATGGTTGTAGGGCTGGTGGCCAAAAATATCCTCATCAACCACCTGCAGCGGCCGTCAGCGGTGCGGCCGCGCCCCAGCAGCTTTCGCCAAACAGCGCGGGCAGGGCTGCACGGTACTGGTCCAGGCCGACGCTGTTGGTGTTGTGGTGCGAGCCGCCTTCGACCAGCACGAAGCGCTTGGGCTCGGCCGCGGCGTCAAACAGCTGGCGCCCCAGCGCGGGCGGGATCAGCCGGTCGTCGCTGCCGTGCACCACCAGCACGGGTGAGCCGACGTGGGCGATGCGCGCTTGCGAATCGAAGCGCTGCGTGATCAGCGGGCCGACTGGCAGCCAGCCCCACTTCATGCTGCGCGCCACGTCGGGGATGGAGGTGAAGGTGCCTTCCAGAATCAGCCCGCGCTGGTCGCGCACCTGCTCGGCCAGTTGCACCGCCACGCCGCCGCCCAGCGAATGGCCGAAGATAAAGCGCGGCGCCTGCGGATGCTGGCGCGCCAGCCAGTCCCAGGCGGCGCGCGCGTCTTCCAGCGCCATGGCTTCGGACGGCAGGCCGGGTGAGCTTTTGCCAAAGCCGCGGTAGTCGATCGCCAGCACCGAAAAGCCCAGCGCCTGCATGCGCCGGATGCGGCTGGCCGAGCCGCGCACGTCCCAGCGCGCGCCATGCAGGTACAGCAGCACCGGCGCGGTGCAGCCGGCAGCGTTGGCGTCGGCCGCGTGCCACAGGCCGTGCAGGCGCACGGGCTGGCCGGTGGCGCGCGAATCGAAGTCGATCCACACGTCCTGCAGGCCTTCGGCCACGGTGGCCGACTGGCCCCAGGTGCGGTCGGTGGGCTGAAAGATCCATTCGCGCTGCTTTTCGTCCAGCGCCGCGCAGCCGGCGACGACGGCGGCGCCCAAGATGGCCGGCAGGGCCCAGCGAAGTGAGAAGCGTTGCATCGCCTTATGGATGCCCGGCGCGCCGCCAAAGTTCAGCCGCGCAGCGGCCACACGCGGCCGGCGCCCACGGCGTACACGGCCACGCCGGGCGCGGGCTCGGGCACGTGCGTGCCGGTGAAGGCGCCGAAGGCCGGCAGCACCAGGCAATCCGGCGCGTGCCAGAACGCCGGCAGCCGCAGCTGGTCACGCCCGCGCCCCGCCAGCTGCACGGCCGGGTGCCAGTGGCCCGCCAGCGCAAGCGCGCCGGGCACGGTCTGCGGCGTGTGGCAGGCGGCCAGCGGCCCCAGCGCAAAGGGCTCGTCGACCACGGCGATGCCCAGATCGGGCGGCGGGTCGCCCGCGTGCTGGTCGTGGTTGCCGCGCACCAGGGTGATGGCCAGCGCCGCGTGCCGCGCCCGCCAGGCGCGCACGGCGGCCACCACGTGCGGCAACTGCCCGTGGCGCGC
This sequence comes from Pseudomonadota bacterium, assembly GCA_023442945.1. Classification (GTDB taxonomy): domain Bacteria; phylum Pseudomonadota; class Gammaproteobacteria; order Burkholderiales; family Burkholderiaceae_C; genus Ottowia. The sequence goes on along the minus strand of JAEZWW010000064.1, from coordinate 3,198 downwards.
GTGCAGCCAGTCACCCAGCAGCACCAGACGGCGCGCTGACGTGCTGTCGACCAGCGCGCCCAGGGCGTCCAGCGTGTCCTGCGTGGTCGCCTCCGGCACCGGCAGGCCGTGGGCGCGAAAGGTCGCGGCCTTGCCCAGATGCGCGTCGGCAATGAAGAGCGTGTCGCGCTCCGGCCACCAGACGGCCTTCTCGGGGCGCAGGTGCAGCACGGTCCCGGCGACGGGCAGCAACACCGATCCGGGGGTGGCAGGGCGCGCAGCGGGCATGCGGGGATTGTCGCGTGGGCGGCGGGCGGGGCCGCCCGTTCAGCGTTGGCGCCGGGCAGCGTCACCGCGTCGCCCGCCACGCCCGCGCGGCGCGGCGCGGCCGGTCGACGTTTCGGTGCCGGACAGCAGCAGCGCCTGGCGCACGGCCTCGGTGTCGGCCTCCGTGTCCGTGTCGGCCTTGGCAGCGGCAGGGGCTGGTGCGGCCGCGTCGTCGCCGCCTTCGGGCGTGCCGGCGGCGCGCTCCAGCTCGGCCACCAGGCGCGCAATGCGGGTGGCCAGCGGCTCGTTCGACAGCCGTTCGCGGAAACGCTCCACCATCAGCGGAAAAGCCAGCGGCGAAGGGCGGCCAAGCGCTTGCACCATCAGCGTCTGCTGCTGCATTTTCAAGAGCGTGTCGGCCAGGCGGTCGACGTCCAGCTCCTGCTCCAGCAGTTCGTTGCGGGCCTGCAGCAAGAGCTGGTTGTCCGGATCGTGCTTCTGGAACACCTCGTAATACAGGCTGGCCGAAGCCTGCAGCTGCCGGCTGGAGCGCTGCTCGCCCGGGTGGCTCTGGAAGATCAGGCCCGAAATGCGCGCGATCTCGCGAAAGCGCCGGCGCGCCAGTTCGCCCGCGTTCAGGCTGTCCAGCACTTCGGCCAGCAGCGCCGGGCGCTGGCCGCGCGCGGTGTCGGCGGCGGTTTCGGTGGGCAGCGCCAGCAGCTCGGGCAGCGCGTCGGCCCAGTCGATGGCCGTGGGCGACAGCAGCTCCAGCCCGTAGTCGTTGAAAGCCATCGAAAACGTGCCCGGCCGCACACGCGCCGCGCGCCACGCCAGCAGGCCCGCCAGCCCGGTGTGGACCTGGCGACCGGCAAACGGATAGAGAAACAGGTGCCAGCCTTCACGCGACTTCAGGGTTTCGGCCAGCAGCTCGCCCGGCACCGGCAGGCGCGACCAGCGCTGCTGCAGCGCCAGCAAGGGCGCCACCCGCTCGATCTCGGGGCTGCCGCGCTCGCCGCGCGCGAAGGCCGCGAACTGGCGCACCAGCGCGTCGGCCAGCGTGCTCGACAGCGGCATGCGGCCGCCGTTCCAGCGCGGCAGCGCCGGGCTGCCAGCGGGCGCGCGCCGCACCTGGGCGGTCATCTCGTGCACGCGCACCAGCTCCAGCAGGCGCCCGGCGAACATGAAGACGTCGCCCGGCTTCAGGCGCGCGATGAAGCTTTCTTCGACCGAGCCCAGCCGCGCCCCGCCGACGAACTGCACGCTGACGGCGGCGTCGCTGACGATGGTGCCGATGTTGCTGCGGTGGCGGCGCGCCAGCCGCGCGTCGGGCACGCGCCACACGCCGTCGGCGTCCGGCACCACGCGCCGAAAGTCCGGGTAGGCGGCCAGCGACGCGCCGCCCTGGCGCACAAAGTCCAGGCACCAGCGCCATTGCGCGTCGCTCAGCCCGGCGTAGGCGGCGGTGCGGCGCACCTCGCGCAGCAGCGCGTCCGGCTCGAAGCCGCCGCCGAGCGCCACCGTGACCAGGTGCTGCACCAGCACGTCCAGCGGCGCGCGCGGGCTGTGGCGCGCCTCCACCTGGCCGTGCGCCACCGCTTCGCGCGCGGCGGCGCCTTCGACAATTTCCAGGCTGTGCGTGGGCACCAGCGTGATGCGCGACACCCGCCCCGGCGCGTGCCCGCTGCGCCCGGCGCGTTGCAGCAGGCGCGCCACGCCTTTGCAGCTGCCGATCTGCAGCACGCGCTCGACGGGCAGGAAGTCCACGCCCAGGTCCAGGCTGCTGGTGGCGACCACCGCCTTCAGGCGCCCTTCCTTCAGGCCCAGCTCGACCCAGTCGCGCACCGATTTGTCGAGCGAGCCGTGGTGCAGCGCCAGCGCCCCCGCCAGATCGGGCCGCGCGGTGATCAGCGCCTGGTACCAGCGTTCGGCCTGCGAGCGCGTGTTGGTGAACACCAGGGTCGAGCCCGCGCCGTCGATCACCTCGGCCACCTGCGGCAGCATCTGCAGGCCCATGTGGCCGGCCCAGGCGAAGCGGTCCGCGCGCGGCGGCAACAGGGTGTCGATCACCAGGTCCTTGGGCAGCAACCCGCGCACCAGCGCCGGCGCCGGCATGGCGCTGGGGGTGCCGGTTGTTTGGCCTTTTCGTGCGCCGGCCCTAGTGGCATCAGCGCGGACAGCTATCAAATCGGGAGCGACCAGCGGCCGCGTCAGCGCGTCCAGCGCTTCGGGCAGGTTGCCCAGCGTCGCCGACATGCCCCAGACCATCAGCGCCGGGTTCCAGCACGCCAAGCGGGCCAACGCCAGCTGCACCTGCACGCCGCGCTTGTTGCCCAGCAGCTCGTGCCATTCGTCCACCACCACCGCCGCTACGCGGCCCAGCGTGGCCTGGGCATCGGCGCGCGCCAGCAGCAGCGACAGGCTTTCGGGCGTGGTGACCAGCAGCGTGGGCTGCCGGCGCGTCTGCGCCGCGCGTTCGCTGGCGGTGGTGTCGCCGGTGCGCAGCGCGGCGCTCCACTGCGGCGCCAGCGACGCCATGGGCGGGCGCAGCGCACGCAGCGTGTCGGCCGCCAGGGCGCGCATCGGCGTCAGCCAGATGACGGTGAGCGGCGCGCTCTCCACGCGCTTGGCCGTCCCTTTTTTTGCTGCGCTTTGGATAGCTGGCCGCGCAGAATCTGCCTGGGTCGGGTCGCCAAAACGCATCAAGAGACCGAGCCACACGGCGAGCGTCTTGCCCGCGCCGGTGCTGGCGTGCAGCAGGCCCGAGCGGCCCTCGCCCATGGCCTGCCAGACCTCGCGCTGAAAGTCGAAAGGCGCCCAGCCGCGCGTGGCCAGCCAGGCGGCCGCAGCGCCCGCGCCCAGGCCGCTCAGGTCCGGTGCGGGCGGTGCGCTGTCCTCGGGTGCAGGCGCCGGCGCGCTGGTGCCGCCGGAAGCGGCGCTGGGTCGGATGGGGCG
>JAEZWW010000066.1 GCA_023442945.1 Pseudomonadota bacterium | reverse complement strand
CCGGCTCCATCAAGCCCCACACCGAATTCGTCGGTGAGGTCTATGTGCTGAGCAAAGACGAAGGCGGCCGCCACACCCCCTTCTTCAACAACTACCGTCCGCAGTTCTACTTCCGCACCACCGACGTGACCGGCTCCATCGAGCTGCCCGCTGACAAAGAAATGGTGATGCCTGGCGACAACGTGTCGATCACCGTCAAGCTGATCGCGCCTATCGCCATGGAAGAAGGCCTGCGCTTTGCTATCCGCGAAGGCGGCCGCACGGTCGGCGCTGGCGTGGTGGCCAAGATCATCGCTTAAGAACGAGGTCTAGGGGTATAGCTCAATTGGCAGAGCGTCGGTCTCCAAAACCGAAGGTTGTAGGTTCGATTCCTACTGCCCCTGCCACCTGATCGGTGGCATCGCCAAGCCGCAGCCCGCCCGAATCCCGAGGCGGGCTTGCGTGTCTTGACGTTTTGAATTTTTGCAGCAGAGGTTGAGCCTCTGCCCACGGAACAAAGCCCAGTATGGCGAGCACTCAAGTCGAAACCGTTACCTCCAGCGCGGAAAAAATGCGTCTGGCGGCTGTGGTGTTGCTGGTCATCGGGGCCTTGGTCGCCTTCTATATGCTGGCAGCCCAGGGCGCAGCCATCCAGTGGGGTGGTTTGATCGTTGGTCTGGTGCTGGCGGCGGTGGTCTTCTTCACGTCCGAATCCGGCAAGCGCCTGGTGGCCTTCGGTCGCGATTCCTGGCGCGAAGTGCAGAAGGTCGTCTGGCCGACGCGCAAGGAGACCATGCAGACCACCGCGTTCGTGTTTGCGTTCGCGGTGGTCATGGCGCTCTTTCTGTGGTTGACGGACAAGACGCTGGAATGGGTCTTTTATGACCTGATCCTGCGCTGGAGAGGCTAATGAGCGACACCGCAGTCAACGAAATCGCCGCGGGCGAATCGCGCAACCCCGACCTGAAGTGGTACGTGGTGCACGCCTATTCCGGCATGGAAAAGGCGGTGGAACGCAACATCCTGGAGCGCGTGAACCGCGCCGGCATGCAGGACAAATTCGGTCGCATCATGGTGCCGACAGAAGAGGTGGTCGAGGTCAAGAACGGCCAGAAGCGCACCACCGAGCGCAAATTTTTCCCCGGCTACGTCCTGGTCGAAATGGTCATGGACGACGAGTCCTGGCACTTGGTCAAGCACACCAACAAGGTGACTGGCTTTGTGGGTGGCGCCAAGAACCGACCCGCCCCCATCTCGGAAGACGATGTCATGAAGATCGTCAACCAGATGCAGGAAGGCACGGAGAAGCCGCGCCACAAGGTCGAATTTGAAGTGGGCGAGTACGTTCGCGTCAAGGAAGGCCCGTTCACCGACTTCAACGGTACGGTGGAAGAGGTCAACTACGAGAAAAGCAAGATGCGCGTCTCGGTCACGATCTTTGGTCGTGCCACGCCGGTTGAGCTGGAATTCGCTCAAGTCGAAAAGGCTTGATATTGTTTTGATAGCTGCTTGCGCTTTCTGGCTCTGCGCAAGCGGCGGTTTTTACTTAGAGCCCACAACCCCGGGGAGCTTTGAGGCGCGAGCCCTAAGCGTTTGAACCCGCAAGGAGAAAAAGCATGGCGAAGAAAATCGTCGGCTTCATCAAGCTGCAAGTGCCGGCTGGCAAGGCCAACCCCTCGCCACCCATCGGTCCCGCGCTCGGTCAGCGTGGCCTGAACATCATGGAGTTCTGCAAGGCGTTCAACGCGCAGACCCAAGGCATGGAACCTGGCCTGCCGCTGCCGGTGGTGATCACCGCGTTCGCGGACAAGAGCTTCACCTTCATCATCAAGACGCCGCCGGCGGCCGTCCTGATCAAGAAGGCCATCAAGCTGGACAAGGGCTCGGCCAAGCCGAACACCGACAAGGTCGGCAAGATCACCCGCGCTCAGCTGGAAGAAATCGCCAAGACCAAAATGAAAGACATGACCGCTGCCGATCTGGACGCCGCTGTGCGCACGATCGCCGGTTCCGCCCGTTCGATGGGCGTGTCTGTGGAGGGCGTGTGAGATGGCCAAGCTGACCAAGAAACAAAAGGCCCAGGAAGGCGTTGTCGAGTCCACCAAGCTGTACCCGCTGGCTGACGCCATCGAGCTGGTGAAAAAGCACGCGACGGCCAAGTTCGATGAGTCCATCGACGTGGCTGTGCAGCTGGGCATCGACGCCAAGAAATCCGACCAGGTGGTGCGTGGCGCCGTCGTGCTGCCCAACGGCACCGGCAAGACCAAGCGCGTCGCCGTGTTCGCCCAGGGCGCCAAGGCCGACGAAGCCAAGGCCGCTGGCGCCGACGTGGTGGGCATGGACGACCTGGCCGAGCAGGTCAAGGCCGGCAACATGCCGTTCGACGTGGTCATCGCCGCCCCCGACGCCATGCGTGTCGTGGGTACGCTGGGCCAGATCCTGGGCCCGCGCGGTTTGATGCCGAACCCGAAGGTCGGCACCGTGACGCCGGACGTGGCCCAGGCCGTGAAGAACGCCAAGGCCGGTCAGGTGCAGTTCCGCGTGGACAAGGCCGGTATCGTGCACGGCACGATCGGTCGCCGTTCGTTCGACACCGACAAGCTGCAGGGCAACCTGGCGGCGCTGGTTGAGGCCCTGAACAAAGCCAAGCCGGCCACCAGCAAGGGCGTGTACCTGCGCAAGGTCGCGGTGTCCAGCACCATGGGTGTCGGCGTGCGCGTCGATACGCAAAGCATCAACGCTTGAAAGTGAATTCGGAGGCCGCCCTTCGCGGGGCGGCTTCCGGTGTGGTGGGCCGGGGCGAGGCAGTTTTTCGCCCCGGGCCATCCAAGACCGCTGGCGTGCCTTGTGCACTTAATTGCTCTTAATTCAGGAGCTGTCAGCGCAGATGGCGAGCCCGCTGCAAAGGATTTTCCTGAAGCAGTAGGTCGCTGCAAGTAGGCGCGTTCTGCGGCCCACCCCGATTTCCGGGAGTCGGCCCAGGAACGCAATTTGAAGGAGTAGACCTTGAGTCTGAATCGCAGTGAGAAAGAAGCGGTCATCAAAGACGTGACCGACCTCGCGGGTAAAGCTCAAACGCTTGTGATGGCGGAATACCGCGGCATCACGGTCGCTGACATGACCAAACTGCGCAACGAAGCGCGCAGCAATGGCGTGGCCCTGAGTGTGTTGAAAAACACGCTGGCCCGCCGTGCTGTCGCTGGCAGCAGTTTCGAAGTGGCTGGCGACCAGATGACCGGTCCGCTGATCTATGGCTTCTCCGAAGACGCCGTGGCCGCCGCTCGCGTGGTGGCCGATTTCGCGAAAACCAACGACAAGCTGGTGATTCGCGGTGGCGTTTACGGTGGCAAAGCCCTGGATGCAAACGGCGTGAAAGAGCTGGCCAGCATTCCCAGCAAGGAAGTGCTGCTGGCCCAACTGTGTGGCTTGCTCATGTCGCCGATCTCCCGCACCGCTGTGGTGCTGGGTGCACTGGCGGCCAAGAAGGGCGAAGGCGAGCCGGCTGCTGCCTGATAGGGCGCGCATCCGCTCGTTACCAAACTGTTTTAGGAAATCAAAATGGCATTCGATAAAGACGCATTTCTGACCTCGCTGGACAGCATGACGGTCATGGAACTCAACGACCTGGTGAAAGCCATCGAAGAGAAATTTGGCGTGAGCGCTGCAGCCATGGCTGCACCCGCTGCTGGCGGTGGCGCTGGCGGTGGCGCAGCTGCTGCTGAAGAGAAGACCGAATTCAACGTGGTGCTGACCGAAGCCGGCGCCAACAAGGTGTCGGTCATCAAGGCCGTGCGCGAAATCACCGGCCTGGGCTTGAAAGAAGCCAAGGACCTGGTGGACGGCGCACCGAAGCCCGTCAAGGAAGGCATGGCCAAGGCCGACGCCGAAGCCGCCAAGAAGAAGCTGGAAGAAGCCGGCGCCAAGGTCGAGCTCAAGTAAGTCGGCCCGAACTGACCGGCCATACGGGCTTGAAGCGGGAGAAAGCGCCCTCAGTTACGCTGGTGGCGCCTTTTCCCCTCTCATATCACCGTTTCCCCGGCTCAGTTCACCCGGTTTGCGGGCTGGTTCTCACGAACCAGCCTTTTGCGCTTTTCAGAGCGCACCTGAAAACCCCTGCCCGGCAGTGGTTTTCAAGTGTCTTCTGATCCCGACTGCAGAAGACCACTTGGTTCGGACCGCGTGCAACGCGCGGTCGTCCGCCATCGGCTGGTAGTGGCCAGCCACCAAGCAATCATCAGGCCTGCGCGCCCCGCCTGATGCCTAGTCGCCAGATGTCCAGGACACCCAGTTCACCGCCCGGAGATTTCATGGCCTATACCTTCACCGAACGCAAGCGAATCCGCAAGAACTTCGGCACGCGCGAAGCCGTGCTCGAGGTTCCGTACCTCCTGCAGATGCAAAAGGACGCCTACACCGCGTTCCTGCAAGCCGACACCGCCCCCAAGAAGCGCTCGCACGAGGGCTTGCAAGCGGCTTTTGAGTCCGCGTTCCCCATCGTCTCCCACAACGGCTTCGTCGAGATGAAGTTCGTTGAATACAACCTGGCCAAGCCCGCCTTCGACGTGCGCGAATGCCAGACCCGCGGCCTGACCTTCTCGTCGGCTGTGCGCGCGCGCGTACAACTGATCATTTACGACCGCGAATCCTCCACTTCGCAGTCGAAGGTGGTCAAGGAAGTGAAAGAGCAAGAGGTCTACATGGGCGAAGTGCCCCTGATGACCGACAAGGGCTCGTTCATCATCAACGGCACCGAACGCGTGATCGTGTCCCAGCTTCACCGTTCGCCTGGCGTGTTCTTCGAGCACGACAAGGGCAAGACGCACAGCTCGGGCAAGCTGCTGTTCTCGGCCCGCATCATTCCTTACCGCGGCTCTTGGCTGGACTTCGAATTCGACCCGAAGGACATCCTGTTCTTCCGCGTCGACCGCCGCCGCAAGATGCCGGTGACGATCCTGCTCAAGGCCATTGGCCTGAACCCCGAGCAGATCCTGGCGAACTTCTTCGTCAACGACAACTTCCGCCTGATGGACAGCGGCGCACAAATGGAATTTGTGGCCGACCGCCTGAAGGGCGAAGTCGCGCGTTTCGACATCACCGACAAGTCGGGCAAGGTCGTCGTCGCCAAGGACAAGCGCATCACCGCGCGCCACACCCGAGAGCTGGAGCAGTCCGGCACCACGCACGTCAGCGTGCCGGAAGACTTCCTGATCGGCCGCGTCGTGGCCCGCAACATCGTCGACCCGGACACGGGCGAGATCATCGCCAAGGCCAACGACGAACTGACCGAAGCGCTGCTGAAGAAGCTGCGCGAGTCCGGCGTGAAAGACATCCAGTGCATCTTCACGAACGAACTGGACCAAGGCGCCTACATCTCGCAGACCCTGCGTGCCGATGAGACGGCCGACGAGTTCGCCGCCCGTGTCGCCATCTACCGCATGATGCGTCCCGGCGAGCCACCGACCGAAGACGCGGTGCAAGCCTTGTTCCAGCGCCTGTTCTACAACCCGGACACGTACGACCTGTCGCGCGTCGGCCGCATGAAGTTCAACGCCAAGGTCGGCCGCGACGAGTCGACCGGTCCGATGGTGCTGACCAACGAGGACATCCTGGCGGTGGTCAAGATCCTGGTTGAGCTGCGCAATGGCCGTGGTGAAGTCGACGACATCGACCACTTGGGCAACCGCCGCGTGCGCTGCGTGGGCGAACTGGCCGAGAACCAGTACCGCACTGGCTTGGCGCGTATCGAAAAGGCCGTGAAGGAACGTCTGGGCCAGGCCGAGCAAGAGCCGCTGATGCCGCACGACCTGATCAACTCCAAGCCGATTTCCGCGGCCCTGAAGGAGTTCTTCGGCGCGTCCCAGCTGTCGCAGTTCATGGACCAGACCAACCCGCTGGCCGAGATCACGCACAAGCGCCGCGTCTCGGCCCTGGGCCCGGGCGGTCTGACGCGCGAGCGCGCCGGCTTCGAGGTGCGCGACGTGCACGTCACGCACTACGGTCGCGTGTGCCCGATCGAAACGCCAGAAGGCCCGAACATCGGCCTGATCAACTCGTTGGCCCTGTACGCCCGCTTGAACGAGTACGGCTTCATCGAGACGCCGTACCGCCGCGTGGTGGACGGCAAAGTCACGATGGAAATCGACTACCTGTCGGCCATCGAAGAAGGCAAGTACGTCATCGCCCAGGCCAACGCCGCGCTGGACGCCGAAGGCCGTCTGACCGGCGACCTGGTGTCGGCCCGTGAAATGGGTGAATCGGTGCTGGTCAGCGCCGACCGCATCCAGTACATGGACGTGTCGCCCGCGCAGATCGTGTCGGTCGCCGCTTCGCTCGTGCCCTTCCTGGAGCACGACGACGCCAACCGCGCACTGATGGGCGCCAACATGTCGCGCCAGGCCGTGCCGGTGCTGCGTCCCGAGAAGCCGCTGGTCGGCACCGGGATCGAGCGCGTGGCCGCGGTCGACTCCGGTACCGTGGTCACGGCGCGCCGTGGCGGCGTGGTGGACTACGTCGATGCGACCCGCATCGTGATCCGCGTGAACGACTCCGAGGCTGTGGCTGGTGAAGTCGGTGTGGACATCTACAACCTCATCAAGTACCAGCGTTCCAACCAGAACACCAACATCCACCAGCGCCCCATCGTGCAGCGCGGTGACGTGTTGGCCAAAGGCGACGTGATCGCCGACGGCGCATCGACCGACTTGGGTGAGATCGCCATCGGTCAGAATATGCTGATCGCCTTCATGCCCTGGAACGGCTACAACTTCGAGGACTCGATCCTGATCTCGGAGAAGGTCGTGGCCGATGACCGCTACACCTCGATCCACATCGAGGAACTGGTGGTGATGGCCCGCGACACCAAGCTGGGCCCAGAGGAAATCACGCGCGACATCCCGAACCTGTCTGAACAGCAGCTGAACCGCCTGGACGAGTCCGGCATCATCTACGTCGGCGCCGAAGTGCAGCCGGGCGACACGTTGGTCGGCAAGGTCACGCCCAAGGGCGAGACCACGCTGACGCCGGAAGAAAAGCTGCTGCGCGCGATCTTCGGCGAGAAGGCATCGGACGTGAAGGACACCTCGCTGCGCGTGGACCAGGGCAGCTCCGGCACCGTCATCGACGTGCAGGTGTTCACCCGCGAAGGCATTCCGCGCGACAAGCGCGCCCAGCAGATCATCGACGATGAACTCAAGCGCTACCGCCTGGACCTGAACGACCAGCTGCGCATCGTGGAAGCCGACGCGTTCGACCGGATCGAGAAGCTGTTGAACGGCAAGACCGCCAACGGCGGCCCGAACCGCATCGCCAAAGGCACGAAGATCGACAAGGCCTACCTGGCTTCGGTCGACAAGTACCACTGGTTCGACATCCGTCCGGCAGAAGACGATGTAGCGTCGCAACTCGAAAGCATCAAGGCTTCGATCGAGCAGCAGCGCCACAGCTTCGATCTGGCGTTTGAAGAAAAGCGCAAGAAGCTGACGCAGGGCGACGAGCTGCCCGCCGGCGTGCTCAAGATGGTCAAGGTCTACCTAGCCGTCAAGCGTCGCCTGCAACCGGGCGACAAAATGGCCGGCCGCCACGGCAACAAGGGTGTGGTGTCCAAGATCGTTCCGGTCGAAGACATGCCTTACATGGCCGACGGCACGCCTGCCGACATCGTGCTGAACCCGCTGGGCGTGCCTTCGCGCATGAACGTGGGCCAGGTGCTGGAAGTCCACCTGGGCTGGGCCGGCAAGGGCATTGGTCAGCGCATCGAAGAGATGCTCAAGGGCGAACAGCGCGTGGCCAAGCTGCGCAAGTTCATGGAAGAGCTCTACAACACCACGGGCCGCAAGGAAGCGCTGGACAAGTTCAGCGACGACGAGCTGCTGGAGATGGCGGGCAACCTGACCAACGGTCTGCCGTTCGCCACGCCGGTGTTTGACGGTGCTGACGAGGGCGAGATCCGCGCTATGCTGAAGCAGGCCTACCCGGACGAGATCGTGAAGGCCAAGGGCCTGACCGACACGCGCACGCAGGCCTATCTGTACGACGGCCGCACCGGCGACGCTTTCGAGCGTCCGACGACCATCGGCTACATGCACTTCCTGAAGCTGCACCACCTGGTCGACGACAAGATGCACGCGCGTTCCACCGGCCCGTACTCGCTGGTCACGCAGCAGCCGCTGGGCGGCAAGGCACAGTTCGGTGGCCAGCGTTTCGGCGAGATGGAAGTGTGGGCGCTGGAAGCGTATGGCGCTTCTTACACGCTGCAGGAAATGCTGACGGTGAAGTCCGACGACGTGCAAGGCCGTACCAAGGTGTACGAGAGCATCGTCAAGGGCGAGCACTCGATCGAAGCCGGCATGCCGGAATCCTTCAACGTTCTGGTCAAGGAGATTCGCTCCTTGGGTCTGGACATCGAACTGGAACGCTCCTGAGGCCAAGCACCCCCATCAAAAAGGAAAGCTGCCTGCGCATGGTGGATATGCAGTTGAAGGTGTTTTCACCTTCTGGCCCTAGTCCAATCAGCGTGGCCAGCTACTATTTTTGAAGCAAGGAAAGAGTCATATGAAATCGCTACTCGACCTGTTCAAGCAATTCACCCCGGATGAGCACTTCGACGCCATCCGCATCGGTCTGGCTTCGCCCGAGAAGATCCGTTCGTGGTCTTTCGGCGAGGTGAAGAAGCCCGAGACCATCAACTACCGCACGTTCAAGCCCGAGCGCGACGGCCTGTTCTGCGCCAAGATCTTTGGCCCGATCAAGGACTACGAGTGCCTGTGCGGCAAGTACAAGCGCCTCAAGCACCGCGGCGTGATCTGCGAAAAGTGCGGCGTGGAAGTCACGCAGACCAAGGTGCGCCGCGAGCGCATGGGTCACATCGACCTGGCCGCGCCCTGCGCCCACATCTGGTTCCTGAAGTCGCTGCCGTCGCGTCTGGGCCTGGTGCTCGACATGACGCTGCGCGACATCGAGCGCGTGCTGTACTTCGAAGCCTACGTCGTCACCGACCCCGGCATGACGCCCCTGAAGAAGGGCAGCATCATGAGCGAGGACGACTACGACGCCAAGCGCAAGGAATACGGTGACGAGTTCGTGGCCCGCATGGGTGCCGAAGGCGTCAAGGAGCTGCTGGAAGCCATCGACCTCGACATCGAGATTGAACGCCTGCGCGGCGACCTGACCGGCTCCGAAGTCAAGGTCAAGAAGAACGCCAAGCGCCTGAAGGTCCTGGAAGCGTTCAAGAAGTCGGGCATCAAGCCCGAGTGGATGGTGCTGGACGTGCTGCCTGTGCTGCCGCCGGACCTGCGTCCGCTGGTGCCGCTGGATGGCGGCCGCTTCGCCACGTCCGACCTGAACGACCTTTACCGCCGCGTCATCAACCGCAACTCGCGTCTGCGCCGTCTGTTGGAGCTGAAGGCACCGGAAATCATCGCGCGCAACGAAAAGCGCATGCTGCAGGAAGCCGTGGACAGCCTGCTGGACAACGGCCGCCGCGGCAAGGCGATGACGGGCGCCAACAAGCGCGCCCTGAAGTCGCTGGCCGACATGATCAAGGGCAAGAGCGGTCGTTTCCGCCAGAACTTGCTGGGCAAGCGCGTCGACTACTCGGGCCGTTCGGTGATTACGGTGGGCCCGACGCTCAAGCTGCACCAGTGCGGTCTGCCCAAGCTGATGGCGCTGGAGTTGTTCAAGCCCTTCATCTTCGCCCGCCTCGAGGCGATGGGCATTGCCACGACCATCAAGGCCGCCAAGAAGGAAGTCGAAGCTGGCACGCCGGTGGTGTGGGACATCCTGGAAGAGGTCATCACCGAGCACCCGGTGCTGCTGAACCGCGCGCCAACGTTGCACCGCCTGGGCATTCAGGCGTTTGAGCCGATCCTGATCGAAGGTAAGGCCATTCAGCTGCACCCGCTGGTCTGTGCCGCCTTCAACGCCGACTTCGACGGTGACCAGATGGCCGTGCACGTGCCGCTGTCGGTGGAAGCCCAGATGGAAGCCCGCACGCTGATGCTGGCGTCCAACAACGTGCTGTTCCCTGCCTCGGGCGAGCCGTCCATCGTGCCGTCGCAAGACGTTGTGCTGGGCTTGTACTACACGACCCGTGAACGCATCAACGGCAAGGGTGAAGGCATGGTGTTTTCCGACGTCGGTGAAATCCAGCGCGCGCTGGAAGCCGGTGTGCTGGAGCTGACCGCAAAGATCACCGTGCGCCTGACCGAGTGGAACAAGGACAAGACGACCGGCGAATTCGTGCCGACGACCGGCCTGGTGGAAACCACAGCCGGACGCGCGCTGCTGTCCGAAATCCTGCCGAAGGGCCTGCCTTTCGCGCTGATGAACAAGGCGCTGAAGAAGAAGGAGATCTCGCGCCTCATTAACGCCTCGTTCCGCAAGTGTGGTCTGAAGGAAACCGTGGTGTTCGCCGACAAGCTGCTGCAAAACGGCTTCCGCCTGGCGACGCGTGCGGGCATCTCGATCGCCATCGACGACATGCTGGTGCCGCCGCAAAAGGCCGGCATCATCGAACGCGCCGAGGCCGAGGTCAAAGAGATCGAGCAGCAGTACGTGTCCGGTCTGGTGACTGCGGGTGAGCGCTACAACAAGGTGGTGGATATCTGGGGCAAGGCTGGCGACGAGGTGTCGAAGGTCATGATGCAGCAGCTGGCCAAGCAAAAGACCACCGACCGCAACGGCAAGGAAGTGGACCAGGAGTCGTTCAACTCCATCTACATGATGGCCGACTCCGGTGCTCGCGGCTCCGCCGCGCAGATCCGCCAGCTGGCGGGGATGCGTGGTCTGATGGCCAAGCCGGACGGCTCGATCATCGAGACGCCGATCACGGCCAACTTCCGTGAAGGCCTGAACGTGTTGCAGTACTTCATCTCGACGCACGGCGCCCGCAAGGGTCTGGCCGACACGGCGCTGAAGACGGCCAACTCGGGTTACCTGACGCGCCGTCTGGTCGACGTGACGCAGGACCTGGTGGTGACCGAGATCGATTGCGGTACCAGCGACGGCTCTGCCATGCGTGCCATCGTCGAAGGCGGTGAGGTCATCGAATCGTTGCGTGACCGGATTCTGGGCCGCAGCGCCGCGGAAGACCTGGTCAACCCCGAAACGCAGGAAGTCGTGGTCAAGGCCGGGCAGATGCTGGACGAAGACGCGATCGACGACCTCGAAAACGCGGGTATCGACGAAGTGCGCGTGCGCACTGCGCTGACCTGCGCGACGCGCTTTGGTATCTGCGCCAAATGCTACGGCCGCGATCTGGGCCGGGGTGGCTTGGTGAACCAGGGCGAAGCCGTGGGTGTGATCGCCGCGCAGTCGATCGGTGAGCCGGGCACGCAGCTGACGATGCGGACCTTCCACATCGGTGGCGCCGCTTCGCGCGCCGCCGTGGCGTCCAGCGTGGAAGCCAAGTCCAACGGTCTGATCGGCTTCAACCCGACCATGCGCTACGTGACCAACAGCAAGGGCGAGCTGGTGGTGATTTCCCGGTCCGGCGAGATCGTCGTGCACGACGAGCACGGCCGCGAGCGTGAGCGCCACAAGGTGCCTTACGGTGCCACGCTGACGATCAAGGCCGATCAGGCGATCAAGGCGGGCATGGTGCTGGCCAACTGGGACCCGCTGACGCGCCCCATCATCACGGAATTCGCCGGTCAGGTGAAGTTCGAGAATGTGGAAGAAGGCCTCACGGTGGCCAAGCAGGTGGACGAGGTCACTGGCCTGTCGACGCTGGTGGTGATTGACCCGAAACGTCGCGGCTCGGCCAAGATCGTGCGCCCCCAGGTCAAGCTGGTGGACGCCGATGGCAAGGAAGTCAAGATTCCTGGCACCGACCACTCGGTGACCATCGGCTTCCAGGTCGGTGCGCTGATCCAGGTGCGTGACGGCCAGGACGTGGGTCCCGGCGAAGTGCTGGCGCGTATTCCGGTCGAAGGCCAGAAGACTCGCGACATCACGGGCGGTCTGCCGCGCGTGGCCGAGCTGTTCGAAGCCCGCTCGCCCAAGGACAAGGGCGTGCTGGCCGAGTTGACCGGTACCGTGTCCTTCGGCAAGGAAACCAAGGGCAAGATCCGCCTGCAGATCACCGACCCGGACGGCAAGGTGTGGGAAGAGCTGATTCCCAAGGAGAAGAACATCCTGGTCCACGAAGGTCAGGTGGTCAACAAGGGTGAAAGCATCGTTGACGGCCCGGCCGATCCGCAGGACATCCTGCGCCTGCTGGGCATGGAAGAGCTGGCACGCTACATCGTGGACGAAGTCCAGGACGTGTACCGCTTGCAAGGTGTGAAGATCAACGACAAGCACATCGAGGTGATCGTTCGCCAGATGCTGCGCCGCGTCGTGGTCGAGAACCCGGGTGAGTCCGGCTACATCGCCGGCGAACAGGTCGAGCGCAGCGAGATGCTGGACACCAACGACGCCCTGCGCGCCGAAGGCAAGATTCCGGCGACCTACACCAATCTGTTGCTGGGCATCACGAAGGCTTCGCTCTCGACCGATTCGTTCATCTCTGCAGCTTCCTTCCAGGAAACCACCCGCGTGCTCACCGAAGCTGCCATCATGGGCAAGCGCGACGAGCTGCGTGGGCTGAAGGAGAACGTGATCGTGGGTCGTCTGATCCCGGCGGGTACGGGCTTGGCTTACCACCAGGCGCGCAAGGTCAAGGACCAGATGGACGAAGCTGAGCGCCGTGCCATCGCTGAGGCCGAAGCCGCGGAGTTGGCAGAAGCGGTTGCCGGCGACTCCGACGAAGTGCCGAGCGTGGACGAAGGACGCGCTGCCGAGTAATTGGCTGCTGCCAAAAGCTAAACGCCCTGGCCGTTGTACCCTCAGCGGCGAGGGCGTTTTTTTATCGTCATGTCGAACTCAAGTCTTTGGATCGGCGCCGCCGTCGCCATGGTGTTCTTCTGGGGGGTTGGTGCGTACAACCGCCTGGTGCGGCTGCGCGCAGCGGTTCGTGCCAGCTTTGCTGTGCTTGACGAGCAGTTGATGCGGCAACTGGTGATGGTGCAAGCCTCGTTGCCGGAAGCTTTTCGCGGCGGGGCGAAGACTTCGCCCGGCGAACTGCAGGATGCCGTGACGGCGGCCTGGACGCGGCTGCAGGCTGCTAGCGACCAGTTCGGTGCTGCGCTGGCGCAGGCCCGACGCGTCAACATGGATGTGGCGAGCATGGCCAGTCTGGTGATGGCGCACGAGGCACTGCGTGCGGCCTGGACGGCCGCGTTGAGTGAAGCCGTGCCAACCGACGCCGTACCTTCGGCAGAGCGGCTGCAGGAGCGGTGGATGCGTATGCTGCATCAGGCCATGCCTTTGCGCGCCGCTTTCAATGAAGCTGCCAACCAGTACAACCTGGCGATCCGGGCCTTTCCCGCATCAATGATGGCCAAGGGCGGCGGGTTCGCCCCCGTGGGCTCGCTCTCTCGGATGGCAGAGCCTCGTTGACATGGCGCAGCACGATTCAGGTCAAGTGACGGTGACATTGCCACTGCTGTCCTTGTGGCAGCAGCTGCAATGGACGGCCAGGTTGGTGCAGGCGGTGCGGTCGGGTCAATCGCTGACGGCGCATATCGACCTTGTGCCATCTGAGCTGCGGTCGGGCGTCCAGGCGCTGAGCTTCCATGTACTGCGCCATCTGGGCCAGGCCATGGCAGTACGCGAGCAATTGGCAGCGCGTCAGCCGCCCCCTGAGACCGATGCGTTGTTGTTGACGGCTTTGGCTCTGATGCTGCCTGTTGCAGCGCCACGCTATCCCACGCATACGTTGGCAGATCAGGCTGTTGAAGCGGCGAAACGACATCGGGGAACGCGTCACCAGGCCGGCATGATCAACGCCTGCATCCGCCGGTTTGCGCGAGAGCAGGGCGAGGTCATGGCCGTCCTGGCGAACAATCCAATCGCTCAGTGGAACCACCCTGCTTGGTGGATCAAACGTCTTCAAACCGACTATCCGGCGGCTTGGCAGGAAGTGCTGGCGCAGGCGCAGGAACCTGCCCCGATGGTCTTGCGCGTCAACCCCTTGCGCAGCGCTGTATCCGAAGTGATGTCGGCTTTGAGCGCAGCAGGCATTGGGGCAGAGCTTCTGGACGGCGAAGCCATTGTGTTGGACCGGCCGATGCCTGTCGGCGCGATCCCGGGCTTCGCGGAGGGACGGGTATCGGTTCAGTCGGCTGCGGCACAGCGTGCGGCGCCGTTGCTGTTGGCAGGACTCGGATCGGCCACGCCACGCGTGCTCGATGCGTGTGCGGCGCCTGGGGGCAAGACGGCGCAGTTGCTGGAGTTGTGTCCTGGTGCGAAGGTGACGGCGCTTGAAATCGACGCCAAGCGCGCGGCGCGCATCGCTGACACCCTGGATCGCCTGGGTCTGCAGGCCGACATCCAGGTGGCGGACGCAGCCGAGGTGGCCGATTGGTGGGACGGCGTGCCTTACGACAGAATCCTGTTGGATGCCCCGTGCAGCGCTTCAGGCATTGTGCGGCGCCATCCCGACATTCGGTGGTTACGCAGGGCGTCGGATATAGCGCAGTTGGCCAAGCTCCAGGAACGCCTCCTCGCGTCCTTGTGGCCGATTCTTGCTCCGGGTAGCCGACTGCTCTATGTCACGTGCTCGGTTTTTCGAGAGGAGGGCGCCGATCGCGTCGAAGCGTTTCTCTCCCACCACGCCGATGCACGTCTATTGCCCTCCCCTGGCCACCTCTTGCCTGGTTTGCGGACCGATGGTGGCGTGACAGGCGAGAATGCGCGCTGTGACGATGGCTTTTTCTATGCACTTCTGGAGAAGCGCGCGACCTGAACAGGCACTGCGCTGGGCGCTCTGCGTTGGGTCGCTGCTGCTCTCGCTCGGCTTGCAGGCGCAGAACGCCGATTTGGAGACGCTTCGCGTCGAACGCACCGAGGAAGGCTTGCTGCTCAGCGCAAAAGTCAACTTTCGTTTGCCAAACGCTGTGGAAGATGCGCTGGACAAGGGCATTCCTATCCATTTTGTGGCCGATGCGACCGTCACACGTGAGCGCTGGTACTGGACGGACCAACGGGTCGGGGACGCGCAGCGCTACATGCGGGTGGCCTACATGCCTTTGACGCGGCGCTGGCGTCTCAACACCTCCAATGAGCCGCTGACCAACGCTGGCCTGGGGGTGAGCTTGACCCAGCATTTCGATTCCCTGAGCGAGGTCATGTCGTCAGTCGGGCGCATCTCCCGGTGGAAAATCACTTCGGCCGCCGATATCGAATCCGGTGGGCGCCAAAGCCTGCGGTTTCAGTTTCGATTGGATGCATCGCAACTGCCGCGAACGTTTCAGATAGGGCCAGCCAGCCAGTCCGCTTGGGCGGTCGGCGTGGAGCGTCAGGTCGATCTGACGCAGGAATCGCAGCGGTGATGTCCGAATCCGACAGGGCTGCAACCGCGAGCGTCTCAAATGGGCGGCGCACGCGGTGGCCACTCTGGGTGGCCATCGCCGTGCTGGTGGGGCTGGGCCTTGTGCTCGTTTTTCTGCTGGCGCAGGCCACCAACAACCGCGTTCTATACGAACAGTATTACGCGCGGCTCTTTGGGGTCAACGTCGTCGTGGCTGTCGGGTTGGCGCTGGTCATCCTGTGGGGCATCTACCGACTCGTCGCCCGGTTGCGCAAAGGAAAATTTGGCAGCCAACTGCTGATCAAGCTGGCGGCCATTTTCGCGTTGGTCGGGGTGCTTCCAGGCCTGTTAATTTATACAGTTTCTTACCAGTTCGTTTCGCGCTCCATCGAGTCTTGGTTTGACGTCAAGGTGGAGGGGGCGCTGAACTCCGGTTTGACCTTGGCAAGGACTTCGCTCGATACGCAGGCGCGGGATTTTGGCAACCAATTGAAGGCCGCGTCTGCCGTGTTGGCGGACACGCCGGACACGTTGGCAGCGCTTCCGCTGGATCAGATTCGGTCGCAGTTGGGCGCAACGGACGCCAATTTGTGGAGCAGTTCGGGGCGTTTGATCGCCAGTGCCGGACAGTCGCGGTTTGAGCTGACACCAGAACGACCGTCAGCCCAACTGCTGCGCAACCTGCGCACGCAAGGGGTTTCGACCTTGATCGAGGGCTTGGACGATGCGGGCAACGTCCAAGCGCCTGGCAGTAGCCAGGCGCGTATTCGAGCCCTGGTGTTGGTCAGTTCGCGATCGGTGGGTCTGGTGGGCGAGCAGCGCTTGTTGCAAGCTATCCAGCCCTTGCCGACGGCGCTGGTGTCGGACGCGCTGGCAGTCCAAGAGGCGAATCGGGAGTACCAGGAGCGGGCGCTGGGGCGGGATGGCCTCCGCCGCATGTACATCGGCACGCTGACGCTCACGCTTTTCCTGGCGGTGTTCAGTGCTGTCCTGCTTGCCGTCATGCTGGGCAAGCAGCTCGCGACGCCTTTGCTCACCATTGCCGACGGGGTGCGTCAGGTGGCGTCCGGCGACTTGACGCCGAAGCTGGTGCTGCAAGGCCGCGATGAGCTGGTCGGGCTCACGCGCTCGTTTGCCGACATGACCCAGCAACTCGCCGACGCACGAACGACGGCGGACACCAGCATGCGTGAAGCTGTGGCGGCGCGCTCCAACCTGCAGACGATTCTGGACAACCTGACGGCCGGTGTGATCGTGCTGGATACCCACGGTGTGATTCAGTCTTCGAACCCCGGCGCCACGCGCGTGCTGCGGTTGCCGCTGGCCGCCTACACCGGGCGCGAGCTGGGCTCTCTGCAGGGGTTGGAGGCGTTTGCCGACGAAGTTCAATCCCAGTTTGCCCTCTTTGAGGGCGAGCGCAAGGAGCACGGGCTCGACCACTGGCAGCATTCGTTCGAGCTGTATGGGCATGGTGGTGGGAGCGTTGCAGCGGATGCGATTTCGCTGGTGGCCCGCGGCGCGGCGTTGCCGGACGGCCTGCGGCTCTTGGTGTTTGACGACATCACTGAAATTGTTTCCGCTCAGCGTTCCCAAGCGTGGGGCGAGGTGGCGCGGCGCTTGGCGCATGAGATCAAAAACCCGTTGACCCCCATCCAGCTGTCGGCCGAACGTCTGGAGAGACGCCTGTCCGACAAGCTGGACGAAGACGCCGACCGGGCAGTGCTGACCAAGGCCGTCCGCACCATCGTCGATCAAGTCGATGCCATGCAGCGCTTGGTGAACGAGTTTCGTGACTACGCCCGCTTGCCCTCGGCCGACCTCAAGCCGATCGACTTGAATGAACTGGTTTACCAGGTCCTGCACCTGTACGAGCTCAATGCCGACGGGCATGGCCCTGGGCGACCGAGCTTGCGTTTCGAAGCCGATCCACGTTGCCCGCGGATTCTGGGGGATGCCCAGCAGCTTCGCCAGGTCATTCACAACCTGGTGCAGAACGCGCTAGACGCGACCGAGGGCGTTGACAGGCCGGGTGAGGACGTCGGCGTACTCATTCGAACGCACTGGGGTGAAACATCGCGCCGTGTCAGGATGAGCGTGATCGATGCCGGGCATGGCTTCTCGGACGCTATCCTCAAGCGCGTGTTTGAGCCCTACGTCACCACCAAATCGAAGGGGACAGGCTTGGGCCTGGCGGTGGTCAAGAAGATTGCAGAAGAGCATGGCGCACGCATTGATGTTTCAAATCGTCTCCAAGACGGTCGCGTGGTTGGTGCGCAAGTGTCGTTATCATTCGAGCCAGCGCTTACTTGACTGCCCAGCAGTCCAAACAAAATTGAAGGGAAGATTGCTACAACATGGCCAATATCCTCGTCGTTGACGACGAACTCGGGATCCGAGATCTTCTGTCTGACATCCTCAACGACGAGGGGCACACAGTTGAGTTGGCCGAGAATGCCGCCCAGGCACGATCGGCACGTCAAGGAGGTCGTCCCGACCTCGTTCTGCTCGATATCTGGATGCCCGATACAGATGGCGTCACGCTGCTCAAGGAATGGCGGGGCACGGGCATGCTGACGATGCCGGTCATCATGATGAGCGGCCACGCCACCATTGACACCGCCGTCGAAGCCACGCGCATTGGCGCGATGTCTTTCCTTGAAAAGCCCATCACGCTGCAAAAGCTGCTGAAGGCGGTGGACCAAGCCTTGACGCGCGAGTCGGCGCCGGCGCGCAACCCTCCCCACACCGATGTCGTCGAGCCCGTACCAGGCACTGCGCACAATGTCAGCGTGGAGCTGACGGTAGAAGCCGCCATGACCGGTGGCCAATCGTTGCCGACGGTCGCGGACCTCGGTCCGCAGGGTCAGCGCACCTTTGAACTGGACAAGCCCTTGCGCGACGCCCGTGATGCGTTCGAAAAAGCTTACTTCGAATTCCATCTGGCGAAGGAAGGCGGCTCGATGACACGCGTTGCGGAGAAAACCGGGCTGGAGCGTACGCACCTCTACCGCAAGCTCAAACAACTCGGCGTTGATCTGTCTCGCGGACGTCGCGGCGGCGCAGCGGCCTGAAGGCTCTAAATTTGGTGCTAGAATCAAAGGCTTCACGGCCCGGTAGCTCAGTTGGTAGAGCAGCGGATTGAAAATCCGCGTGTCGGTGGTTCGATTCCGCCCCAGGCCACCAAACAGAAAACGCCCCTGACTTTTCGGTCAGGGGCGTTTTGCTTTTGGAGCTACTTTTCCGTCAGAGGTCCTTCGCCGTGCGGGCCAGGCGCTCCACCGCAAAGCGGAAGTACTCCGGCACACAGTCGAGATGCCCCAGCTTGCCTGTGGTGCAGTCGGTCAAGCTGACGTCTTTCGCGCCTGCTTCGCGCAGCGCACGCTGGGCTGAGGTGGAGGCGGAATAGGGCACCGTCAGATCCAGGCGGCCGTGAAACAGGTACACCGGCACATCAGGCGCCCAGCCTAGGTGCACGCTGTGCTCGCGCGCCAGGGCTTCGCGATCGTCCGCGATGTAGCGGTCCAAGAAAAGGGACTCGTAGGCCACATCGCCGTCCTCCGGCACCATTTGCTTGAGCAGCAGGTTGCGCACTTCCTTGCGTACGCTTTCAGGCAGGCGAGAAAGGCGGCCCGGCTCCAGCACCGCGCCGAGCGGGGGGAAGAGCTTGCCCACGCGGTCGAGTTGCTCGTCCAGCGTTTCGACGACGTCGTACGGCCCTGCGCCTGGCACGGCAGACTGTAGGCGCTGTTTGAGCGGCCCGTTGGCCTGATGAATGGCGCGGTGGGCCGCCATGGTGGCGTAGCCGCCTTCCGAATAGCCCACCAGGTACAGCTGCCCGTTGTCGGCAACACCGGCCTGTCCGCGCCAGGTGTCGCTGGCGGTCAGCATGTCAACCACGGCGCGCGCCGTTGGGGTGGCGGTGAGGTAGGGGTGCACCTGGCCCTTGGCCGCGCCAAAGCCCACGTAGTCGGGCGACACCACGATGTAGCCGAGCGACGCCAGCACCAGCGGTGGCTCGACGGCTTCCACCTTGTTGCTGGGCGCCTGGTTCTCATGGAAGGTAGTGGCGTGTTGGTAGCTGACCAGCGGGCTGCGCGCGCCGGCGGCCTTGACCGGCACGCTGACCAGGCCCGACGCGGTCGTGACCGCGCCATTCTTGTCGGTCGTGAGGTAGGTCACCCGGTAGTTGTCGACAGCGTACAGCGGCTTCACACCGCCCTGGACCTTGCTGTCGGGCGCGTTCAGCGCCGCAGTAATTTCCGCGGCGGAGATCTGGTTGATGCGCTCGCCCCCGACCAGATCGCCTGGCTGCGTAGCGGTGGACGGGTGGTTGCCGCCGTCATCGTCATCGCCGCCGCCACAAGCGGCGAGCGCCAACGCGAATGAAGTGGCCAGCACGATGGACATGCGCTGGGCGGGTCGCCAAAGGGTCGGCGGACTGGACAGGTTGGAATGCATGGGCAATGGGTAAAACAAGGAGAAATGAACAATCTGGTAGCGCGAACGCCCCAGGCCCAGCGGGCAAGCATCGCATGCCTGGCCCGCCCAGGGTGTCAGACAGACGCGATGGCTGCCGTGAGGGGGTGATTGGATGTACGCAGCAGGCTTGACGCCGATAGCAACCCGGCGGCTTGCAGGCCCGGCGCACATGCCGTTCAGCGGTGCTGGCTGGGCGGGCAAGAAAAGGACTGGCCCCAGTCAGATCGCATAATTCCACCTCGCGCCCCGAGTCGCGCCAGCGCTGGCGCGGTGGGAGCGTGGCGTGCGTGGGGCTGAAGCTGGTTGTCGAGGCTGTCTCTGCGCCCGCATTCAGGTACCCGCTTTCCCCTATGTCGACTGATACCGCCACCGTCTACATCATTGACGACGACGCCAGCGTGCGCGAGGCCATGGCCTGGCTGCTGCGCTCCCGGCGTTTGCTGTCCGAGGTCTACGACAGCGCCGAGGCGTTCCAGGCCGCGCACAGCGCTACCGAACCGGATGCGCCTGGCTGCATCCTGCTGGACGTGCGCATGCCCGGCCAGAGCGGGCTGGCGCTGTTCGAGCGTTTGTCCGAGCGCGGCATCGCGCACGTCTGGCCGGTGATTTTCTTGACCGGCCACGCCGACGTGCCGACGGCGGTGGACACCGTCAAGCGCGGCGCCTTCGATTTTTGTGAGAAGCCCTTTTCCGACAACGCCTTGGTCGATCGGGTGGAGCACGCGCTGACCGTCTCGCGTGAACGCGTGGCCCAACGCGCCATGCAGCGGGCGTTGCGCGCCCGCGTGGCCGAGTTGACCGAGCGCGAACGCGACGTCATGCGGCTGGTGGCCGACGGGCGCCTCAACAAGCTGATCGCCGATGAGCTCGGCATCAGCGTGCGCACAGTCGAAGTGCACCGCGCCCGCGTGTTCGAGAAGATGGACGTCAAGTCGGCCGTCGAGCTGGCCAATTTGCTACAAAAAATCTAGCTGGTCGCGCAGATTGGACCGGCGCTAGAGGCATATTTGATTAATAATCAGCGGCCTGGCCCCTGGTCGCCCTTGTCCAGCGGCGCAGGCGATTCGGGCGGCGCCTCATCGTGGTGGCCCGGCAATTCGCCTTTCTTGCGGCCCGAGAACATCGTCCACCACACGATCAGCACCAGCAGTACCAGGGCGCCCAGCGCCTCCAGCAGAATCACAGTCATGACACGAGTTTCCCGGGTTCTTTGCGCAGCCGCCATTGTAGGAATGCTGGCCAGCTGCGCCGTCAAGCCGCCCGCGCCACAGCCACCAACGCTCCCTGCCGAACCCGCACCGCCCACCGGCGACGTGGCGGACAGCGCGCCGCTGGGCCCCGCGCTGCAACGCGGCCGCAGCCGCTGGGTGCCGGTGCGCTGGTCCGAACTGCCGGGCTTCGAGCAGGACCAGATGCACGAAGCCTGGAACGCCTGGGTCAAGAATTGCGAACGCCCGGGCAGCACCTTCGCCCGCCTGTGCAGCGAAGTGCGGCGCCTGTCGCTGGCCACGCCGACCGAGCAGCGCAACTGGATGCGCACGCGGCTGCAGCCCTACCGTGTCGAGCCGCTGGGCGCGCCCAGTGAGGGCCTGCTGACCAGCTATTTCGAGCCGTACTACGAAGCCTCGCGCGTGCCGCGCGCGGGCTTTGGTGCGCCGCTGTACCGCCCGCCGCCCACGCTGGGCCAGCGCAAACCCTGGTACACGCGCCAGGAAATGGACGTGCTGCCCGAAGCACGCGCGCAGCTGGCGGGGCAGGAAATCGGTTACCTCGCCGACCCGGTCGATGCGCTGATTCTGCAGATCCAGGGCTCGGGGCGCGTGCGCATGACCGAGGCCGATGGCAGCACGCGCCTGGTGCGCCTGGCCTTCGCCGCCACCAACGACCAGCCGTACCGCAGCCCAGGCAAGTGGCTGATGGACCAGGGGCTGCTGCGCGGCGACGTGACCTGGCCGGGCATCCGCAACACGCTGGCCGCCAACCCGGGGCGCGTCAACGAGTTCTTGTGGAGCAACCCGCGGATGGTGTTCTTCAAGGAAGAGCCGCTGTCGGCGCTGGACGCGCAGTTTGGCCCGCGCGGCGCGCAGGGCGTACCGCTCACGCCGGGCCGCTCGATCGCGGTCGACCCGCAGAGCATCCCGTACGGCACGCCGGTGTGGATGTCGTCGCAAGGGCCGGTCGCCAACCTGCAGCGCCTGGTGATGGCCCAGGACACCGGCAGCGCCATCGTGGGCGCGGTGCGCGCCGACTACTTCGCCGGTTGGGGCGCCGAAGCCGGTGAATTCGCCGGACGCATGAAGCAGCCGCTGCGGCTGTGGGCGCTCTGGCCCAAATGAAGTCCTGAAAGACGAACGCTGGCGCGTCAGGGTTCGTCTTTCATCACAGGGCGGTGACACGGCGGTGGGCGCGGTGCGCGCGGTAGGGCGCTCGGGGGTGCTGGCGCGTTGGCTGCCGGGCAGGGGCGGGCACCGGGTGCTGCGCTGTGCCTGGCTGCGTCGGGTTCTCCGTGCATGATTTCAAATGAAATCTGCCATTGGCCTTAGAACCATCTGCGCAAGCAGCTAGTAAATTTATAGCAATCTTTGACAGGCCGCCGTTCTGCGTTGTAGGCGTTCGGGCGTCTGCGCCCGTCGCTTTTTCTGCAACAGCGGGCCGGACAGCCCACGCGCCGCCCCGAGGCGGGCAGGCGGCGGCACCGTCGGGGCTAGGAGCCCTCTGGCGCGGCACCTGGCCGCGAGGGACATGTTTTTGTCACATCCCTGACACAGAGATTTTTGACACTCGCACGGCCGGGTTCGTTCAGCGAGCCCTCCTGTGCTGCGGATGCGTCTGCGGCGCGATTCCTGATCCGCACTTGTCAATAAAAGTACCCACCATGAGCAACTCCCCCGATACCTCCCGCCGCCGCCTGCTCTCGCTGTTTGCGGGCGCCCCCATGCTGCCCCTGGCTTCTTCCCTGTCCGCGGCCGGGCTGTTGACCGCTTGTGGTGGCGGCGACGATGACAATGGCCGCACCTTCAAGAGCGTGAGCTTCACCGCCACGCCGGCGCCTTCCCTGGCCAACGCCGCGGCCATGGCGACCACCTACACCACGTCGGTGATGAGCGTGAACTACGACGATGGCAGCAAGACCGACTTCAAGCTGGCCTACCAGCCCTTCTTCATCACCGGCGACATGGTGCCCGGCACCGCTGGCACGATCCTCGCGGGCGGCTACGTCGACATCCACAACCAGCCCATCATCGACCGCACCGTGCCGGGCAGCGAGCGCCAATTCTTCTCCGACAGCCCCGACGGCACGTCGCTGCTGAAGATCGACGGCGCCAAGGTGCCGGGCGTCAAGGGCAACACCGTGTTCGCCGTGGTGCAGTTTGAATACACGACCTGGGCCCTGGACGGCAAGACCGACATGTACGGCAAGCTGCCTTCGCCGATCGCCGTGCTGACGCTGGATCAGGACAAGGACACCGGCAAGCTGACCCTGGTGAAGTACCACAACGTCGACACGTCCAGCGTGAACGGCCTGTGGATCACCTGCGGGGCCAGCCTGTCGCCTTGGAACACGCACCTGTCCTCCGAAGAGTACGAGCCGGACGCGTTTGCCGACCGCGCCAAGAACCTGATGAACGACTTCAGCAAGAATCTGTACGGCAACCCGGCCACCGCCAACCCGTACAACTACGGTCACCTGCCCGAAGTCACCGTGAACGCCGACGGCACCGGCTCGATCAAGAAGCACTACTGCCTGGGTCGCATCTCGCACGAACTGGTCCAGGTCATGCCCGACAACCGCACCGTGTTCATGGGTGATGACGCCACCAACAGCGGCTACTTCGTCTTCGTCGCCGACAAGGAAAAAGACCTGTCCGCCGGGACGCTGTACGTGGCCAAGGTGGGCGGCAGCACCGACTTCACCAAGGTGGGCAGCGCCGCCGCCCCGCTCAGCTGGATCAAGCTGGGCAGCGCCACCAGCGCCGAGATCCGCGCATTGGTCGACGGCGGCATCCGCCCGGCCGACATCCTGACCGTGGCCAGCAAGGACCCGTCGGACTCGAGCTTCACGCGCATTGTGGCCAACGGCAAAGTCGAATGGGTCAAACTGGCCGCCGACACGCCGGCCGTGCGCAAGGCCGCTGCGTTCCTGGAAACGCACCGCTACGCCGCCCTGATGGGCGCCAGCATGGGCTTCACCAAGATGGAAGGCACCACCGTGAACATCCGCGACAAGAAGGCCTACTCTGCGCTGCAGAACATCCAGTCGTCCATGGTGGCTGGCAACGACGTCAACGTGCCGGGCAATGGTATCTCGGTGCCCAAGCAGTTGGTGGCCGGTGGCGTGATGGAGCTGAGCCTGCGCGGCGGTCAGAAAGACCTGGGTGGCGCTGACATCAAGAGCGACTGGATGCCGGCCGACAGCAAGCCGCTGCTGGTGGGCCAGGACCTGCTGGACACGGATGGCAAGACGCTCAAGCCCGACGCACTGGGCAACACCGCCAGCCCGGACACCATTGCCAACCCGGACAACCTGAAGTTTTCGGAAACGCTGCGCACGCTGTTCATCGGCGAGGACAGCGGCCAGCACGTGACCAACATGCTGTGGGCGTACAACGTGGACAGCAAGCAGCTGTCGCGCCTGATGACGCTGCCGGCAGGTGCCGAATCGACCGGCCTGCACGCGGTGACCGATATCAACGGCTGGACCTACATCATGAGCAACTTCCAGCACGCGGGCGAATACGTCAAGACGATCAACG
The DNA here is from genome assembly GCA_023442945.1 of Pseudomonadota bacterium. Lineage (GTDB taxonomy): Bacteria > Pseudomonadota > Gammaproteobacteria > Burkholderiales > Burkholderiaceae_C > Ottowia. Next base: position 20,296 of record JAEZWW010000066.1, on the reverse strand, counting down.
CCGACGTCAAGACCGCGGTCGATGGGCTGATCCGCAGCGCGTACAAGGGCAAATTCGGCTCCGCCGTCGGCTACCTGACGGGCAGCCCGACCGCCATCAAGCTGCAGGGCTGATCGGCCCAGCGTGGGTTGGCGATTCGCTTGACCCACCCCCCAACGGCGCCCTTGTGGCGCCGTTTTGTTTTGGCGGTACGCCGTCAGCGGCGCTTGGGCGCGCGCAGGTGTTCCAGCGGCAGCGCGCCGTCCGCCTTGACCTCGCCCAGCGAGAAGCTGGTGTGCATGTCCTTGACATTCGGCAGGTGCATCAGCACCTCGCGCGCGAAGCGGCTGAAGGTTTCCAGGTCAGGGCTGACGACCTGCAACTCGAACGTGCCGGAGCCGCTGATGTAGTGGCAGCTCACGATTTCGGGCCGGGTGCGGATCGTGTCTTCCAACTGGCGCACCGCGCCGCTGCTGATCTGCGCTGCGTCCAGGCGCACAAAGGCCAACACGCCCAGGCCCAGCTTGTGGCGGTCGATCTCGGCGCGGTAGCCGCGGATGAACCCGGCTTCTTCCAGCGCGCGCACGCGGCGCCAGCAGGGCGCAGCCGATAGCCCAACGCGCTGCGCAAGTTCCGCGTTGGTCAGACGGCCTTCGCGCTGCAAATGTTCCAGGATGGCGAGGTCGTAAGAATCAAGCGTTTCCATGTTGGTGGGATTTTAGAAATATTCTTTCTGAAAATCCCTTCATCAGAGCATGTATGGAAAACACTTATCGCAGGACGCGGCATACACTTTGCTATTGAATCCCGGCAATTGCGTCTCCTACTGGGGGACATGGCCGGGACCGGCCACAAGCCGACCACAGGAGACAAACACGATGAACGCCCCGTTGCCCGAGCACATCCGCAAGGCACTCGAAACCGTCACGCTCGACGACAAATACAGCCTCGACTACGGCCGCGCTTTCATGAGCGGCATCCAGGCGCTGGTCAAGCTGCCGATGTTGCAGCGCCAACGCGACGCGCTGGCTGGCAAGAACACCGCCGGCTTTGTCAGTGGCTACCGCGGCTCACCGCTGGGCGGTTACGACCAGGCGCTGTGGGGCGCGCGCAAGTTTCTGGAAGGCCAGAACATCGTCTTCCAGCCCGGGGTGAACGAAGAACTGGCGGCCACCGCCCTGTGGGGCACGCAGCAGCTGGGTTTTGCGCCCCCAGGCACCAACAAGTTCGACGGTGTTTTCGGCATCTGGTACGGCAAAGGGCCAGGCGTGGACCGTTGCTCCGACGTGTTCAAGCACGCCAACATGGCTGGCACCACGCCCTGGGGCGGGGTGATTGCGGTGGCCGGTGACGACCACGTGGCCAAGAGCTCCACCGCTGCGCACCAGAGCGACCACATTTTCAAGGCCTGCGGCCTGCCCGTGTTCTTTCCGGCCAGTGTGCAGGACATCCTGGACCAGGGCATTCACGCCATCGCCATGAGCCGCTACGCCGGCGTCTGGAGCGGCATGAAGACGGTGCAGGAAATTGTCGAATCCAGCGCCACGGCGATGATCGACCCCGAACGCGTCAACATCCACATCCCGACCGACTTCGAAATGCCGCCGGGCGGCGTGCACATCCGCTGGCCCGACGCGGCGCTGCCGCAGGAAGAACGCCTGTTCAACTACAAGTGGTACGCCGCGCTGGCCTACATCCGCGCCAACCGCCTGAACCACAACGTGATCGAAGGGCCGAACGACCGCTTTGGCATCATTGCCAGCGGCAAGGCCTACAACGACACGCGCCAGGCCCTGCTGGACCTGGGCCTGGACGACATCACCTGCCGCCAACTGGGCATCCGCCTGCACAAGGTCAACGTGGTGTGGCCGCTGGAAGCGCAGATCACGCGCGACTTCGCCACCGGCCTGAAGGAGATCCTGGTCGTCGAGGAAAAGCGCCAGGTCATCGAATACCAGATCAAGGAAGAGCTGTACAACTGGCGTGCCGACGTGCGCCCCAACGTGGTGGGCAAATTCCACGAAGGCGCGGAAGGCGACTTCACCGGCGGCGAATGGTCGCTCGACAACCCCACGTCCAACGTGTTGCTGCGCGCCACGGCCGATTTGTCGCCGGCGCTGATTGCCCGCGCCATCGCCGCGCGCCTGAAGAAGCTGGGCGTCGACAGCGACATGGCCACGCGCCTGGACCGCCAGTTGGCCATCCTTGACGCGTCCGAGCGCAACATGAAGGCACTGGAGCTGGGCGGCAGCGGCGCCGACCGCCAGCCCTGGTTCTGCTCGGGCTGCCCGCACAACACCTCTACCCGCGTGCCGGAAGGCTCGCGCGCGATGGCCGGCATTGGCTGCCACTTCATGTCGATCTGGATGGACCGCGACACGGTCGGGTTCACGCAGATGGGCGGCGAAGGCGTGCCCTGGGTCGGCCAACAGCCGTTCAGCACGGACCAGCACATGTTCGCCAACCTGGGCGACGGCACCTACTACCACAGCGGCACGCTGGCGATCCGCCAAAGCATCACCGCCGGCGTCAACATCACCTACAAAATTCTGTACAACGACGCCGTCGCTATGACGGGCGGCCAGCAGATCGGTGAACGTCCCGAAGGCCTGTCGGTGATTCAGATCGCGCAGAACATGCGCGCCGAGGGTGCCGCCAAGATCACCATCGTCACCGACGAGCCCGAGAAGTACGACGGCGCTCAGGCCAAGGGCCTGCCGGATGGCATCGAGATCCAGCACCGCGACAAGCTGGACGCCGTGCAGCGCGAGTTCCGCGAGATCAAGGGCACCACGGTCATCATTTACGACCAGACCTGCGCCACCGAAAAGCGCCGCCGCCGCAAGCGCGGCAAGATGGTCGACCCGGCGGTGCGCGTCGTCATCAACGACCTGGTGTGCGAGGGCTGCGGCGACTGCAGCGTGCAAAGCAACTGCCTGAGCGTGGAGCCGCTGGAGACCGAATTCGGCCGCAAGCGCACCATCAACCAGAGCACCTGCAACAAGGACACGTCCTGCCTGAAGGGCTTTTGCCCCAGCTTCATCACCGTCGAAGGCGGTCAGCTGAAGAAGAAGGACAAGAAGCAGGCCGCGTCTCCGTTCGAGCTGGGCCCTGTGCCCGAGCCGCGTGTGCCCGAGCCCGAGGCCGGCGGTGCCTGGGGCATCGTGGTGGCCGGCGTCGGTGGCACCGGCGTCATCACCATCGGCCAGCTGCTGGGCGTGGCCGCGCACATGGAAAGCAAGGGCATCGTCACGCAGGACGCGGCAGGCCTGGCGCAAAAAGGGGGCGCGACCTGGAGCCACGTGCTGATTGGCCGTACGCAGGACGATATCCGCACCACGCGGGTGAGCATGGCCGCGGCCGACCTGATCATCGGCTGCGACCCGATCGTCGCCGCCAACAAAGAGACGGTGAACCGCATGCGCGAAGGGCGCACACACGTGGCGCTGAATTCGCACGCCACGCCGACCGCCGCCTTCGTCAAGAACAGCGGCTGGCAGAACCCCGAGGCGCGCTGCGCCGAGGACATTGCCCGCGCCGTGGGCACCGAAGGCCTGGCCGCTTTCGACGCCGATGGCGTGGCCGGCAAGCTGATGGGCGACACGCTGTACGTCAACCCGATGATCCTGGGCTACGCCTGGCAAAAGGGCTGGGTGCCGCTGACGCGCGACTCGCTGATGCGCGCCATCGAACTGAACAACGTCCAGGTCGAAAACAACAAGATCGCCTTTGAATGGGGCCGCCAGGCCGCGCACGACTGGTCGCGCGTCGAGAAGCTGTTGGCCGGCGCGTCCACAGGCGCGCAGGTGATCGAATTCAAGAAGCGCGAGACGCTGGACACCCTGATCGGCCGCCGCGTCGAATTCCTGACCGGCTACCAGAACGCCGCCTACGCCGACACCTACAAGGCCTTCGTGCAGCAGGTGCAGCAGGCCGAGAACACGCTGGGCAAGACCACGCTGAGCGAAGCCGTGGCGCGGTACCTGTTCAAGCTGATGGCGTACAAGGACGAGTACGAGGTCGCCCGCCTGCACACCGACCCGGCCTTCTTGAAGCGCATCGAAGGCATGTTCGAAGGCGACTACACGCTGAACTACCACCTGGCGCCGCCGGCCACCGCTGCGCGCAATGAAAAGGGCGAGTTGCAGAAGAAAAAGTACGGCCCCAGCATGCTGCGCAACTTCCGCATTCTGGCCAAGCTGAAAGGCCTGCGCGGCACCGCGTTCGACATCTTCGGCAAGACAGAAGAACGTCAGACCGAGCGCGCGCTGATCCAGCAGTACCGCGCCAGCATTGAGGAAGTGCTGAAGTCGCTGAACGCCGACAACCACGCCACGGCGGTCGAGATTGCCCGCATTCCCGAGCAGATCAAAGGCTACGGCCACGTGAAGGAACGCAACCTGCACGCCGCCCGCGCGCGCTGGGCCGAGTTGATGGAAGCGTACCGCCAACCGAGTGCTGCGCCGCGGCAGGTCGCCTAACGCGGTTAGATGTGTTTCGGGCTCCCGGCCCTAGAAGGATCTGCGCGGGAAGCTATCAATAAAGTAGTAATCGATGCGTGAAGAGGCAGCGCACCGCGCGACACGGCGCGATGTCGCCCTCATGTCGCGGCGTGATCTGCGCCCGCCGCGCGAGGGCGCCAGACGCGCGCCCTGCGCCAGAGCTGGCCCGCCGGCCGATCGACCGCTGGCCAGCCCGGGTTTCGGGCCCGCGGCCAGCGCGGCTGATGCGGGCCATGTAGCATTTCGGCCCTTTTGGGCGGTCCGCCCGCATGTCAGAGCGCAGCCGTCGACGCGCGACTTGCGCGGGTGTCAACGGTAGGCGCGAAAGCACCCGGCGCCCGCCAGACCGGGCGCGCCATCGGTGCGTGCGACGTGGACCGCAGTTCCAGGCCCGTGCGCGGCCGACCCCGCAGTTTTCCCCATGACTTCGACTTCCCCAACTTCCCCGGCCGCTGGTGCGCCGCTGCCCGCGGACGAGCGCAGCCCCCGCCAGCAGTGGCTGGCCGTCATCGCGCTGGCGCTCGGCGCTTTTGTCTTCAACACCAGCGAATTCGTGCCGGTGGGCCTGCTCAGCGACATCGGCGCCAGCTTCAAGATGCCGACCGAGCACGTCGGCCTGATGCTGACCATCTACGCCTGGACGGTGGCGCTGGGCTCGCTGCCCTTCATGCTGATGACCAAGGCGGTCGAACGGCGCGCGTTGCTGCTGGGCGTGTTTGGCGTGTTCGTGGTCAGCCACCTGGTGACGGTGCTGGCGTGGAACTTCACGTCGCTGATGGTCGGGCGTCTGGGCGTGGCCACGGCACACGCGATCTTCTGGTCCATCACCTCGGCGCTGGCGGTGCGGGTGGCGCCTCCTGGGCGGCGGGTGCAGGCGCTCAGCCTGCTGGCGACCGGCTCGTCGCTGGCGATGGTGCTCGGCATTCCGCTCGGGCGCGTCATCGGTCAGGCGCTGGGCTGGCGCACTACTTTTTTGTTGATCGGCGCGGCGGCGCTGGTGGTGATGCTGTGCCTGCGCGTGCTGCTGCCCCGGTTGCCGGCGGACAACGTGGGCTCGGCCCGCAGCGTGCCCCTGCTGCTGCGCCGCCCGCCCCTGGTGGCGCTGTACGCGCTGACGGTGCTGCTGGTCACGGCGCAGTTCACCGCCTACAGCTACATCGAGCCCTACGTGCAGGACGTGGCGCACCAGAGCGAGCGCGTAACCACGCTGGTGCTGCTGTTGTTTGGCGGCATGGGCGTGATCGGCAGCGTGCTGTTCAGCCTATTGGGTGCCGCTTACCCGCGCGGTTTTCTGCTGGGCGCGATCGGCGTGTTGGGGCTGTGCCTGCTGGGGCTGCATGGGGCGGCGCCGCACGCGGGGGCGCTGTACGTGCTGGCGTCCGTCTGGGGCATTGGGATCATGTGTTTCTCGCTCACCATGCAGTCCAAGGTGTTGCGCCTGGCGTCCGACGCGACCGATGTGGCGATGGCGCTGTTTTCGGGGCTGTTCAACGTTGGCATAGGCGCCGGCGCGCTGCTGGGCAGCCAGGTCAGCCTGCGCTGGGGCATGGCGCAGATCGGCTGGGTGGGCGGCGCGCTGGCGGCGCTGGCGCTGGCCTGGGCGGCGTTCAGTCTGTGGCGGTGGAAGAGCGCCTTCGTGCTGCCCGCCGGGACCAGCGCGGGTCGATAAGGGGGAAATGGGCCGTTCGCCCTAGATGGATCTGCGCGAGCAGCTATAAAAACAATAGTATTTCATAGGGCGATCGGGTTGCCAGCGCCTGCCTGCAGGCGCCGCCGGACGGCCTGGCCAACGCCCGCTGCCTGGCTGCGTTCTGGCGGCCTGCGAGTCAGGTGCTGACCGCGTCTCACGGCCTGCGCAGGGGCCAGGATGTGCCTTCCGGTCTTGTAACAAAGCGCGGCGGCCCGCCGAATACAATATTAGGTTCTCTCGCGCCCGGGCCTGGCGGCCCGACCCTGGGGCTGTGCGCCCGCGCGATCCCGCATCCCCTCGTTTTTATTCGGAGCCCGACGGTGTTCATCTCCAGCGCATTCGCTCAAACCGCCCCCGCCGCCGCTGCTGGCGGTGACATGACTTCCTCGCTCATGAGTATGGCGCCGCTGGTGCTGATGTTCGTCGTGCTGTACTTCATCATGATCCGCCCGCAGATGAAGAAGCAGAAGGAACACCGCGCCATGATCGACGCCCTGGCCAAGGGCGACGAGGTCGTCACGGCCGGCGGCATGCTGGGCAAGGTGGCGTCGATCAGCGACAGCCACATCGCCCTGCAAGTGTCCAACGGCGTGGAGATCCAGATGCAGCGCAGCGCCGTGGTGCAGGTGCTCCCCAAGGGAACCATCAAGTAAGCAACGGACTCGCATCGCGGGCTGGGCCTGACCGGCTTCGCACCCCGCCCGTAGGCGCCTGATGGCGCAAGCCCCCTCTTTACGCACCATGAACCGCTACCCCCTTTGGAAGTACGTGATCATCGCCATCACCTTTGTGGTGGCGGTGCTCTACACCTTGCCCAACTTCTTTGGCGAGGCGCCTGCCGTGCAGGTGTCGGCCGGCAAGGTGACGGCCAAGGTGGACAGCGGCACGCTGTCGCGCGTGGAAGAGGCGCTGAAATCCGTCAACCTGGCGCCTGACCAGCTGGCGCTGGAAGGCACGTCGGTGCTGGCCCGCTTTGGGACGACGGACGACCAGCTGAAGGCCAAGGACGCGATTGAGCGCGCCGTCAACCCCGATGCGACGGACCCCGCCTATGTGGTTGCGCTGAACCTGGTGTCGCGCTCGCCCGCCTGGCTGACGGCCATCAACGCCAAGCCGATGTACCTGGGCCTGGACTTGCGCGGTGGCGTGCACTTCATGCTGCAGGTCGACATGCGCACGGCCATCACCAAGCGACTCGATACGCTGGCCAACGACATTCGCCTGGCCCTGCGTGAGAAAGACGTTCGCCACGGCGGCATCAGCCGCGAAGGCAACAACATCGAGGTCCGCACACGCGATGCCGCCACGCTGGAGGCGGCGCGCCGCGTGATCGTTGACCAGATCCCCGACCTGCAGGTTCAGGAGGTCCCCGGCGCAGAGCCGAAGCTGGTCGCCAGCTTCAAGCCGCAGGCGCTGCAGAAAGTGCAGAACGACGCGGTCAAACAGAACATCACGACGCTGCACAACCGCGTGAACGAATTGGGCGTGGCCGAACCGGTCATCCAGCAGCAAGGCGCCGACCGCGTGGTCGTGCAGCTGCCGGGCGTGCAGGACACGGCCAAGGCCAAGGACATCCTGGGCCGCACGGCCACGCTGGAGATGCGCCTGGTGGACGAGAGCGCGGAAGGCCGCGCCGCTGAAATGGGCACGGGCCCGGTGCCTTTCGGGTCCGAGAAATTCCTGCTGCGCGATGGCCAGCCGGTGATCGTCAAGCGCCAGGTGATCATCACGGGCGACAGCCTGACCGACGCGCAGCCAGGCTTTGATTCGCAGACGCAGCAGCCCAAGGTTGACCTGACGGTGAACGCACAAGGCGGCCGCATCATGCGCGACGTCAGCCGTGAAAACCTGAAAAAGCGCATGGCCATCATCCTGTTCGAAAAGGGCAAGGGTGAGGCGTTGACGGCCCCCGTGATTCAGGCCGAGCTGGGCAACCGCTTCCAGATTTCGGGCTCGATGACCGTGGTCGAGGCGAACGACCTGGCGCTGCTGCTGCGCGCCGGCTCGCTGGCCGCGCCGATGGAGATCATCGAAGAGCGCACCATTGGCCCCAGCCTGGGCGCCGAGAACATCACCAAGGGCTTCCACAGCGTGGTGGGCGGCTTCATTGTGATTTGCCTGTTCATGTGCGTGTACTACGGGCTGTTCGGGGTGTTTTCCAGCATCGCGCTGGCCTTCAACCTGCTGCTGCTGGTCGCCATCCTGTCGATGATGCAGGCCACGCTGACCTTGCCCGGTATGGCGGCCATGGCGCTGGCCATCGGCATGGCGATCGACGCCAACGTGCTGATCAACGAACGGATCCGGGAGGAATTGCGCGCTGGCGCGTCGCCGCAGGCGGCGATCCACGCCGGCTACGACCGCGCGTGGGCGACGATTCTGGACTCGAACGTTACCTCGCTCATCGTCGGTATTGCGCTGTTGGCGTTCGGTTCCGGGCCGGTGCGCGGCTTTGCCGTGGTGCACTGCCTGGGCATCCTGACCTCGATGTTCACGTCGGTGTTCTTCTCGCGCGGCGTCGTCAACTTCTGGTATGGGCGCCAGAAGAAGCTCAAGAGCCTGTCGGTGGGCACGGTGTGGCGGCCTGAAGAGGGCTACCAGCGCGCCGGCCAAGCCGACGAAGCCCATTGATTCGCGCCCACAGACTGCCAAGGAGAAGCTGAGCCATGGAATTTTTCCGCATCCGGCGCGATATCCCGTTCATGAAGCACGCGTTGATCCTCAACGCGATCTCGGTCATCACCTTCCTGCTGGCGGTGTTCTTCCTGGTCACGCGTGGCCTGCACCTGTCGGTGGAGTTCACGGGCGGTACGGTGATGGAAGTCGCTTACCAGCAGACGGCCGACCTGCCGAAGGTGCGCGACACCTTAGGCAAGCTGGGCTACGCCGACGTGCAGGTGCAGAATTTCGGCACCTCACGCGATGTGATGATCCGCCTGCCGGTGCGCCAGGGCGAATCGTCCGCGCAGGTCAGCGAAAAGGTGATGACGGCCCTGCGCGCCGAAGACCCGAAGGTCGAGATGCGGCGCACCGAATTCGTTGGACCACAGGTCGGGCAGGAGCTGGCGGCCGACGGGCTGAAGGCGCTGGCCTTCGTGATCATCGGCATCGTGATCTACCTGTCGATACGCTTTGAATGGAAGTACGCGGTGGCGGGCGCCATCGCCAACTTGCACGACGTGGTGATCATTCTGGGCTTCTTTGCCTTCTTCCAGTGGGAATTCTCGCTGGCGGTGCTCGCGGCGGTGCTGGCGGTGCTGGGGTATTCGGTCAACGAATCGGTGGTGATCTTTGACCGGATCCGCGAATCGTTCCGGCGCTACCGCAAGATGACGCCGGTGCAAGTGATCGACCACGCCATCACCTCGACCATCAGCCGCACGATCATTACGCACGCTTCCACGCAGGCCATGGTGCTGTCGATGCTGTGGTTCGGCGGCGACACGCTGCACTACTTCGCCATGGCGCTGACCATCGGTATCTGCTTCGGCATCTACTCGTCGGTGTTCGTGGCCGCGGCGATTGCCATGTGGCTGGGCGTCAAGCGCGAAGACCTGGTCAAGCCGAACCGCAAGGAAGGCGGCGACCCCAACGACCCCAACGCCGGCGCTGTGGTGTAAGCGCATCGCCCCTTGAGGCCACCGGCGGTGGCCATGCGATACTGGGTCGCAGACGCTTTGACAGTGCATGGTCACCCGCTCACAACCCGCTGCCACGCCCCACCGACTCGCCCAGCAGGTCCGCGAGCGCTTCGTGCTCGACGTTGATCGGGCCATTTCGGCGCTGGGCAACAAGATCCAACTGCACCTGTCTTCAGCAAGCACCGGGACGCGGTTTGCGAGCATAAGCGAGTCGCGCCTGGCGCTGGATGCCGCCGCCGCCTACCGGCGCGAGCACGAACCCTGGGTGGCGCAAGCGCGTCAGCAGTGGCAGGCGATGCTGGCCCGTGTGTACGAGGGGGCGGGGCACAGCGATGTCGGCGCGCTGGGCCTGGTCGACGACGAAGTGGTCGAGCGCAAGATCCTCGCATCGCGCATGGCCGCGGCTGTGACGGATGCCGCGGGCAGCGAATTCAATGATCTGCGGATGCGGGTGCAGGGGCTCGAAAAGACGAGTGAGTGGGGCCGGCATGAGGTTTTTCCACCGGAAACCCTGATCCAGATTCTGATCCAGGCCTGGACCGACCGCGGGCTGACGCGGCCGATGTGGGCCATGGTCGACCAGCCGGTCAGCGAACTGCTGCGTGCCAGCCTGACGCAGGCCTACCGCCAAGCCAACGAGTATCTGGTGGCGCAAGGCGTGATGGCCGAGATCGACATGAAGTCGCGCGTGCGCCGCACGGACGGTGGCGCCGCGCCCCCCAGCCCGGCGCCTGCAGCGTGGGCCCAGGGTGGCGGCGGAGGCGGGGGTGGCTCTCCCGGAGGTTTTGGGGGTGCCGCGGGTCACGCGGGTACCGGCTACGGCAGGGCCGCCGCAGCAGGATCGCTTCCGCCATCGCGGGGCGGACAAGGGGCTGGCGGCGCCGGATACCGCCCCTCTGCAGATGCGCCACGTGGCGGGTTTGCCCGTGATCTCCCCGTGGGACGCGCACCACCTGACGCCGCGTGGCCAGGCGACCCGACAGGCCGCATGCCAGTGCGAGGCGCCCAGCCGACCGGCATGGCCGGCCCCCAAACACAGACGCCTACGGTGCAAGCCTCGGCACTGGCGCGCGCGTCGCAGGAAACCCGGATGATGACGGGCGTGACGCCGATGGCCCGTGTACGCCAGCGCGCGCAGGGTGTGCTGGGGCAGCTGCGGCGCCTCATTTCCGACCGGGTGGCGGATTTCGACGAAACCGCCGCCGTGGTGGTGCCGTCCCCACGTCTGGCGCGTGCGCTGGCCGAGCAGGTCACGCCCTTCGCAACCACGGAATGGGTCAGCCGCCCGGGCGCGCCGGGCGTGCCTGGGGGCGCTGCGACGCAGCCGATGGTCGAAGTGGCTCAGGTGGCTTCGCAACTGCGGCGCCGTGCCACCGACCTTAAAGAGAAGGCCGACAAGCCCAGCGAGAAGGCGATCATCGAGATCGTTGCGCTGATGTTCCAGGCCATCCTTGCCGAAGAGCGCATTCCTGCCGCTATCCGGGTCTGGTTTGCCCGCTTGCAGATCCCCGTCCTGCGCCTGGCGTTGGCCGAGCCCGATTTCTTTGCCTCGATCCAGCACCCCGCGCGCCAGTTGATCGACCGCATGGGTGCCTGTGTGCTGGGCTTTGATGGCTCGCAGGTGCTCAGCAGTCGGCTGGAGCGCGAGATCAAGCGCGTCGTGCAGGTGATCGAGCAGTACCCCGAGACCGGCCGACGTGTTTACCAGCTGGTGCTGGACGAATTCAAGAAATTCCTGGGTCGCTCGCTGTCCGACACCGGCGCGGTTCAGCAGGCGGCCACGCTGGCGCAGCAGGTCGAGCAGAAAGAAGCGCTGTCGATCCAGTACACCATCGAGCTGCGCCGCATGCTTGACCCGGTGCCCGTGGCGGACGACGTGCGCGAGTTCCTGTTTCGCGTGTGGTCGGAGGTGCTGGCCCTGTCCGCCGTGCGCCACGGCGCGCAGCATGCCGAAACCCTGGGCCTCAAACAGGCGGCGGCCGACCTGCTCTGGGCGGTCAGCCCCAAGCCCGACCGGGAGGAGCGCCGACGCGTCGTGCAGCAGCTGTCGGGCCTGCTGCAGGCCTTGCGCGGTGGCATGACGCTGCTGGCCATGCCCGAAGAAGAGCAGGACGGCCATATCAAGCTGATCAACGACGCCGTCATGGCCGCCTTCGTCTCGCGCGACGAAGGTTTGCCGCAGGAAAAGCTGGACGATCTGGCGCGCGGCTTGGCTGGTCTGGAAGACGTGGTCACCGACGACCCCGAAGGCGATATGCTGCTCGACCCCGGCATGCTGGAGATGATGTTCGGCGTCGACGAGGCCGCGCTCGAAGTCATCGCCACCGGCGGCTCGATGCCCAACGACGGCATGGTCGAGTGGGCGCGCGGGCTGGAGCTGGGCGCCTGGTTTGCCCTGGAATTGCATGGCGCGGTCGCGCAGGTCCAGTATGTCTGGCGCAGCGCGCGTGGGCAGTTGCACCTGTTCTCGGCGGGTGTGGGCAAAAGCTACCTGGTGCAAACACGGCGCATGGCCGCCTACCTGCAGGCGGGGCTGCTGGTGCCGACCGAGGACGAAGCGCTCACCGTGCGGGCAACGCGCGAGGCGCTGGCCAAGCTCAACGCCGATCCGGACCGGCTGCTGCACTGAGGGGCAGCGCGCGCACGGCCTGTCAGGGGCGTGCGTCCATCGCCGCAGCTTGGAGGTTCGTCGGCAGGCAGGGCAAGCCGGCCGGCGGCAAGCTTCAGTGCGCCAAGCGCTGGCCCGGGTTGTCGCACAGCTCGTCGAGCACCAGGACGTCCGGGTTGGCGCCGGTGCGCCAGTACACCATCATGACGATGACCTTGAGTTCGTCCAGCTCCAGCGGCGATTCCGACACCGCCAGGGCGCGGTCGATCACCAGTTCACGCAGTTCCAGGGGCAGGGCACCTGCTTGTTCCAGAAAGTGCAGGCAGGACAAACCGTCGCGCCCCAGGTGGGCGAGTTCACGGTCGGTGTAGATGCGTTGGCTGGTGGTCCGCGGGCCGACTTCCCCTGCGCTGTCGGGGTCAACCAACGCACTGTCGCTGAGCGATTGGGCGGCGAAGTTCAGGCCGTCCAGCCAGGCCAGCGCGGACTGGACTTCTTCGCGCTCGAAGCCGGCGGTACACAGACGCCGGCCGAGTTGTTCGCGTCCGGGGCAATCCTCACCACCCCAGAAGGTTTCGTACACGTAGGCGAGGACTTCGTACATGGGCCCAATATAGCCCATGCGTGTGGCAGCGGGCGCACCACATCGCAGCGTTGCCACGCCGCCACAGGGCGATGGCCGGCGCCGACCTGCTGGGGTCAGCCCTGCGCCATGCGCTGCAGCAGGCCGCCGGGCAGGCGCGCGACGTGGCCAGCCAGTTCAAGCTCCAGCAGGCGCGCCTGCAGCTGCGGCGTGGGCAAGCCGGTGCGGGCCTGCAGCGCGTCCAGACCGACCGGGTCGTTGCCCAGGGCACGCAGAATCTCGTCTTCAGCATCTAATGCGGCCTCGGCCCTAGATGAATCTGCGCGAGCAGCTTCACTATTGATAGCATTCTCGGGCGCGGGCCAGCGCAGCTCTTCCAACACATCCTGGGCGTTTTCGACCAGCTTGGCGCCTTGGCGGATCAGCGCATGGCAGCCGCGCGACTGCGGGTTGTGGATGGAGCCGGGGATGGCAAACACCTCCTTGCCCTGCTCGGACGCCAGCCGCGCGGTGATCAGCGAGCCGGACTGCAGCGCCGCCTCGACCACCAGCGTGCCCTGTGATAAGCCGGCGATCAGTCGGTTGCGCTTGGGAAAGTTGTTGGGCAGCGGCGGCGTGCCCAGCGGGTATTCGCTGACGATCAGCCCTTGGCGTGCGATGCGCTGGGCCAGAGCGTGGTGGCGCCGCGGGTAGACGCGGTCGATGCCGGTGCCGATGACGGCGATGGTGCAGACCCGCCCCGCAGTCGCGTCCTCTTCCGGCCAAGCCGCCAGTGCGCCGTCGTGCGCTGCGCCGTCGATGCCCAGCGCCAGGCCGGACACCACGGTCATGCCTGCGGCGCTGAAGTGGCGCGCGAACTGGCGGGCGTTTTCTGCGCCTTGCGGTGTGGGGTTGCGGCTGCCGACCATGGCCAGCGCCTTCGGCGGCCAGCCCGTAGCGGCCAGCCCATGCGTCTGCCCTTGCAGGTAGAGCATCAGCGGCGGGTCTTCCATGGCCAGCAGGCCGGCCGGGTAGTGGGCGTCGCCCAGCGTGGCGATCAGGCGCTGCCCTGGGCCGGGGTCTTCGGCCGTCAGCCAATCGAGTGTGGTCTGAAGGAGGGGCGCCAGCCCCTCCGGCACGTCCTGCAGGGCCTGCGCCTGCGCGGCGCTGACCACTTGGCCGAGGGCGGCGGGGCTTTGCGTGAAGATGGCTGGCGGCAGGCCGAAGGCGGCCAGCAGGCGACGGGCCGCGTCGTTGCCAACGCCGGGCGTCAGCGTCAGGCGCAGCCAGGCGGACAGCTCTTCGGGTGACATGCGCATGGGGCCGTATCGCCGAGGGCGCAGGGGGAGGCGGTTGCCCGCAACCCGGCCGCGCGCCCGGGGGCGCGCGGGCCGGCGGTCAGCGCGGGTTGGTCAGCTTGTCGCCGACCTGCACCGGCGTGTTGGCTTCCATCACCAGCACGTAGGACACGCGGTCGAATGGGCGGAACACCATGGCGACGCCGTTGCGCTCGTCCGGCAGCTTCATCAGCGTGCGCGAACGCTCGGTCTTGTCGGCCAGGTGCGGGCCGGTCGACAGCATGGACAGCACGTGGCCGTTCTCGATGCCGTCGCGCAGGCCCTTGTTGATGACCACGATCTGGTTCTGGCCGGCAAAGCGCACGGCGCTGCCGTAGATAGCGACCACGCGGGCGTCGACCGGGGTGTCCGGCGCGTGCGGCACGTAGTTGCGGTACTCGCGCGGCGGCTCGGGCAGCAGGCGGTCGCCAGCACGCATTTCTTCCTTGCTGCTGATCACGTCCACCGTGGCGGGCACGGGCAACAGGTTGCGGCGGGCGTCGGCTTCGGTCGGCGGTTCGGACTGGCGCTCGCCAGCGGCGGGGGTGCGTGGCTGGTCGTAGCTGGGGGCCAGCACTTCTTCGGACTCGCTTTCGCCGCGCGCCAGCGTGGCCTGGCCGACGTACTGGCCTTCGTAACCCAGGATCTCGCCGGACACCGGGTCCTTCAGCGGCTTGGCGGTGCGAAACACGCGGAAGTCGGTCGGCAGGCCGGGCGCCATCAGCAACGGGGCGTCTTCGGGGCCACGCACGTAAGCGCGGTCGCCCTTGCCAACCAGCACGCGGTCGCGGTCGGCCAGTGCGACGATGCGCGGTGCGCGCTGGAAGGTGTCGTCATCGACCACCAGCGGCTCGGCCAGGAAGGGCTCGATCAGGTGCGGCTGCAGCGTGGGCAGCGGGCCGTTGCCCATGACTTCCACGCGGTTGCGGGGCGACACCCGCACGGTGTTGCCCTCTTGCCCGTCGCCGCCGCGGCGCGCGCGCAGGAAGGCGCGGTCGCCCACGCGCTCCAGGTACAGCTGCTGGCCGGGGTAGATCAGGTGCGGGTTGCGGATGTCCTGCAGGTTCATGCCCCACAGCTCCGGCCAGCGCCAGGCCGATTTCAGGAATTTGCCGGAAATGCCCCACAGCGTGTCGCCGCGGCGCACGGTGTAGTTGTCCGGCGCGTTGGGCGCCAGGGCGGACAGCGGCACGCCATTGCTGGCCACCTGCTGCGCCGTGGCGCGCTGTTGCGGGCTGACGGGCCGTTGTTGCGCCTGCGCGGGCAGGGTGGCGATAACAGCGGCCACCAGAAGGCCGAGGGGCGCGGTCAAGGCGCGCGTGGCACCAGGAAAAGTATGTTTCATTGTTTTGCGAGGCGCGTCGATTGACTTGACAAAGCACTGGACATTCTGCATTCAAGCCCTTGTTCCGGCAACGAAATTGCCCCAGATAGGCAGCGTGAAACGCCGAAAGTGGCGAAAATACCCACATCTTGGAACTCTCTGCCATGGCCTTGCTCCCGATTCTTCGCTATCCCGACGCCCGCCTGCACAAGGTGGCCAAGCCTGTTGCGGCGGTGGACGCCCGCCTGAAAGCCCTGATTGCGGACATGTTTGAAACCATGTACGACGCCAAAGGCATCGGCTTGGCCGCGACCCAGGTCGACGTGCATGAGCGCCTGATCGTCATCGACGTGTCCGAAGAGCGCGACGCGCCCATGGTGCTGATCAACCCCGAATTGGTCTGGGCCAGCGACGAGCGCATCCGCGGTGACGAAGGCTGCCTGTCCGTGCCCGGTATCTACGACGGCGTCGAACGCGCCGCCCAGGTCAAGGTGCGCGCGCTGGACGGCGAGGGCAAATCGCGCGAGATCGAGGCCGACGGCTTGCTGGCCGTGTGCATCCAGCACGAGATGGACCATTTGATGGGCAAGGTGTTCGTCGAATACCTGTCACCGCTCAAGCGCAACCGCATCAAGACCAAACTGCTCAAGGAAGAGCGGCTGGACCAGAAAGAAAAAGCGCGCGAGCAGGAGCGCGTCTGATGCCCGCGCGCGGCGCCATTGCCGGCTGGGGCGCTGCGCGTTCGGCGGGCTGGCTGTCGCGCGCCGCCTCGGGGGCGTGCGTGGCACTGGCGGCACTGCTGGTCGGCTGCGCCAACCCCGACCAGATTCCCCCCGGCACCGCCGCGGCCGACGTGGTCCAGACCCTGGGGCGCCCCACCGGCCGCTACCCCTTGCCCGAGGGTGGCGAGCGCCTGCAGTACAGCCGCCAGCCCACCGGGCAACAGGTCTTCAACGTCGATCTGGACGCGGGCGGCCGCGTCGTGCGGGTCGAACAGGCGCTGAACGAAACCCTGTTCGCCCAGCGCATCCAGCCCGACCGCTGGACGCGCGAGGACGTGCTGCGCGAATACGGCCCGCCCGCGCAAACCATGGGCGTGCACAACTTCAAAGGCGTGATCTGGCTGTGGCGCTACGCCGACGGCCCGGTGTGGCGCCTGCTGTACATCGACATCGACCCCGGCGGTGTGGTCCGGGGCTATTCGGTGGGCGACGAATCCCTGCCCGACCCACCCGATCCGCGTTGAGCGGGGTATCTGTAAAAATTGATAAAACAGGCCTGCAGCCTTACAACCAACTGCGCAGGCAGCTCCTGAACAAATAGCATGAAAGTCGTCTTTGCCGGCACGCCGGAGTTCGCCCGCGTCGCGCTCGAAGCCCTGCACCGCGCCGGTTTTGACATCCCCCTGGTCCTGACCCAGCCCGACCGCCCGGCCGGCCGCGGCATGAAGCTGCAGGCCTCGCCCGTCAAACAGTACGCGCTGACCCACGGCATGCCGGTCGCCCAGCCGCGCAGCCTGCGCCTGGACGGCAAATACCCCGAAGACGCCGCCGCCGCGCGCGACGCCCTCTTGGCCGCGCAGGCCGACGTCATGGTCGTCGCCGCCTACGGGCTGATCCTGCCGCAGTGGGTGTTGGACCTGCCGCGCTTGGGGTGCTTGAACATTCATGCGTCGCTGCTCCCCCGCTGGCGCGGCGCCGCCCCCATCCACCGCGCCATCGAAGCCGGCGACACCGACACCGGCGTCACCATCATGCAGATGGACGCCGGCCTGGACACCGGCGACATGCTTCTGACCGAGCGCCTGCCCATCGGCGCGCGCGCCACCACCTCCAGCCTGCACGACGCGCTGGCCGCGTTGGGCGGCCGCATGGTCGTCGAAGCGTTGCAACTCGCCGCCGGCGGTGGCCTGCGCCCCGTGCCGCAACCGGCCGAGGGTGTGACCTACGCGCACAAGATCGACAAGCACGAAGCCGCCATCGACTGGCGCTTGCCTGCCGCGCAGATCGAGCGTCGCGTGCGCGCCTTCGACCCTTTCCCGGGCGCCAGCACCACCCTGGACGGCGACACGGTGAAGGTGTGGAACTCTCAAATCGATAGCTGCCCGCGCAGATTGGACGTGCGCGACGGGCAGATTGTCTTCGTCAACGACGAGGGCATCGGCGTCGCCTGCGGCGAAGGCTGCCTGCTGTTGACCGAGCTGCAGCGCCCCGGTGGCAAGCGCCTGCCGGCGCGCGACTTCCTGCGCGGCTTCCCGCTGGCGCCGGGCCAGCGCTTCGGTACGGACGAGGCGGCGCCCGCCGCCGCACAAGGCGCCCAGCCATGAACATGCCCTTGCCCGACCCGCCGCGCGACCTGTCGCCGCGCGGACGTATCGGCGCCTGGCTGGCGCACCGCGTGGACAGTTACGCGCGCACCGCGCGCCACCCCTTGTTCTGGGTCGGCGCGCGTGAAATGGCGGGCATTTCGGTGGGCCTCACGGCCTGGTCGTTCATGACCGGCGTGGCCATGATCAAGAGCGGCATGACCATCACCGAAGCGGTGCTGATGTCGCTGCTGGTCTTCGCCGGCAGCGCGCAGCTGGCCGCCATCCCGCTGATCGCCGCCGGCGCGCCGCTGTGGGTCATTTTGGCCACGGCGTTTTGCGTCAACCTGCGCTTTGTCGTGTTCAGCCTGCACCTGCGCGACTACTTCATGTTCTTGCTGCGCGCCAAGCGCCTGTACCTGGGCTACTTCACGGGCGACGTGACCTACGTGCTGTACACGCGGCGCTTTCCCAAGCCGGCCGAGACCGAAACCCAGCGCCGCGCGCAAATGGCCTACCTGTGGGGCGGCAACGTTTGCAACTGGTTCTTCTGGCAGACGCTCAGCCTGCTGGGCATCTTCCTGGGCAACGCGCTGCCGGCCAGCTGGGGGCTGGAATTCGCCGGCACGCTGGCGCTGCTGGCGGTGGCCTGCTCGCTGGCCACCACGCAGCTGCGCGGGCTGTCGGCCATCATCGCGGCGGCGGCGGCCGTGGCGGCGTTCGGCCTGCCGTACCGGCTGAACATCGTGTCGGCGATTGCCGTGGCGGTGGTGGTGTGCCTGTTGCTGGAGCCCAAGCTGGCGCCGCGCCAGCCGCCCAAGGAGATCGGCCATGGGTGACACCGACGGCGCCACCCTGTTGGCCATCGTGGGCATGACGGTCATCACCGTGCTGACACGCTGCTTCTTCTTCATCAGCGAACGCGAATGGAAGCTGCCCGACTGGGCGCAGCGCGGCCTGCAGTACGCGCCGATCGCCGCGCTGACCGCCGTCATCGCACCCGACATCGTCATGGCGGGCGGCGAGCTCACCGCGTTCTGGCGCGACGCGCGGGTGTGGGCGTCGGTGGTGGCGGCGGCCTTCTATTTCTGGCGGCGCAACGCCGGCTTTACCCTGCCGCTGACCATCGCTGTCGGCATGGCGGTGTATTTGCCCCTGCGCCTGGGCCTGGGCTGGTAGCCAAGCGTCGTCTGCCCGTGCGCGTCGGCGCCGGCTGACACGCGCGGGGGCGGCGCGCTGTCGGGCGCACACGCCGCCAGCGCCTAGACTGCCGGGGATATGCCCGCCACCGACACCGCTTCTTCCAGCCCCTCCGCCCGCGCCGCTATGGCGTCTGCCGCTACCGCGCCGGACGCGCCCGCCGTCGTCGCCCCGGCGCCGCTGGAGCAAACCGCCAACCGCATCGCCAACGAAGAGGCCATCCCCGCCGTGTTCCGCGGCGCGCTCAAGCCGCTGTACCCGCTGTACCGGTCGTTCCAGCTCTGGTCCGACGCCGACGGCCTGCGCATGAGCGCGGCCATGTCCTTCTACGGCATGTTCAGCATCGCGCCCCTGCTGCTGGTGCTGGTGGCGCTGCTGGGTTACGTGGTGGATGAAAAAGTCGTCCAGTCCAGCCTGATCCACCAGATCGAAAGCCTGGTCGGCGCCAAAGGCGCCGAGGTGATCCAGGCCGCCATCGCCAGCGCGCAGCAGCCGGGCGACGGTGTGTTCGCGTCGGTGCTGGCCTTCGTCTTCCTGGTCGTCGGTGCCACCGGCGTGTTTGCCGAACTGCAGTCCGCGCTGGAACGCCTGTGGACCCAGGGCACCGGCGCGCAGGCCGTGGACGCCTGGTGGCACAGCGCCACGCTGCGCCTGCGCGGCATCGCCTACGTGCTGGCCTTCGGCTTTTTGATGCTGGTGTCGCTGGTCATCGCCAGCACCGTCAACCTGCTGCAAACCTGGGCCGGCAGCCGCTACCAGATGGAGGCGCTGTTCGTCGTGCTCAACCAGCTGCTGTCGCTGGCCATCACCACCGCGCTGTTCGTCGCGCTGATGCGCATGAGCGCCGGGCCGCAGCCGCGCCTGCGCTACCTGGTGGCCGGTGGCGCCATCGGCGCGCTGCTGTTTGGCGTGGGCAAGTACGCGCTGGCCATCTATCTGTCGACCGCCGCCGTCGTGTCGGCCTACGGCGCGGCCGGCTCGCTGGTGGTCTTGCTGATGTGGGTGTACTTCGCCTCGGCCGTGTTGCTGTACGGCGCCAGCTGCGCGCGCGTGCTGGCCGAGCGCCAGGGCGACTTTGCCGCCGCCGCCACACCGCCCCCGGCCGCCGCCGTCACCGCCGCGCAGGGCGAAGTGCGCCAGGCCGCGGG
>JAEZWW010000006.1 GCA_023442945.1 Pseudomonadota bacterium | reverse complement strand
GGGGGGGGGGGGGCCCCCCCGGGGGGCGGGGGGGGGCCCCCCCCGCGCCGATCAGGCGTGCACGCTGCCGAAGCGGCCGCTGTTGAAGTCGTTGATGGCTTGGCCGATCTCCGCCTGGCTGTTCATCACGAAGGGGCCGTAGCCGACGACGGGCTCGTCGATCGGCTCGCCGCCCAGCACCAGCAGCTTGGCGTCGCCATTGGCTTCGATCGTCAGGCCGCTGCCGGCGGTCGACAGCGTGGCCATTTCGGCCGCGCGCAGCACTTCGCCGTTGACCATCACCGTGCCTTCCAGCACCACCACCAGCGTGGTCCAGCCTTCGGGCTGGTCCAGCGTGGCCGTGGCACCGCTGACCAAGCGCACGTCCCACATGTTGATGGGCGTGTAGGTCTCGGCCGGGCCGCGCGCGCCGCCGTATTCACCAGCGATCACGCGGATGCGGCCGGCACCGTCCGGCAGGGCCACGCCGGGGATCTGCGCGTCGGTGATGCCCTGGTAGTGCGCCGGGGTCATCTTGTGCTTGGCAGGCAGGTTGACCCACAGCTGCACCATCTCGAACGGGCCGCCGGTGCGGCTGTAATCCTGCGAGTGGAACTCCTCGTGGATGATGCCGCCGCCGGCCGTCATCCACTGCACGTCGCCCCGGCGGATCACGCCGCCGGCGCCGGTGGAATCGCGGTGCTCGACCTCGCCTTCGTACACGACGGTCACGGTCTCAAACCCACGGTGCGGGTGCTGACCCACGCCACGGCGGTGGCCGCTGTTGGGGCCAAAGGTGGTCGGCGCCGCGTAGTCCAGCAGCAGGAAGGGGCTGCGTTCGGCCACGCCGTCGCCGTTGTAGCCAAACATGCCATGGACCGGGAAACCGTCGCCCACCCAGTGGCGACCAGGGGCAGCGGTTTTGCCCAGCACGCGCTTGGCCGAAGTGCGCGTATCGACAGCGGTAGAGGTGTTCGTGTTCATACCCAATCTCCTGTGATGACGCGGTCCAAAACGGGGCGCCGTGGGGTAATAGTAGGCTGGCGACGGGCCAAATTAAAGGTGCAAAGCCTCAACTCATCGTCCCATGGTTGCGACAATTGCACCGCACAGCGTGACGACATTGCTGCTTGTCGAAAACCCTTGTTTCAGATAAAAATCAAACTCTTGCCTTACAACCATCTGCGCAGGCAGCTATCGCTTCAATAGCAAATGACCCACATCCACGACCTGAACGATCTGGCCTATTTCGCCGCCGTGGCGGAACACGGGGGCTTTGCCGCGGCCGAGCGCGCTACCGACACGCCCAAGTCCAAACTGAGCCGCCGCGTCGCCCAGCTGGAGGCGCGCCTGGGCACCCGCCTGATCCAGCGCACCACGCGCCGCTTTGCCCTGACCGAGGCCGGCCGCGCCGTGCTCGAACACGCCCGCGCCATGCTGGTCGAGGCCGAAGCCGCCGAGGCTCTGGTCACCGCCCAGGGTGTGGTGCCGCGCGGCACCGTGCGCCTGTCCTGTCCGCCCGCGCTGCTGCACGCCGCCGTCGGCGACATGCTGACGCGCTTCATGAACGCCTGGCCGCAGGTGCAGCTGCACGTGCGCGCCACCAACGCCAACGTCGACGTGTGGGAAGGCGGCGTCGACCTGGCCTTGCGCGCCCGCATGCTTGGCGCCCCGCTGCCGCGCGAAGAAACCATGCGCCCGCTGGCGCTCAGCCCGCACATCCTGGTGGCCGCGCCGCGCCTCTTGACCACCATCCTGCTGCCGTCCGAGCCGGCCCACCTCGACCGCCTGCCCAGCCTGGCGCTGGGCAATTCCGACGAAGTACAGACCTGGCAGCTCACCGGCCCAGACGGCCAGAGCGTCACCGTCGCGCACACGCCGCGCGTCATCGTTGACGACATGGCCGCCCTGCGCGACGCCGCCATTGCCGGCGTGGGCTGCGCCGTGGTGTCACGCCTGCTCGCCTACGACGCGCTGCAACGCGGCCAGCTGCAGGAAGTGCTGCCCGGCTGGGCGCCGCGCCCCGGCCTGGTCCAAGTCGCCTTCGCCACCCGCCGCGGCATGCGCCCCGCCGTGCGCCAACTGGTCGACGCGCTGGCCGCCGGCTTTGAAGACCTGATCGCGCAAGACCGCTGCCTGGCGCCGCCGCTGGGCTGAGTGAGGGTGCGCCGACGCGCTGCGCGCGTCCGTGCAGGTTGACCGCGTGCGCGCGTCAGCGCCGGCGCGTGGTCACGCACGCGCACCACCCGGGCAGCGTCTACGCAAGCGCGATGCTGCGTCGCGCGACGCATTGTTTATTCACTTTTTGATAGCTGGCCGCGCAGGTGGTTGTAGGGCCAGAGGCCGATTCGACTCAAATTCTGCCAAATCACGACCGCCACCCCTCAACAGCCTCTCAGCCGCCGATCAGCCGCGTGCTGGGCGTGCGCCGCCCCAGGCGCTCGCACCGGCCGATGTGCTCAGCGTACTGCGCCGCCTGCTCCTCGGTCGGCCCGTCCGCCACCGCGCTCTGCCCGCGGTTGGAGCCTTCGTACGCCTGCAACACCATCCCGCGCATCAGCACTGCCGCGTAATGGCACGGCCCCATCTTGAAGACCGCCTCCTTGTCCTGCGCAATGGCATTGATCCGCGCCATCAACCGCGCATTCGTCGGCGTGCCCTCGTCCGCAATTTCTTTTTGTGCCGCGCGCAGCGGCGCCAAGTCCCCTTTGCGCAACGCGCCGTCCAGCGCGGCCTCGTACGACAGCGTCTTGTCCACGTCCTTCCACGCATCGAGCACCGCGTTCGACGCCTTGGCCGCCGGCTGGGCCTGTGCGGCGAGGGTGAGGGTGACGAGCAAGAGGGCGCTGACGGTCAGACGCGCTGGGTAGAACAACAAAGGATAGAGCGTCATGTTCGGCTTTTAGCGAGGCCTTCATAAAGGACGGGGAAAAACTGGTGATAGCACTAGGAAACAACCTCATCCATCAATTCAATAACCCTGCGCCCATTTGCAAAATATCTAATAACATCCGTAATACTCAAACTAGGACTGCCGCCATGCGCAAATTCATTTCTAGCATCGACCAAAGATTGAAGCGCCCCGATAAGTGCCGGCTTGTCCGCTTCCGCATTCAACTTCGAATTGAATTGATCCTTCCAGCCCTCGTCAAATTCATTTAGGAATTTTGTAATGTTAGAGTGACTCGGATTGGCCGAACCATTCCGAATTTTTCTATTAATATACCTCTGAACCTGCCGCTTACTTCTACGGCAACAATGATCAGAAATAATTGCCTTAAATGAAACCTCAATTGCCCCGCATGCTCGAATTAGTGCGTACTTAGTCAAATATGGAGCAACTGGAGACATCAAGCCCAAGGTATCGATGGCCAGCCTCACATGATCAAGCTCCTGCTCACACTGACTCAAGTCCCGCTGCACGTCAACGTTGTTCATATTCGATGTTGAATAAATATGCGCAAGCCTTTGATATCCTCAAATTGATTGAAGATTTTCTCATCGTCTCTTTTGTAATGGCTTCTATATATTCATGATCTTGCAAAAGCAAGTTTCGAGCAGCCACCGGATCCCCATCGGGACATAAAACGCCATTATTCAATGCATGCTCCGTTGCAATCGCGACAGAATCGAAAATTGTCGGACTGAATTTTTGAGTATAGCGATGCGTCCCCGTTTTCGAGAGGTTATGAAACGCAGATTCACCAAACCATTCAAAACATTTTTCCACAACCTTTTCAAATCGCTGAGCCCATACACGGGCTTCGACTCCATCAATCTTGGCATGCTTAGCCATGTATTGATCAAGGAACTGCCTAAGA
The DNA here is from genome assembly GCA_023442945.1 of Pseudomonadota bacterium. Classification (GTDB taxonomy): domain Bacteria; phylum Pseudomonadota; class Gammaproteobacteria; order Burkholderiales; family Burkholderiaceae_C; genus Ottowia. The sequence goes on along the minus strand of JAEZWW010000006.1, from coordinate 12,081 downwards.
GATAATTTTTCTCGATTTGCATTGCGCATATCGTCAGAGCCCAACGCAAAGAATCTTAATATCTGCTCCATGTCACGCATACGTGAATCCGCCTCAGCCGAACCAAATAAAACTCGCCAGTTCTCATTGCCATTCAAATCAAAAAGCAAGTCATTAAGCGCACCTTGTGCAACACAGTTTCTAATTTCCTGAGCCAAAAGAGTTCGACCGGAAGTATTTATGCGTTCAAACACCTGAAAAAGGCTGGTATCCTCGACCTGAGGCTCCTTCTGCTGCGCAAAGATGATGGCATGAATGGTTGTATTTTTTATCCTTCGCTGCTCCGCATCCGACAACTCTCCAAATGCCTTGCCGCGCCATCTGGCATTTATTTTTTCAGTACGTGAGAGTGAAAAGGATTTTCCATCTCGCGAAAAAATACCTCTCACATAATCCCTAACACTCAACAATCTTTGATATCCATCAATTAGCAGGAGTTTTTCATCTGGGGTTTGTGCAAGAAAAATACTTGGCACCGGCAGGCCCAGCAAAAGAGAATCGACGAATCGTGAAGCCTCAACTCTGTCCCAAACGTAGTTTCGCTGTAACTCCGGCTTCACTAGCTCGTCATCGTCATATCTCTGAATCAGCTCGCGAAATGAAAGATCAGCACCCCACGGGCGAATATTAAACAAGCTGTCATCCGAATAGACGTCTTGCTCTTCATCTCGAATTCTCTCCATAGTAAGCCTCGACTCCATAGATCAATACCAAAGAATTAAATTTCTTATCACGTTACGTAGTCTAGTGAGCGCGCCACGCTAACGATTCCCCACCCCTCAACGGCTTCACCACCGCCTCCCCAAAAGCCACCTCTTCCGGCAGCGTCCACGCCTGCTTGCTCAGCGTGATCTGCCCCTGGTTGCGCGGAAGCCCGTAAAAGTCGGGGCCGAAGAAGGACGCGAAGCCTTCCAGCTTGTCCAGCGCGCCGGCGGCGTCGAAGGCTTCGGCGTACAGCTCCATGGCGCTCAAAGCGGTGTAGCAGCCGGCGCAGCCGCTGGCATGTTCTTTCAGCTGCGCGGGGTGCGGCGCGCTGTCGGTGCCCAGGAAGAACTGGGGCGATCCGCTGGTGGCGGCTTGCACCAGGGCCTGGCGGTGCTCTTCGCGCTTGAGCACGGGCAGGCAGTAGTAGTGCGGGCGGATGCCGCCCAGAAAGAGCGCGTTGCGGTTGTAGAGCAGGTGGTGCGCGGTGATGGTGGCGGCGGTGTGGGCGTCGGCGCTGGCGACGTACTGCGCGGCTTCTTTGGTCGTGATGTGCTCGAAGACGATCTTCAGCTCGGGGAAGTCTTTGCGCAGCGGGCGCATGACGCGGTCGATAAAGACGGCTTCGCGGTCGAACAGGTCGATCTCGCCATCGGTCACTTCGCCGTGCACCAGCAGCTTGAGGCCGGCGCGCTGCATGGCTTCGAGCGTCTTGTAGGTCTTGCGCACGTCGGTCACACCCGCGTCGCTGTTGGTGGTGGCGCCGGCCGGGTAGAGCTTGAGGGCGACCACGCCGGCGTCGGCCGCGCGGGCGATTTCATCGGGCGGCGTGTTGTCGGTCAGGTACAGCGTCATCAGCGGCTCGAAGGCGACGCCGGCAGGCACGGCCTGCAGGATGCGCTCCTTATAAGCGAGCGCCTGCGCCGCCGTGGTCACCGGCGGTTTGAGGTTGGGCATGATGATCGCGCGGCCAAATTGCGCGGCGGTGTGCGGCACGACGGAGGCGAGCGCGGCGCCGTCGCGCACGTGCAGGTGCCAGTCGTCGGGGCGTGTCAGGGTGAGTTGAGTGGGGGCGGTCATGCGGGAAATTGTCGCATCGCGCCTGGGGTGCGGCACCGCCCAAGCGGTGGTGATTGACCCGCCAACAGGTCAAACCCCAATGGTTCGATGGCATGACCGTCATATATTTGTCACCCAAACGTCTTAGAGTCGCTGCCCGTGGCATCCATCGAGCTTCACGATATCGGCAAGCAGTGGGGCGAGACGCAGGCGCTGCGCGACGTCACCTTGCACATTCCTTCCGGCACCTTCTGCGTGCTGCTGGGCCCGTCTGGCTGCGGCAAGTCGACCACGCTGCGCATCCTGGCGGGCCTGGAAACGGCGAGCACGGGGCGCGTGCTGATCGACGGGCGCGACGTGACCGCCCTGCCGCCGGCGCAGCGCGGCATCGCGATGGTGTTCCAGAACTACGCGCTGTTCCCGCACCTGTCGGTGGCGGACAACATCAGCTTTGGCCTGCAAGTGCGCAAGCTCCCCGTGGCCGAGCGCGAGAAACGCTTGCGCGAAACCGCGCAGTTATTGGGGTTGGACGCCCTGCTGGACCGCAAGCCCAGTCAGCTGTCGGGCGGGCAGCAGCAGCGCGTGGCGCTGGGCCGCGCGCTGGTGGCGCAGGCCAAAGTGTGCTTGATGGACGAGCCGCTGTCCAACCTGGACGCGCAGTTGCGCCAGGACATGCGGCGTGAGCTGCGCGAGTTGCAACAAAAGCTGGGGCTGACGGTGGTGTATGTCACGCACGACCAAGCCGAGGCGATGAGCATGGCCGACCAGGTGGTGCTGCTGAACCGCGGCCAGGTCGAACAGGCCGCCAGCGCCCGCGCGCTGTACGCGCGCCCCGCCACCACGTTTGCGGCGCGCTTCATCGGCACGCCGCCGATGAACCTGCTGGCGCTGGAAGACGGCCGCATCGTCGGCACCGACATCGACACCGGGCTGCCCGCGGCGGCGCGCCAGCTGGGCGTGCGGCCCGAAGCGGTGACGCTGGGTGCGCAGGGGCTGCCCGCGGTGGTAGCCAGCATCGAATACCTGGGCGCCGACAGTGTGCTGTCGTGCGCTCTGGGCGACGACCCTGGCGCGCAACGGCTGGCGGTGCGCGCGCCGGGCCACCTGGACGTGCCCGTTGGCGCGCCGGTGCAACTGTTGATCGCCCCACAAGACCTGCATGTGTTCGATGCCGATGGGCGGCGCATCGACACCACCGATTCGCCCCACCCGGTCGAAGCCGCCCGGGCCACTTCTTCCCTGACCTCTTGAAGGACTTTTCCTCCATGCGACGCCAACAGTTTCTTCGCCGATTTGCTTCCATTACCATAGCTGCCTGCGCAGGTCTGGCGGGCGTTGCGGGCACATCCCATGCCCAAACGCCGGTGGAAGTGCCGTTCTACTTCCCGGTCGCGGTGGGTGGCCCGATCACCAAGATCATCGACGGCTACGCCAACGAATTCATGAAGGACAACCCCGGCATCAAGGTCAACCCGATCTACGCCGGCACGTACCAGGAGACGATCGTCAAAGCGCTGACGGCGCACAAGTCGGGCAACCCACCGGTGACGTCGGTGCTGCTGTCGACCGACATGTTCACGCTGATCGACGAAGACGCGATCGTCCCGTTTGACGGCTTCGCCAAGACGCCGGCCGAACAGGCCTGGATGAAGAGCTTTTACCCCGCCTTCATGATGAACAGCCAGACCGGCGGCAAGACCTGGGGCATCCCGTTCCAGCGGTCCACCGTGGTGATGTACTGGAACAAGGAAGCCTTCAAGGAAGCCGGCCTGGACCCCAACACGCCGCCCAAGAACTGGGCCGAGCTGAAGACCATGGCCACCAAGCTGACCAAGAAGGACGCCAGCGGCAAGGTCACGCAGTACGGCATTCAGATTCCGTCCAGCGGCTTCCCGTACTGGCTGTTCCAGACCCTGACCACGCCCAACGACGTGATCCTGGCCAACGACGCGGGCACCAAGGTGACGTTTGACAACCCGAAAGTGGTTGAGGCGCTGCAGTACTGGGTCGACCTGGGCAAGGCGGGCATCCACCCACCGGGCGTGGTCGAGTGGGGCACGACGCCCAAGGACTTCTTCGAGAAGAAGGCCGCCATCATCTTCACCACCACCGGCAACCTGACCAGCATCCGTGCCGGCGCCAAGTTCGACTTCGGCGTGGGCATGATCCCGGCCAACAAGCGCGCCGGCTCGCCGACGGGCGGCGGCAACTTCTACATCTTCAAGAAGTCGACGCCGGCGCAGCAGCAGGCGGCGATGAAGTTCATCCAGTGGATGACGCAGCCCGAGCGCGCCGCGCAGTGGAGCATCGACACCGGTTACGTCGCCACCAGCGCCGCCGCCTACGACACGCCGGCGCTGAAAAAATACACGGCCGACTTTCCGCCCGCCCTGGTCGCGCGCGACCAGCTGCCGCATTCGGTGGCGGAGTTTTCGACCCACGACAACCAGCGCGTGACCAAGGCGCTGAACGACGGCCTGCAGGCCGCGCTGACCGGCACCAAGACGCCCGCGCAAGCCATGAAGGACGCACAGGCCGAAGCCAACCGCCTGCTGCGGGGCTATAAATAAGTGAGCTGCCTGCGCAGGTGGCTGTAGGGCCAGAGCATGGTTTTTCTTGAAATCTGGCCCAACCACGCTGCCCGCGACTGACCCGCCGCCGCTGAACCGATGCTGTCCGAACGCCGTTTTGCCATCCACGCCTGGCTGCTCCTGCTGCCGGCGATGGTGTTGCTGGTGGCGTTCACGCACTACCCGGCGGTGCAAACGCTGATCGACAGCTTTTATTCCACGCCCAAAGGTGCGCGCGCCAGCGTGTGGGTGGGGCTGGAGAACTACCAGACCATGGTGGACGACCCCGTGTTCTGGATGGCGGTGCGCAACAACCTGTGGTTTGCCGCGGCGACGATCCCGTGCTCGATCGGGCTGGCGCTGCTGATGGCGCTGTGGGTGAACGAGCGCATCGCCGGGCGCGCCTTTTTGCGCACGGCCTTCTTCACGCCGACCATCCTGCCGATGATCGCGGTGGCCAACATCTGGCTGTTTTTCTACACGCCGCAGTACGGGCTGTTGGAGCAGATCACGCGCGCCCTCGGTCTGCCCACGCACAACTGGCTGGGCAGCCCCAGCACGGCGCTGGGCGCCGTCACGGTGGTGGCGATCTGGAAGGAGGCCGGCTTCTTCATGATCTTCTACCTGGCCGCGTTGCAGACGCTGAACCCCAGCCTGCGTGAGGCCGCGGCGATTGAAGGCGCGTCGCGCTGGACCTTCTTTCGGCGCGTGCAATGGCCGCTCTTGATGCCGACCACGCTGTTTGTGCTGGTCAACGCCTTCATCAACGCCTTCCGCATGGTGGACCACCTGTTCATCCTGACGCGCGGTGGGCCCAACAACGCATCCACATTGCTGCTGTACCACCTGTACGAAGTGGGCTTCAGCTTCTGGGACACGGCGTACGCGGCGGCCATCACCGTGGTGCTGGTGGTGGTGCTGGCGGGCATCGCGCTGGTGCAGTTCTTCGTGCTGGACCGCAAGGTGCACTACAAATGAGCGCGCCCGCCGAACGCCTGGCCTACAACGAGCCGACCTGGCTTGACACGGTCGCCGCATGGGTGCTGGCGCTGCTGTGGATCCTGCCGCTGGCCTACGCGTTCTGGACAGCCTTCCACCCCGCCGAGTTCGCCACGCGCTTTGACCTGACGGCGCCGCTGACGCTGGACAACTTTCGCCGCGCCTGGGAAGCCGCGCCCTTCGCACGGTATTTTCTGAACACCACCCTGCTGGTCGGCATGGTGCTGGCAGCGCAGTTGGTGCTGTCCACGCTGGCGGCCTACGCGTTTGCGCGCTACCGCTTTCCAGGACGCAACGTGGCCTTCGCGCTGGTGCTGGTGCAGCTGATGATCATGCCGGACATCCTGCTGGTCGAAAACTACCAGACCATGGCGCGCCTGGGCCTGGTGGACAGCTTGCTGGCCATCGGCCTGCCCTACTTCGCATCGGCGTTTGCCATCTTCCTGCTGCGCCAGACCTTCATGGGCATCCCCAAAGAACTGGACGAAGCCGCGCGCGTCGAAGGCGCGGGCCCGCTGCAGACGCTGTGGCGCGTGTACGTGCCGCTGGCCAAACCGGTGTACACGGCGTTTGCGCTGGTGTCGATCAGCTTCCACTGGAACAACTTTCTGTGGCCGCTGATCATCACCAACAGCCCGAACGCGCGGCCGCTGACGGTGGGGTTGCAAGTGTTTTCATCGGTTGACCAAGGTGTCGACTGGTCGGTGATCACCGCGGCCACGCTGATGAGCTGCGCGCCGCTGCTGGTGGCCTTCTTGCTGTTCCAGCGCCAGTTCGTGCAAAGCTTCATGCGCGCGGGCATCAAGTAGCGCCAACCGGAGTTCGCCCGCCATGCAACTCGTGACCTGGAACACCCAATGGTGCTGCGGCCTGGACGGCAAGGCCGACCCCAAGCGCATCGTGGACGGTGCGCGCGCGCTGGCCGGCGCCGGTGGCTTTGACGTGCTCTGCCTACAGGAGATCGCCCAGGGTTTCGAGGGCCTGCAGGGCGCGCCGCGCGACCAGCCTGAACAACTGGCCAAGCTGCTGCCCGACTATCAATTGTTCTTCGGCGCCGCGGTGGACGAATACGTGCCCGGCCCCGGCGGCGCCTTGCAACGCCGGCGCTTCGGCAACCTGATCGCCACGCGCCTGCCCGTTCGGCAGGTCGAACACCACCGCCTGCCTTGGCCGGCGGACGGCGCCGTGCCCAGCATGCCGCGCATGGTGACAGCGGTGACCGTGGACGCGCCCGGACTGGGCCTGGTGCGCGTGATGACCACGCACCTCGAGTACTACTCACCGCGCCAGCGCATGGCGCAGGCCGAGGCGCTGCGCGCCCTGCACGCCGAGGCCTGTGAGCGCGCCACCACCCCGCCCGCGCCCAGCGAGCCACAGCTGCCCTTCTTCGGCAAACCGCACACGGCCCAGGCGATCCTGTGTGGTGACTTCAACCTGGAGCCGTCCGAAGCGGAGTACACCGAGATTCAGCGTGCGGAAGCTGCAGCAGCGCCCCACCGCTGGCACGACGCCTGGCCGCTGGTGCATGGCGACGCGCCGCACGCGCCGACCTTTCGCCTGTTCGACCGGACCTACGGGCCCGAGCCGATCAGCTGCGACTTCTGCTTTGTCGACACCTCACTGGTGCCACGCGTGCGCGCGTTGCGCGTGGACGGGGCGACGCGCGCGTCAGACCACCAGCCTGTGTGCCTGGTCCTGGATTGAAGGCGCAAGCCCCAGCCGACGCGGCCCGCGCTTTTACACGCGCCAGGAGCCCGGCACCCAGACCCAGGCGCTGCCGCTGTACTGCCAGTAGCCGGGCACGTAGTAGTGCGACGGTGACGGCGCGGTGCCCATGTTTTCAGGCTGCGGCGCCGGCTTGACCGGGGCCGTGCCCTGGATCCAGCGACCGGGCTGCCAGGCCCAGCGCGCGCCGTCCCAGGCCCAGTAGCCGGTCAGCCAGCTGAAGCCTGCACCCGGCGCGGCGCCCTGCACCTCGTTGATGGGGCCAGGCATGGTGCGCACCTGGTTGGTGGGGGCCTGCACGACGACGGGCGCGGCCGGCACGGGTCGTTCAACCACCACTTCGCGTGTGCGCGTGACGCAGCCGGACAGGGCCGCGAGGGCGATGACGCCGCCGAGGGCGGCGACGGCCGGCGTGGACGTCCAAGAGCGGATGGGTTTGTGCATGGTGTTGTTCTCCTTGGCGTGCGGCGCCCCTTGGCGCCATGGGAGTTCCATTCCACCCTGCCCTTCAGCCGCCAGCTGCGGGCGACCTTCCTGCACGTTTGCAGGAATCGTCCTGCAAGGCGTGCGGGGCAATGCCGCATACCGCGGCGGGTCGCGGTACATCTGCGCGCGCCCCCCACCCGCGGCGGCGCATGGTCGGACCGCGCCTTAGCAGTCGCACTGCGACGCGCTCAGGCGGTGTAGTCGCCGCTGGCTTCGGGCTGGAATTCGATCGCGCGCACTTCCAGCGCGCCCGGCTTGCCGTCCAGGCCTTGCCAGCGCGCGACGTCACCCACGCTCAAGCCCAGCAGGCTGGTGCCGATGGGCGACAGGACGGAGATCATGCCCTGCGCCGCGTCCGCGTCGGGCGGGTACACCAGGGTCATGCTGCGATCGGCACCGCCGCCTGGCTCGGCCACGCGGATCTTGGAGTACATGGTGACGACGTTGCCGGCAATCTCCTGCGGGCGCACCTGGTCGGCGAAGTCGATCACTTCGCTCAGCTGTTCGGCCTGCGCGCTGGGCGAGCCGGCCGCGGCCTGGCGGCGCAGCAGATTGAGAATGCGCACGTGGTCCAGGTCGGTGATCGTGCGTTGCAGTTCGGCGGTGGAAGACATGGCAGCCTCTCCTTGAAAGATCAGACGGGGCGAAACAGGCGTCGTCCCTGCGCCGGGTGAATCGGTCCGTGGTCGGACTGAAAAAAGAAAGGGTTTCGCGCGGCAGGCGTGGGGCCCGACGATCCGGGGGCGCGGTGCTCGGTTGAGCGGGGGCGGGGTTCGTCGGGCTTAGCGAAGTGCGGCGGCTAGGCGCGCAGGGCGCGCACTGTGAGGCGTATGCGCCCCAGCCATCGTGAAGAATGGCCACGCACGCAAACCCGCGCCGGCCAAGGGGGCCGACGTGCCACGTGCGCAGGCGCGCATGGACAGGTCGCTAAGGGTTTGCATGGGGATGATGATACCGGTTTGGACAAGGAAAGGCCACCGAAGGGACTTAACATAGCCGCTTTCGGGCGCTTTGCCCATCGTGAATGTCTGCTGGCGCCCTGGGGCGCCTTGTTTGTTGCAATGTCCCTGCCGCCCGAACCCGCGCCGCCGTCTGCGCCGCGCTCCGCCCCAGCGCCTGAAACCTCCACCACCACCCGCGTCCCGCTGGCCATTGAAGACTGGCTGACGGTGATCATCATGGCGCTGCTGGCGCTGATCACCTTCGCCAACGTGCTGGTGCGCTATTTCACCAACGCCTCGTTCGCTTGGACGGAAGAGGTGTCGGTGTTTCTGATGATCGTGCTGGCCATGGTGGCCGGCTCCGCCGCCGTGGCGCGCAACCGCCACATCCGCATCGAATACTTTGCCGACGCCGGTCCTGAAAAGCGCCAGCGCGCCCTGGCTCGCTTTGGCGCGGCCATGGTGGCGCTGCTGTTCGGCCTGATGGCCGTGCTGTCGGCGCGCGTGCTGTGGGACGACGTGCAGTACGGCGAGACATCGCCCGGCATCGGCGTGCCGCAGTGGTGGTATTCGATGTGGCTGCCGATCCTGAGCGTGGCCATCATGCTGCGCGCCATCGGCCTGATGCGCCGCGGCGGCCGCCCCGCCGCCGACAGCAGCGAACTGCCCACCTCCCCCGAAGTGCGCGCCGAGGAGCACGCACCATGATCGGGGCGACTCTTGATTTGATAGCTGGCCGCGCAAGTGGCACTAGGGCCAGCACTCGATTTGATTCGAATTCCCTGGTATCCCGTATCACGCGCCGTGAACCGCGGTCAGGCCGTCTGATGGCAGCGAACACCCCCTTGGGGGGCAGCGCAGCAGGCGCAGCAGCGCAGCGTGGGGGCCTTGAGCTGCTGCCGGGCCGCCCGAAGGCGGCGAAGGCCCCCGTGGGGGGCAGCGAAGCAGGCGCAGCCGTGCGGCGTGGGGGCCTTGAGCCGCCGCCCGGCCGCCCCAAGGCGGCGAAGGCCCCCTTGGGGGGCAGCGAAGCAGGCGCAGCCGCGCAGCGTGGGGGCCATTCCCTATGATCGCCACCCTCCTCTTCGCCGTCTTCATCATCACCATGCTGATGGGCGTGCCGATCGGCGCGTCGCTCGGCCTGGCGGGCGCGGCGGCCATCGCCATCGCCAACCGCGACACCGCGTGGTTCGGCCTGCTGGCCGTGCCGCAGAACTTCTACGCCGGCCTGGGCAAATACCCGCTGCTGGCGATCCCGATGTTCGTGCTGGTCGGCTCGATCTTCGACCGCTCGGGCGTGGCGCAGCGCCTGGTCAACTTCGCCATCGCCCTGGTCGGCCGTGGGCCGGGCATGCTGCCGCTGGTAGCGATCTGCGTGGCCATGTTCCTGGGCGGCATTTCCGGCTCGGGCCCGGCCAACGCCGCCGCCGTGGGCGCGGTGATGATCGCCGCGATGAACCGCGCCGGCTACCCGGCCAGCTATTCGGCCAGCGTGGTCGGCGCCGCCGCGGCGACCGACATCCTGATCCCCCCGTCGGTCGCTTTCATCGTGTATTCGGTGCTGGTGCCTGGTGCGTCGGTGCCGGCCCTGTTCGCCGCCGGCATGATCCCCGGCATCCTGGCCGGCATCGCACTGATCGTGCCGGCCGTGTGGATGGCGCGCAAACACGGCATGGGCGCGCTGGAAGCCCAGCTGCCGCGCCCACCGCTGCTGAAAAGCTTCATCGAAGCCATCTGGGGCCTGGCCGCGCCGGTGCTGATCCTGGGCGGCATGCGCATGGGTTGGTTCACGCCGACCGAAGCCGCCGTCGTCGCCGTGTTCTACGGCCTGTTCGTGGGCATGTTCATCCACCGCACGATGACGCTGCGCGACCTGTTCCCCATCCTCAAGGAGTCGGGCGAGCTGTCGGCCGTGATCCTGCTGGTCGTGTCGCTGGCCGGCATCTTCGCGTTTTCGCTGTCGACGCTGGGCGTGATCGACCCGATCACCACCGCCATCGTCAACTCCGGCCTGGGCGAATACGGCGTGCTGACGCTGCTGATCCTGATGCTGATCACCGTCGGCATGTTCCTGGACGGCGTGTCGATCTTCCTGATCTTCGTGCCCCTGCTGTGGCCGATCGTGCAGCACTACAAATGGGACCCGGTGTGGTTCGGCGTGCTGCTGACGCTGAAGGTGGCGCTGGGTCAGTTCACCCCACCGCTGGCCGTGAACCTGATGGTGTCTTGCCGCATCGCCAATGTGCGCATGGAACAGACCGTGCGCTGGGTCGGCCCGATGCTGCTGGCCATGGGCCTGGTGATGGTGGCCGTGATCATCTGGCCCGAGCTGGCGCTGTGGTTGCCGCGCGTGCTGGGATATTGAAGATTTTGAACGTTTTAAGGCTGCGGCCCTACAAGAATCTGCGCAGACAGCTGCGCTTTTGATAGCAAACCTGAGGAGAATGAACCCATGAAACTGCGTCGCCAACTGCTCGCCGTCGCCGCTGCGGCCGCCGCCCTCACCCTGGGTACCGCCCTGCCTGCGCATGCGCAAGGCAACTACAAGTCCGAGTACCGCATGTCGCTGGTCGTGGGCACCGCCTTCCCCTGGGGCAAGGGCGGCGAGATCTGGGCCAACAAGGTGCGCGAAAAGACCAACGGCCGCATCAACATCAAGCTGTACCCCGGCGTGTCGCTGATCCAGGGCGACCAGACGCGCGAATTCAGCGCGCTGCGCCAGGGCGTGATCGACATGGCCATCGGCTCCACCATCAACTGGTCGCCCCAGGTCAAGCAGCTGAACCTGTTCTCGCTGCCCTTTCTGATGCCCGACTACGCGTCCATCGACGCGCTGACCACCGGTGAAGTCGGCAAGCAGGTCTTCGGCATTCTGGAAAAAGCCGGTGTCGTGCCGCTGGCCTGGGGCCTGAACGGCTACCGCGAGATCACCAACTCCAAGCACCCGATCAAGTCGCCCGCCGACATGAAGGGCCTGAAGATCCGCGTGGTCGGCTCGCCGCTGTTCCTGGAAACCTTCACCGCCCTGGGCGCCAACCCGACGCAGATGAGCTGGGCCGACGCCCAGCCCGCGCTGGCCAGCGGTGCAGTGGACGGCCAGGAAAACCCGATGAGCATCTTCACCGCGGCCAAGCTGCACACCGTGGGCCAGAAGTACCTGACCATGTGGGGCTACCTGGCCGATCCGCTGGTCTTCGTGGTCAACAAGGACGTGTGGAATTCGTGGACGCCCGCCGACCGCGAGCTGGTGCGCCAGGCCGCCATCGAAGCCGGTGTCGAGCAGAACGCCATCGCCCGCAAAGGCCTGGTCGAGCCGGGCCAGCCGCTGCTCAAGGAAATCGAAGGTCTGGGCGTCACGGTGACGCGCCTGAGCCCTGCCGAGCGCGAAGCCTTCGTCAAGGCCACCCGCCCGGTGTACGACAAGTGGAAGCAGCAGGTCGGCACCGACCTGGTGAACATGGCTGAAAAAGCCATCGCCGCACGCAAGAAATAAGGCGGCCTTTCCCTTTCGGCCCCGGGGCGCCCCCCGGGGGGGGTGTTGCGGGGGGGCGCCGGGGTATTGG
>JAEZWW010000087.1 GCA_023442945.1 Pseudomonadota bacterium | reverse complement strand
CGCAGAGCAAGGTCCGTAGGCGGGAATCTGGTCACGAATTGATAACAGAGACTTGCGTCTCCACCCAGAGGTGATAGCGTTAACAATGTTGTCGCATCTCGGGTGCAGTAGCCGGGATAAGGCAGGTACGAAGGAGTACGCGTGACCAAACTGCTCGAACTGAAGAACGTCAGTAAGACGTTCCCCGGCGTCAGGGCGCTGCACAATGTGCAACTCGACCTCAACGCCGGCGAGGTCTTGGGTCTCTGCGGTGAGAACGGTGCCGGCAAGTCCACCCTCATGAAGATTCTCACCGGCATCTACACCCCGGACCCGGGGGCCGAGATCTGGCTGCAGGGCAAACAGGTCGATGTGCGTGACGTCAACCACGCCCGTGAACTGGGACTCAGCATCATCCACCAGGAACTCAATATGGTGCCGGACCTCACCGTGGCCCAGAACCTGTTCCTCGGGCGGCCCGGTAGTTCCAAGGCCGGTTTCATCGACGACAAGTCCCTCAACCGGCGCGCCGCCGAACTCTTCGAACGGCTCGGCATGCACATCGACCCCTCCGCACGCGTGGGTGACCTCTCCGTCGCCCGCCAGCAGATGGTCGAGATCGCCCGCGCCCTTGATTTCGACTCCCGCATCCTCATCATGGACGAGCCGACGGCGGCGCTCACCATCGCCGAAACCGACGCACTCATGGACATGATCCGGGACTTCGTCTCCCCCGAGACAGGGCTCATCTATATCTCGCACCGCATGCCTGAGATCGAAGAGATCACCGACCGGGTGGCGGTGTTGCGCGACGGCGAATACATCGGCACCGTGCGCACCGACGAGACCGAGATCCGCGAAATCATCTCTATGATGGTGGGCCGCGAGGTCTCCGGTGACGCCCGCCCACGCACCACCGTCGACACCGACGAAGTGGTGCTCAAAGTGGACAGCCTCAACACCAAGAAACTGCTGCGCGACATCAATTTCGAGGTCCGCAAAGGGGAGGTATTCGGATTCGCCGGGCTGGTCGGCGCCGGCCGCACCGAGGTGGCGCGCGCCATCTTCGGGGCTGATCCCCGTGAGAGCGGCGACATCTACCTCCACGGCAAGCCGGTCAACATCCGCACCGCCCGCGACGCGGTGCGCGCCGGCATCGGCTACCTGTCCGAAGACCGCAAAACCTACGGCCTCCTGCTCAGCCAGGACGTCAAGTACAACGCGGTGCTCGCCGCCATGAACGACTTCAGCATCGGCGGGTTCGTCCTCGACGGCAAGATCCGCACCGTCGGTCAGGAGTTCTCGGACAAACTCCGGGTGCGCACCCCGTCGGTCCACCAGTTGCTCAACAAGCTCTCGGGCGGCAATCAGCAGAAGGTCGTCATCGCCAAATGGCTCATCCGCAACTCTGACGTGCTGATCTTCGACGAACCGACCCGCGGCATCGACGTCGGCGCCAAGGAGGAGATCTACGAACTGATCGAGGACCTCTGCGGCGCGGGCAAGGCCATCATCGTCATCTCGTCCGAATTGCCGGAGGTGCTGCGTGTGTCCCACCGCATCGCCGTCATGGCACACGGCCACATCACCGGCGTCCTCGATAACGCGGACGCCACCCAGGAAAACATCATGGAGCTGGCCACCGTCGGCAAGGTCCAACTGAAAGGAACCGCAGCGTGAGCACCGCAGCCACCACTGACAGGAAGCCAGGGGGCCTGCAGGGTTATCTCAAATCCTCCCTGCAGCAGATCTTTGTCTTCCTCGCCCTGCTTCTGATCTATGCGGCGTTCTGGGCCGTGTCGAAGCCGTTCCGCTCCGTCAACGTGCTGCTTGACATCTTCCAGCAGTCCGCCTACGTCGGGGTGATGGCGTTGGGCGCCACGTTCGTCATCGCCACCGCCGGTATCGACCTGTCCGTCGGCACCGGTCTCAGCTTTGTCGCCGTGATGGCCGGTATCTTCCTGGCCGGCGACTACATGAATCTGCCGCTCGGTGCCGGACTCATCCTCGTTCTGCTCGTCGGCGCTGCTGTCGGCCTCGTCAACGGCCTCAACATCTCCATCCTCGGATTACCACCGTTCATTGCAACTCTGGCGATGATGATGGCGGCCCGCGGTCTGGCGCTGGTCGTCTCCGACAAGCAGACCATCAGCATCGCCAACCCCCAGTACCGGTGGCTGTTCAACGGAGAGATCATCCCAGGGGTCAAGAACGCCATCATCTTGTTCATCCTCCTTGCCATCATCGCCAGCGTCATGCTCAACAAGACGCTGCTCGGCCGCTACGCCATCGCCATCGGTTCCAACGAGGAAGCCACCCGGCTCTCCGGCGTCAACGTCAAGTTCTGGAAGACGATGATCTACGTCACCGCCGGCGTGTTCATGGCGTTGGGCGCCATCCTCTACTCCGCCCGGTTCGGGTTCGTCCAGCCAGCCGAAGGCGTGGGCTTCGAACTCAACGTCATCGCCGCCGTCGTCATCGGTGGCACCTCGCTTGCCGGCGGCCGCGCCAACATCCTCGGCACCGTCGTCGGTGCACTCATCATGGAAACCCTCCGCAAGGGCCTCCAGATGATGGGCGTCGCTCAAGAATGGCAGCTCGTCGCCACCGGCGTGGTCGTGCTGCTGGCCGTGTTCATCGACAACGTCCGACGCGCCAGAGCCGCGGCGGTCTGACCTCAACCCCACATCAGGACAAGAAAAAACCCCACGGGAGGGCGGTCCTCCCACAACCGAAAGGAAACCGCTATGCGCATGCTGCGCTCCACCCTGGCTCTCGGAGCCGTGCTGGCCCTGGGCCTCACCGCCTGCGGCACCTCCACGCCCGCAGAGACGGCTGACCCGGCACCGGCGACGGACCCGGCCGTCGATACCACCGAAGCACCCCCGGCGGAAGAAACCGAGGCTGGCGAAGACACCCAGGCGCCCGCCGACGGTGACATCCCGCAGGGCAACGGTGAAACCATCTACCTCGTCTCCAAGGGCTTCCAGCACCGCTTCTGGCAGGCTGTGAAGGAAGGTGCCGAGGAGGCCGGTAAGGAATACAACTACAAGATCGAGTTCGTCGGTCCGCAGGACGAGACGCAGGTCACCGAGCAGCTCAACCAGCTCAAGACCGCTCTCGACACCTCGCCGGCTGCCATCGGATTCGCGGCCCTCGACTCGGGTGCCGCCGCCGATCTGCTCAGCCAGATCCAGGCCGCCGACATTCCCGTGATCGCCTTCGACTCGGGCGTCGAGTCCGACATCCCGCTCACCACCGTGTCCACGGACAACACCGCGGCAGCAGGCGAGGCGGCCAAGCACATGGTCGAACTCATCGGCGGCTCCGGCGAGGTTGGGCTCATCTGCCACGACCAGACCTCCGCCACCGGCAAGCAGCGCTGCGACGGCTTCCAGGACTGGATCAAGGAGAACGCCCCTGATGTCACCGTCCTCGAACCCCAGGTGGCCGGCGCCGTCGACCTTGCGGCCAACACCGCCAAGTCCATGATCCAGGCCAACTCCGAACTCAAGGGCATCTACGGCACCAACGAAGCCGCCGCCACCGGCGCCATCCAGGGTGCCAAGGAATCCGGCGCGGACATCGTCGTCGTCG
>JAEZWW010000077.1 GCA_023442945.1 Pseudomonadota bacterium | reverse complement strand
GCCGGATACGACGCCTTCCTGGCTCACGCCGGGGGCGCGAAGAAGGAGGAGACCCAGTGAGCGTCCTGACTGAAAAAGATCCACGGGATGTGGTCATCGCGCCGGTCGTCTCGGAGAAGTCCTATGGCCTGATCGACGAAGGCAAGTACACCTTCCTCGTCGAGCCGAAAGCCACGAAGTCCGAGATCAAATACGCGGTGGAGAAGATCTTCGCCGTCCGTGTCGCCTCGGTCAACACCATCAACCGGCCGGGCAAGCGCAAGCGCACCCGCTTCGGATGGGGCTCGCGCAATGACACCAAGCGCGCGATCATCACCCTCAAAGAGGGCTACAACATTGACATCTTCGGAGGATCCGCAGCCTGAGGCTGCCGGAACCACTTAATCGAGGAAGAAGACTATGGCTATCCGTAACCTCAAGCCGACTACAGCGGGCCAGCGCGGCGCGTCTGTGGCCGACTTCGCAGAGATCACCCGGTCTACGCCGGAGAAGTCGCTGCTGAAGCCGCTGTCCAAGACCGGCGGACGTAACAGCTCGGGCAAGATCACCACCCGTCATAAGGGAGGTGGACATAAGCGCCAGTACCGCGTGATCGACTTCCGTCGTTCCGATAAGGACGGCGTGCCCGCCAAGGTCGCGCACATCGAGTACGACCCCAACCGCACTGCGCGCATCGCGCTGCTGCACTTCGCCGACGGCGCCAAGCGCTACATCCTGGCACCGGCTCGCCTGGCCCAGGGTGCAGCAGTGGAGTCCGGCCCCAACGCCGACATCAAGCCCGGCAACAACCTGCCGCTGCGTAACATCCCGGTGGGCACGGTGATCCACGCCGTGGAGCTGCGTCCCGGCGGCGGTGCCAAGCTCGGACGTTCAGCGGGAGCATCGATCCAGCTGGTCGCCCGTGAGGGGCGCTACGCCCAGGTTCGCCTCCCCTCCGGGGAAGTGCGCTACGTCGACGTACGATGCCGCGCCACAGTGGGACAGGTCGGCAACGCCGAGCAGTCCAACATCAGCTGGGGCAAGGCAGGCCGCATGCGCTGGAAGGGCGTCCGCCCGACAGTGCGCGGCGTCGTGATGAACCCGGTGGACCACCCCCATGGCGGTGGCGAGGGCAAGACCTCTGGCGGTCGTCACCCGGTCAACCCCAATGGCAAGCCGGAGGGCCGCACGCGCCGTCCGAACAAGGAAAGCGACAAGCTCATCGTTCGTCGCCGTCGTACCAAGAACAAGCGATAGGAGCCTGGAAACATGCCACGCAGCTTGAAGAAGGGCCCCTTCGTTGATCAGCACCTGTTCCTGAAGGTCCAGGCTGAGAACGAAAAGGGCACCAAGAACGTCATCAAGACCTGGTCCCGCCGTTCCATGATCATCCCGGACATGCTCGGCCACACCATCGCCGTGCATGACGGACGCAAGCACATCCCGGTGTTCATCACGGAATCGATGGTCGGGCACAAGCTCGGCGAATTCTCGTCGACCCGTACGTTCCGCGGCCATGTGAAGGACGACAAGAAGGGCAAGCGTCGCTGAGCTCCCGGTCACGGGATGAACAGTACGTTTGCACTTCTCGAGAAGACGAGAGAAGGAAAGCAATGGAAGCCAAGGCAATTGCGCGCTACCTGCGTGTGACGCCTATGAAGGCCCGGCGCGTCGTCGACCTTGTCCGCGGCAAGCAGGCCAACGAGGCACTGGCTATTCTCCAGTTCGCGCCGCAGGGCGCCTCGGAGCCGGTGTACAAGGTCCTCGCCTCGGCGATGGCCAACGCACGTCAGCACGCGGACAAAGAAGGCGTCGCCTTCAACGAGGACGACTACTTCATCACTGAAGCACGGGTCGACGAAGGCCCGACGATGAAGCGTTTCCGTCCCCGTGCACAGGGACGTGCGTACCGGATCAACAAGCGCACCAGCCACGTCACCATCGTGGTCGGCGCGAAAGCGAAAGGTGGGGATCAGTAGTGGGACAGAAGATCAACCCCAATGGTTTCCGTCTGGGCATCACCACTGATCACATCTCTCACTGGTACGCCGACTCCAGCAAGGCTGGGCAGCGTTACAAAGACTTCGTGAAGGAAGATGTCCAGATCCGCGAGCTGCTCAACAAGAGCGTCGAGCGCGCGGGGATCTCCAAAGTGGAGATCGAGCGGACCCGGGATCGCGTGCGGGTGGACATCCACACTGCCCGGCCCGGGATCGTCATCGGCCGTCGCGGTGCTGAAGCGGACCGTATCCGCAGTGAGCTGGAGAAGCTCACGGCGAAGCAGATCCAGCTGAACATCCTCGAGGTCAAGAACCCCGAGACCGATGCGCAGCTCGTGGCTCAGGGCGTTGCCGAGCAGCTGGCTGCTCGTGTCGCGTTCCGCCGTGCCATGAAGAAGGCGATCACCTCGGCCATGCGTTCCGGTGCCAAGGGCATCCGGATCCAGTGCGCCGGCCGTCTCGGCGGTGCCGAGATGTCGCGTTCGGAGTTCTACCGCGAGGGCCGCGTGCCGCTGCACACGTTGCGTGCGAACATCGACTTCGGCAAGCACGAGGCCAAGACCACCTTCGGCCGCATCGGGGTGAAGGTGTGGGTCTATAAGGGCGACCTTACAGCCAAGGAACTCGCAGCTCAGCAGGCCTCGCAGCCTTCAGGCCGCGGTGGCGGCGGAGGACGCGGTGGTCGCGGAGGAGCAGCAGGCGGCGGCGAGCGTCGTCGTCGCGGCTCAGGCCGCGGACGCGGCGAAGCCGGAGCTGCCGAGGGCACTGCTTCAGCTGCTGCAGAAGGAGGGCAGAACTGATGTTGATGCCACGTCGCGTCAAATACCGCAAGCCGCACAAGCCCAAGCGCAGCGGCCAGGCGAAGGGCGGCACAGAGCTCGCCTTCGGTGAGTACGGCATCCAGGCTCTGGGCCCGGCCTACGTCACCAACCGGCAGATCGAGTCTGCTCGTATCGCCATGACCCGCTACATCAAGCGCGGCGGCAAGGTCTGGATCAACATCTATCCGGATCACCCGCTGACCAAGAAGCCTGCCGAGGTCCGCATGGGCTCCGGTAAGGGTTCACCGGAGTGGTGGGTCGCCAACGTCAAGCCCGGACGCGTGATGTTCGAGCTGTCCGGTGTCAGCGAAGAGGTCGCCAAGGAGGCGCTTCGTCTGGCAATCCACAAGCTGCCGATGAAGGCACGCGTGATCAGCCGAGAGAGTGGTGAATGATCATGGCAGTCGGATCGAAGGATCTCGCCGTCGACAAGCTCGCTGAGCAGGACGACACGCACCTGGCTGAGTCACTGCGCAACGCCAAGGAAGAGCTGTTCAACCTGAGGTTCCAGGCCGCGACGGGTCAGCTGGAGAACTCCAGCCGGCTCAAGACCGTCAAGCGGGATATCGCGCGCATCTACACGGTGCTGCGTGAGCGCGAACTCGGTATCCGTGAATCGATGTCCGGGGCCGATGACGCCGAAGCGGACGCTGCAGGTGACGAAGAGA
>JAEZWW010000073.1 GCA_023442945.1 Pseudomonadota bacterium | reverse complement strand
CGCCCGTACCGTCGCGCCGTGCCAGACGGGCCAGGGCACGCACGCCGGGGGCGCGGACGACACGGTTGCTTTGCAGACGCATGAAAAGGTTCAGGGTGCGAAGGACGTGCAGCTTAAACGCTTCCGGGCCCGGGCACCGGTCGAAATGTAACGACGGCGCGGCTTGCGTTGTGCGCTCAGGCCGCGTCGCCCCCGCCGCTGCGGCGCAGGCGCTCGATCAGGCCGTTCAGCTCGTCCATCGACGCGAAGTGGATCGCCACCTCGCCCGTCGGCTGCAGTTGGCCGCCCTGGCGCAGCTGCTTTTTGACGCGCACTTCCACCTGCGCGGTCAGCAGGTCGGACAGCTCTTCTTCCACGCGGCGCACGTCGCCCGCCTTGTCGGGCGCGCGGGCGGGCTTGCGCGACGCCGTCAGGTTGAATTCGGCCGCCAGCTTCTTGACCAGGGCCTCGGCCTCGCGCACCGACATCTTGCGCGCGCTGACCTGGTTGGCGGCGGTGATCTGCGCCGCGCCGTCCAGCGCCAGCAGCGCGCGGGCGTGGCCCATGTCGATGTCGCCGGCCATCAGCATGGTTTGCACCGGCTCGGTCAGATTCAGCAGGCGCAGCAGGTTGCTGGCGGCGCTGCGGCTTTTGCCGACGGCCTGGGCCGCCTGTTCGTGCGTCAGGCCGAAGTCGACCGTCAGACGTTGGATGCCCTGCGCCTCTTCCAGCGGGTTGAGGTCTTCGCGCTGGATGTTCTCGATCAGCGCCATCGCCGCGGCGGCCTCGTCCGGTACCTCGCGCACCAGCACCGGCACTTCGTCCAGGCCCGCCAGCTTGGCCGCACGGAAGCGCCGTTCGCCCGCGATGATCTCGTAGTCCGCTACAGATTGCGTAGCTGGCCGCGCAGATCCTTCTCGGGCCATAGCCCGATTCGATGCAGAAAGCTTGCGCACCAGGATCGGCTGCATGATGCCCTGCGCCTTGATGCTTTCGGCCAATTCGTACAGCGCGCCTTCGTCCATGTGGGTGCGCGGCTGGTACTGGCCGGCCTGCATGTCGGCCAGGCGCAGCATCATCGGTGTGCCGGCGGGCGTGGCGGGCGCGTCGCTGGCGGCCGGGTCCAGTGCCGACGGCGCCAGCAGCGCGTCCAGGCCGCGGCCCAGGCCTTTGGGTTTCTTGGTGACCATGGGTGTCGTCGTTCAGGGGGCAAGGGCGGCGCAGGCCGTGCCGGTTCATTCAGTCAGGAAGGCGTGCCGGGCAGTGTAGCCGCCAGCGCCGTGTCGGGATGTTGCCAGCCGGGCTCGGCCGCCAGCGTGGCCAACCAGCGGCCGATGGCGGGCCAGTCCGCCAACGCCAGCCCGGCCTGGTGCAGCCAGGGCAGGTAGGCGGCGCAGCTCAGGTCGGCGATGGTGGGGCGGGCGCCGGGCAGCAACCAGGGGCCGTCGGCGGCGCTGGCGGCCAGCGTGCCGTCCAGCACCTGCAGGTCGGCGCGGGTGCGGCGCTCCAGCCAGGCGTCCACCTCGGGCGGCTGGGCTGCGAAGTGGCGCGACACGCGCAGGTTGGGCAGCGAGAAACCGATGCGGTTGGCCTCCCAGCCCAGCCACTCGGTGACGCGCGGCCACTGGCCCGGCGCGCCGGCCAGCTGCCCGTTTTGCTGGGCCAGGTGCATCAGGATGGCGTTGGACTGGCACAGGCTGGCGCCGGCCGCGTCCACCCACACCGGCACCTCGCCAAAACGGCTGGCGGCGCGAAAAGGCGGCGGGCCGCTCGGGCCGCGGGGTGTCCAGGTCGATCCACACGTAGCGGTGCGGCGCGCCCGTGAGCAGCAGGAACAGCCGCACCTTGTAGCTGTGGCCGGAATTCGTGCTGCCGTACAGCAGGGGCAGGGTCGACGATGTCACAGGTCTCTCCGTTCTAGGGGCGCTGCCGGGGCAAGCCGTCGGGTTGGCGACGGTCGCACGCGGCGGGGATGAGGGATAGGATCTGTTGTGGCGGTAGACGGCTGGCGCTGCGCGCGCAAGGTTGCCGGGCCACTAGCGCCGACCGGAACTGTAGCGCGGCCGGTATCCGCCAGACGGGCAAGCGGGGCGCCGCGCCACCCGCCAGCGGTCCGCCACGCCCTCGCGGCCACACCACCCGCACGCCCCCCTAGAATGCCGGACTTGCCCGCCTCTGCCGCCTTGCCCACCCCGTGGCAGCGCGTTGTCCCCCTTGCTTGACCTGTCCGCTTACCGCGCGCTGTTCGCTGACCGCCAGCTCGCGCGCATTGTTCTTTCTTCCATCCTGCCGCGCTTGCCGATCGGCATGAACGCGCTGGGCTTGACCCTGTTCGTGCAAGGCGCCAGCGGCTCGTTTGCCCGCGCCGGCTGGGTGACCGGTGCCTACATGGTCGCGCTGGCGGTGCAGGCGCCGCTGTTGGGCCGCTGGGTGGACCGGCACGGCCCGCACGGCGTGCTGGGGCGGCTGGCGGCGCTGCACGTGCTCGCCCTGCTGGCGCTGGTGGTGGTGGTCAGCCAGCGGCTGGCGCTGCCGTGGGTGCTGGCGCTGGCGTTCGCGGCCGGTCTGTCGTTTCCGCCCGTGGCCATGGTGCTGCGCGCGACCTTCCGCAAGGCGGACCTGACAGCGGCGCAGCGCCAGTCGGCGTTTGCGGTGGATTCGGTGGTGACGGAAAGCTGCTTCATCCTGGGGCCGCTGCTGGTCAGCCTCGGTCTGCTGGCCGGTTCGGCCGCGGTGGGCGTGGCGCTGGCGGCGGCCTGCACGGCCATCGGCGTGCCGCTGTTTGTGCGCTCCGGCGCGCTGCAGCGCTGGGGCCAGGTGGAAGCGGTGGCGGCGCGCCACTGGCTGGGCCCCTTGCGCGCGTCGGCGGTGCGGCGCAGCCTGACCTTGAGCCTGATCGCCTCGGTCGGGATCGGGCTGAACGAGATATCCATCCCCGCCTTCGCCACCGAAGCCGGCATGCCGGGGTATGTGGGCGCGTTCTACGCCGCGATGAGCGTGCCCTCGGCGCTGGCCGGCCTGTACTACGGCACGCGGCGCTGGGGCTGGGCGCTGAACCTCCAGATCCAGCTCGCCGTGGCCTGGCTGGCCGTCGGCAGCGTCGCCATGGCGCTGGCGACCTCGCCGCTCACCTTCCTCCTGGGCGCCTGTTTCACGGGCATGGCCTTCGGCCCGATGATCACCGCGCTGTCGCTGCAGCTGGGCGCCCTGAGCCCGCGCGAATACGTGACCGAGGCCTTCACCTGGAGCATGACGGTGTTCATGGTCGGCCTGGGCGCAGGCTTCTGGCTGGGCGGCCTGCTGGTGCAAACCTACAGCTTCAGCGCCACGCTGTGGGGTGCCGCCGCCTTCATGGGTCTGGCCGCGCTGTGGTGTTTGCAGGTGCCGCAGGTGCGCGAGCACTGAGAGAGAAATCGGCGTCCAGCGCAGGACAGGCCAGCGCAGGCAGCTATCAAAGACAGAGCAAAAGACGCACTCAGCGCGTTACCCGCCTGCACCGGTCCGCGCAGCGCGTCGCCGCCGCCGCGACCGCCACAGGCGCAGCACGATCCCCAGCGCGACCAGCGCCAGCACCCCGGCCAGCACGAACTGGCCGAGCGCCGCCACCACGGCGGCCGATCCGCCGACGGCCACCGCCATGATGGTCGACACGATGTTGGCAATCGCCTCGAAGCGGCTGATGTCGCCCGGCGACGGGCGTGGGGGCGGTTGTTGGGGTCTGCTCATGCTGCCAACGATGCCAGCATCTGCTGGTCCGTAACCGGGACGACGCACAGGTGCACTTCACGCGCACCGGCGCCCCTGACCAGCTCCGAACAGGCGCGCTTTTCAACCTGCGTGTAGCCGCCTGCCGGGTCGGGCGGCAGGCTGACGACGATCAGGGGCGCGGCAGCGAACAGCGACCGCCCTTGAAACTGGCGCATGCCGAACTTGATCAGTTGCTCGGTCAGCTGAAAGTCGTTGAACAGCGAGCGTGGGTGGCTGAAGGGGTTGACCACCTCGCCCGTGCTGCCAGCGCCCTTCGCGAGGTGGGCGGCGAGTGCCGCGCGCGCGTCGGCGCCCACGGCCAGGATCTGCTTGTGCCCGTCGGCGGTGGCGCCGATGGCCACTTCGGGCACCGCCGACCACTCCGCCTGGGTGCGCAAGTCGCGCAGGCGGATCTGCGCGGGCGACAGGTCCAGCCGCCACACGGGCAGCCAGGCTTGCATCCAGCCTGGCAGCTTCATCCCCGTGCCGCCAGCGACAGCAACAGCGCGTGCCCTTCGTCCCAGTCGCCCAGGCCGGAATCGGCGTTGATGTGGCCTTTGGGCCCCAGGTTGAGCAGGTCGGCGCCCCAGTCGCTGGCCAGGCGCGTGGCGGAATCGAGGCTGCCGAACGGGTCGTCGCTGCTGGCGACCAGCACGGCGGGGAACGGCAGGCGCTGGCGCGCGGGCGGCGCCCAGCCGGGGATTTGCTGGCGGTTGTCGTCGCGCTCGATGTCGGGCGGGGCGACCAGCAAGGCGCCGGCGATGCGATCGGCGTGGCGCGTGTACGCGGCCCACCACGCGGTCAGGATGCAGCCCAGGCTGTGCGCGGCCAGCAGCACCGGGCCGGGCTGGGCGCTGACCACGTCCTCCAGCCGCGCCGTCCAGTCGCCGCGCAGCGGACGCATCCAGTCGTGCTGTTCCACGCGCTGGTGGCCGTGGCGGCGCTCCCAGCGGCTTTGCCAGTGGTCGGGGCCGCTGCCCTGCCAGCCGGGCAGGATGAGGACGGTGGGGGTGCTCACTTGATAACTATCCTTTTGATAGCTGCCCGCGCAGATCCCTCTAGGGCCAGAGGCCGATTTGGCTTAAAACGCCGCCCACGCCATCAGCGCAGGCCGCGTTCGACCAACTCGTGCGCGAAGGCAACAAAGGCCTGGCTGCCCTTGGCGGCCGGGTCGAACAGCACGCCGGGCAGGCCGTAGCTGGGCGCCTCGGCCAGGCGCACGTTGCGCGGGATAACGACGTCGAACACCTTGTCGCCATAGTGCGCCTTGAGCTGCTCGCTGACCTGGCTTTGCAGCGTGATGCGCGGGTCGAACATGACGCGCAACAGGCCGATCAGGCGCAGGTCGCGGTTCAGGTTGGCGTGCACCTGCTTGATGGTGTTGGTGAGGTCGGCCAGGCCTTCCAGCGCGAAGTACTCGCACTGCATCGGCACGATCACACCCTGCGCCGCGCACAGGCCGTTAAGCGTGAGCATGCTCAAGCTGGGCGGACAGTCGATCAGCACGAAGTCGTAGTCGCCCGCCACGGCGGCCAGCGCGGCTTTCAGGCGCCGTTCGCGCCGCTCCTCCGCCACCAGTTCAACCTCGGCGCCCGCCAGCTCGCGGTTGGCGCCCAGCACGGCGTAGGCGGCACCCGCTTCCTTCAGGCGCTCGGGCACGACGGCGGCTTCGGCCACGCTGGCCAATTCCAGCAACACGTCGTACACCGAGTTTTCCAGCGCCCGCTTGTCCACGCCCGAGCCCATGGTCGCATTGCCCTGCGGGTCCAGGTCAACCAGCAGCACGCGCTGCCCGATCTTGGCCAGACCGGCGGCCAGGTTGACGGTGGTGGTGGTCTTGCCGACGCCGCCCTTTTGGTTGGCGATGCAAAAGATTTGGGCCATGAAATAAAAAGCGCGGTCGCTTATTTGGTCAACACCAGGCGGACGCCAAAGCCGATCAGGGCCACGCCCGCCAGCTTTTGCAGACCGCTGGAAATGCGGGGGTTGGCGCGCAGGCGCTCGGCCATGAAATAGGTCATAAGCGTGGCGATGAGGCCATAGGCGAAGGTCAGCACGGCAATCGTCACCGCCATGGTGGCGAAGGTGCCCCAACCCGGCGCACCGGCCGGATCGATGAACAGCGGGAAGAACGCCATGTAGAACACGATGGCCTTGGGGTTCAGCAAGGTGATCAAAAACGACTGCCGGGCAAAGTGACTGGGCTTGAGCTGCAGCACCGCCGCTTGCCCTGGCTTGGCCAAAAGCAGCCGCAGGCCCAGGTACGCCAGGTAGGCCGCGCCCAGCCACTGCACCAGGTGAAAGGCCGTCGGGTAGGCCTTGAGCAGCGCCGCCACCCCGGCCACGGCGCACCACATCAGGATCTGGTCGCCCCCGATGATGCCCAGCGTGGACGCCAGGCCACCGCGCACTCCGCCCTGCGCCGTGCCCGAAATGATCGCCAAATTGCCCGGGCCGGGAATGGCCAGGAACAACAGGATGGCGACGACAAAAGCGGGGTAGTCGGTGATGGCAAGCATATGTGCGCGGCGGTAAGAGCCCCGAGTTTAAGGGACGCGGAAGGCGGTGTTTGTGGCGCCCGCAACTTGAAGCGACCATGTGCAGTTGCCGCTCAACGGCGCCCTTCACCCGCGCCCTACCGAGACGGCGACCTCAGGGTGTTTCACGTGAAACAGGCGCTTCGTGTCACCCCTTTATGGGGGATTTATGGCTGGCCGACGGGTCGCATCCAGAGCAGGCAGCGCTCGGCATCCAGGCCGGGCACCTGCAGTTGTTCCACGTGAAACACGTCGATGGTGGGTGGGAGCGCGGCAATCTCGTCGTCCGGGTGCTTGCCCTTCATGGCCATCCATACGCCACGGGACGCCAGTGCGCCAGCCGACCAGCTGGTGAAATCGACCAGAGAGGCGAAGGCACGCGACGCCACCACGTCGAAGGTCTGCGCCACCGATTCGACCCGCGCGTGCAACCCCGTCAGGTTGGGCAGGCCCAGCGACACCGCCACCTGCTGAACGAAGGCCGCCTTCTTGGCAACCGCGTCGACACAGGTGACCCGCACATTCGGGCAGCAGATGGCGATCACCACGCCGGGCAAACCGCCGCCCGAGCCGACGTCCAGCAGCGTGAAGGCGCCCTCGCCCCGCTGCTGTCGCAAAGGCGCGATGACGGCCAAGCTGTCCAGCAGGTGGTGCGTCAGCATCTCGGCCGGGTCGCGCACCGCCGTCAGGTTGTAGACCTTGTTCCATTTGGCGAGCAGCGCCAGGTAGTCCAGCAACCGCTGGCGCTGCGCGTCGGCCAAGACCCAGCCCAGCGCTTGCGCGCCGCGGTCCAGCGCGACGGCCAGGTCGGGGCCGCTCATGCCGCCTGAGCCGCGTCGGCCGCCGCGGGCGCCGGGCCCGCAAAGCCTTTGAAGCCGCCCTTCTTCAGGTGGATCAGCAAGAGCGAGATCGCTGCCGGCGTGACGCCGCTGATGCGCCCCGCCTGCCCCAGCGTGTCGGGCCGGTGCTGTTGCAGCTTCTGGCGCACCTCGATCGACAGCGCCGTGATCTGTAGATAGTCCAGGTCGGCGGGCAGGCGCAGGCTTTCGTAATACGCCGTGCGGCCCACTTCTTCGCGCTGGCGATCGATGTAGCCCGAGTATTTGGCGGCGATCTCCACCTGCTCGATCACAGGCCCGGCAACGTCCTCGCCCAGTGTTTCACGTGAAACATCGTCGGAGCGGTGCTTGCCACCATCCATACCTACCAGCGCGTCATAGCTGACACCCGGCCGGCGCAGCAAGTCGAACAGGTTGTGCTCGTGCTCGATGGCTTTGCCCAACACGCGCTCGGACTCGGCTGCCGGCAGATTGCGCGGGTTAACCCAGGTCGCTTTCAGTCGTTCGGTTTCACGTGAAACGGCGTCGCGCTTGCGACTGAACGCGTCCCAACGCGCATCGTCGACCAGACCCAGTTGGCGTCCGACTTCGGTCAAGCGCATGTCGGCGTTGTCTTCGCGCAGCTGCAGGCGGAACTCCGCGCGGCTGGTGAACATGCGGTACGGCTCGGTCACGCCCTTGGTGATCAGGTCGTCGACCAGCACGCCCAAGTAGGCTTCGTCCCGTCGCGGCAGCCACTGGCCGCCAAAATCGTCGGGGCGGCCGTCCAGTTGCCGGCACTGCAGAGCGGCGTTGATGCCGGCAAACAGGCCCTGGGCCGCCGCCTCTTCGTAGCCGGTCGTGCCGTTGATCTGGCCAGCAAAGAACAGGCCGCCGATCTGCCTGGTCTCGAAGCTGCTCTTCAGGCTGCGCGGATCGAAGTAGTCGTATTCGATGGCGTAGCCGGGGCGCAGGATGTGCGCGTTCTCCAAGCCCTTCATGCTGCGCACCAGCGCCAGCTGGATGTCGAACGGCAGGCTGGTGGAAATGCCGTTGGGATACACCTCGTGCGTGTCCAGGCCTTCGGGCTCCAGGAAGATCTGGTGGCTTTCCTTGTCGGCAAAGCGGTTGATCTTGTCTTCCACGCTGGGGCAATAGCGCGGGCCCACGCCTTCGATCTTGCCGGTGAACATGGGGCTGCGGTCAAAGCCGCTGCGGATGATCTCGTGCGTGCGCGCGTTGGTGTGCGTGATCCAGCACGGCACCTGCTGCGGGTGCATGTCGGCGCGGCCCATGAAGCTGAACACCGGCATCTGCGGGTTTTGGCCACCGGGCATGCCGTCGCCGGGCTGCTCTTCGCAGGCAGTGAAGTCGATGCTGCGACCGTCCAGCCGCGGCGGCGTGCCGGTCTTGAGCCGGCCTTGCGGCAGCTTCAATTCCTTCAAACGTGCGGACAGCGACACCGCCGGTGGGTCGCCCGCGCGGCCGGCCTGGTAGTTGTCCAGCCCGACGTGGATGCGCCCGTCCAGGAAAGTGCCGGCCGTCAGCACCACGGTGCGGCCGCGGAAGGCGATGCCGACCTGCGTCACGGCGCCGACCACGCGGTCGCCTTCCAGCAGCAGATCGTCCACCGCCTGCTGGAACAGCCACAGGTTGGGCTGGTTCTCCAGCATGCGGCGGATGGCGGCCTTGTAGCGCACGCGGTCGGCCTGGGCGCGGGTGGCGCGCACGGCCGGGCCCTTGCTGCTGTTGAGGATACGGAACTGGATGCCGCCCTCGTCCGTGGCCAGCGCCATGGCACCGCCGAGCGCATCGACCTCTTTGACCAGGTGACCTTTGCCGATGCCGCCGATGCTGGGGTTGCAGCTCATCTGGCCCAGGGTTTCGATGTTGTGCGTCAGCAGCAGGGTCTGCGCGCCCATGCGCGCCGCGGCCAGCGCGGCTTCGGTGCCGGCGTGGCCGCCGCCCACGACGATCACGTCGAAGTGCTGCGGATGGGTGTAGGTCGGTGGGGGCACGGCAAATGGCGGCGCTGCTGGGCAGGCCGCGTCCTCATGAAATCCGGAAAGGCGCTTATTTTAGAGGCAATTGGCCATTCTGTCGCGACCACACTGCGCAGACAGCTACTCTATTGATAGCAATGAGGCACTGCAGGGCGAGGACGTTCACGCGGCCCTGCTATGCTGGCGCGGCGACCGCACGTGGACACAGACGAGGGAGCTGGGCACGACGCCGGTCGAACCAGGAGACACCCATGGCTACCGCGAAATCGAAGAAGGCCTCGTCGGCCCCCGCCACCCAGGCAGCGCCGAAAGCAGCGCCTAAAACCGCCTCGGCCCCAGCGCCCGCTGCGGCCAGCGCGCCCGCGCACCAGCTGCCTTCGTACCTTGACCCGAACCACCTCGGCCCCTGGGGCATCTACCTGACCCAGGTCGACCGCGTCACGCCTTACCTGGGCTCGCTGGCGCGCTGGGTGGAAACGCTCAAGCGGCCCAAGCGCGCGCTGATCGTCGACGTGCCGATCGAGCTGGACAACGGCACCATCGCCCACTTCGAAGGCTACCGCGTGCAGCACAACGTCAGCCGCGGCCCCGGCAAGGGCGGCGTGCGCTTCCACCAAGCGGTGACGCTGTCCGAGGTCATGGCGCTGGCGGCCTGGATGTCGGTGAAGAACGCCGCCGTGAACGTGCCCTACGGCGGCGCCAAGGGCGGCATCCGCGTCGACCCCCGCACGCTGTCCAAGGGCGAACTGGAACGCCTGACGCGCCGCTACACCAGCGAGATCGGCATCATCATCGGCCCCAACAAGGACATCCCCGCGCCCGACGTCAACACCAACGAAAAGGTGATGGCCTGGATGATGGACACCTATTCGATGAACACCGGCTCCACCGCCACCGGCGTGGTCACCGGCAAGCCGATCGACCTGGGCGGCTCGCTCGGCCGGCGTGAGGCCACCGGCCGCGGCGTGTTCACCGTCGGGGTGGAAGCGGCGCAGCAGATCGGCCTGCCGATCGCCGGCGCCCGCGTGGCGGTGCAGGGCTTCGGCAACGTCGGCGGCATCGCCGGCAAGCTGTTCGCCGAAGCCGGTGCGCTGGTCGTCGCGGTGCAGGACCACACCGGCGGCGTCGCCAACGACAAGGGCCTGAACGTGCCCAAGCTGCTGGACCACGTGGCCGAAACCGGTGGCGTGGCCGGCTTCAAGGGCGGCGAGGCGCTCAAGCCAGGCGAGTTCTGGGGCACCAAGTGCGACATCCTGATCCCCGCCGCGCTGGAAGGCCAGTTGACCAAGGACAACGCCGGCAAGGTCAAGGCCAAGATGGTGATCGAAGGCGCCAACGGCCCCACCACGCCCGAGGCCGACGACATCCTGCAGGACAAGGGCGTGCTGGTCGTGCCCGACGTGATCGCCAACGCCGGCGGCGTGACGGTGAGCTACTTCGAATGGGTGCAGGACTTCTCCAGCTTCTTCTGGAGCGAAGAGGAAATCAACCAGCGCCTGGTCCGCATCATGAAAGAGGCCTTTGCCGGCGTGTGGAACACCGCGCAGCAGCACAAGGTCAGCCTGCGCACCGCCACCTTCATCGTGGCCTGCACGCGCATCCTGACGGCACGCGACCAGCGCGGCCTCTACCCCTGAGGCGGCGGCGCGACCGGCGGTGCGGAGGCGGCACGGTCGGTCACGTCGTCCCGAAACGGCGCGCGCCCATTGGCGGCGACCCAGCCGCGCCGTCGCACGCGCTCGGCCCAGGCCGCCGGCGTCTGCGGCTTGACGAACAACGCGATCACATCCGGCGCGCTGACCTTGAGTGCGGCCTCGATGTGCTCGATGCAGGCCTCAATCTCGACCGCCGTCATGCGGTCTTCAAACTCGGCGCTCACCGCCGCCACCACGGCGTGCGGCCCCTGCTGCGAAGTGATGACCGCATTGATCGAGCGGATGCCCGGCTCAGCCTTCGCCGCCTCGGCGATCGCGCGGCGCACGCGCGGCAGTGCCGGCTCGCCCATCAGCAAGCCCTTGGTCTCCACCGCCAGAAAATAGGCCGTCGTCGCCAGCACCAAGCCGATCAGGATGGAGGCCACACCGTCGGCCTCGGGAATGCCCATCAAATGGCTGATGGCGACGCCGACCAAAGCGATCGCCAGGCCCACCATGGCCGCGCTGTCTTCAAACAGCACGACGAAGGTGGTCGGGTCCTTGCTGTCGCGCACCGCCTGCAGCGTGTCGACCGCGCCGCGCGCGCGCTTGAATTCGCGCCACGCCACCCACCACGAGCTGCCCTCAAACACCATCGCTGCCAACAGCACGATGTAGTTGACCATGGGCCGCGTCATCGGCTCGGGGTTGCGCAGGTGGTGCACGCCTTCGTACAGCGACACGCCCGCGCCCAGCGCAAACACCAGCAGCGCGACGATGAAGGACCAGAAGTACACCTCGCGCCCATAACCGAACGGGTGCGATTCGTCCGGCGGTTGGCTGGCCTGCTTCATGCCGTACAGCAGCAGCACCTCGTTGCCGGTGTCGACCAACGAATGCACGCCTTCGCTCAGCATGGCCGAGCTGCCGGTCAGCGCCGCCGCGATGAACTTCACCACCGCCACCGCCAGGTTGCCCGCCAGCGCGGCGTAGACCACCAGCTTGTTCGAGCCGTGCTGCGACGTGGTCATCGTGAGGCGACCGGGATATCAGTGCACGCAGCCGCGCGGCTCAGCCCAGTTTGACGGCCTCTGCGCCGGGCGTGCCCGGCGCGCGCAGCACGTACTGGCGGTTGAATTCGCGCACCGACGCCAGGCCGGCGATCATCATGTCGCGCTTCAACTCGTCGCGCAGGCGCTCGTACAGGCTGTGCACGCCCAACGCGCCGCCCAGCGACAGCGCGTACAGCACCGGCCGGCCGATGGCCACCGCGTTGGCGCCCAGCGCCAGCGCCTTGAACACGTCGGTGCCGCGGCGGATGCCGCTGTCCATGATCACCGGCACGCGGCCCTGCACCGCGTCCACCACGGCCGGCAGCGCGTCGATGGCAGCGGGCACGCCGTCCAGCTGGCGCCCGCCGTGGTTGGACACCTGCACCGCCGCCACGCCGTGCGCCAACGCCTGGCGCGCCACCTCGGGCGTCAGCACGCCCTTCAGCACCACGGGCAGCTTGGTGGCCTGGCGGATGAACTGCACGTCGTCCCAGCTCAGGCTGGTCTTGTAGCCACTCTTGCCGGCGTTCACCAGCTGCAGCGTGGACGGCATCTTGAACTGTATGCGGATCGTGGCGTCCGAGCTGCCCGGCGCAAACGCGTCGATGGCGAACACGATGGCGCGGTAGCCCGCGGTTTCGGCCCGGCGCAGCAAGGCCTGCGCCTCGCCCCGGTCTTGCGGCAGGTACAGCTGGAACCACTTCGGTCCGCTGCTGGCCGCCGCAATGTCTTCGATGCTGCGGTTGGCCATGGTGCTCACCGTCATCAGGCTGCCGGCCTCGGCCGTGCCGCGCGCCGTGCCCAGCTCGGCCGACTGGTGCGCCAGACCGTGCGCGCCCATGGGCGCGGTGATGATCGGCAGCGACAGCTGTTGCCCCAGCAGTTCGGTGCGCAGATCGGGCGCGGGCTTGCCGACCAGGTAATGCGGGCGAATCGCCAGGCGGTCAAACGCGCTGCGGTTTTGGCGCAGCGTCCATTGGCTGTCGGCGCCGGACGAGATGAACGCGAAGGCGCCCGGGTCCATCACCCGGCGCGCCTCGGCCTCCAGGTCGTTCGGGTCGGCGATGCGCAGCGGGCGCTCCACCGCCTGGGCGCTGAAGGGCGCCGCCGCGGCCGCACCGCCTTCCGGCAGGCCGACCGTGAACGGCGCCGGGGCGCTGGCCGGCGCAGCGGTCTGGGCCTGCAGCGCGCCCGACGCCACCGCCGCCGCGCCGGCGGCCGTGGCCTGCAAAAAGCGGCGGCGGGGGGAGGGGGTGGCTTGCGCGCTGGCGCGCTCGTCGTGGCGGTCGGTCATGGGATGGGGTGTGGGTGTTTTCAACAAGCGCGCCCCTGGCGGTGCAGGGGCGAGATCGGGGTCAGGGCAAGGCGCGACAGGGCGGCGTCGGGCGCACGCTCCCAGCAGCCGCCACTGCAGCCGTCACTTCAAGGCTTTGCCTACCGCCTTACCGCCCATGATAGCGAGCACCAACATGATCACCGCCACCACCAGGAACAGGATGAACAGGATCTTGGCGATCCCCGCCGCGCCGGCGGCGACGCCGCTGAAGCCCAGCAGGCCGGCGATCAGGGCAATGACGGCGAAAATGATGGCCCACTTCAACATGGTTTTTCTCCTGGTTGGTTGCTGCAACGGGTTGGGGTCAATAGCGCGTCCATTGTGGCCATCACGCGGCCGCGCGCCGCGTCGGCGGGCGAGCGCGCCGGCCGTAGGACAAGTCAGCACGAAGTTCGCATGTTTTTACAATTTACTCCTGTCTTGATAGCTGACTGCGCAGATCCTTCCAGCGCTGGCGGCCGATCGGATGCCTGAATCACCTTCACCCACCTGCCGCCCGCGCTGCGGCGCCTGCTGCATCGCGCCGTCGATCAGCTCGGCTATCCCTGGCATGCCGGGCGGCAAACCGGCCGGTGTGCCCTGCGTGCAGCTGGACGCCGATCTGCGCTGCCGCCTCTTCGGCCAGCCCGAGCGCCCCGCCGTCTGCCGCCAGCTCCGCCCCGCGCTCGACATGTGCGGCCCGGTCGACGACGGCGGGCGCCACGCCCTGCGCTGGCTGGGCGCGCTGGAAGCCGCCACCGGCCCGGCACCGGCCCCCGCCTGAACGCGCCCGCGCCCGGCCACCGCCACGCAC
>JAEZWW010000048.1 GCA_023442945.1 Pseudomonadota bacterium | reverse complement strand
AACCGCAACCTGCACGTGTTGGGGGCCGCTGGGGGGGCCACCACGCTGACCCTGGCCGCCTGTGGCGGCGGGGACGATGACACGCCAGCGCCGAGCCCGACGCCTGCACCTTCGCCCGCGCCAACCCCGTCACCAGGTCCCGCGCCTGCACCGGGCACGGGTTTCATCGAACAACTGGATACCCGCGGGAAGGCCGCGCCTGCCAAGCTCCAAATCGCAGCGGCCAGCCGGCTGCCGGTCGGCGCGGGCGTCGCGAACGTCGCATTGGGGCCGCTGCCGCTGGTTAAGGCGACTCCTGCGGCCGAAAAGGGCGTGGCGCTCAAGATCGGTGAAGGCCGTGACGTCGCTGCGACTGCCACCGCTGAAGACTTGGCGCGCGCATGGCGCTGGACCACGCTGGCCGATGGCTCGCAAGTGGCCGCCGTGTCTTTCACGGCAGAAGGCGCGCGGGCCATCCGCCTGGGCGTACTGGCGCTGAACGTGCCAGCGGGTGCGGTGCTGCGCACCTACGGTGCGCCGGGCACCGAAGTTGTCGAAGTGACGTCGGAAGAGTTGAACAACCTGCGCCAGCTCAACGAGTCTGGTGGCGTGCTGGGCAACGCGGCGCGCATGTACTGGAGTCCGGACACGGCGGGCGCGACCAGCACGCTGGAAGTCCAGCTGCCGGCGGGTGTCTCGCCAGCGCAATTGCAACTGGCTGTGCCGCAGCTGTCGCATTGGACACGTACCGTGTCCGAGGCGTTGGACGTCTCTGCCAAAGCTGAAGCGGAAATCGGCGCATCGGGCAGTTGCAACCTGGACGTGATGTGCGAGCCCAGCCTCGACCCGCAAAGCCGTGCCGTGGCCCACATGACCTATCAGAAGGGCGGCAATGGCTATATGTGCACGGGTACGTTGCTGAACGACACCCGCAACAGCCAGACGCCGTATTTCCTCAGCGCGAACCACTGCATCTCGACGCAGGAGGCGGCATCAACGCTGACGACGTATTGGTTCTTCCGTGCGGCATCCTGCAACAGCTCGCCCAAGTTCGACGAAGCGGCAAGGCGCTTTTCAGGCGGTGCCACGCTGCGCTTCACGCACGCACCGACGGACGCCACTCTGCTGCAGTTGAACAGTGGTGTGCCCGCCAACGTCGTGTACGCAGGCTCCTATTACGGCAGCCAAGTGGGCAATGGGTCAAGCGTGGTCGGTGTTCACAACCCGGCTGGGGACCTGCAGAAGTACAGCGTGGGCACGGTGAGCGGCTACAGCAACTGCACTTCGCTCAACGATGGCACCATCGATTGCAGTGCAGCCAACGTCTCCAATGGCAACATGTTCAAGATCACATGGCGACGTGGGGTCACCGAGGGTGGCAGCAGCGGTTCAGCCATCTTCACCGAGGCGAACGGCGGCAAGCGCTATGTGGTGGGCAACCTCATGGGCGGCGGGTCGAGCTGCCGGAATCCAAGCGGGACGGACGACTATGGTCGCTTCGAGCGCTCCTTCGCAGCCGGCATCAACAAGTGGCTCGCCCCCTGATGTCGCGTGACTGACGCAGTAGCGCCACCGCAACCCGTCATGTGACCGTGGATGCGGTCGCGTTTCTGAGTGCGGTGGCGCTCGCCCTGGGCCTGACGGTCTGGCAGCGCCAGCGTTGGCATCGACAACTGCAGCGGCTGCGCGAGCAGCATGAAGCCGCGCTGGGCGCAACACTGGCACAGCACAATCCCCTGGTCACATGGCGCACCCTGCGGCATTCGGAGACGGTGCGACACCCGCAATCCCAGTCCGGCGGCTGGCACCCGGATCTCACCACCGAATGGCTTCTTGGGCTGAGCAACAGGCTTGATGCCACAGGCGATGCCTTTCTGCTGGTGCGGCTCACCGGGACCTGCCGGCGCGGCGTGCCCGAAACGTCCCCACCTTTTGTTCTGCCCCTCAGCGAGCTGCGCGTGCGGCGCGCGCTCTTCAACAGCCCCGCGGCTTACCAGGCCGCGTTTGGCGAATCGCCCGAGCCGCGGCGCGTGCGCGCCCTGGCGATGCGGGAAGAAGAGGGTGCGTCGTCCCTTTGAGCGGCGCAAGCCACGCGAAAGCGCGCACTCGGCGCATCAGCGCCCATAATGCGACCAACTGGCTATCTGTCCAGTGCTTTCCCTGCGCATCCCATGAGCATCCAGACCGACGATTTTGGTGATTTCGACGCTGCCGACGTGCGGCCGCAGCGCGTGCTGTCCGCCGGCGCGGCGTCGCCGCGCGAAGAGGCGATCGAACGCGCCCTGCGCCCGAAACAGCTTGAAGAATACGTCGGCCAGGCCAAGGCGCGAGAGCAGTTGGAGATCTTCATCGGTGCGGCCCGCAAACGCGGCGAGGCGCTGGACCATGTGCTGCTGTTCGGGCCGCCGGGCCTGGGCAAGACCACGCTCAGCCACATCATCGCGGCCGAACTGGGGGTCAACCTGCGCCAAACCAGCGGCCCGGTGCTGGAAAAGCCCAAGGACCTGGCGGCGCTGCTGACCAACCTGGAAAAGAACGACGTTCTCTTCATCGACGAAATCCACCGCCTGAGCCCGGTGGTCGAAGAAATCCTCTACCCAGCGCTGGAGGACTACCAGATCGACATCATGATCGGCGAAGGCCCGGCCGCGCGCAGCATCAAGCTCGACCTGCAACCCTTCACGCTGGTCGGCGCCACCACGCGCGCCGGCATGCTCACCAACCCGCTGCGCGACCGCTTCGGCATCGTCGCGCGGCTGGAGTTCTACACGCACGACGAGTTGACCCGCATCGTCACGCGCAGCGCTGGCTTGCTCAACGTCGAAGCCGATGCGGACGGTGCCATGGAGATCGCCCGCCGCAGCCGCGGCACGCCGCGCATCGCCAACCGCCTGCTGCGCCGCGTGCGCGACTACGCTGAAGTCAAAGGCGACGGGCACATTTCCAAAAACATAGCGCACAACGCCCTGGCCATGCTGGACGTGGACCCGGAAGGCTTTGATGTGATGGACCGCAAGCTCCTGGAAGCCGTGATTCACCGCTTCGATGGCGGCCCCGTCGGCCTGGACAACATCGCCGCCAGCATCGGCGAAGAAGCCGGCACCATCGAAGACGTGATCGAGCCGTACCTGATCCAGCAGGGCTTTCTTCAGCGCACCCCGCGCGGGCGCGTGGCCACGCTGGCGGCGTACCGGCACCTGGGGGTGACGGCGCCGCAGCAGGGCGGAGGATCCTTGTTCAATTCTTAGGGCCATCGAAGGCCATTAGGCGTCGCAAGTGCGCTAGAAAAAGGGAGGAAAACACTATGAATTTGGCACCTTGTCTGAGGTGGTTTGCAGTGGCCGCTTTGGCGGCAGGCAGCGTCGGCTGCGCCACTCAGGTCGCCTACGCGCCGCAGTCTGGTGAGGCAACGGCGCGCCTGCGGATGATCTACAGCGCCCAAGACAGCGCGTCCTACTACAGCGTGTATGCGCTGGACCAGTGCCCGGCCGACCCGCCCCGCGTCGCGCGCGGGTCCGTGACGGCGGAGACTGCAGGCAGCTTGGGGATGCCCGGTCCGCAGGTCACGCCCGCGCAGCGCAGTACAGAGGCGCTGATTCCCGCTGGTAAGCCGGTGGGCGTGACGCTGACGTCGGTCAAGACACAGGCACTCCGGACGATTACCTGCCATGTTCCCTTGCGTTTTGATGCCGTTGCCCAGCGCGACTATGAGGTGGAATTCCGTTGGCTGGAAAACAACCGCAAGTGCACCGCCTACTTCAGGCAACTGAACGCTTCGGTGGCGCCCAAGACCGCCCGCGGCGCGCGCGCCACGCCCGATGTGCGGCGCATGGATCCCAGCGTTCGATCCGTCCACGTGGATTTCTTCTCGGGGCCCCAATTCTGCGCGGCGCCTTGAGCGCCTCCTGCGGACACGGGCCATGACCGCGCCCGCTGTTCAACTCTTGGCACAGGCCGCGGCTTGATCGTCCGCACCGCGGGCGTTGCGCGACCGGGTCCATTCGCCCCACAGCACCACCAGCAAACCCAACGCCCCCAAGCCGGCACCCGCCACCGACACCGCGCCATAGCCCCAGCCCGCTGCGAGGACCGCCGCGCCCAGCGCCGCACCAATGGCGTTCCCCAGGTTGAATGCACCGATGTTGACCGAAGAGGCCAGGCCAGGCGCGCCGGTGGCGGCGCTCATCACCCGCATCTGCAGCGGCGGCACCAGGCCGAAGCTGGCGATGCCCCAGGCGAACAGCGTCAGGCCAGCGCCCCAGGCGGACTTGGCCAACGTGGGAAAGGCCAGCAGGGTGCCGATCTCCAGCAGGAAGAAGCCGATCAGCGTGCCCGTCAGCGACCGGTCCGCCAGCTTGCCGCCCAGCCAGTTGCCGGCCGTAAAGCCTAGGCCGATGACCATCAGCATGGCGGCGACGAAGCCGGGCGAGGCGTGCGTCAGCGTGGTCAAGGCGGGTGTGACGTAGGTGTACAGCGCAAACAGCGCGGCGGAGCTGAGCACCGTCGTCGCCATCGCCATCAGCACCGGGCGGCGCGTCAGCACCTTTAATTCGGCACGCACGTCGGGTCGTGCGCCGGCGCGGTCGGCTGGCAGGGCGCGCCACAGCGCCAGCATGGCCAGCACGCCCAGGCCCGCCGTCGCCGCGAACGACAGGCGCCAGCCGATCGTCTGGCCCAACCAGGTCGCGGCGGGCACGCCGCCCACGTTGGCGATGGTCAGGCCCATGAACATGGCCGCGATGGCGCTGGCGCGCTGCGCCGGGGGCACCAGGCTGGCCGCGACCAGCGAGCCCAGGCCGAAGAAGGCGCCGTGGTTCAAGCTGGTGACGATGCGCGCGCCCATCAGCGACAGGTAATTGGGCGCCAGTGCCGACAGCAGGTTGCCCAGCGTGAAGATGGCCATCAGCGCGATCAAGGCTTTGCGGCGCGACCAGCGCGCCAACAGCAGCGTCATCAGCGGCGCGCCCAGCATCACCCCGATGGCGTAGGCGCTGACCAGGCCGCCAGCGGTGGGGATCGACACGCCCACGCCGTCGGCGATGACGGGCAGCAGGCCCATGGGTGCGAACTCGGTGGTGCCGATGCCGAAGGCGCCGACCGCCAGCGCCAGGAGCGCCAGCCGGACCAGAGCCGGGGACATGGGTGCGGAAGTGGCGGAAGAGGTGGACGACATAAAACGGCGCGGAGCGACAGCGCCCGCAAGGTGAGGAATGGGCAAATTGTCGAAGGGTCACCCTTGCAGATAAAGTAGGGAATCTGGAATTGAAATTTGCACTGGGCGCAAAAATGAAGACCACGCTGGAAGAGCTGCAAACCCTGGTGGCGGTGGTCGATACCGGCGCGGTGTCGCGCGCGGCGGCGGCGCTTGGGCAGACCGTGTCGGGCACCAGCCGCACCCTGCGCCGTCTGGAAGACAAGTTGCAGACCACGCTGCTGCACCGCACCACGCGCCGCCTGGGCTTGACCGATGAGGGCGCGGCCTTCCTGGCGCACGCGCGCCAGATCCTGGCGGCGGTCGACGCGGCCGAGGACGACCTGGCCGCCCGACGCGACACCCCCAGCGGCCCGCTGCGGGTGGACGCCGCCTCGTCCTTCATGCTGCACGTGATCGCGCCGCTGGTCGACAGCTACCGCGCGCGCTACCCCAGGGTGGCGCTGGAGCTGTGCAACAACGAACACGTCATCGACCTGCTGGAGCGCCGCACCGACGTGGCCTTTCGCATCGGCGCGCTGCCCGATTCCACCCTGCACGCCCGCCTGATCGGTACCAGCCGCATCCGCGTGCTGGCCAGCCCCGCGTACCTGTCGGCACACGGGCGGCCGCGCAGCGTGGCCGACCTGGCGCGGCACACCTTGCTGGGCTTTTCACGGCCGGAGACGCTGAACGACTGGCCGCTGCCCTGCGGCGCCAGCGCCAACGTGGGCAGCGTGGCCGGCGACGGCACGCGCCTGCACGTCGCGCCCGCCGTGCGCGCCAGCAGCGGCGAGACGCTGCGCTACCTGGCGCTGCAAGGCGCCGGCATCGCCTGTCTGTCGGACTTCATGACGCACGGCGATCGCGCTGCTGGTCGCCTGGTGCAGGTGCTCCCGCGCCAGACGCTGAACGTGCAGCAGTCGATCCACGCCGTCTACTACCGCAACAGCGCGCTGTCGTCGCGCATCCGCTCCTTCGTGGACCACGTGGTGGAGGCCACGAGAGAGCGGGGTTTCACCTGAGCCACGTCGATTGGCTTTGAAGTCAAATCGATCGCTGGCCCTAGATCCATCTGCGCGGTCAGCTATCAAAAAAAGAGTATTTCCGTGTGTGACATGAACGCCCCCACATGCGGCGGGACGACGTCATGCGGCGAATGTGCGTGCCTCACCCTGCCCTGCCAAACACGTCGATCACCGCCTGCACCTGTGCGGGCGTGACCACCGCCGCGTGGCGCGTGGCGGGGTCGACGCAGGTGGCGCGCAGCACGTCGGGCGGCAGGCTGGCCAAGCCGCGAAAGGCCCAATCGCGCAGCACGACCCAGCGCTCGGCTTGCGCGGCGGCGCGTTCGCGCAGCTGTCGCGCCTGCTCGGGCGTGTAGGCCCAAACGTCCTCGGTTTCGCCCGTGTTACGCGCGGCCACGCGCAGGCCGGCCATCGGCGCGCGCACCATCCAGACGCGTTCTTGCGCAAGCAGCGCGGGCGCGAAGCGCTGCAAATACAAGAGCACCAGCGCGCCGATGTGGATACCGTCGGCGTCGGGGTCGAACAGCAGCACCAGGCGCTCGAAACGCAGCGCGGCGGGGTCCAGCGCGTCGCCTGCGGTGGGCGAGGGCAGGCCGAGCGCGTCGGCCAGCTGCACGTACCAAGGGAAGGCGGCCACGCGCGCGGGCGATGCGCGCCAGGCGTTGAGCGGCTTGCCCTGCAGAGGCAGCACCGCCTGCGTGCTGGGCGCGCGCACGGCCGACGCCGCGCCGGCGGCGGATTCGCCTTCGACCAGCAACAGCTCGCAGCCGGGGCCGTGGCGCTGGCTGTCGGCCAGACCGAGGCGCGGCAGGGCAGGGCGGACCATGGGCTCAGCGCGGCACGGGCCACGCGGCGCGTGGTGCGGACCGCGCCCGCCGAAGCAGCGCATTCCAGCCCCGCGCTCGCGTACGAATGGACACGTCCACAGACACCCGCTTGCAGACGCGTCGCGCGTTTGCGACAACGCCATGACATTCCGCACGCCGCTTGCGCACTGTCATGGGCGGGCCGAATGCGCGGCGTAGCATGCGCTCGTCTTTTTTACCCTGGGAAATGAGGAGAGTCGTCATGAACAAGTATGTGGCCGAATTGATTGGCACGTTCTGGCTGGTGCTGGGCGGTTGCGGGGCAGCGGTGCTGGCCGCGGGCTTTCCGCAGCTGGGCATCGGCTTTGTCGGCGTGGCGCTGGCCTTTGGTCTGACGGTGCTGACCATGGCCTTTGCCATCGGCCATATCTCCGGCTGCCACCTGAACCCGGCGGTGACCGTGGGCCTGTGGGCCGGCGGCCGCTTTCCGGCCGTCAAGGTCGTGCCCTACATCGTGATGCAGGTGATCGGCGCCATCGCCGCGGCTGGCGTGCTGTACGTGATCGCCAGCGGCCAGGCCGGCTGGCAGCCGGGCGGCTTTGCCAGCAACGGCTTCGGCGAGTTGTCGCCGGGCAAATACTCCATGCTGGCCGTGCTGGTGTGCGAAATCGTGATGACCGCGGTGTTCCTGTTCGTCATCATGGGCGCCACCGACGCGCGTGCGCCGGCCGGCTTTGCGCCGATCGCCATCGGCCTGTGCCTGACGCTGATCCACCTGATCAGCATCCCCGTGTCCAACACCTCCGTCAACCCGGCGCGCTCGACCGGCGTGGCGCTGTTTGCGCAGACCGGCGCGCTGAGCCAGCTGTGGCTGTTCTGGGTCGCGCCCATCATCGGCGGTGCGATCGGTGCGGTGGTCTACCGCGCGGTGGCGGGCGAATCGCGCGCTTGATGGGTTGGCGAGTTTTACGGGAAATCGGTTGCTGGCCCTACAACCATCTGCGCGAGCAGCTATTGAGTTGATAGCAAAGGTGGGTCCTTGGGTAGAGGCGACCGATCGGTGACCGCGCCCATCCCACCCGCCATCGCCGCCCAGGTCCAGACGGCCACCGAGGTGATCGTGCAGCACCTGGGCGACGCGCTGGTCGCGCTGCACTTGTACGGTTCGGCCGTGGAGCCGGGCGGCCTGCGGCCGCTCAGCGACATCGACCTGATGGCCACCGTCGATCGCCCCTTGCCCGAGGCCACGCGCCGCGCGCTGATGCCAGCGCTGCTGGCCGTGTCGGCGCCGCCGGGGCAGGACGCAGGCCGCCGCGCGCTCGAAGTCACGGTGCTGGCCCTGCCCGAAGTCCAGCCCTGGCGTTACGCGCCGAGGCGCGAGCTGCAGTTCGGCGAATGGCT
The DNA here is from genome assembly GCA_023442945.1 of Pseudomonadota bacterium. Classification (GTDB taxonomy): domain Bacteria; phylum Pseudomonadota; class Gammaproteobacteria; order Burkholderiales; family Burkholderiaceae_C; genus Ottowia. The sequence goes on along the minus strand of JAEZWW010000048.1, from coordinate 56,641 downwards.
GCGGGGCGAGCTGGGCGCCGGCCGTTTTGAAGCGCCGCAGGCCGACCCCGACCTCGCCATCCTGATCACCCAGTTGCGTGCGCACAGCGTGGCCCTGCGCGGGCCCGCGGCGGCGGCGCTGTTCGCCCCGGTGCCTGTGGCCGACGTCCGGCGCGCCATGGCCGCCGCGCTGGCGCTGTGGCACACCGCCGCCGACTGGCAGGGCGATGAACGCAACGTGCTGCTGACCCTGGCGCGCATCGGCTGCAGCGCCGCCACCGGCCAGTTCACCAGCAAGGACGTGGCCGCCGACTGGGCGCTGCCGCACCTGCCCGTCGCCGCCCAAGCCGTGATGGCGCAAGCGCGCGCCGAGTACCTGGGCGAAGCCGCGCCGGACCGCGCGCCGTGGCAGTCGGACGCGATCGGCAGCGCCGTTCAGGCCATCAAAGCCCTGGTCGCGCAGCAGGGCGGTTGAGCGTGTGCGGCGCGCGGTGGTGAAAGCCGCTGCGGATGCGCTGTTTCAAACAAAACTGTCCTGCAGCCCTAGAAGGATCTGCGCGGCCAGCTATCAAATCAAGAGTATCTGGTGCACGTTTGCCTAGCGCGTCAGGCCGCTTCGCCCTCCGGCGACACGCCGAGCGCCACCAGAAAACGCGCCACCATGTTGTAGGTGGCGATGGCGCTGGTCAGCTCGACCAGCTGGGTGGTGTCGAAGTGCGTGCGCAGCGCGTCGAACACGGCGTCTTCCACCTTCACATCCAGCGTCATCTGCGCGGCGTAGCGGATGACCAGCTGCTCCAGAGCGCCCAGCGCCGGGTCGGCGGCGCTGCGGCGGGCGTCGGCCTTGACCACGCGCTGCAGCGCGTCCAGCTCGGCCTGGGTGCCGCCGGCTTTCAGGAAGTCGGGCGCGTGGTGGTGGTATTCGTAGTGCGCCCCGGTCAGCAGGGCGACGGTGCAGATCGCCAATTCGCGCAGACGCAGGCTGGTCGGCAGCTCGCTGCGCACGGCTTTCAGGTACACGTTCCAGCCGCGCGCCAGCGGCTCGCTCCACAGCAAGGCCTTGTCCAGGTTGATCAGCTCGCCGCCGCGGCGCGCGCGGATCGCGTTGACCAGTTCAGCGGGTTGCGGGTGGGCTTCGGGCGTCCAGTCGGGAATGCGCATGCGGCGGGCCTTTCGAGGGTGGGAGAGCGACACGGCCGAGGATACGGGGATAATTCCGGCATGCACATTCGCTTCACCAAAATGCAGGGCGTCGGCAACGACTTCGTCGTGCTGGACGAGACCGGCGGCCGCCTGGGCCTGACGCCGGCGCAGTACCGCTGGCTGGGCGATCGGCACTTCGGCATCGGCGCCGACCAGATCCTGACGGTGCGCCCCGCGCCCACGTCGGACGTGGACTTTGAATACGTCATCCACAACGGCGCCGACGGCGGCGAGGTGCAGCACTGCGGCAACGGCGCGCGTTGCTTTGTGCGCTACGTGCGCCAGCACGGACTGACCGACAAATCCACCGTGCGCGTCAAGGTAAAGCACGGCGTGCTGGAGTTGACCGAAGGCGCCGACGGCCGCGTCACCGTGGACATGGGCGCACCCATTTTTGATTTGGCGCGCGTGCCCTTTGACACGCGCGGCCTGGCGCCCGTGTCCGACGGCGGCTGGCAGCTGTGGCCGCTGCCGCTGGACCCGAATGTGGTGGAAGATCAGGCGTTTGCCCTGGTCAAAACTGCGCAACCAGCTATGGTTAACGTAGCGGTTCTGTCCATGGGCAACCCGCACGCGGTGCAGCTGGTGGACGATGTGGACACCGCGCCCGTTGCCCAACAGGGTCCGCTGATCGAATCGCACCCGGCCTTCCCGGAACGGGTGAACGCCGGCTTCATGCAGATCGTCGACCGCGGGCAGATCCGCCTGCGCGTGTACGAACGCGCCGCCGGCGAAACCCTGGCCTGCGGCACCGGCGCCTGCGCGGCGGTGGTCGCGGGCATCCGCCTGGGCCTGCTGGAGACGCGGGTCGACGTCCACACGCGCGGCGGCCTGCTGACCATCGAATGGGGCGGCGCCGAGCACGACGCGGTGCGCATGAGCGGCCCTGCCGTCACCGTGTTTGAAGGCGAAGCCGACGTCCCGGACTGATGGCCCGCCCCCAGGCTCCACGCGCTGCGCGCAGTTGCGCCACCCCTCTCGCGGGGGCGCCGCCTGCGGCCGGTGCACGCCCATCCGCGGCGGCCGCAGGCGCGGCCGGGTCCGCGGCCACCGGCCCTCTAAGAACCTGCGCGTTGCCCGTTGCGCGCAATGCTATGGTTGATTGATATGACTGAGCCCGTTACCCCCATCACCGAAGCCGACATCGCCCAGTTTCTGGTGCACACGCCCGATTTTTTTGAGCGCAACGCCGACCTGCTGGGCGCCGTGCAACTGACCAGCCCGCATGGCGGCCGCGCGGTCAGCCTGCAGGAGCGCCAGGCGGAGATGCTGCGCGAGAAGATCAAGGTGCTGGAGCAGCGCTTGATGGAAATGATGCGCCACGGCAACGAGAACATGCTGATCGGCGACAAGCTGCAGCGCTGGTCGCGTCAGCTGTTCCTGGTGGCGCGCCCGGTCGATTTGCCGGCGGTGCTGATCGCCGAGATCAAAAGCCAGTTCAGCGTGCCGCAGGCCGCGCTCAAGCTGTGGGACGTGGCCGAGGTCTACGCCGACGAGCCCTTCGCCCAGGGCGCGAGCGAAGACATCCAAAGTCTGGCCTCGTCGCTGACCACGCCGTACTGCGGCGTGAATTCCGGCTTCGACGCCGTGCAGTGGCTGGACGACCCGGAAGCCGCCGCGTCCATCTCGCTGATCCCGCTGCGCGCCAGCGCCACCGCGCCAGCGTTCGGCCTGCTGGTGCTGGCCTCGCCCGACAGCCAGCGCTACCAGGCCGGCATGGCGACCGATTTTCTGGAGCGGATCGCCGAGCTGGCCAGCGCCGCGCTGTCGCGCGTGCGGGACGTCTGAGCTGGCGCTGCGGCGCGGCGCGCCACGGGCGTTCTGGCCCGTGCAGGCGGGCGCCGTGGTCAACTGGCACCGTGTGCGGATCGCATCCGTGCGCAAGGCATGCGTGGCGCGGTGTGGTGGATGATTTGAGGCGTTTTGTCACGCTGGCCTAGGCGGAATCTGCGCGAGCAGCTATGATTTGGCTAGCATGTCTGCCGATGTCACGCCCCTTTTGTCCGACGCCGATCAGGCCTTGATCGCGCGCTACCTGCAGCATGTGCAGGTTGAAAAGCGCCTGGCCGAGCGCACCGTCACGCTGTACACGCTGGACCTGGAAAAGCTGGCGGCGTCGGCCGCGCAGGCGGGCGTGACGCTGGCGGCGGTGCAGAACCACCACGTGCGCCGCTGGGTCGCGCACATGCACGCAGGCGGGCGCAGCGGGCGTGGCATCGGGTTGATTCTGTCGGGCTGGCGCGGTTTTTTCGCCTGGCTGGGGCGCGAAGGGCTGATCAGCGCCAACCCGGTGCAGGACGTGCGCGCGCCCAAGCAGGCGCGGCCGCTGCCCAAGGCGCTGGGTGTGGACGAGGCCATGCACCTGGCCGACCACAGCGACGACGAAGACAGCCCCTGGCTGGAAGCACGCGACGCTGCCATGGTCGAGCTGCTGTACGGCGCCGGTCTGCGCGTGGGCGAACTGGTCGGCCTGGACGTGGCCGCCAGCGACCAAGCCGCGCGCGCCGGCCGCGGCTGGATTGACGCGCAATCGGGCGACATCCACGTGCAAGGCAAGGGCAGCAAGCGCCGCGCCGTGCCATTGGGCAGCGCCGCGGCCGAGGCGCTGGCGCGCTGGCTGGCGGTGCGCGACCAGGTCAGCGTGACGGCGCCGGACGCGGCGCACGCGCTCTTCATCGGCCAGCGCGGCACGCGGCTGACGGCGCAATCGGTCTGGCAGCGCCTGCGCCGGCGCAGCCTGCGCGCGGGCCTGGCCACGCCGGTGCACCCGCACATGCTGCGCCATTCGTTCGCCAGCCACGTGCTGCAGTCCAGCGGCGACTTGCGCGCGGTGCAGGAATTGCTGGGCCACGCCAACATCGGCACCACGCAGGTGTACACGCGGCTGGACTTCCAGCACCTGGCCAAGGCCTACGACGCGGCGCACCCGCGCGCGCGCAAGCGCTGAGGCCACGCGCGCGGTGGGCCGCGCCCAGGCCGAGATTTCAAGAGAAATCGGCCTCTGGCCCTGCAGCAGATTGCGCGGACAGCTAGGAAAAACATAGCGATTGGCCAATGCGGGCAAGCCGATAAGGCCATCGCGCCGCCCGCCTGCTGCGATCAAGCCCAATGGCTACACTGTGTGTTTTCAATGCCTTTGGCGCGCCCGGCCGCACGGCTGGCGGCGCGCAGACCCGCCCATGGCCCTCATCCCCGTCACCATCCTCACCGGCTTTCTTGGCGCCGGCAAAACCACGCTGCTCAAGCGCGTGCTGACCGAAGCGCACGGCCAGAAGATCGCCGTGATCGAGAACGAGTTCGGTGAAGAAAACATCGACAACGACATCCTCGTGAACGACCGCGAGGAGCAGATCATCCAGATGAGCAATGGCTGCATCTGCTGCACCATCCGCGAAGACCTGCGCGCCACGCTGGCCGACCTGGCTGCCAAGAAGCGCAAGGGCGATCTGGACTTTGAGCGCGTGGTGATCGAAACCACCGGCGTGGCCGACCCGGGCCCGGTGGCGCAGACCTTCTTCATGGACGACGAGATCGCCGAGGCGTACCTGCTGGACGCCATCGTCACCCTGGTCGACGCCAAGCACGCGGCCGAGCAGCTGAACCACCGCGTGGAAGCGCAGCGCCAGGTGGGCTTTGCCGACCAGATCTTCATCAGCAAGGCCGATCTGGTGGACGCCGAGTCGCTGGACGCGCTGCAGCACCGCCTGAAGCACATGAACCCGCGCGCGCCGCAGCGCGTGGTCCATTTTGGCGAGGTGCCGATCAAGGACGTGTTCGACCTGCGCGGCTTCAACCTGAACGCCAAGCTGGACATTGACCCCGACTTTCTGAAGGAAGAAGAGGCGCACGACCACGATCACGATCACCACCACGGCCATGACCACGAACATGGCGAGCACTGCGACCACCCCTCGCACAAGCACGGCCACGGCGATGGCCACGCCCACCACCACCATGTGGACGACGACGTCAAAAGCTTCGTTTTCCGCACCGAGCGCGCACTGGACCCGGCCAAGCTAGAAGACTTCCTGGGCGCCATCGTCAACATCTACGGCCCGCGCATGCTGCGCTACAAGGGCGTGCTGTGGATGAAGGGGACGGAGCGCAAGGTGATCTTCCAGGGAGTGCACCAGCTGATGGGCAGCGATCTGGGCCCGGCCTGGGCCGAGGGCGAGGCGCGCGTGTCCAAGATGGTGTTCATCGGCATCGACCTGCCGCAGGACATCCTGCTGCAGGGACTGGAGCAGTGTTTGGTGTGATGGCGCGGGCCGTTCGGCCCAGGGCGGGCGGTGAAGGGGTGCATTGGGCGGCAGATTCGGCCAAAATGAACGGTTACGGGTTTGCCACGGTGCCCGCCGATTCCCCAGGCTCGAAGGAGGTGGCTACAATCGCCGCCTTTGAGCAGGGCATCGGTCAGGAACGGGTGCCCTGACCACATCGCCCAAGAAAGCCAAAAACAGGGCACGGTGCGAATGAAAAGGGTACTGCTTCATTCGCTGGATACCAGGTTGTAGCCGTTGCACCGTGGTGCCGAGCTTCACAGGAGACAGTTGACGTGAAATCCGCAGCTCCTAAAGGCCCCGCCCCCTCCAAGGCCACGCCCGCCAAAACGAAGGCCGCCGCTCCGCGCGCGGCCAAGGCACCGGCGACCCCCGCTGCCGCCCGATCCCATGCCTCGCCACTCCCGGCGCCGGCCCCGTTGAAGGTATTACCCGTACCCATGTCCACTGTTGCTACGCCGCCCGTCGCCATTCCGGTCAAGAAAGATCCGAAACTGGCCAACAACTGGAAAACCAAGAGCGTCGAAGAGCTGTCCGATGCCGAAGTCGTGGCCATGCCCGACACGGAGTACATGAACGACAAGCAGCTGGCGTTCTTCCGCCGCAAGCTGGTGGCGCTTAAGGACGACATCCTGGCCAATGCCGGCCAGACCGCCGAGAACCTGCGCGACGACACCGTGGTCGTGCCCGACCCGGCCGACCGCGCCACCATTGAGGAAGAACACGCCCTGGAGCTGCGCACGCGCGACCGCGAGCGCAAGCTGCTCAAGAAGATCGAGCAGTCCATTGGCCGCATCGACGCCGGTGACTACGGTTACTGCGACGAGACCGGCGAGCCGATCGGTGTGCCGCGCCTGTTGGCCCGTCCCACGGCGACGCTGTCGCTTGAAGCGCAGCAGCGCCGCGAGCTCAAGCAGAAGATGTTTGGCGACTGACGGCGGCGACCGCGTCAGGCTTTTGTCACTCCAACCCCCGCGTCCATGAGCAAGGATTCCGGAACACGCCCAGGCGGCTTGCTGTCGAAGATGGTGAAGTTCGTCACCAGCCCGACCACGCACTGGTCGGACCTGGACCGGCCGGAAACCGACAGCGGCGACGCCGAATCGCGGCTGGCGCTAAAGGAAATGATCGTGCGCAAGCGGCGTAACGACTTCGTGCGCAACCGCGAATTCGACATGCTGCGCAAGCTGCGCCGGCGGGGCGAAAACGGTGCGCGCGACGCGGCCGCCCACCCGTCCTTTTACCCCAGCAGCCAGCCGGCCAACACGGGCGAGCGTGCCCGCACGCTCAAGAAGATCGACGAGATCGAAGCGCAGATGTCCACCGCCTGGTTCAAGCACAAGGCCGCCGCCAACGCGGCTGGAGCGCCGGGGGCGGAACCAGCGGCACAGGCTGCGGCGCAAGCTGTGGCCCCGCCGACGCTGAACACCGTCGTACCGGACGCCGCCCCCACGGGCGCGGGCGGGCCGCCGCAGGTGCGCGCGTTTGCGCCAACCGAGACGATGAGCGACGAGCTGCTGAGCCGCGTGCCCGCATCGCCACCGATGCCGGACCTGGCCGCGGCGCCCATGCCGGCGGCACTGGGCGCGACGGTGGACACGTCGGAGGACTCGCGTTCGGGCGTGGTGCTCTTTGGCGGGCGCGCGGACTTCAACGTCGAGGTGATGATTGAAGCCAAGCAGGACCCGGAAATCGAGGAAGCCGCGATCCGTTTTGCCAACGGCGATGTGGCCGGTGCCGAGGCCGGTCTGCTGGAACTGCTGCGCGAGGGCGGCAGCCGCCACAGCGACCTCGACACCTGGCTGACGCTGTTCGACCTGTACCGCGCCAGCCACCAACAGGACAAGTTCGACGACGCGGCCATCGACTTTGCCGACCTGTTCGGGCGTTCGGCCCCGCAATGGGCGCTGGTCACTGAGATCGTGCCGACCGGCTCCACGCCGGCGCCGCTCACAGCGCCCGCGCCGGTGGTGTCGGGCCTGTTCCACTGGGTCTGCCCGTCGGTCGTCGGCACGCAGTCGATTGCCGCGCTCAACGCCAGCCTGCAGCGCAACCCATCGCCCTGGCGCATCGACTGGCGGCACCTGAAAACGATCGAGCCAGCGGCGTTGCCGGGCTTGATCGACGTGCTCAAGCGCTGGGGCGGTCAGCCGGGCGGCGTCAAGTTCTTGGGCGACGAACGCCTGCTGGCGGTGCTGACCGAGCGCTCGCCCACCGATGACCGCAGCGCCGACCCGCAGTGGTGGGACGCACGCCTGGCTTTGCTGCGTGTGCAGGCCGAGATGGATGAATTCGAGCTGGTCGCGCTGAACTACTGCGTGACCTACGAAGTGTCGCCACCCGCATGGGAAGAGCCTGTGGGCAGCTTCAACCGCATGACCGAAGAGGGCCAGACCGTCGTGCCCAGCGACTTTGGCCCGGATGCGGCCAGCGATTCGTCGCTGGAGATCGCTGCCGCGCCCGCGCCGGGAGCTCCGCGCATCGATGAGACTGGCGTCTTGCGCGCCACGTTGGAAGGCGAACTGGTGGGCACGGCCGAACCGGCGCTCGCGCCCCTGGCCGATGCGCAAGGGGTGGGCCTGTTCGAGCTCAACTGCCGCAAGCTGCTGCGCGTCGACTTTGGCGCTGCGGGCGACCTGCTCAACTGGGCGATGCAGCAAAAGGGCGAAGGCCGGCCGGTGACCTTCAAGCAGGTCAATCGGCTGGTGGCGGCGTTTTTCGGCGTCATCGGCATCCAGGACACGGCGCGCGTACTGCTGCGCAGCGACTGAGCGCGCAAATTTCGCCCGGCGCAGGGCTTGCGCTGCGCCGCGGCGCCCCCATCTGCGCGCGATGGAACCCTTTCACGGCACAACAATCATCAGCGTGCGGCGCCAGACGCCCGAAGGCTGGCAGGTGGCAATCGGTGGCGACGGCCAGGTGACGCTGGGCAACATCGTCGTCAAGGGCTCGGCGCGCAAGGTGCGCAAGCTGTTTCATGGCAAGGTGCTGGCCGGTTTTGCTGGCGCCACAGCCGACGCGTTCACGCTGTTCGAGCGCTTTGAGGCCAAGCTGGAAAAGCACCAGGGCCACCTGACCCGCGCCGCCATCGAGCTGACCAAGGACTGGCGCACCGACCGCGTGCTGCGCCGCCTGGAAGCCATGCTGGCCGTGGCCGACCGCGAGGCCTCGCTCATCATCACCGGCAACGGCGACGTGCTGGAGCCCGAGCAAGGCCTGGTGGCCATCGGCTCGGGCGGCGCCTACGCGCAGTCGGCCGCCAAGGCCTTGCTGGACCACACCGATCTGCCGGCAGACCAGGTGGTGAAGAAGGCGCTGGAAATCGCGGGCGAGTTGTGCATCTACACCAACATGCACCATACGATCGAGACACTCTGACCTCGATCATTCGCTCCAATTGCTATTGTTAACATAGCTGCTCGCGCAGATGGTTGTAGCGCTGCAGCCCTATTTGGCATAAATATTCCATGTCTTCCATGACGCCGCAGGAGATCGTCTCCGAACTCGACCGCCACATCGTCGGCCAGCAGGACGCCAAGCGCGCCGTGGCCATTGCGCTGCGCAACCGCTGGCGCCGCCAGCAGGTGGACGAAAAGCTGCGCCCCGAGATCACGCCCAAGAACATCCTGATGATCGGCCCCACGGGCGTGGGCAAGACCGAGATTGCGCGCCGCCTGGCACGGCTGGCCAACGCGCCCTTCATCAAGGTGGAGGCGACCAAGTTCACCGAAGTGGGCTATGTCGGCAAGGACGTTGATTCGATCATTCGCGACCTGGCCGAGATGGCCGTCAAGCAACAGCGCGAGCAGGCCATGAAGGCGCACCGCTCGCGCGCCGAAGACCTGGCCGAAGACCGCGTGCTGGACGTGCTGATCCCGCCTGCGCGCAACGCCGACGGCAGCAACGCGCCGGCCGGCGACAGCTCGGCCCGCCAGGCCTTCCGCAAGAAGCTGCGCGAAGGCCAGCTGGACGACAAGGAAATCGAGCTGGAGCTGGCCCAGCCCGCGCCCACCATGGAGATCATGAGCCCGCCCGGCATGGAAGACATGGCCGAGCAGCTCAAGGGCGTGCTGGGCAACCTGGGCGCCGGCCGCCGCAAGCTGCGCCGCGTGAAGATCGCCGAGGCCATGAAGTTGCTGGTCGATGAAGAAGCCGGCAAGCTGGTCAACGAGGACGAGATCCGCGTGCAGGCGCTGCACAACCTGGAGCAGAACGGCATCGTCTTCATCGACGAGATCGACAAGGTCGCGTCGCGCAATATGGAAGGCGGCAGCACGGCCGAAGTGTCGCGCCAGGGCGTGCAGCGCGACCTGCTGCCGCTGGTCGAGGGCACGGCGGTGACGACCAAGTACGGCATCGTGCGCACCGACCACATCCTGTTCATCGCCTCGGGGGCCTTCCACCTGTCGCGGCCCAGCGACCTGATCCCTGAGCTGCAAGGGCGCTTGCCGATCCGGGTGGAACTGCAATCGCTGTCGGTGAAGGACTTCGAAGCCATCCTGACCCAAACCGACGCGTCGCTGGTCCGCCAGTACCAGGCGCTGATGGCGACCGAGGGCGTCACGCTGGATTTCACTGCCGACGGCATCGCGCGGCTGGCCGAGATCGCCTTTGCGGTGAACGAATCGACCGAGAACATCGGCGCACGGCGCCTGTCGACCATCATGGAGCGCCTGCTGGAAGAGCTGAGCTTTGGCGCCACCCGGCACGAAGGGCAGACGGTGCAGATCGATGCCGCTTACGTCGACCAGCGCCTGTCGGCGCTGAGCCGGGACGAGGATTTGTCGCGCTACATCCTCTGAGGCGCCCGCCGCAGGGGCGGTCCGTCAGCGCAACCAGGCCCTTCGGGGCCTTTTTCTTGCGCGGCGCACTCCATGCGCGCCCGCAGCGCAACCTCCGGCCGGAGAGGCACCTCGCGGTGGGACCGGTGGAGCATTTGACGGCTCCATCAGGTGGAAAACGGCGTGGCAGGTCTCGGAAACGCTGCGCTCACTGCGCCCTGTCACCGTCCCTGTTGCGCAATGGTCGGAAATCCGCTACCGAGAGGCTACTTTGAGTGTCGGCGCTAAGTACCTAATTTCAAAGCCTTTTTATTTTTTGAACTGGTCGAAAACCCAGCTAAGGTCTTGATTTCATTGAAATAATTTGTGTGACCACCTTGCCCTCTGACGTTTTCCTGCTACAGTGCAAAAAAGTGCAATTAAGTGGGGGAAAGTGCCTTTCCCGTCTTGTTGAGGCACTCTTAGCAGGGAAGTCTGGTGTTTCAAGGGCCGTCATCGTTGAGTCTGGATGCAAAGGGGAGGCTGTCCGTGCCGACCCGGCACCGTGACGTCCTCTTGGCGACGGCCGCCGGTCAGCTGACCATCACGCGTCACCCCGATGGCTGCCTGATGGTCTTCCCGCGCCCTGAGTGGGAAAAATTCCGCGACCGCATCGTGCAGCTGCCCATGAGTGCCCAGCGCTGGAAGCGCATCTTCATGGGCAACGCCATGGATGTGGAGATGGACGCCACTGGCCGCGTCCTCGTGGCGCCCGAGTTGCGCGCTGCCGCCAACATCACGCGCGAAGTCATGCTGCTGGGCATGGGCGCCCATTTCGAGTTGTGGGATAAGGCGAGCTACGAGGCCGAAGAGGCCAAGGCGTTGGAAGAAGGCATGCCGGATTCCTTCAAGGAATTCGTTTTCTAACGGCAGGCCCTGCGCGGTGAACACATGGACGCACACCACCGTCTTGCTGAACGAGGCGATCGACGCACTGGTCACCCGACCGGACGGCCAGTACGTGGACGCCACCTTCGGGCGCGGCGGGCACTCGCGCGCGTTGCTGGCGCAGCTGGGCGCGACGGGGCGTGTGCTGGCTTTCGACAAGGACCCGGAGGCCCTGGCCGAGGCCGAGCAGATCCGGGACGCGCGTTTTTCGATCCGGCACCAGGGCTTTGCGGCGCTGGGCGAATTGCCGCCGGCCAGCGTCACCGGGGTGTTGATGGACCTGGGCATCAGCTCGCCGCAGATCGACAACCCCGAGCGGGGTTTTTCTTTTCGTGCCGATGGTCCTTTGGACATGCGCATGGACCCGACGCGGGGTCAGAGCGCGGCCGAGTGGCTGGCGGTGGCCGATCAACGACAGATTGCAGAGGTGATTCGTGACTACGGCGAAGAACGGTTTGCTGTCCCCATTGCAAAGGCGATTGTCGCGCGCCGACAGGAACGGGGCCCTCTTGCATCCACCGCTGAACTGGCCGAGCTCGTGGCTGGCGCGGTCAAAACCCGCGAGCCGGGCCAGAACCCTGCAACGCGCACATTTCAGGCTGTTCGGATTTTCGTCAACGGTGAGCTTGAAGAGCTCGAGCAGGCGCTAGAGGGCAGCCTGCATGTGCTTCAACCCGGAGGTCGGCTCGTGGTGATCAGCTTCCATTCGCTGGAAGACCGCATCGTCAAGCAGTTCATTGCGCGGCACTCGCGTGCCGTCGTGGACCGGCGCGCCCCCTTCGCCGAGCCGGCGCCGACCCTGTTGCGCGCGCTGGCGCGCGTGCGTCCCAGCGAAGCCGAGGTGGCCGCCAACCCGCGCGCGCGCAGCGCCATCATGCGCGTGGCTGAGCGCACCGAGGCGCCCGTGCCCGCGCGGCACGCAGGGGCGCGCGCATGACCCGTCTGTCGATCGTCCTGCTGGCGGCCCTGATGGTGTCGGCGATGTACGTGGTGCGCGTGCAGTACGACTCGCGCCGCCTGTTCACCGAGCTGGACCGTGCTGCGGCCGAAGCGCACCGCCTGGAGACCGAGCACGGTCGCCTGGAAGTGGAAAAGCGCGCCGCCGCCACCTCGCTGCGCGTTGAAACCCTGGCCAAGGACAAGCTGGCCATGCGCACGGTGACGCCCGCCGTGACCGAGTATGTGACTTCGGCCAGCGCCGCGCCGGCGGTGGCATCGGCGCCGCAGGCGCAAGGACGGGCACCATGAGGGATATCCGCTACACCTCCAGCCCGCTGCTGGCGTCCAAGACACCGGTTTGGCGCAGCAAGTTCATCGTGGCGATGCTGGCGCTGGCCTTCATCGTGCTGATTGCGCGCGCCGCCTACGTGCAGGTGTTTGGCAACGCCTTCTTTCAGCGCCAGGGCGAAGTGCGCTTTGCCCGTACGCTGGACATGCCGGCCAGCCGCGGACGCATCTTCGACCGCAACGGCTTGCTGTTGGCTTCCAGCGTGGTGGCACCCAGCATCTGGGCCATCCCCGAAGACGTTGACCGCGACCAAGGCAAGCTGCAGCAGCTGGCCAAGCTGCTGGGCATGCCCCTGGCCGAGCTGAACAAGAAGCTGGCCAACGAGGACAAGAGCTTCGTGTGGATCAAGCGCCAGGTGGACGAGCCTGTTGCCAAGGAGATCGCCGACTTGAAGATCCCCGGCATCCACCAGCGCCGCGAGTACAAGCGCAAGTACCCTGAAGGCGAGGCGGCGGCCCACGTGGTCGGGTTCGCCAACGTGGAAAACCACGGCCAGGAGGGGGCTGAGTTGTCGTTTGACAAGCAACTGGCCGGCAAGCCGGGGTCGCGCCGTGTGATCAAGGACCGTCTGGGCCGCGCCGTCGAAGCCGTGGGCGATGAGGTGCCGCCGGTGGATGGCAAGGACATCCAGCTGTCGATCGATTCCAAGGTGCAGTTCTTCGCTTACCAGAAGCTGCGCGACTCCGTGCTCGCGCACAAGGCCAAGTCGGGCAGCGTGGTGGTGTTGGACGCGCAGACGGGCGAGGTGCTGGCACTGGCCAACTACCCGAGCTATTCGCCGGACAACCGCAAGAATTTGACCGGCGCGCAACTGCGCAACATCGCCTTGACGGACACGTTTGAACCTGGCTCGACCATGAAGCCGATCACCGTGGGCATCGCACTGGAGGCGGGCCGCGTCACGCCGCAGACCATGATCAACACGTCGCCCGGCAGTTACCAGCTGGACCGCTTCACGATCCGGGATACGCACAACTACGGCAACCTGTCGGTGGAAGGCGTGATCCAGAAGTCCAGCAACGTCGGCGCACTGAAGATCGCGCAGAAACTGCGGCCGCAGGAGATGTGGGAGACCTATTCGGCGCTGGGCTATGGGCGCAAGCCGGACCTGGCCTTCCCGGGCGCGGCCACCGGCCGGGTGCGCTACTGGAAAAACTGGAAGCCGGTGGAGCAGGCGACCATGTCGTACGGCTACGGCTTGTCGGCGTCTCTGTTCCAGATGGTCCACTCCTACACGGCGTTCTCGCACGGGGGTGAGGTCATCCCGGCCACGCTGCTCAAGCTGGACGCCAGCGCACCTGTCCAGGGCGTCAAGGTGTTTTCCGACAAGAACGCGCGCGCCGTTCGCAAGATGCTGGCCATGGCGGCTGGCCCGGGCGGCACGGGGCAGCGCGCGCAGACCGTGGGCTATTCGGTGGGCGGCAAGTCCGGCACGGCGCGCAAGCAGGTCGGCAAGGGCTACGCGTCCAACAAGTACCGCGCCTGGTTCACCGGCATGGCGCCGATCGAGTCGCCGCGCCTGATCGTCGGCGTGATGATCGACGAGCCCAGCAACGGCACTTACTACGGCGGCACCGTGGCGGCGCCGGTTTTCAGCGAAGTCGTGCAGCAGACGCTGCGCATCATGGGCGTGCAGCCGGACGTGGCGGTCAAGCCGGCCATCGTGGCCGAGCAGGTGCAGGAGTCGTTCTGACATGGCCTTGCCCGTCCTCGACACGCCCCAGGACGCCGCCCGTTGGCTGCGCGCGCGCGTGACCGGCCAATTGCAGGCCGACAGCCGCCAGGTGCGGGCGGGCGATGGCTTCATCGCCTGGCCGGGCGCGGCCACCGATGGCCGTCGCTTTGTCGGTGCCGCGCTGGCACAGGGCGCCCGAGCCTGTCTGGTGGAGGAAGAGGGTGCTGACGTATTCGATTTGAAGGATGCGGCCATTGCGGCCTACCCGCACCTCAAGGCGGGCACGAGCCTGGTCGCGGGCGCGTACTACGAGCACCCATCGCGCGCGCTGCAGATGGTCGCCATCACGGGCACCAATGGCAAGACGTCGACCGCCTGGTGGGTATCAATTTTGCTCTCAAAATTGCAGCTGCCTGCGCTGTCTCCGTGCGGGCTGGTCGGTACTTTGGGTGTTGGCGTGGCGCCTGCGGTGGAAAGCACGGGCATGACCACACCCGATCCGGTCCTTTTGCAGCGGCGCCTCCGCGGCTTCGTGGATGCCGGCGTGCGCAGTTGCGCGATCGAAGCGTCCTCGATCGGTATTGCTGAGCACCGCCTGGACGGCATGGCGATTCGCGTCGCGGTGTTCACCAATTTCACGCAGGACCATCTGGACTACCACGGCAGCATGGAGGCTTACTGGGCCGCCAAGGCGGCGCTTTTCCGCTGGCCCGGGCTGCGCGCGGCCGTGATCAACATCGACGATCCGCGCGGCCGCGAGCTCGCAGCGTTGGCCACCGAGCAGGGTCTGGATGTGTGGACGGTGTCCCTGCAGCAGCCCGCGCGCCTGCGGGCTTCCGACCTGCGCTATGGCGCCAACGGCCTGCAGTGGCTGGTGGAAGAGGCGGCGGAGCGGGTGGCGATCAAGACACCCCTGGTCGGCGATTACAACGCCAGCAACCTGATGGGTGTGCTCGGCGTGCTGCGCGCACTGGGCGTGCCGCTGGCCGATGCGGCTGCTGCGTGCGACGCCTTGCCCGCCGTCCCGGGGCGGATGGAGCGCCTGGATGCGCCCGGCGCGCCGCTGGCGGTGGTCGACTACGCCCACACGCCAGACGCATTGGCCAAGGCGCTGTCGGCCCTGCGCCCGCTGGCCGACGCGCGGGGCGGTCGCCTGTGGTGCGTGTTTGGCTGCGGTGGTGACCGCGACGCCAGCAAGCGCCCTTTGATGGCGGCGGCGGCCGAGGCGGCGGCGGACGCGGTCGTCGTGACCAGCGACAACCCGCGGGGTGAGGCGCCCCAGGCCATCATCGACCAGGTTCTGGCCGGCCTGCAGCGCGCGGCAACCCTGGTGGAGCCGGACCGCGCCCTGGCCATCCAGGCGAGTATCAGCGCCGCCGACGCGCGCGATGTCGTCCTGGTGGCGGGCAAGGGGCACGAGACTTATCAAGAAGTGCGGGGCCAGCGGTTGCCGTTTTCCGATGTCGACCAGGTGCAGCGCGCGCTGGCCGCGCGCCAGGCAAAGGAAGGTGCGCACGCATGAGCGGCATGAACCTGCCCCTCGCACAGATCGCTGCATGGCTGCCGGGCAGCCAGCTGGTAGGCGATAGCGCCACATTGGTGCAGCGCGTGCACACCGATTCGCGTAGCTTGCAGGCGGGCGATCTGTTCGTCGCCATCAAGGGAGAACGCTTTGACGCGGCCGACTTCATCGCTGGCGCTGCGCAGCAAGGCGCGACCGCGGTGCTGTGCGCGGCCGACGCTTCCGACAAGCTGGCCGCCAGCGGCCTGCCGGGCGTGCTGGTGGCGGACGCGCGGCTGGCCCTCGGTGAGCTGGCGCGCCAATGGCGCCGCCGCTTCCAGGGCCCGTTGATCGCCGTCACCGGCAGCAACGGCAAGACCACCGTGACGCAGATGATTGCGTCGATCCTGCGGGCATGGCGCGGTGACGACGCGCTGGCCACGCAAGGCAACTTCAACAACGATATCGGCTTGCCGCTGACCCTGCTGCGCCTGCGCGACCACCACCGGGTGGCCGTGGTCGAGCTGGGCATGAACCACCCGGGAGAGATCGCCTACCTGGCGTCGATCGCCGAGCCCACGGTGGCTTTGGTGAACAACGCGCAGCGCGAGCACCAGGAGTTCATGGCAACCGTCGAGGCGGTGGCGCGCGAGAACGGATCGGTCTTCGACACCTTGACCGCGCAGGGGACGGCGGTGTTTCCTGCGGATGATGAGTACGAAAAGCTTTGGAAGTCCATGTCAGAAGGGCGCAGACAGCTATTGTTTGGAGAGCAATCGGGAGATGTCACCCTTGGCGCCAACGACTGGTTGGGCGACCATTGGCAGGCCCAGGCCATTACCTCTGCGGGCCAGGTCGTGTTCGACCTGCACGTGGCCGGGCGCCACAACCTGCGCAATGCCCTGGCCGCGTTGGCCTGCTGCGCTGCTGCCGAAGTGCCCGCCGAGGCCATGGCGCGCGGCCTGTCGGCGTTCGAGCCGGTGAAGGGCCGTTCGCGGACGGCCGTGCTGCGCCACCGCGGCCGCCAGATCACCCTGAT
Organism: Pseudomonadota bacterium; assembly: GCA_023442945.1. Taxonomy (GTDB): domain Bacteria; phylum Pseudomonadota; class Gammaproteobacteria; order Burkholderiales; family Burkholderiaceae_C; genus Ottowia. The sequence continues at coordinate 39,968 of JAEZWW010000048.1, read as the reverse complement.
CGACGACACCTACAACGCCAACCCGGATTCGGTGCGCGCGATCATCGACGTGCTGGCCGAACTGCCGGGCCCGCGCCTGTTGGTGCTGGGGGACATGGGCGAGGTGGGCGACCAAGGTCCGGAATTCCACGCGGAAGTCGGCGCCTATGCACGCGAGCGCGGCATCGAGCGTCTGCTGGCGCACGGGCCGATGGCGATCCACGCGGCCATGGCGTTTGGCGGTGGTCGCCATTTCGAGAGCATCGAGGCCCTGAACGACGCCGTGCGCACGTTGATGGCGCAATCGGCCAGCATCGGCGTGAAGGGTTCGCGCTTCATGCGCATGGAGCGCGTGGTGGAGGCGTTGACCGCCGTCGATGGCATTCCTTTGGAGGGCGCGCATGCTGCTTAGTGTTGCCGCATGGTTGCAGACGCTGTCGCCGGAGTTCGGCTTTTTTCGCGTCTTCCAGTACATCACCTTTCGGGCCGTGATGGCGGCGATGACGGCGCTGGTGATCGGCATCGTGGCCGGCCCGTGGGTCATTCGCAAGCTGACCGAGTTGAAGATCGGTCAGCCGGTGCGCGGCTACGCCATGGAAACGCACCTGTCCAAGAGCGGTACCCCCACGATGGGCGGCGTGCTGATCCTGTTGTCGATCGCGATTTCCACCCTGCTGTGGTTCGACTGGTCCAACCGTTTCGTGTGGATCGTGCTGGTGGTGACCTTTGGCTTTGGCGCCATCGGCTGGGTCGACGATTGGCGCAAGGTCGTCAACAAGGACCCGGAAGGCATGCGCTCGCGCGAAAAGTACTTCTGGCAGTCGCTGATCGGTTTGGCCGCGGCGTTCTACCTGGTGTTCAGCATCTCCGAAGGTTCCAACGCCAAGGTGTGGGAGCTGTTCGTGAATTGGGTGTCGTCCGGCTTCACGATCGACCTGCCTGCGGCCACCGGCCTGACGGTGCCCTTCTTCAAGGAGGTGAGCTACCCGCTGGGCGTGATTGGCTTCGTGATCCTGAGCTACCTTGTGATCGTCGGCGCCAGCAACGCCGTCAACCTGACCGATGGGCTGGACGGCCTGGCCATCATGCCGGTGATCATGGTCGGCTCCGCCCTGGGCGTGTTCGCCTACGTGACGGGCAGCTCGGCCTACGCGCGCTACCTGCTGTTTCCGCACATCCCCGGCACCGCCGAGTTGCTGATCTTCTGCGCGGCCATGGCGGGGGCGGGCTTGGCGTTCCTCTGGTTCAACGCCCACCCGGCGCAGGTTTTCATGGGCGATGTGGGCGCGCTGGCCCTGGGCGGGGCGCTGGGCACCATTGCGGTGATCGCGCGGCAAGAAATCGTGCTGGCCATCATGGGCGGCATCTTCGTGGTCGAGGCGCTGTCGGTGATGCTGCAGGTCACCTGGTTCAAGTACACCAAACGCCGCTACGGCGAAGGGCGCCGCTTGCTCAAGATGGCGCCGCTGCACCACCACTTCGAAAAGAGCGGCTGGGCAGAGACCCAGGTCGTGGTCCGCTTCTGGATCATCACCATGCTGCTGTGCCTGATCGGCCTGTCCTCCCTGAAGCTGAGGTAGACCGTGCAGACCATGAACGATCGTCACGTGTTGGTGCTGGGCTTGGGTCTGTCGGGCTTGGCCATCGCGCGCTGGTGCGCGCGCCACGGTGCGGCGGTGACGGTGGCTGACACGCGTGAAGCGCCGCCGCAGCTGGCGGCGCTGCGTGAATCGGTGCCGGCGGCGCGCTTTGTCGCCGGACCGCTCACGGCGGAGCTGGTCGATGACGCAAGCCTGCGCGCCGTCTACCGCAGCCCCGGCTTGGCGCCCGCCGCCATCGCTGCCGTGACAACCGAGGCGCGCTTGCGCGGACTGCCCGTGCACGGCGAACTGGGTCTGTTCGCGCAGGCCCTGCAGGCGCTGCGCGAAGAACGCGGTTATGCCCCGGCCGTGCTTGCCGTCACCGGCACGAACGGCAAGACCACGGTCACCGCCTTGACAGGCCAACTGGTTGAACGTTCGGGCAAGTCGGTGGTGGTGGCAGGCAATATTGGCCCGACGCTGCTGGATACCCTGCAGGCACGGCTGGACGCAGACGATTTGCCGGACGTCTGGGTGCTGGAGTTGTCCAGCTTCCAACTCGACGAGGTGGAGGGCTTCGAGCCAACGGCGGCGGCCGTGCTCAATGTGACGCAGGACCACCTGGACTGGCACGGTGACATGGCGGCGTACGCGGCGGCCAAGGCGCGCATCTTCGGTAACCAGGCGGTCATGGTGCTCAACCGTGACGACCCCTTGGTCATGGCGATGCGGCCCGGGCTGCCCCCCAAGGGGGCCAAGGGCCCCAAGCCGGCACCGCGCAATGTCATCACCTTCGGTGGTGACATGCCAGCCGCGCCGGGTGATTTCGGCTTGGAAGTGGTGGCCGGCATGGCCTGGCTGACCCGCGCCCTGGAGGCCGACGAAACCCAGCGTCGCCGCAAGGACGCCGAGCCAGACCTGCACCTGCAGCGCCTGATGCCAGCCGACGCGCTGCGCATTCGCGGGCGCCACAACGCCGTCAACGCCTTGGCCGCGTTGGCGCTGGCGACCAGTGCTGGTTGTCCCCTGGCGCCCATGCTCTACGGCCTGCGCGAGTACCGGGGCGAGCCGCACCGGGTTGAATCGATCGGCCGGCTGGATGAGATCGAGTATTTCGACGACAGCAAGGGCACGAACGTCGGCGCGACGGTGGCGGCGCTGCAAGGCCTGGGGGCCGAGCGCAAGCTGGTCGTGATCATGGGTGGCGATGGCAAGGGGCAGGATTTTTCTCCTTTGGCCGATCCGGTGGCGCGCTACGCGCGCGCCGTCGTGCTGATCGGGCGCGATGCGCCGCAGATGCGCGCCGCGCTGGAGGGCGCAGGGGTGACCCTGCTCGACGCGTCCGACATGGCAGCCGCAGTGACAGCCGCGCGCGAACAGGCCCAGCCGGGCGACGCGGTGCTGTTGTCGCCTGCTTGTGCCAGCTTTGACATGTACCGCAACTACGCGGAGCGCGCCGAAGTCTTTGTCGCGGCGGTGCGGGATCTCGCGCTGGCCCAGGGGGTTGAATTGGAGGTGCTGGCATGAGCGCAGCAAGCGAAGCCATCGGCGACGCGCCGCGTGGCAAGAAGCACCGGAAGCGCGCCCGCGCCGACGAGCTGCCGGTGCGCATCGGCGGCATGGAATACGCGCGCACCGCCAGCACGCCGTCGCGCGTGTTGGGCTTTGACCAGTCGTTGATCTGGGTCTGCGTCGCGCTGCTGGCCTGGGGCTTGATCATGGTGTATTCGGCCAGCATCGCGCTGCCGGACAACCCGCGCTTCGCGCGCTACGCGCCCGGCCACTTTGCGTTGCGGCACGCGATGTGGATCTTCCTGTCTTTCATCGCGGCGCTGGTGGCCTTCCAGATCCGCATGGACTGGTGGGAAAAGTCCGCTCCCTGGCTGTTTGTGGTGTCCTTGGCGCTGCTGATCGCGGTGCTGATCCCGCACGTGGGCACGGTGGTCAACGGCGCGCGGCGCTGGGTATCGCTGGGCCCCATGAACTTCCAGCCGTCAGAGCTCGCGAAGATCGCGGTGCTGATGTACGCGGCCGACTACATGGTGCGCAAGATGGACGTGAAGGAGCGCTTCTTCCGCGCCGTGTTGCCGATGGGCGTGGCGGTTGCGGTGGTCGGCTTGCTGCTGCTGGCGCAGCCGGACATGGGTGCCTTCATGGTGATCGCCGTGATTGCCATGGGCATCCTGTTCCTGGGGGGCGTCAACGCCCGCATGTTCTTCCTGATCGCCGCCGTGCTGGTGGTGGCGTTCGCCGCCATGATTTGGGCGTCGCCCTGGCGGCGTGAGCGGATCTTTGCCTACCTGGACCCGTGGAGCGAAGAGCACGCCCTGGGCAAGGGCTACCAGTTGTCGCACGCGCTGATCGCCATCGGGCGCGGCGAAGTGTTCGGCGTGGGCCTGGGCGGCAGCATCGAGAAGCTGCATTGGCTACCTGAGGCCCACACCGACTTCCTGCTGGCCGTGATCGGTGAGGAATTCGGCTTGATTGGCTTGGTGTGCGTGATCTTCCTGTTCCTCTGGCTCACGCGCCGCATCATGTACATCGGTCGCCAGTCGATCGCGCTGGACCGCGTGTTCTCCGGCCTGGTGGCGCAGGGCATTGGCCTGTGGCTGGGCTTTCAGGCCTTCATCAACATCGGCGTGAACCTGGGCGCCCTGCCGACCAAGGGCCTGACATTGCCGTTCATGAGCTACGGCGGCTCGGCCATCATGGCCAACATGGTCGCTATCGCCATCGTGCTGCGCATCGACGTGGAAAACCGCCAGCTGATGCGCGGGGGCCGCGCATGACGCAAAAGTGCGCCTTGGTCATGGCCGGCGGAACGGGTGGTCACATCTTTCCGGGCTTGGCCGTGGCCGAAAGCCTGCGTGAGCGCGGTTGGCGCGTGCACTGGCTCGGCGCGCCTGCCAGCATGGAGCAGCAACTGGTGCCGCCGCGCGGTTTCGCCTTCGAGCCAGTCGAGTTCGGTGGCGTGCGCGGCAAGAGCCTTAAGACCGTGTTCCTGCTGCCGCTGCGCCTGCTCAAGGCCTTTGGTCAGGCGCTGCAGGTGGTGCGGCGCGTCAAGCCCGATGTGCTGGTTGGGCTGGGCGGCTACATCACTTTTCCTGGCGGCATGATGGGCGTGGCCGCCGGCAAGCCCCTGGTGCTGCACGAGCAGAACTCCATCGCGGGCATGGCCAACAAGGTGTTGGCCGGGGTGGCCGACCGCGTGTTCACCGCTTTCCCAGGCGTCTTGCCCAAAGCGCGCAAGGTGCAGTGGGTGGGCAACCCACTGCGCGCGGTGTTCACCCAGTACCCAGGGCCGCAGGAGCGCTTGGCCGGCCGCACGGGCCCGCTGCGCGTGCTGGTGGTGGGCGGCAGTCTGGGCGCACAAGCCCTGAACGACGTCGTGCCGCGCGCCCTGGCCCTGATCCCGTCTGACACCCGGCCGCAGGTTGTGCACCAGAGCGGCGCCAAACAGATCGACGCACTGCGCGCCAACTACAGCGCCGCCGGTGTTGAAGCGGAGCTGGTGCCCTTCATCGATGACATGGCCCGTGCCTATGCGGAGGCGGATCTCGTCATCTGCCGCTCAGGCGCCACCACCGTGACCGAGATCGCCGCCATCGGCGCCGCAGCGCTGTTTGTACCTTTCCCGCACGCGGTGGACGACCACCAGACGACGAACGCGCGCTTCCTGGTCGACGAGGGCGCTGGCTGGCTGATCCAGCAACGCGATCTGACCGCCGAGGGATTGGCAGAATTGCTGCAAAAAACAGAGCGCTCCGCGCTGATCCAAGTAGGGCTGAAGGCCAAAACATTGCAAAAAACAGAAGCCACACAGGCCATCGTGGCGGCGTGCGAGGAGCTGGCCGCATGAAACACGCCATCCAGCACATCCACTTCGTCGGCATCGGCGGCTCGGGCATGAGCGGCATCGCCGAGGTGCTGCACAACCTGGGCTACACGATCTCCGGTTCGGACCTGTCCGACAGCGCCACGCTGCGCCGCCTTCAGGACCTGGGTATCCGCACCCACATCGGGCACGCTGCGGCCAACATGGAAGGCGCGGACGCCGTGGTCACGTCCACCGCCGTGACGCCCGACAACCCCGAGGTGATCGTCGCGCGCGACAAGCGCATTCCGGTGGTGCCGCGGGCCATGATGCTGGCCGAGCTGATGCGCCTGAAGCAGGGCATCGCCATCGCCGGCACGCACGGCAAGACCACCACCACCAGCCTGGTGGCCAGTGTGCTGGCCGAGGCGGAGCTGGATCCGACCTTCGTGATCGGCGGGCGTTTGAACAGCGCGGGCGCCAATGCCCGGCTCGGTTCTGGCGACTACATCGTGGTCGAGGCGGACGAATCCGACGCGTCTTTCCTGAACCTGCTGCCCGTGATGGCGGTGGTGACCAATATCGACGCCGACCACATGGAGACCTACGGGCACGACTTCGGCAAGCTCAAGAAAGCCTTCGTCGATTTCCTGCACCGCATGCCTTTCTACGGCACGGCGGTGCTGTGCATCGAAAGCCCGGCGGTGCGCGAGATCCTGAGCGACGTCGCCTGCCCGGTGACGACCTACGGGTTCAGCGAAGGCGCGCAAGTCCGCGCCATCGACGTGCGCGCCGAGCACGGGCAGATGCACTTCACCGTGCAGCGCCGCAACGGGGTGCACCTGCCCGACATGCCGGTGGTGCTGAATCTGGCCGGCGAACACAACGTGCTCAATGCCCTGTCGGCGATCGCCGTGGCCGTGGAGCTGAACATTCCCGATGCGGCCGTGCAGAAAGCGCTGGCCGAATTCAAGGGTGTTGGCCGGCGCTTCCAGCGCTACGGCGAATTGCCTACGCGCGATGGTGGCACCTTCACTCTGATCGACGACTACGGCCACCATCCGGTTGAGATGGCGGCCACCCTGGCGGCGGCGCGCGGCGCGTTTGCCGGCCGGCGTCTGGTGTTGGCATTCCAGCCGCACCGCTACACCCGAACGCGCGATTGCTTCGAGGATTTCGTCAAGGTGCTGGGCAGCGCCGACCAGCTTGTGCTGGCCGAGGTCTACGCGGCCGGCGAGGAGCCGATCGTGGCCGCCGATGGCCGTTCGCTGGCCCGCGCGCTGCGTGTGGCGGGCAAGGTGGAGCCGGTTTTTGTCGACGACGTGGCAGACATGCCACAGGTATTGGCGGAGCGCGCCCTCGCGGGCGATGTGGTGTTGTGCATGGGAGCGGGCTCTATCGGTGCCGTCCCGGCAAAAATCGTTGATTTGCTACAAAAAACTGAGCATAATCCGCGCTAACTTTGGGATCATGGTGCAACAAGGCGTTCAATTCGGAAAAGTGGCGGTGCTGATGGGGGGGCGTTCGGCTGAACGCGAGATCTCCCTGATGTCCGGCCAGGGCGTTCTCCAGGCCTTGCGCGCCCGGGGCGTGGACGCGCACGCCTTCGATCCGGCCCAGCAACCGATGGACGAGCTGCAGCGCCAGGGCTTCGCGCGCTGCTTCATCGCGCTGCACGGCCGTTTCGGCGAAGACGGCACGGTGCAGGGTGCGCTGGAACTGTTGGGTATCCCCTACACCGGCGCTGGTGTGATGGCGTCCAGCATGTCGATCGACAAGGTCATGACCAAGCGGGTCTGGCAGGCCGAAGGCCTGCCCACGCCGCGCCACGTGCTGCTGCGACGCGGCCAGTTCACCCCAGCGCAGGTCGATGCGATTCCGGCTGAGCTCGGGCTGCCGCTGATCGTGAAGCCCGCACGGGAAGGCTCTTCGCTCGGGGTGACCAAGGTCACCACCGCCAGCCAGATGCAATCCGCGGTGGCCGCTGCGGTCGCGCTGGACGCCGACGTGCTGTGCGAGCAATTCATCGCCGGCGACGAAGTCACCTGCCCGGTGCTGGGTGAAGGGGAGGGCGCGCGGGCCTTGCCGGTGATCCACATCGTGGCACCCGAGGGCAAGTACGACTACCAGAACAAATACTTCACCGACGACACCGAATACCGCGTGCCCTGCGATCTGCCGCCCGGCGAAGAGGCTGCGATCCAGGCGCTGGTGGTCAAGGCCTACCGTGTGCTCGACTGCCGCGGCTGGGGCCGCATCGACGTGATGATCGACGGCGCCACGCGCCAGCCCTATCTGCTGGAAATCAACACCTCGCCCGGCATGACGGGCCATTCGCTCGTGCCCATGGCGGCCAAGGCGACCGGCGTCAGCTACGAAGACCTGTGCCTGCAGTTGCTGGCCGGGGCCGCGTTGGACTACGGCTGCAGCCAGGAGGGCACTGCGTGAGCGCAACGGTGCCGCTGCCGCTGGATGTCAGGCTGATGAACGTCACGACTTCGCTGCTCGTGACGGGCTTGGTGCTGGCGTGCGTGGCAGCTGGCCTGTGGTGGGCCCTGCGCAATCCGGCGTTCGCCATCGACCGCATCACCGTAGGCGGGGACACCTCCCACAACAGCGCGGCCAGCCTGCGCGCCACGGTGGCGCCCAAGCTGTCGGGCAACTTCTTCACGCTCGACCTGTCGGCGGCGCAGGCCGCATTCCAGTCCGTGCCCTGGGTGCGGCGCGCGATGGTGCAGCGCGAATTTCCCAACCAACTGCACATCACCTTGCAGGAGCACGTGCCGGTCGCGCACTGGGGCGAGGGTGACAGCGAACTGGTCAACCAGCAAGGCGAAGTGTTCGAGGTGGGCGACTCCGACGCCGACGAAGGGCGCATTCCGCGCTTGCAGGGGCCGGACGGGCAGGCATCGGTGGTGCTGAGCATGTTGCACCAGCTCAATCCGCTGGTGGCGCCGCTGGATACGCGGCTGTCCGCGCTGACCTTGCAGGCGCGCGGCAACTGGGTGGCCGAGCTCGACCGTGGTGCGGTCATCGAGCTGGGCCAAGGCACGCCGCAGGAATTGGCCGCGCGGCTCAACCAATTTGTGGGAACGGTGAAGGAAGTGGCAGCGCGCCATCAGCGCACGCTGGATGCCGTCGAGACGGCGGACCTGCGCCACGTGGGCGGGTATGCGTTGCGCATGCGCGGTGTCACCACCGTGCGGGCCGATGCCGCTGCGACGCCGGTGCGGCGCTGAGGCCGGGCACACCAGGATCGACTGACTAGAACATGGCAAAAGAGTACAAGGATCTGATCGTCGGACTCGACATCGGCACCGCCAAGATCATGGTGGTGGTGGGTGAAGTCCTGCCTGGCGGCGATCTGAAGCTGGCCGGTCTGGGCGTGGCGCCGAGCAACGGGCTCAAGCGCGGCGTGGTCGTCAACATCGACGCCACCGTGGCCAGCATCCAGCAAGCCCTGAAAGAAGCCGAGCTGATGGCCGATTGCAAGATCGGCCGTGTGTACACAGGTATCACGGGCAGCCACATCCGCGGCATCAACTCCAGCGGCATGGTGGCCGTGAAGGACAAGGAAGTCACGCCGATCGACGTGGCGCGCGTGGTCGAAACCGCCAAGGCCATCAACATCTCCAGCGACCAGCGCCTGCTGCTGGTGGCGCCGCAGGAATTCGTGATCGACGGCCAGGACGTGCGCGAGCCTGTGGGCATGAGCGGCATGCGTCTGGAAGCCAAGGTCCACATCGTGACCGGCGCGCAAAGCGCGGCCGAAAACATCATCAAGTGCATCCGCCGCTGCGGCCTGGAAGTCGATCAGCTGATGCTGAACCCGCTGGCCTCGGCCCAGGCGGTGCTGACGGATGACGAGCGCGACCTGGGCGTGGCCTGCGTCGACATCGGCGCGGGCACGACCGACGTGGCCATCTTTGCCGGCGGGTCCATTCGTCACACGGCCGTGATCCCGATCGCGGGCGACCTGGTCACCAGCGACATCGCCATGGCCTTGCGCACGCCGACCATGGATGCAGAGGACATCAAGGTCGCGCACGGCTGCGCCAAACAGCTGCTGGCCGACGCCGACACCCAGGTCGAAGTGCCGGGCCTGGGTGACCGCACGCCGCGCATGCTGTCCAAACAGGCGCTGGCCGGCGTGATCGAGCCGCGCGTCGAAGAAATCTTTTCGCTGGTGCAACAGGTCATCCGCGATTCCGGCTACGAAGAGGTGCTGTCCTCCGGCGTCGTGCTGACCGGCGGCAGCGCCGTGATTCCGGGCATGGTCGAGCTCGGCGAAGACATCTTCCTGAAACCCGTCCGCCGCGGCGTACCGAAGTACTCCCGGGCGCTGTCGGACATGGTGGCCCAGCCGCGCGCGGCCACCGTGATGGGCTTGATGGAAGAGGCCCGCCAGGCGCGCCTGCGCGGCTTCAAGGTGGCCCAGAAAACCAGCGGCGTGAAAACCGCGTTCGGCCGGTTCAAGGACTTCATCGTGGGGAACTTCTGACCATGACCATGCGCACCCTGTACGCACGCCTTCGATCCGTGTCCTCCGGCTGGCAAGGCACCGGACCGCCGTAAGCGGTCACACACATTTACCCTGACATCGTGTTTTTACCGTCCGCGCAACCCAAAATCCCAACCATCCCAGGCAACTGCAGACAGAATTAGGAGTCCACCATGAGCATCGAAATGATTGAAACCGAAGGCTTCAACGCCGGCACCCAGATCAAGGTCATCGGCGTCGGTGGCGGCGGCAGCAATGCGGTCGATCACATGGTCACCCGCAACGTGCAGGGCGTGGAATTCATCTGCGCCAACACCGACGCGCAGGCGCTCGGCCGCACCCTGGCCACCGCCAGCATCCAACTGGGCAACAGCGGCCTGGGGGCCGGCAGCAAGCCCGAGAAAGGCCGCGAAGCCGCCGAGGCTGCTGCCGACGACATCCGCCAGGCGATCCGCGGTGCGCACATGCTCTTCATCACTGCCGGCATGGGCGGGGGCACCGGCACCGGCGCCGCGCCGGTGATCGCGCGCATTGCCAAGGACATGGGCATCCTGACGGTGGGCGTGGTGACCAAGCCCTTCGACTGGGAAGGTGGCCGCCGCATGACCAACGCCGAGTCCGGCCTGACCGAGCTCGAAGCCAACGTCGACTCGCTGGTGGTGGTGCTGAACGAGAAGCTGCTGGAAGTCCTGGGCGATGACATCACGCAGGAAGAAGCCTTCGCCCAAGCCAACGACGTGCTGAAGAACGCCGTCGGCGGCATCGCCGAAATCATCAACGACTACGGCTTCGTCAACGTCGACTTCGAAGACGTGCGCACCATCATGGGCGAGCCCGGCAAGGCCATGATGGGCACGGCCACGGCCAACGGCCCGGACCGCGCCCGCATCGCCGCTGAGCAGGCCATCGCCTGCCCGCTGCTGGAAGGCATCGACCTGTCGGGCGCCAAGGGCGTGCTGGTGCTGGTCACCGCGTCCAAGGGTTCGCTGAAGCTGAACGAGTCGAAGGAAGCGATGAACACCATCCGCGCCTACGCCTCGCAGGACGCACACGTCATCTTCGGCGCCGCCTACGACGATTCGCTGGGCGAAGACCTGCGCGTCACCGTGCTGGCCACCGGCCTGTCGCGCCAGGCGATGCGCCGTCAGCCCATCACCGTGGTGCAGGGCGGTCTGCGCACCGGCACCGACAACCAGCCCATGTTCGTCACGCCGACCCAGCCGCAAGCCGGCCAGGCACAGGCCGACTACGGCAACATGGCGGTGCCCAGCGTGTGGCGCACCAACCGCACGCAGGCCGCGGCCAAGGTGGACGCGCTGTCGTCGGGCGGCATGGACGACTTTGAGATCCCGGCCTTCCTGCGCAAGCAGGCGGACTGAGCGACCGCGCCGGTCCACGGCCGGGACGCCTCGTGCGTTCAAGTCAAGGCAAGCAAAGCGCTGCCCGGTGACCCCGAGCAGCGCTTTTTGCTATGAATAAAGAAGCTGCCTGCGCAGAATCCACCTGGGCTGGCGGCCTATTTGGCACTTGATTTCACATGCCGAACCGATGGCCCTCTGCGCGCGTGGCGAGCGCCCGCCGCCCTAAAATCGACCCCATGCTTGCGCAACGCACCCTCAAATCCCTGACCCGCGCGGTCGGGGTCGGCCTGCACAGCGGCGAGCGGGTTGAGCTCACGCTGCGCCCCGCGCCGCCGGGCACCGGCATCGTCTTTCGCCGCATCGACCTGCCGCAACCGGTCGACATCCCCGTGTCGGCCCTGTCGGTGACCGACACGCGCCTGGCGTCCACGCTGTCCCAGGGCGATGCCAAGGTCCGCACCGTCGAACACCTGATGTCGGCGTGCGCTGGCTTGGGGCTGGACAACCTGTACATCGACATCACGGCCGAAGAAGTGCCGATCCTCGACGGCTCGTCGTCTTCCTTCGTGTACCTGCTGCAAAGCGCGGGCATCGAACAGCAGAAGGCGCCCAAGCAGTTCCTGCGCGTCAAGCGCGAGGTGGAGGTGCGCGAAGGCGAGGGCGATCAGCTCAAGTGGGCACGCCTGGCGCCGCACCACGGCTTCACGCTCGCGTTCGAGATCGACTTCCAGCACCCGGCGATCGACGCCACGGGCCAGCGCGTCGAATTCGACATGGGCTCGGGCCGCTACAGCCGCGACATCGCGCGCGCGCGCACCTTCGCCTTCAGCAAGGACGTGGAGACCATGCGCGCCAACGGTCTGGCGCTGGGCGGTGGCCTGGACAACGCCGTCGTCATGGACGACACCAAGGTGCTCAACGCCGACGGCCTGCGCTATGCCGAGGAATTCGCCAAGCACAAGATCCTCGACGCCATCGGCGACCTGTACTGCGTCGGCAAGCCGATGCTGGCCGCCTACACCGCGTTCCGCTCCGGCCACGCGCTCAACAACCGCCTGCTGCGCGAATTGCTGTCGCACGAAGACGCGTGGGAAATCGTCACTTTCGAAGACGAGCGCCAGGCCCCGCAGGGCTTTGCGCAGCTGGCGCGCGCCTGGTAAGCGCCGGCGCCGCACCGTTCGTCCGCACCAACGTGCTGCTGTTTCGCTGGCTCATCCTGCTGCTCTTGCTGGTGTCGGGCGTGTGCTTTGCGTACTACGCCGCCACGGGCCAGCCACGCTTTCGCGTCATCGGCTGGGTGGTGCTGAAGTGGACGCTGTTGGCCGCGCTGGGCTTCTTTGCGGTGCTGATCGCCGAGCGCGTGCTGTAGAAGCGGCGCACAGTTGCGCTATAAAAGTAGTAGCTGCTCGCGCAGATGCTTGTAGGGCCAGCGGCCCAAAAGGCTTGAAAACATCGCTCAGCGCGACTGCCGGTACATGCTGCTGGTGCGCCGCGCTTGGCCGGCCGACGCCAGCCGCGCCAGCGCTGCGCCGGCGTGGGCGTGGGTGATGGCCAGGCCCAGCGCGTCGGCCGCATCGGGGCGCGGCGCCGAGGGCAGTTGCAGCAGCCGCTGCACCATCGCCTGCACCTGCGCCTTGGCCGCGCGGCCATGGCCGGCCACGGCTTTTTTCATCTGCAGCGCGGTGTACTCGGCCACCGGCAGGTTGCCCGCCACCAGCGCCGTCACGCAGGCGCCGCGCGCCTGGCCCAGCAGCAGTGTGGCCTGCGGGTTGACATTGACGAAGACGATCTCCACCGCCGCCACCTCGGGCCGGTAGCGTGCGTTCAGCTCGGCAATGCCGTCGAACAACACCTTCAGCCGCGCCGGCAAATGCCCCTGGTCGACTTCGCGCGTTTCGATCACGCCGCTGGCCACGTAGCGCAGACGCGGCCCATCCACGTCGAGCACGCCAAAGCCCGTGGTGCGCAGTCCGGGGTCAATGCCAAGCACTCTCATTGCTTCAAAAATTATAGCTGGCCGCGCAGGTTGGACTAGGGCAGGGGGCGAATCGGTATGAAATCAACGCACGCCCACGGGGCGCATCGGGTGGCCGCTCAGGGCAGTTCGGCCGAGCGCATGCGCCCCATGATGATTGAGGTGCGGTTGTTCAGGTAGGCGGAGCGCGGCAGCTTCTCGAAGTAGCGCGGGCGCGGCAGCATCACGGCCAGGCGCGCCGCTTCGCGGGCGCTCAGCTGCGCCGCGCTCTTGCGGAAATAGTGCTGCGCGGCCGCTTCGGCACCGAACACGCCTTCGCCCCATTCGACGTTGTTGAGGTAGATCTCCAGGATGCGCCGCTTGCTCAGCAGCGTCTCCAGCGCGTAGGTCAGCACCAGCTCCTGCCCCTTGCGCGCCAGCGTGCGCTCGCCGGAAAGGAACAGGTTTTTGGCCAGCTGCTGCGTGATGGTCGATCCGCCCCGGATGCGCACCGGCCGCGCGGGGCGGTTCTGCTCGGCGCGCGCGGCCGCTGCTTCTTCGGCCTTGGCGTTGCGCTGCCAGGCCTTTTCAATCGCGTCCCAGTCCACGCCCTCGTGGTTGACGAAGCTGTCGTCTTCCGACGCGATCACCGCGCGCTTCAGGTGGTCCGATATCTGGTCGTAATCGCGCCAGTCCTGCCGCCAGCGCAGCTCGCCCTGCGTCGCCAGCCGCCACGCCTCCGAGCGCTGAAACGCCGTCGACTTCGGGTCCAGCACCGCCATCAGCGCGATGCGGCCGATAAAAAACGCCTCCAGCAACAGCAGCGCCAGCAGGCACAGCAGAATCCAGCGGCCGAAGGTGCGCAGCATGTCAGGCGCACCAAACATGGTGACTGCGGCAGACGTTCGATGCCGTCATGACAGCCTCGCCAGGTGAATCAAGCGCGGAACCGCTGGTATTCAAGCCGCGGTGGCGCAGCCCACCGCCCCCGCGAACGCCATGCCCGGACCTGCGCCGGGCATTGGCGTTGTCGCCCCTCCCGAAGCGCGCAGCGCGAAGAGAGAGGGGGGATGGCGCCGAAGGCGACTCAGGGGGGTGTTTCACCGTTCTTTACAGCCGTGGCCAGCGGATCCGCCTGCAGCGTGGTTTCCAGCTTCTGATCGTGCGTGAACTTGAAGCGCGCCGTCACGTCGAACTGGTCGGTGTCCTTGCGCATCGCCGCCGTGAACGGGCCGAATGGTGCCGAGCGCGAGGCGATCAGCTCGGCAAAACGGTCCAGCGCGCGGTTGCCCGAGCTTTGCACCACCCGCGCATCGACGATGCGGCCGTCCTTGTTGATCAGCAGCGCCATCAGCAGCTCGCCGTACAGCTTGCGGCCGGCCATCTGCGGGAAGTTGGTCGTGCCTTCGACCTCGATCTTGCGGCGCATGTCGTCGTAGTACTGCGCGTAGGTCGTGCCCAGCGTGGAAGGGCTCAAAAAGCGTTTGCGCGGGCGCGAGTTTTCTTCGTCGACGCGCTGCTCGATGGCGGCCAGCAGTTTGGACAGCTGCTGGCGGCGCTCTTCCTGCGCCTGCGCTTCGGGGTCGTCGCTCAGCTTCTGCGGGTTGACCTTGGGCATGGCCGCCAGCTGCTGGCGCACCTGGGCCAGGAGCACCTCTTGCTGCTCCAGCATGTTGTCGATGCGGCGCTGGCTCTCTTGGACGGGGGCGTCACCGGCGGATTCCTGCAGGCTGGGCGGCAGCGGCGTGGTGGCAATGCGCCGGCCTTCGGCCTCGCCACCGCCGGCCAGGTTGGCCTGGGCGATGGCCTGAGGCTTCTCCGGGGCTTCGTCCGACTTGGCGTTGACCAGCACCACGTCCAGTGTGGTGTCCTGAAACACGCGCTGGAAACCCTCGGGGTCGACAAAGCGCACCGTCAGCACCACGGCGTGAAGCAAGAACGACAGGCCCAGGGCCCATTGCAGGGTCGACAGCGACTTGAAAAAACGCAGCATTACGAGGCCGGATTATCAGGGCTTCCAGCCTCGTTCTCGTTCACGTCGACCGCAATCGTCAACGGGCCGGCCGCGGATGCGTCATCTTCCTCATCGCTGGTGTCGTCGCTGGGGCTGGCCGCGCTGGCGTCGGCGGCCAAGACTTCCGCCACGGTGCCGTGCACGTCCAGCGAAATGTCGTCGATCGCGCCCAGCTTCACGCGCACGCGCATGCCGCGCACCAGCGCCTGCGCGCCCATGACGCTGAAGACCAGCGGCAGGTCGTCCGCGCGCACCAGCCAGGCGCCGCCGGGCATTTCCTTGATCAGCTGCGCCGTGAGCTCGGTCGTGCCGTGCTGGCGCAGGTGCTGCAGCGTCCAGAAGCGCTCCATGCTGGCCTGGTGCGCGTTGTAGGCGCTGTAGGCCGCATCGAACGCGCTGATGACGGCGAACAGCTGCGCGTCCTTGGGCTTGAAGGGCGCGGCCAGCGCCGCCGTCTTGCCGTGGCGCGCGGCGGCAATGATTTGCCACTGGTTGACCAGGTCGACGTAGCGGCGCAGGGGCGAGGTGCTCCAGGCGTAGCTGGGCACGCCGATGCCCGCGTGCGGCAACGCCTTGGCGCCCATGCGCACCTTGATGCCCGGCAGCAGGCTGGCCTGGCTGCGGTAGATGCCGGGGATGCCGAGCGAGCCCAGCCACTGGCCCCAGGTGCTGTTGGCCAGGATCATGGCTTCGGCCACGATCAAATCCAGCGGCGCGCCGCGCTGGCGCGTGGTGATCTGCACCTGTTCCTTGCCCGTGGGCGCGTCGTCGGTCTGACCCAGCAGGCGAAAGGTGTAGTCGGGCCGGCTGAAGGTCTCTGGCTTGCCGCGCACGCGTTCGCGCCCGGCCTTCAGGTGTTGCGCCAGGCGGTATAAAAATGAGAGCTGCTCGCGCCCTGCTGGCGCCGGCAGGGCGTCATCTGGATGGTTGATGGCGGTGCCGGCCAACCACTCGGGCGTGACGATGTGGTCGAGCTGGTCGTGGCGCAGGTTGGCGGCGATCGGCACGCGCTCCAGCCGCGTTTCGCTGTGCTGGATCTCGAACGTTGCCTCGTTCATCGTCACGTACAGCGACACCGCGGGCACGTCGCGCCCTTCGCTCAGCGTGTAGGTCTGCACCACCTCATCGGGCAGCATGGTGATCTTGTAGCCCGGCATGTACACGGTGGACAGGCGCGCACGGGCGACCTGGTCCACGGCGTCGTCGGGCTGGATCGCCAGGCCCGGTGCCGCGATGTGGATGCCCACCACCACGGTGCCCGTGCCCAAGCCTTGCAGAGACAACGCGTCGTCAATCTCCGTCGTGTGTGAGTCGTCGATCGAGAAAGCCTGCACGTCAGCCAGCGGCAGCTCTTCGGTGATCGCCGCAGCAGCCAGTGGCGGGAAGCCCGTGCCCTTGGGGAAGTTTTCGAACAGAAAGCGCTGCCAGTGGAACTGGTAGGGCGATTCAATCGCGCCGGCGCGCTGCAGCAGCGTCAGCGGCGCCAGCTGCGCGCTGCGGCTGGCCTCCACCACGGCTTTGTACTCGGGTGCGTTCTTGTCCGGCTTGAACAGGATTTTGTAGAGCTGGTCGCGCACCGGCTGCGGCGTCTGGCCAGCCACCAGCGCGGCCGCCCATTCGTTGATCTGCGCGGCGATCTGCTTTTTCTTCTCGATCGCGGCCAGCGCCTGCGCCACGATGTCGGCCGGCGCCTTGCGAAAGCGCCCCTTGCCGGCGCGGCGGAAGTAGTGCGGCGCGTCCTGCAGCGCCATCAGCATGGCGGTGCGCCGCACCACGTCGGGCGCGTCGCCAAAGTAGTCGGCGGCCAGCTCGTCAAAGCTGAACTCGGCCTCGGGCGCGAATTCCCAGGCCAGCGGCAGTTCGACCTCGGCCGCGGTGGCCTGCGCCTGCGCCAGCAGCTCGGCCGGCGCCGGTTTGTCAAAGCGCAGCAGCTGGTTGGCGGATTTGACCTTCAGGCGCTTGCCCGAATCGAGTTCGACCTGGGCCGAGGCCTCGGCCTCGGAAAGGATGCGGCCGGCGAGGAATTTGCCGCCTTCGTCAAAGAGAACATGCATAGATGGGGGGATTTTCCCATCCTTGGGCGGGTCGCCCGGCTTCAGGCGCTGTGCGCTGCTTCTGGCACCAGGTCGTAAGACTGGACATGGTCGACCAGCAGCGCCTCCAGCTGGCGCACGGCGGGCTCGGCTTGGGCCTGCGCGCGGTACACCGTGAGCCCAATCGACGGCAGCGGCGGCAGGCCGTCCAGCACCGCCAGCCCGGCCGGGATGCCGGCCGTGGTGCGCACGGTGACGCCCAGGCCCGCCGCCACCGCGGCCCAGGTGCCCGCCAGGCTGGAGCTGGTGAAGGCCAGGCGCCAAGGGATGCCGGCGCCGTCCAGCGCCTGCACCGCCGCGCGGCGCATCAGGCAGGGCGACTCCAGCGCGACCAGCGGCAGCGACGCCGCGCCGGCGCCCGCTGGCCAGTCGCCGCGCGCTGGGCCAATCCAGCACATGGGCAACTGGCCCAGGCGCCGGTGCGCCGGGTCGGGCGGGCCCGCATCCCAGGCCAGCGCCAGGTCCAGGCGGCGCTGCTCGATGTCGCGCAGCAATTCGCTGTTGCGCGCCAGCCGGGTTTCGATCAGCACCTGCGGGTGGGCGCGCGCGAAGGCGCCCAGCACGCCGGGCAACAGGCGTTCGCCAAAGTCCTCCTGTACACCCAGGCGCACCTCGCCACTGAGGCGCGCGCCGCGCGCTGCGTGCACGGCTTCGTCGTTCAGCTCCAGCAGGCGGCGCGCATAGCCCAGCAGCACCTCGCCGGCCGGCGTCGGCACCAGGCCGCGGCCGTCCTTTTGCAGCAGGCGCTCGCCCACCTGGTCTTCCAGCTTCTTCAGCTGGGCGCTGATGGCCGAAGTGGACCGCCCCAACTGGTCCGCCGCCTTGGCGAAGCTGGCCAGGTCCACGCCCGTGGCCAGGCTGCGCAGGGCTTGTAGGTCGAGCAGGGGTTGGTGCATGGTGATCGTCCTGTTATTTGGGATGATTGTAGTTGATAAATCTGATTTTCAAAATCATTCGACGGCGCGACCATCGGGCCTCAGCGATTTCAAGGACCTCCGATGTCAGCGCATTCCCCTTCCACCCCAGACGCCCCCGGCGCCGCCGAGCGCGCCGCCTTCCAGCGCCACGCGCCGGCCTTCGCCCGCTACACCGACGATGTGCTGTTCGGCGACGTCTGGCAGCGCCCCGGCCTGTCCCCGCGCGACCGCAGCCTGATCACTGTCGCGGCGCTGGTCGCGCTGAACCGCGTCGGCCAGCTGCCGTTTCATCTACAGCGCGCGGTGGACAACGGCCTCAGCAGCGACGAGCTGGCCGAGGCCATCACGTACCTGGCCTTCTACGCCGGCTGGCCCTGCGCGGCCTCTGCCGTGCCGCTGCTGGGCGCGTTGACACGCACACCCACACCCGCAACCGATTCCTGAAAGGCCCCACCATGCCCTACACCCGCATCAGCCTGCCCGAAGGCCAATCCCCCGAGTACATCGCCGCGCTGTCGGACGGCCTGCACCGGGCTCTGGTGGAGGCGTTTGACGTGCCGCCGGACGACCGCTTTCAGCTGTTCGAGCCGCGCCCGCTGCACCAGCGCGTGTTTGACCGCCACTACCTCGGCGGCCCGCGCAGCGACGACTGGCTGCTGGTGACCGTGACGGCCGGGCGGCCGCGCACGGCCGAGGCCAAGGCAGCGTTCTACCTCGCGCTGGTGCAGCACTGGGCCGCGTCGCCCGGCGTGGCGCCGGCGGACGTGATGATCGTGATCCAGACCACGCAGCCCGAAGACTGGTCCTTCAGCGATGGGCGCGCCTGGAGCGCCGCCGGCGCGCAAGCCGCGTCCGACGCCGCCGCCTCGGCGCGCGGCGCTTGACGCTGCGTAGGCCCACCATGCTTGCCATGCAATACAGCTTCGCGCTGCCCGCCAGCTTCGCGATGGCCGAGATCCGCGAGCGCATCGCCACCAAGGGACCGCTGCTGGACGACTTCCCAGGCCTGGTCTTCAAGGCCTACCTGTACGCCGAGCGCGGCGCGGACGGCCCGGAAAACCTGTACGCGCCCTTCTACCTGTGGCAGGACGCCGACGCGATGAACCGCTTCCTCAGCGGCCCGGGCTTCGTCGCGCTGACCGAGTCCTTTGGCTGGCCGGCGGTAAGGCTGTGGTCGGTCTGGCACGCGCGCGCCCCGGCCGTCGGGCAGGCCAGCGCCTTCGCCACGCGGGAAGTGCTGCCGCTGGCGCCCCACAGCGACCTGGCGCGCTCCAGCGAACAGGCGGCCGCCGATGTCGACGCCCTGGTCGACCAGCACGGCGCCGTCGCCGCGCTCAGCGCGTACGAGCCCACGACCTGGACCCAGGTGCGCTTTGCCCTGTGGCCGTCAGCGCCGGCGGCGGGTGTGGGTGGCCAGCGCTACCGCGTCGGCCATGTGTCCCGGCCGGCGTGACCGTCGCTTGGGGTCGTGCGTCGGTTTTTAGTGAAATCGGCCTCTGGCCCTACAGGGAACTGCGCGGCCAGCTATCAAAAAAGGTGCAAACGGGTGATCGAGCGCGGCCAGAACCCGTGCCCGCTCAAGCCTGCGCCAGGTCCAGGAAGTCGAACACGGCGCCGATGTGCTGGTCAAAGTCGCTGAGGGCGTGGTCGCTGCCTTCCAGCAGGCGGCCGTGCACGCCGGGGTAGCGGCCGGTCATTTCGCGCCAGTCCAGCAACTCGTCGCCCTTGGCAATCACAGCGAAGTAGCGCTCGGGCCTGGTGACGGGGCCGGTTTCCAGCGCGCGCAGCTCGTCGATGTACTCTGGGCGGAAGAAGAAGCGCTCGGCCGGGTCGTGCCAGGCGGTTTGTTCGCCGATGTAGTGGGTGAGGTCGCGCGCTGGGTCGATGGCGGGGTTGAGCAGCACCGCCTTGCAACCGGCCTGCTCGGCCAGCCAGGTGGCGTAAAAGCCGCCCAGGGACGAGCCGCACACCGCCATCTGCCCGCGCGGCCAGTCGGCCACGCCTTGCTGGATCAGCGCCGCGGCTTCGCGCGGCGAGGGCGGCAGCTGCGGGCACCACCAAGTCACGCCGGGGTAGTCGGCTTGCACCCGCGCGCCGACCATGCGGGCCTTGGTCGATTGCGGTGACGAGCGGAAGCCGTGCAGGTAGAGCAGGTGGGTGGTGGCCATGCGGCCCATGGTAGCGCCCGGCCACCGGTCTGGCGGACCGCCGGGGGGGCAGGGCGCGGGGCGCGGGGCGCGGTTTAGGCGCTGGCGCCAACGCGCGGTCATGCGCCCGGGGGATAATTCGGCATGGCAGTTGTGTTCGAACGTCCTTCCGTCTGGCGGCGCATCCTGCCGTTCCTGCGTGGCTTCGACTTCTGGCTGCTGTTGGCGGTGCTGGTGCTGGCGGGCATGGGCTTGACGGCGATGTACTCATCGGGGTTTGACCACGGCACCCGCTTCGTCGACCACGGCCGCAACATGCTGATCGCCTGCGGCATCATGTTCGTGGTGGCGCAGGTACCGCCGCAGCGCCTGATGAGCCTGGCGGTGCCGCTGTACCTGCTGGGCGTGGCGCTGCTGGTGGCGGTGGCGCTGTTCGGCATCACCAAAAAGGGCGCCACGCGCTGGGTCAACCTGGGCGTGGTGATCCAGCCCAGCGAATTGCTCAAGATCGCCATGCCACTGATGCTGGCCTGGTGGTTCCACCGGCGCGAGGGGCAGACCCGCCCGGTCGATTTTGTCGTCGCCTTCGCCCTGTTGGCGGTGCCGGTGGCGCTGATCATGAAGCAGCCCGACCTGGGCACGGCGCTGCTGGTCATGGCGGCGGGGCTGGCGGTGATCTTTTTTGCCGGCCTGCCCTGGAAGTTGGTGCTGCCACCGGTGCTGATCGGCGTGGTGGCGGTGGTGCTGCTGCTGTCGTTCGAGACCGAGCTGTGCGCCGACGGCGTCGACTGGGTCGTGCTGCACGAATACCAGCGCCAGCGCGTGTGCACGCTGATGGACCCCACGCGCGACCCGCTGGGCAAGGGCTTTCACATCCTGCAGGGCATGATCGCCATCGGCTCGGGCGGCTGGGAAGGCAAGGGCTTCATGCAGGGCACGCAAACGCACCTGGAATTCATCCCCGAGCGCACCACCGACTTCATCTTTGCCGCCTATTCCGAGGAATTCGGCCTGGTCGGCAACCTGGCGCTGCTGGCGGGCTTCACCTTCCTGATCCTGCGCGGGCTGATGATCGCCGCCGATGGCCCCACGCTGTTCGCGCGCCTGCTGGCGGCGGCCCTGACCACGATCTTCTTCACCTACGCCTTCGTCAACATGGGCATGGTCAGCGGCATCCTGCCGGTGGTGGGCGTGCCGCTGCCTTTCATCAGCTACGGGGGCACCGCCATGGTCACGCTGGGGCTGGCGCTGGGTATGTTGCTCTCAGTTTCGAAGTCGCGCCGCTTGATACAGAGCTGAGTACCGGCGTCTTGTTGGTCGATCCGCGACACCGCTGTGCGGTATCGCACGCCGCGCGTCGGCACGGTTGAAATGTCGTAGTTCCGCGGCCACAATGCGCGCCAGCCAACCGTGCTTTGGCGCCAACGAAGGAGTTTTCATGGCAGGCAAGTTCGAACTGAAGAACTCGAAGAACGACAAGTTCCATTTCTCCCTGCTGGCCGGCAATGGTCAGACCATCCTCACCAGCGAGATGTACGAAGCCAAGGCCAGTGCGGTCAACGGCATCGAATCGGTCAAGAAAAACGGCGGCGACGAAGCCCGCTACGAGAAGCTCGTCGCCAAGGACGGCTCGCCCTATTTCACGCTCAAGGCCGGCAATGGCCAGGTCATCGGCCAAAGCCAGATGTACTCCAGCGAGTCTGCGCGCGACAACGGCATCCAGTCCTGCGTGACCAACGCTCCCGGCGCCAGCGTGGACGACCAGACCGCATGATGCCGACCCGCTGAGGATGGCCGCAGGGCCAGCCCAGTAAAAAAGGCCGCCACGCTGCGGCCTTTTTTGCGTCCTGACGCTGCCGGACGCGGTTGGCGCCCTCGTCCGACAGGCGGGACCTCAGGGCGCTCACTATGATCTGCCAGCCCTGACCCCGCCCGATCGATGATGTTCGCCACCCCCATTCCTTTGTCTGACAACGGCCCGCTGCCACAGCGCACCGGCTCGCGCCCTGGCTGGGCGTTCTGGCTGGTGGCGCTGTGGCTGGCGCTGACGGGCTGCAGCAGCCTGCCCAAGGAAGTGCAGCGGCCCGAATCCCACGCTCTGGCCGATCCGCAAACGACGCCGCTGGGTGCGCTGGCCGCGTCGCGTCGCCCAGCCTCGGCGCGCAATGGGGCCGCGGGAGACTCGGGCTTCGCGCTGATCGGCTCGCCCAACGAGGCCTACAGCAGCCGCCTGGCCTTGACCGAGCGCGCCACGCGCACGCTCGACATCCAGTACTACGCCATCCACGCCGACAGCACCTCGCGCGAGCTGCTGCGCGCCATCCGCGCGGCGGCGGCGCGCGGCGTGCGCGTGCGCATCCTGCTGGACGACTTCAACAGCAGCGGCCGCAACGCCCTGGTGATGGCCATGGCCTTCGTGCCCAACATCGAAATGCGCATGTTCAACCCGCTGCCCGGCCGGCGCGGCGCGGGGGCGCTGCGGGCGCTGGGCTCGCTGGGCGACTTCAAGCGCATCCAGCACCGCATGCACAACAAGCTGTACATCGCTGACAACGCCTGGGGCATCACCGGCGGGCGCAACCTGGGCGACTCGTACTTCGGCACCGCCGACGGCAGCAACTTTGTCGACATGGACGTCCTGGCCGTCGGCTCGGTCGTGGGCGCCATGTCGCGCAGCTTCGACAGCTACTGGAACAACCCGCTGGCCTACCCGGTGCAGTCGCTGATCACGCCAGACGAGCTGCGCGCGCTGCGCGACACCACCGCGCCCCAGACGGCGAGCGAAGCCACCGCCGCCGCTGCAGCCAATGGCGGCGCCCAGGCCGTGGGCCCGCCGCTGCTGCCGCCCGCCATGGACCTGGACACGCTGCGCCTGATCTGGGCGCCGGCGCTGCTCCTGGTCGACCAGCCCGCCAAGCTGGTGCCCGAGCTGAACGACGAACACACCGACGACACCGTGGTCGACGGCATGCTGCGCCTCATGGAGCGCACGCGGCGCGACGCGCTCATCGTCTCGCCGTACTTCGTGCCCGGGCCGGACATGATGAAGGTGTTTGCCGACATGCGCGCGCGCGGCGTGCGCGTGCGGGTGCTGACCAATTCGCTGGCGTCCAACGACGCGCCGCTGGCGCATGTGGGCTACGCCCGTTACCGCAAGGACCTGATCCGCCTGGGCGTCGAGCTGTACGAAATGCGCGCCACCCAGGGCGCCCAGCTGGACCGCACGGTCTTCGGCTCGAGCGGGGGCGGCTCCAAGGCCAGCCTGCACGCCAAGATTCTGGTGCTGGACGGCCGCGTGATCAGCATCGGGTCGATGAACCTGGACCTGCGCTCCAAACTTCAGAACACCGAAGTCGCGCTGGTTGTGCGCAGCGCCGAGCTGTCGCGCGAAGCCACCGCCAAGATCGACGACACCCTCGACGACGGCGCCTGGCGCATGGAGCTCACACCCGACGACCAGTTGCGCTGGCGCGCGCCGCCCGGCGCCGACTTTGGCGACGCCAGCCAGGAGCCCGACGCCAGTCTGGGCCTGCGCACGGTGCTGAAGCTGCTGGGGCCGCTGGCGCCTGACGAAATGCTCTGACCTGGCGCGGCCCGCCGGGCGCGCCTGCACTGCCGAGATCGTCCCGCGAGGCGCGATGCCGCGCACAAACCACGAGCTGGCCGACGAAAGGGCGCCGCGCCCACCGCGTCAGAGCAGCTTGGCGATCAGGCTGGCCGCCGCGCTCAGCAGCAGCGTGGTGGTCAGCGGAATGAACCATTCGCGCCCGAACAGCTTGAAGCGGAAGTCGCCAGGCAACCGGCCGAAGCCGAGCTTGTTCAGAAAGGGCGTGAACCAGCTGATCAGCATCAGCGCCAGGAAGATGACGATGACCCAGCGGATCATGGGTGGCCCTCAGCGCAAGCCCCCCGGCACGCGCCGCGACTTCGGCAGGACGCGCCGTGGCCGGACTTGCGCCGACCATGGGCGTGGCTGCCTCGGAACGAAGGCGCGACGCGGCACAGAGATGCTTTGGTTTTGATAGCTGCCTGCGCAATTGGCACTAGGGCGAACGGCCGATTGGGCATGAAATTCCGGTGCTTCACAGCTTGCCGATCCGGTCGCCCGCGCTGAAGCCCAGCGCCGCCGGCTGCCCCGGCGTGCCGAAGCCGATCACCTTGAACAGCTCGCCCATCTCGTGCTCGGTCAACAGCTTCATGGCGTTGGCGCGGGTCGGCAGGTCGGCCGCTTCCATGGCCTCTGCGATGCCGCAGTTCAGCAAAAAGCGCGCCTGGCTGGTGTAGCCCAGCACCTCCAGCCCCGCGTCTTGCGCGGCCAGCGCCACGTCGGTGAAGTTGACGTGCGCGGTGATGTCCTTGGCGCCCACGGCACTCAGCGGGTCGTCGTCGACCTGGTGCGCGCGGTGGCAGACCAGGGTGCCCATGTGGCGCTGCGGGTGGTAGTACTCGGCCTCGGGAAAGCCGTAGTCGATGAAGAAGGCCGCGCCCGCGCCGCCGCGCACCAGCGCCTCGGCCAGGGTGGTGACGAAGGCGCGCGCCTGCGGGTGGATCTCGGTGAGGAAGTCGTGCTCGCCTTCCACCTCGAAGGGCGGGCGCAGGTCGGTCGGGCGGTCGGCCCAGACGAAGGGCGCTATCGAATCAGAAGCTGGCCGTGCAGGTGGCTGTAGGGCGGCAGCCTCAAAAGCCTCAGAAAGCGCCACGCCGCGCTCCAGCCATTGTCCGTCCACACGCGCCAGCAGTTGCACCGGCATGGCGTCCAGCACTTCGTTGCCGACGACGACGCCGCGCAGCGCGTCGGGCAGGCGATCGGCCCAGTCGATCTGCAAGCCCGGGTGCGCGGCGCGCAGCGGCGCCAGCCGTTCCTGCTGGCGCGCGCGCAGGCTGCCGGACACGTCAACGATGGTGTAGCGCGCCAGCGGCTGGCCCAGCGCGGCCAGGCCGGTGATCAGCTGCTCGGCCAGCGCGCCGCTGCCGGCGCCGAATTCCCACACCGCGTCGGTGCCGGTGGCGCGCAGGCTTTCGGCCACCTGCGCGGCCAGCGCCCGGCCAAACAGCGGCGACAGCTCGGGCGCGGTCACGAAGTCGCTGCCCGAGCCCGGCAGCGCGCCGAACTTGCGCGAGCCGTGCGCGTAATAGCCCAGCCCCGGCGCGTACAGCGCCAGGTGCATGAAGCGGTCAAAGCCGATCCAGCCGCCGGCGGCGCGGATGGCGTCGGCGATGTGCGCCGTCAGCTCGGCTTGCGTTGACGCGTCAGCAGGCTGCGCGAGGCCGTTCGCCGCAGGGCCGCTGGTTACACTGGATTCCGTCTTTTTCACACCCCCGATTGTCCTTGAACACCGCTGCCCTTTCCCGCACCGTGCTCGTCACCGGCGCTGGCCGGCGCCTGGGCCGCGCCATCGCGCTGGCCTGTGCCGCCGCCGGTTGGCGCGTCGCCGTGCACTACCACCGATCGCGCCAGGATGCTCTGGATACCGTAGCTGCCTGCGCAGAGCTGGGGCCGGCTGGCGCCGCATTCGATGCCGATCTTGCGGACGAGGCGCAAGCCCGTGCGCTGCTGCCGCGCGTGGTGGCTGCGCTCGGCCCGGTTCATGCCGTGGTCAACAGCGCCGCGCTGTTCGAGTTCGACAACGCCGCCAGCTTCAACACCCGCCTGCTCGACGCGCACCTGCACGCCAACACCGCCGCGCCCGTGCTGCTGGCGCAGGCGCTGGCCGCGCACCTGGACGCGCAGGGTGCCCCGCCCGCCACCGGCTGCGTGGTCAATCTGCTGGACCAGAAGCTGTTCAACCCCAACCCGGACTTCTTCAGCTACACCCTCAGCAAGGCCGCGCTGCAAAGCGCCACCACCCTGCTGGCACAAGCCCTGGCGCCGCGCGTGCGCGTGGTCGGCGTCGCGCCCGGCCTCACGCTGACCAGCCATTTGCTGAGCGACGAGCGCTTTGCCGAGCTGCACCGCCTGAGCCCGCTGGGCCGCTCGTCCACGCCCGAAGACGTGGCCGCCACGGTGGTGTTTGCGCTGGGCAACCGCTCGCTTACCGGCGCCACGCTGCTGGTCGACGGCGGCCAGCACCTGGTGCGCTTTGAACGCGACTTTTCCATGATGAAGGGGGCTGAAGCCCTACAACCACCTGCGCAAGCAGCTATCGAAAGGGAAGCGACCGGCACCCCGGAAGCCACCGCGGGCGGTCAGACGCTGACGCTGAACGGCCTGCGTTTTGACGCGAGCCTGGGCATCCTCGACGAGGAAAAAACCGCGCCGCAGCCAATCCAGGTCGACGCCGAGCTGAACCTGGGCCCGCAGCCGCTGCGCCCGCGCGACGACGACATCACCCACGTGCTGGACTACCGCAAGGTGCGCCAGATCATCATCGACGAATGCACGGCCGAGCACGTCAACCTGCTCGAATCGCTGATCGGCAAGCTGTGCGAGCGCCTGCTGGGCCTGCACGGCGTGCTGGGCGTGCGCGTGAAGATCGCCAAGCTGGAGATCTTTGACGACTGCGAGGTGGCGATACGGATGGAGGCGGGGCGCTGGTAGGAAATTTCGGTTGTTGGCGCCGGTACGGTCCCGCCGAAATGCGACATGGGTATTGCGAAAAAATTCGATTGCAGTGACAGGTAAGAGTATTCCACATAGAGGCAGTCCCCAGTGTTTCGTCCGTTGAATCTTGTTTTCTCACGCCGCCCTCTGGCCGCCTTGGCTTGCGTAGTTGCTGCAGGAACTGCACAAGCGCTCACTGTTACAGGCTTCAACGCGACATTCGACTGTGCGGCGATGAGCTTTTCTGCTGCCACATATGAGGCCGACCGCAACAACACTGGCAGTGCAGGCTTGGGTCAGGAAGCCTACAGATTAGAGATTCGCGATGGCGCAGGCGTGGTGTTGGGGGTGGGAACGTCACGTTGTTACTGGATGGCCAGCACACGGAGCCGCCAGGCTCGATTTCTTACAGCACGCCGCCGACCGCCAATCCGATCACGTTCACCATAGTGAGTTCGGCTGGCAATGGCTTTCCCGAGCAACAGGTCTACACCGCCAGCGGCAGTTGCTCGGCGCTGCCCCCGGCGGTGGTCGCCCCCGTGCCGACCGCCGATGCCTGGGCGCTTGGCGCGCTGGCGGGCGCGCTGGCGTTGCTTGGCGCCGCCCGGGTGCGCCGCCAGCGGGGCGGCTAAGTCCCGCGCGGGCTTGGCGAGTCCGCACAGGCTACCGAGGGATAGCCGCTTCTTCCCCAGTTTCGAGCGACCCGAAGCGTTCAGGGATCTCTGCCGAATCGCTGATTGGAAAGCTGTGCGAACGCCTGCTGGGCCTGCACGGCACGCTGGGCGTGCGCGTGAAGATCGCCAAGATGGAGATCGTTGACGACTGCGAGGCGGCGATCCGGATGGAGGCCGGGTACTGGTAGGACGACAAGCATAGCTGTGTAACAATCGAGGTTGATAGTTAACTTTTGATTTAACTATCTTCGATCAACACTGCTGGAGTCGTCCTGAATGAATACGAATTTCTCTTCCGCTCGCTGGGCGTTGGCGGCGATCCTGGGCGGGGCCGCCGTTGGTGCCCACGCGATGACCATTGTCGGCTTCATGCCCACTTTCGACTGCACCCAAGTGAGCTATCCAGCCTTCACGTGGGTGGGGGACCGCAATAACACCGGTAGCGCACCGCCGGGCGCGGAAGCCTACACATTGGAAATTCGCGATGGGGCGGGGGTGGTGCTGTTCACCTTCACCAACCCTGCGCTCCCGATCATAGGACCGAGATTCGAGCCAACCAACACGTTGCCGTACGGCGTGCCGCCCACCGCCAACCCCATCACCTTGACGGTGGTGAGTCCGGCAGGCAACGGCTTGCGCCGGCAATTGGCGTTCAGCGCCAGCGGCAGCTGTTCGACCTTGCCGCCAGCCGTGGTCACACCCGTGCCTACGCTGGACATCTGGGCGCTGGGTGGGCTGGGTGGGGTGCTGCTGTGGCTGGGCATCGGCCGGGTCCGGCGCCAACGGCGCGGCTAAGCCCCGTGGGCGGGCAGGTCAGGGCGGCCCGTAGGACAATCGGGGGATGACCGCGCACCCTTCTGTTCTGGACGACATTGACGTCGCCGCCGGCCCCTCTGCCCGCACCAAGGCCGAACGCGAGGCCTTGAAGCTGGAAAAACGCCTGTGCCGCCAGGTCGGCCAGGCGATCGCCGACTTCAACATGATTGAGGCGGGCGACCGCGTGATGGTCTGCCTGTCAGGCGGCAAGGACAGCTACGGCCTGCTGGACATCCTGATGAAGCTGCAGGCGCGCGCGCCGGTGCCGTTTGAGCTGGTGGCCGTCAACCTGGACCAGAAGCAGCCTGGCTTTCCGGCCGAGATCCTGCCGGCCTACCTGCAGAACCTGGGGATCGAGCACCACATCGAGACGCAGGACACCTACAGCATCGTCAAGGCCAAGATCCCCGAGGGCAAGACGACGTGCAGCCTGTGCTCGCGCCTGCGCCGCGGCATTCTGTACAGCGTGGCGCGGCGGCTGAAGTGCAACAAGATCGCGCTGGGCCACCACCGCGACGACATGCTGCAGACCTTTTTCCTGAACATGTTCTTTGGCGGCAAGCTGAAAGGCATGCCGCCCAAGCTGGTCAGCGACAACGGTGAATTCATGGTGATCCGCCCGCTGGCGAACGTGGCAGAGGTCGACCTGATCCGCTGGGCCGAGCACCGCGAATTCCCGATCATCCCGTGCAACCTGTGCGGCAGCCAGGAGAACCTGCAGCGCCAGGTGATCGGCGAGATGCTGCGCGACTGGCAGAAGAAGCACCCCGGCCGCATCGAAAACATGTTCACCGCGCTGCAGAACGTGGTGCCCTCGCACCTGATGGACGGAACCCTGCACGACTTCCGCCATCTGAAAGCCACGGGCACGCCGGACGAGAACGGCGACAAGGCGTTCGACGAAGAGGCTTTTCCCGAGCCGGTGGGCACGCCGTTTGGCGGTGTGCCCCTGGTCAGCGCCTGAAGGGGCCGCCAGCGCCGCGCGCCAAGCGCCTTCACGCACGCGCAGCCGCTGTGGTGCCGGCGCGCGCAGGCTGTTGCTGTCGCATGAACACCGCCCAAGGAGGTTCTGACATGGGTTTTTGGATGAAATGGATCGGCGTGGCGACCGTGCTGGCGGGCTTGACGGCCTGCGCCACCGGCCCGCGCACCGTGGACGCCAGCGTGCGCACCGTGGCCGCGCAGGCGCCTGGCGCTGCCGTGCTGCAGAACGCCCGCTACCGCTTCGAGCGCGGGCCGCTGGTCGCCGGCCAGCCCGACCCGGCCAAGCTGGAGGCCATGGCCCAGGCCGCGCTGGCGCGCGTCGGTCTGCAGCGTGACGACGCCGGCGCGCAGCTCAGCGTGCAGGTGGGGGGCTACGTCAACGCCTACTGGCGCGACGAATGGGGCCGGCCCATGGGTTACGGCTACGGTCCGCGCATGTCCCTGGGCCTGGGTTTTGGCGGCGGTTGGCGCGGCGGCGGCATCGGGCTGGGCATGGGTTGGCCGATCGGTGACCCGGATATCCCCGCTTACGTGAGCGAGGTCAACCTGCTGATGCGCGACCTGCGCACCGGCCAGATCGTCTACGACACCCGCGCGCGCCACGACGGTCCGTGGCACGACACCGACAACGTGCTGGTGGCCTTGTTCGTCGCCGCACTGGAGGGTTACCCCAGCCCGGCGCAAAGCGTGCGCCAGGTCGGCGTGCCGCTGCTGCCCCCGGCCAGCGCTACGGCGGGCAGCGCGCCGCCCCTGCCGACCACCGGCGGGGCGCCCCAGGCCGCACCCGCGCCCGCTGCACCGGCACCCGCGCCAGGGGCACCGGTGATGGTCACCCCGAGACACTGACGCGGGTATCGACCGGCGGGCTTGTCCGCCCGACCGGCGGCGGCTGGCGAAGGCCGGTCAGGCCGTGATTTCGCGAGGCCGCATGGCATGATGGCGCCATGCAGATCACCCGCATTCTGGCCATTCGCCACGGCGAAACCGCGTGGAACGTGGGTGGGCGCCTGCAAGGTCATCTGGACATCCCGCTGAACGAGACTGGCCGCCTGCAGGCCGGGCGGCTGGCCCAGGCGCTGGCCGGGCGCGAGGCGCCGGACGTGGTCTACAGCAGCGACCTGAGCCGCGCGCGCGACACCGCGCAGGCGCTGGCCGACGCCACCGGCGCGCCGCTACGGCTGCACACCGGCCTGCGCGAACGCTGCTTTGGCGATTTTCAAGGCCAGACCTTCGAGCAGGTCACCCAAGCCGCCCCGGAAGCCGCCGAGCAATGGCGCCGCCGCGTGCCCGACTGGGCGCCGCCGGGCGAGGGGGGTGAGTCGTTACTCCTGTTTCAGGAGCGCGTCGCGCAGACTGTTCTAAGGCTGGCGGCCGAAAACGTTGATAAACAGATCGCCATCGTCACGCACGGTGGCGTGCTGGACGTGCTGTACCGCGCCGCGGCGCGCCTGGGGCTGCAGGACGCACGCACCTGGCAGCTGACCAACACCGCGGTCAACCGTTTGTTGTGGAGCCCCGAGGGGGGCCTCAGTCTCGTCGGCTGGGCCGACGTCAGTCACCTGGAGGATGCGTCGCTCGATGAAAGCACAACCTGAGCCCTTGCCCGACCACCTGCGCGCCCTGGTGGGTCAGGGCGTCGACGCCATCGACACGCCCGCGCTGGTGGTCGACTTGGACGCCGCCAACCGCAACCTGCAGCGCGCGGTCGAATTTGCCGCCAAGCACCGCCTGCGCCTGCGTCCGCACGCCAAGATGCACAAGAGCCCGGCCGTCGCCCGGCTGCAACTGCAGGCCGGCGCCGTCGGCGTCTGCGTGCAAACCGTGGCCGAGGCCGAGGCCATGGGCGCGGGCGGCATCAACGACATCCTGATCACCAACGAAATCCTGGCGGTGAACAAGCTGCGCCGCGTCGCCGCGCTGGCGCACCAGCTGAGCGTGCGCGGCGGCCAGCTGGGCATCGTGGTCGACAGCGCCGAGGGCGTGGAGCGCCTGGCCCAGGCCATGCAGCTGACCAAGGCGGTGATCGACGTGTACATCGAGATCGACGTCGGCCAGGGCCGCTGCGGCGTGTCGCCCGACGAAAAGGTGGTGACCCTGGCGCGCACCCTGGTCGGGCGCAGCAGCCTGCGCTTTGCCGGCCTGCACGCCTACCACGGCGGCGCGCAGCACCTGCGCACCGTGGCCGAACGGCACGCGGCCATCGTCGCCGCGGCCGCCAAGGTCGAAGACGTGCGCCGCCTGCTGGAGGCGGCCGACATGCCGGTGCCCCTGGTCACCGGTGCGGGCACCGGCACCTTCGCGCACGAGGCGGCCAGCGGCGTCTGGAACGAGGTGCAGCCCGGCAGCTTTTTGTTCATGGACGGCGACTACCTGCGCAACGAGCGCGACCCGGCGCAGCCGCAGTTTGAGCCGGCGCTGTTCGTCAAGTCCCAGGTCATCAGCGTGTCCGCCGGCCATGCCGTGTGCGATGCGGGGCTGAAGGCGCATGCCGTCGACAGCGGCCTGCCCGAAGTGCACGCGCTGCCCGGCCAGCCGCCGCTGCGTTTTGCCAGCGGCGGGGACGAACACGGCGTGCTGCACCCGCTGGACACGGGCGGCCCGCTGTCCAACCTGCCCGCCTTGGGCGAAACCGTGTGGCTCATCCCCGGCCACTGCGACCCCACCGTCAACCTGCACAGCCACTTGGTGGTGGTGCGCGACGGCATCGCCGCCGGCCGCGTGGAAAGCGTGGTGCCAGTGATGGCGCGCGGCGTGTGGTGATGCTGACGGGCGCCTCGGGCGCCTGATCGGCGGTGTGCGCCTTGCCTACGGGTCGCGCGGTGTGGCGGTGAAATTGCTACTGATTCAGTAGCTGGCCGCGCAGATGGTTGTAGGGCTGCAGGCCAATTTCATTTGAAAATGCCGTGGCGGGCCGCCGCCAGCACGCGACGGCGGGCGTCCACCGCCGCTCACGCCCCCGACAGCGGCACGTGCGGCGCGAACTTGGCGCGCTTGACCGAAAAGAAGGCGCGCACGTTGCGCACGTTGGCGTCTTGCGTGAACAGGCTTTCGGCCAGCGCGTAGTATGCGGGCATGTCGCGCACCCGCAGCACCAGCACGAAGTCCGGCCCCGGCGACACGCGGTAGCACTGCTGCACCGCGTCGTCGGCCACGGCGCGGCGCTCGAAAGCGGCCAGGTGCTCGGCGCCCTGCTGGTCCAGCGACACCTCGACCAACACCGTCAGGCCATGGCCTTGCAGCGCGGCGATGCGGTCTTCGTCCAGCACCGCCAGCTGTCCCGTGATCAGGCCCGCCTCGTGCAAACGCCGCACGCGGCGCAGCGCGGTCGGCGGCGACACGCGCGCGCGTTCGGCCAGCGCCTGGTTGCTTTGCCGGGCGTCGGCTTGCAAGGCGGCCAGCATGGCCCAATCTGTGGAATCAAGTTCCAAATTTTCTTCAATCATGAAATTATTGGGCTGGAATCGTCGGTGAAGAAATTGGATTCCAAATATCGGCTAATTGTAGTGGTGTAATTTTCCAGACGCAGGGCTAGCATGCGTTCCGTACCCGGCGGTCAAACGGCGGGTCAGCCACCCCCAATCCTCATCCCAAGGAGCGCCCATGTGCGGCATCGTCGGAGCAGTTTCCACGCGCAACATCGTCCCCATCCTGCTGCAAGGTCTGCAGCGGCTGGAATACCGCGGGTACGACTCCTGCGGCGTGGCCGTGCACACGGCGGGCGTGGCCGACGCGCCGGCGGGTGAGCTGCGGCGCGTGCGCGGCATCGCGCGCGTGGCCGACCTGGCGCAACAGTGCGAGCAGGAGCACCTGCAAGGCCATACCGGCATCGCCCACACGCGCTGGGCCACGCACGGCGCGCCGGCCGTCACCAACGCGCACCCGCACTTCAGCACCGGCCCGCGCGGCGCGGACGCGGCGGAGGACGAACGCGCCGGCCGCGTCACCCTGGTGCACAACGGCATCATTGAAAACCACGAAGAGCTGCACACCGAGCTGCAGCGGCGCGGCTACCGCTTCGTCAGCCAGACCGACACCGAGGTCATCGTCCACCTGATCGACAGCCTGTACGACGGCGACCTGCTGGCGGCGGTGCAGGCGGCCACCAAACGCCTGCGGGGCAGCTATTCGATCGCCGTGCTGCACCGCGACGAGCCCCACCGCCTGGTCGGTGCGCGCCAGGGCTCGCCCCTGGTGGTTGGCTTGGGCGCGGACGGCAAGGAGAACTTCCTGGCCAGCGACGCCATGGCCCTGGCCGGCGTGACGGACCAGATCGTCTACCTGGAAGAGGGCGACGTGGTCGACCTGCAGCTGGGCAAGCATTGGGTCACCGACCGCGCCGGCCAACGCGTGCAGCGCCCGGCGCGCACCGTGCAGGCGATGAGCGGCGCGGCCGAACTGGGCCCCTACCGCCACTACATGCAAAAGGAAATCTTCGAGCAGCCGCGCGCCATCGCCGACACGCTGGAAGGCGTCGAAGCCGTGGTGCCCGAGTTGTTTGAGGCGGCCAACAACCACGCGCCGGGCGACGGTGCGTACCCCACCTTCCAGAAGGTCCGCCAGGTGCTGATCCTGGCCTGCGGCACCAGCTACTACGCCGGTTGCGTGGCCAAGTACTGGATCGAAGCCATCGCCAAGCTGCCCTGCCAGGTGGAGATCGCCAGCGAATACCGCTACCGCGAATCCGTGCCCGACCCGGCCACGCTGGTGGTCACCATCACCCAATCGGGCGAGACGGCCGACACGCTCTCGGCGCTGCGCCACGCGCAGTCGCTGGGCATGCCCCACACGCTGACGGTGTGCAATGTCGCCACAAGCGCCATGGTGCGCGAATGCAAGCTGGCCTACGTCACGCGCGCCGGCATCGAGATCGGCGTGGCCAGCACCAAGGCCTTCACCACCCAGCTGGCCGGGCTGTTCCTGTTGACGCTGGCCCTGGCCAAATCGCGTGGCTTGCTGACGGACGAGCAGGAAGCGGCGCACCTGAAAGCCATGCGCCACCTGCCCACGGCGCTGCAGGCCGTGCTGGCGCTGGAGCCGCAGATCATCGACTGGGCCGAGCAGTTCGCCAGCAAGGAAAACGCCTTGTTCTTGGGCCGCGGCCTGCACTACCCGATCGCGCAGGAAGGCGCGCTCAAGCTGAAAGAGATCACCTACATCCACGCCGAGGCCTACGCCGCGGGCGAGCTCAAACACGGCCCGCTGGCGCTGGTCACCAGCAGCATGCCGGTGGTCACCGTCGCGCCCAACGACGCGCTGCTGGAAAAGCTGAAAAGCAATATGCAGGAAGTGCGCGCGCGCGGCGGTGTGCTGTACGTGCTGGCCGATGCCGACACCCGCATCGAAGCCGGCGAAGGCCTGCACGTGATCCGCATGCCCGAGCACTACGGCCAGCTGTCGCCCATCCTGCACGTCGTGCCGCTGCAGCTCTTGGCTTACCACACGGCCGTGGCGCGCGGCACCGACGTGGACAAGCCAAGGAATCTGGCTAAGAGTGTGACGGTGGAGTGAGCGGGCGGGAGTGCGCTGCAACGGCTGCCGCACGCGCGCTCAGGGCAACCGCGCGATCAGTTCTTGCGCGGCCTGCTTGACCGCCGTGCGTTGCTCGGGCGCGAAGGTGTGCAGCTGCAGCAGGTCGATCAGCTGCAGGCCGTCCATGGCCAGGCTGACCAGCAGGGCGTGGCCGGGGTCGCCGCTTTGGGCCATTTGACCGTAGGCGCGGTCGAACAGGGCCTGCACCGGTTGCAGCACCGTGGCGTGGGTGGCGTGGGCTTGCAGCAGGCTGCGCATCAGGCGCTGCAGTGGCTCGGGCATGTCGAAAGCCATGTCCACCTGTTCCAGCAGTGCGGACTTCAGCGCGTCGGGGTGAGGGCGGGCGCTTGCCTTGGCGGCGGCGTTGCGCGCGGGCTCGGCGGCGCGACTGTAGACGTCGATATCGCGCGCCATGCCTTCCTCCACGGCCGTCAGCAGCTCGTCGCGGGTCTTGAAGTGGTAGATCAGGCCGGCCTTGGTGACGCCCGCGGCGGCGGCCGCGGCTTCGATGGTGAGTTGCGGCACCCCGCCTTCTGCCACCAGCCGTGTGGCGGCGGCCAGGATCTTGTCGCGGGAGTTGGAGCGGCGTGGGGTCGGGGTCATGCCATCGGTGACAAAAAGGAGGCGGACGGCGATTGTCGCCCGGGCGCAAGACAGCGCGGCGCTGCCGCAGCACTCAAGCAAGCAGGGATCAAGCTAGGCGGTGCTGAATCCGGCTGGCCCGCGCATGGCTCGGTGTCGTGACAGGGTTCGGGGCGCGCCAATCACCAAAAACCAGCCCGTAGACCTGAGCGCCGGGGCGCACCCGGCCAGGGCGCAGGCGGCGGCAATCGCCTCGGCCGCTGTGCCGGACGCGTCAGGCCTTCTTGGTGTTGGCCTTGGCGCGGGCGTCGGCCGCCGCAGCGATGGCGGTCGCGGCTTCC
Organism: Pseudomonadota bacterium; assembly: GCA_023442945.1. GTDB lineage: Bacteria > Pseudomonadota > Gammaproteobacteria > Burkholderiales > Burkholderiaceae_C > Ottowia. The sequence continues at coordinate 4,141 of JAEZWW010000048.1, read as the reverse complement.
TGCTCGGTGCGCTTGGCCAGGGCGACCATGTTGGTGGCGTAGGCTTCGTACCAGGTGGCGGCGGTGTCGGCGTCCTTCTTGTCGGCTTCGGCACGCCACTGGGCGGCTTGCGTGCGCAGGGTCGTCAGCTGGGCGTCCACGTCCGCTTGCAGCTTGGTCCATTGGGCTTTCAGGTCGGCGTCGACGTTGTTCGAGTAGGCGCTCAGCTGCGCCGCCCATTCCTTGCTGCGCTGGTCCGCCGATTTTTGCCATTCGTCGGCCTTGGCCTTCAGGTCGTGGCCTTGGGCGGTCAGGTTCTTGCCCCATTCGTCCATCTGGGCTTCAAAGTGGCGCGTGCCTTCGGTCAGGGATTGCAGCAGATCGGAAAGTTTCATGGTGTGTGCCTCCTCATCTCGGCCGTCGAAGCTGGAATCTGCCAATGGACGGCGCACCGGCAGATGTTCATGGAATACCCCCGTTGGTTTGAAAAATCAAGTCGGACCGTTTCGCATCGGCACGGGGTGAACACGACGGGTGATGGGCTGGTCTTTTCAAAATTTACTATACGTAGTAAGTATTTGTGCGCAGTGCCATCAACGCCCCATAGCAAAAGAACCGGTTGGGTGTGTATCGGGCTGTTCGGTGTTTGAGCGAGGCGCTGCCGCAGCGCGCCGCGCAGCCAGGTGGCTGCCCGCAGCTGCCGCCATCTCAGTCGTCAGGCCACTCGGGCGGCAACAGGCGCTGCCAAGCGAACCAGACCACCGGCACGGCCGAGAACGCCGCGCCGGCGATCATGGCCGCCCAGGTCCAGCCTTCGCCAGCACAACGCCGGACAGCGCGAACAGAAGGCCATCCACGCCAGGATGCCTTGCTGTCGTGGTCGCTTCGCCACGGCCATGGACCACGAATTCCTAAAACGATAGCTGGCCGCGCAGGTAGTGCTAGGGCCAGCGTCGGTTTTAGCTTGAAATCCGGGCGCTGACCCGCCCTTGGACCAGGCCGGGCGTCAAACCCGCATGAAGCCCAGGTTGCGCGCGCTCTTGTCGAAGTGGACGATGTTGGGCATCACCATTTCGATCTGCGAGTCCGACAGGTCAAACCAGCTGGCCAGCGTGGCGGCCAATTGGTCTACACCGGTGGAGGGCACCAGGCGTCCTTGGCCGAAGTCGTCTTCGCCGTTGTTGGCGAACTGCGGGCTTTTGCCGATGAAGTTCTTGCCCGCCACAGCGCCGCCCATGACGAACTGGGTGGAGCCCCAGCCGTGGTCGGAGCCGCTGCTGTTGCTGGTCAGCGTGCGGCCGAAGTCGGACGCGGTGAAGGACACCACGTTGTTGGCCATGCCCATGGCCACCGTGGCGTCGTAGAAAGAAGCCATGGCGCTGCCGATCTTCGTCAGCAAGATCGGGTGCAGCTTCTTCAGGTCGGAATGGTTGTCAAACCCGCCCAGCGACACCATGAAGACCTGGCGTTTGAGGCCCAGCGAGCCGCTGGCCTTGATCAGGCGCGCGACCATCTTCAGCTGCGCGGCCAGGGAGTTGTCGGCTGCGTCGGCAAAGCCGGGCACGTCGATGCCGGTCAAGGCCGTGGTCAGCGTGGCTTCGGAGTCGATCGAGCGCTCGCAAATGCGCACGTACTCGCGCTCCATCAGGTGCGCGGACGTCGTCTTGGTCATGATCTCGCGCAGCAGGGTCGAACAGGCCTGCGAGCCACCCAGCCCGTTCTTGATGGCGTTGACGGCCAGGGTGCCGCCGCTGCCGATCTGGTACTGGGAGATCGTCTTGCCCGACAGGAACACCGCGTTGCCGCCCACGCCCATGCAGGTAAAGATCGACTTTTGGTTGCCGGAGGCGATCAGGTCGCCGATGCGTCCGCCCCAGCCGGACGTGGCGCCCTCGGTCAGCGACGATTGCCAGAACGAGGACTGGTCGTTGTGCGAGCCGATGCGCGGCGGGATCCGCACGTTCTTGGCGTTGAACTGCGCCTTGGTGGTCGGCTCGATCAAGGTGCCGACGTTCAACACGGGCGCCAGATGTTTGGCGTCAAAAATGCGCTTGAGCGGCTGCAGCTCGGGCGGCAGCGCGTACTGCACGCCACCTGCCAGCGCGCGCTCCGGCGCCAGCACCGTGCCGGCGCCGGTCAGTGCGTCGCGCGTGTAAGCCAGGTTTTCGCGCAAGCCGAAGTACGCGTTGTAGGTGGACTGGTCGTAGGGCACCAGAGTGTTGGCGTAGTCGTTGCCGCCGTTCAGGAAGATGCAGACGATGGCCTTGTAGTCGCTGGCGATTTGGGCCGCGGCTTCGCCAATGGCGGCCAGGTTCAGCGCCAGGGGCGCGCCGGTGGCGGCCACGGCCGACAGGACGGCGCTGCGCTTGAGGAATTCGCGGCGCGACGCGGTGCCCCCGTCGATGTGCGGGAACAGGGGCAGGTCGGAGGAATGGTCGTGGTGGCTCATGCGGGGCTCACTTCAGCACTGCGTATTCGGGGGAGGCGATGACCAGCGTCAGCGCGGCGTGCACGCGGTTGCGCTGGCCGTTCTGGTCCTTGTTCGGAATCGTGTCCACGGCCGCTGCCATCTGCGCCACCTTGGCATCGGGGATCTGGCCGGCGGCCAGCACCAGGTTGATTTCATCGACCAGCTTTTGCGAACTGGCTTCGGAGGCCAGCGCCAGCAGGGGCGAATAGTCGACGCGGTAGTCGGGGTTGGTGTGCCCGATCAGCGACAGGTAAAAGCGCCGTTCCATGAAGTTGACGAAGGCCGCGACCGAGATCTCGGTCGTGATCTGGAACTCCGGCGCCACCATGCGCTGGTCCGCAATGGCCGACGTGGGCGGCACGTAGCCCGGGCGGAAGAAGTTGAAGACCGAGGGTGACTGCAGCGGCCCCTGCGCGAGTCGGGTTGGGTCGCCGGTGTAGCCCGGCATGTCCTTCCACCAACCGCTGAAGGACGTGGTCTTCCACGCGCGGTTCCAACCGCTGTAGCGGAAGATCGGTTCGCGCAATTTGCCGAAGGTGGTCGACGCCATGTTGGCGGGGTTGCGTGCCTCCGGGTCCAGCAGGACGGCGCGCAGCACCGCTTTCAGGTCGCCGCGCGTGCCGGCGCCGTTGTCGGCAAAGGCCGCGCTCACCCGTCCGATGTAGCCGGCGCTGGGGTTGCTGGTGACAAAGCGCTGGATCAGCTGCTTGCCGATGAAGGGCCCGACGTTGGGGTGGGCGAACAAGGTGTCCAGCGCGATGCGCAGGCTGTCCTGGGCGCTGGTGCCCGAGGGGATCGTGACGCCGAGGAATTTCTTCTCGCCGGTCTCGTAGCGCCAGGCTTCCTGTTTCAGGTCGTACTTCTGCGTGTCGCGCTTGTAGGCGCCGGGCAGCAGGTCGCGGTTTTCGACCCAGCCGGTGAAGACGCGCGCCAGGCCCTGCACGTCGGCCACGTCGTAGGTGGGCTGTTCGCGTCCGCCTTTCAGGCTGCCGTCGGCGTTGAGTTCATACAGCCCGATGGTGAACAGCTGCATGATCTCGCGCGCCATGTTCTCATCGGGCTGGCTGCCTTTGACCAGGTCGGCTTTGGTGTTGTAGTTGTAGGTCAGCGATACCGCCATCGCCTTGGTCAGGAACAGGCGTTCCATCAGCGTGCGGAAGTTGCCGAAGGCGTTCTGCTCCAGCCGGTCCATGTAGTCCATGTAGCACATGGACCCCGGGCCGTCGGTGAAGAACACCACCCAGATCTCAGCCAGCGCGTGGACCATGCGCTGGCGCAGCCCGTCCGGGCTTTGGACCAGCTTGCGCCACATGTTGCCGGTCTGCGCGTGGTCGCCGCCGGAGCTTCTGTCGATGTCTTCCTGGTCCAGCGCCTTGGCCTGCCAGTCGAAGTAGTTCGGCCCCAGGGGCGCCATGGCGAACTGCGCTTCGATCCACTGCGCGTAGGTCGTGTTCATCAGCGCCTGGATCTCGGCCTTGTTCGCGCCGGGCGTGGCCTGGGCCAAGAAGCGCGCCGCTTCCTTCAGGTTGGCGGGCGCGGCCCACTGCCCTGCGGGCGGCGGCGCCGGTGGGCCGGGTGACGGCGCCGGGCCGGGTGACGGGGTGCCGCCGCCGGTGCCGGGCGACGGGGCCGGTGTCCCTGGAGACGGCGCCGGACCGGGGGCGGGCGTGCCGCCGGGCCCCGGTGCTGGCT
>JAEZWW010000042.1 GCA_023442945.1 Pseudomonadota bacterium | reverse complement strand
CCGGTGCGCCGTGTGGGGCACCGCTCCCCTTTTTCTTGAGGATTGACCATGAATCTCGCGGACCTCCAGGCCGCGGTGGGCCTGAACACGCCCATCCGCAACCAGCTCTTCATCAACGGTCGCTTTGTCGACGCCGAATCCGGCGAAACGCTGGCCACCCTCAACCCGCACGACAACAGCGTCATCACCGACGTCGCCCTGGCCGGCAAAGCCGACGTGGACAAGGCCGTGGCCGCCGCCAAGCGCGCCTTCCCCTCCTGGAGCCGCATGGCCGCTGCCGACCGTGGCCGCATCCTGCTGCGCCTGGCCGACCTGATTGAGGCGAACACCGAAGAGCTGGCTCGCCTGGAATCGCTGGACACCGGCCACCCCGTGCGCGATTCGCGCCGCCTGGATGTGCCGCGCACCGCCGCGTGCTTCCGCTACTTCGGCGGCATGGCCGACAAGTTCCAGGGTGAAACCATTCCTGTCGAAGCCGGCTTTCTGAACTACACCCTGCGCGAGCCTGTCGGCATCGTCGGCCAGGTCGTGCCCTGGAACTTCCCGCTGATGTTCACCAGCTGGAAGATGGCGCCAGCCCTGGCCGCCGGCAACTGCATCGTGATGAAGCCGGCGGAGATCACGCCGCTGTCCTCGCTCAAGATCGCCGAGCTGATGGCCGAAGCCGGCATCCCCGAAGGCGTGGTAAACATGGTGCCCGGCCTGGGCAGCGTGGCCGGCCAGTACATCGCCGAGCACCCGGACATCGCCAAGATCGCCTTCACCGGCAGCACCGCCACCGGCCGCCGCATCGTGCAGGCCAGCGCCGGTAACCTGAAGAAGATCCAGCTGGAGCTGGGCGGCAAGGGCCCGAACATCGTGTTCGAAGACGCCAACATCGACGCCGCCGTCAACGGCAGCGCCTGGGCCATCTTTCACAACCAGGGGCAGGCCTGCATCGCCGGTTCGCGCCTGATGCTGCACGAGAAGATCGCTGATCAGTTCCTCGACAAATTCCTGCCGCTGGCCCGCTCCATCAAACTGGGCAACCCGCTGGACGACGCCACCGAAATGGGCCCGCTGACCAGCGCCGACCACCGCGACCGCGTGCTGAGCTACGTGGAAGTGGCCAAGGGCGAAGGCGGCAAAGTGCTGGCTGGCGGCGCCGGCCCTGGCGGCGACCTGGCCAAAGGCTGCTACGTGCAACCGACCGTGGTGCACGCCCAGAACTTCCGCGACCGCGTGGCGCAGGAAGAGGTCTTCGGCCCCTTCGTCACCGTGCTGACCTTCAAGGACGACGAAGAAGCGCTGCAGATCGCCAACGGCACCGACTACGGTCTGGGCAGCGGCCTGTGGACCAACAACCTGCAGCGCGCCCACAAGGTGGCACGCGACCTGCACGCCGGCATGGTCTGGATCAACAGCTACAAGCGCGTGAACCCCGGCTCGCCCTTCGGTGGTGTGGGCCAAAGCGGTTATGGCCGCGAGATGGGTTTTGATGCGATGCGCGAGTACACGCAGGTGAAAAGCGTGTGGGTCAACGTCGACGCGCAGATCCCTCCGCACTTCGTGCGCTGAGGCAGGGCCATGCGTCGAAACACTATCAAATTGCTAGCTGGTTGCGCAGTATTGGCTTGGGCCAGCAGCCCAATCCATGCCCAACCGGCAGCAACTTGGCCGACCAAGCCGGTCAAGCTGCTGGTGGCGTTCCCGCCCGGTGGCATCGTCGACAACGTGGCGCGGCAGATCCAGGCCCCGCTGCAGGCCGCGCTGGGCCAAACCGTCATCGTTGAAAACCGGGGCGGCGCCGGTGGCACCGTCGCGGCAGCCGAGGTAGCGCGCGCCGCGCCGGACGGCCATACGCTGCTGATGGTGTTCGACAGCTTCGCGACCTACCCGCTGGTCTACCCCAAGCTGCCGTTCGATACGACGAAGGACCTCAAGCCCGTCACCCAGATCGCCAGCAACCCGCTGGTGCTGGTGGTCAACCCCAAGGTGCCGGCCACCGATGTGAAGGGCTTCGTGAAGCTGCTGCAGGCACAACCGGGCAAGCTGAACTACGCCAGCGTCGGGCCCGGGTCCAGCAACCACCTGACGGCCGAGCTGTTCAAGGCCACGACCAAGACCTTCGTCACCCACATCCCCTACCGCGGCGGTGGCCCGGCCCAGCAGGACCTGCTGGGCGGCCAGGTCGAGATGATGTTCCTGTCGGCCGTGCTGGCCCAGCCCCACGTCAAGGCCGGCAAGCTGCGCGCGCTGGCGCAGACGGGCGCCCAGCGCGTCAGCGCCTACGCCAACGTGCCGACGGTGAAAGAAAGCGGCTACCCGGACTTCGTCGTCAATTCATGGGTGGGCTTGCTGGCACCCGCCGCCACGCCTGCGCCGGTGATCGACCGCCTGCAGGGCGAGATCCGCAAGATCGTCACGCAACCGGCCTTCGTGGCCAAGCTGTCCGAACAGGGCTTGACCGGCATCGCGAACACGCCCGCCGAGTTCGCCCAGGCGCTGCAGTCCGAGCAAGCCCGCTGGACGCGCCTGGTCAAGGCGCAAAACCTGAGTCTGGAATAGAAAGCGAGGGACCCATGCGCGATTTCATCTACGTCGGTCAGCCGCAGCGCGTCGTCTTCGGCGCCGGCAGCCTGGCCCAACTCGCGGCGGAGATCGACACCTTGGGCGCGCGCCGCGCCCTGGTGCTCAGCACGCCCGAGCAGCGCCCGCAAGCGGAGCGTGTGGTCGAGCTGCTGGGCGACAAGGCCGCCGGCATCTTCGACCGCGCCGTGATGCACGTGCCGATCGAAACGGCGCGTGAAGCCCGCGAAGTCGCGCAGAAGCTGGGCGCCGATTGCGCCGTGGCCATTGGCGGTGGCTCCACCACCGGCCTGGGCAAGGCGATCGCGCTGGATTCGGGCCTGCCGATCATCGCCATCCCCACCACCTACGCCGGCAGCGAGATGACGCCGATCTACGGCATCACCGAAGGCGGCCTGAAGAAAACCGGCAAGGACGCCCGCGTGCTGCCCCGCACGGTGATCTACGACCCCGAACTCAGCCGCACGCTGCCGGTGGGCCTGTCGATCACCAGCGGCCTGAACGCCATCGCCCACGCCGCAGAAGGCCTGTACGCCAAGGACGGCAACCCGGTCATGGACCTGATGGCCGCCGAAGGCATCCGTGCCCTGGCGCGTGCGCTGCCGGTGCTGCGCCAGACGCCGGACGATCTGGACGCCCGCAGCGATGCGCTGTACGGCGCCTGGCTGTGCGGCTCGGTGCTGGGCAACGTCGGCATGGCGCTGCACCACAAGCTGTGCCACACGCTGGGCGGCAGCTTCAACCTGCCGCACGCCGAAGTGCACACCGTGGTGCTGCCGCACGCCATTGCCTTCAACGCCAGCGCCGCGCCGGAAGCCATGCGCCGCATTGCCGAAGCCCTGGGCAGCGACAAGGCCGCGCAAGGTCTGCAAGACCTGGCCCGCGACAACGGGGCGCCGATCGCGCTGAAAGACATCGGCATGCGCGCCGAAGACCTGGACCGCGCCGCAGAGATTGCGGTGAGCAACCCGTACTGGAACCCGCGCCCTTTCGGGCCCGAACAGCGCGGTGACATCCGCGCCCTGCTGCAACGCGCCTATGACGGCGCGCCGCCAGGTTGACCGTTTTCCCCTATCCACGACAACGACCCGAGAGACAACAAGGAGACAAGCCATGACCCTCAACCGCCGACTGTTTACCCAGGGTGCCGCCGCGCTGGCTGCCGGTGCCGCCAGCCCCTTCGTATTCGCCGCCGACGTGCTCAAGATCGGTTACGTGTCGCCGCAGACCGGGCCGCTCGCCCCCTTCGGTGAAGCCGACAAATGGGTCATCGAGCAGATGAAGGCCGCCTTCAAGAACGGCCTCACGGTGGGCGGCAAGAAGTACGACGTGCAGATCGTGCTGAAGGACAGCCAGTCCAACCCGAACCGCGCCGGCGAAGTGGCCAACGACCTGATCCTGAAAGACAAGGTCGCCCTCGTGTTGACCGCGGGCACGCCGGAGACCGCCAACCCCGTCAGCGACGCCTGCGAGCTCAACGAGGTGCCCTGCGTGTCCAGCGTGGTGCCGTGGCAGCCCTGGTTCTTTGGCCGCAAGGGCGATCCGAAGAAGGGCTTCGACTGGACCTACCATCTGTTCTGGGGCCTGGAAGACGTCATCACGACCTTCACCAACGGCTGGAAGGCCGTCAGCACCAACAAGAAAGTCGGCGGGCTGTTCCCCAACGACGGCGACGGCAACGCCTGGGGCGACAAGAACCTGGGCTTTCCCAAGCCGTTGGCCGCGCAGGGCTTTTCCCTCATCGACCCGGGGCGCTTCCAGAATGGCACCCAGGACTTTTCCGCACAGATCGCCGCCTTCAAGAAGGACAGTGTCGAGATCGTCACCGGCGTGGTGATTCCGCCCGACGCCAAGACCTTCCTGACGCAAGCGCGGCAGCAGGGCTTCAAGCCCAAGGTCGTCACGCTGGGCAAGGCCTTGCTGTTCCCGAGCGCCATTGAAGCGCTCGGCGACCTGGGCGACGGCCTGTCGACCGAAGTGTGGTGGAGCCCCTCTCACCCCTTCACTTCCAGCCTGACCAAGCAAAGCGCCAAGGCCCTGGCTGACGCTTACGAGGCCGGCACCAAAAAGCAGTGGACCCAGCCGATCGGCTTTGCCCACGCCTTGTTTGAAGTGGCCGCCAGTGCGCTGGCGCGCAGCAAGTCGCTCAATCCCGACGATGTGCGCGACGCGGTCGCCGCCACACAGATCAACTCCGTGGTCGGCCCCGTCAAATGGGGCGGCCAAGGCCCGATGAAGAACGTCAGCAAGACGCCGCTGGTGTTGGGCCAATGGGGCAAGGGCAAGACGCACAAGGTCGAGCTGACCATCGTCAACAACCAGGCCGCGCCCAACATCCCCACGGGCGGCGCGCTGCGCCTGATCTGACGCCTGTCCGAAAGGAGCGACGGCCATGACCCTGCTCGCACTGCGCGACGTGTCCAAATCCTTCGGCGCGCTGAAAGTGACCGACGGCATCACGCTGGAAGTCCAGGAGGGTGAAACCCTCGGCATCCTGGGGCCGAACGGCGCCGGTAAAACGACGCTGTTCAACCTGATCTCCGGCGATGTGCGTGCCGACGCAGGACAGGTGCAGTACGACGGGATCGACATCACCGGCCTGCCGCCACACCGACGCTGCCGCGCCGGCATCGGCCGCAGCTACCAGGTGCCGCAGCCCTTCGGCAACATGAGCGTGTTTGAAAACCTGGTCACCGCCGCCTGCTTCGGCGGTGGCGAGGACGAGAAGCAAGCCTGGCACACGGCCCAGGAAGTGCTGGAGCAGACTGGCCTGCGCGCCCACGCCAACAAGCCGGCCGGCGGCCTGGCGCTGCTGGACCGCAAGCGCCTGGAGCTGGCGCGCGCCCTGGCCACACGCCCCAAGCTGCTGTTGCTGGACGAGATCGCCGGTGGCCTGACCGAGCCCGAAGCGCGCCAGCTGGTGCAGGAACTGAAAACCATCAAGGCGCGCGGCGTCACCATGATCTGGATCGAGCACGTCGTGCACGCGCTGATGACGCTGGCCGACCGCCTCTTCGTCATCAACTTCGGCCAGAAGCTGGCCGAGGGCGAGCCGCAGGCCGTGATGGCCAACGCAGACGTCCGTCGCGTCTACATGGGGATGGAAGCATGAGCACCCTGCTGGAAACCAAGGACCTCAAGGCCTTCTACGGCGACGCCCAGGCCTTGTTCGGGGTTGACCTGACGTTGCAACCGGGCGAGATCACCGCGGTGATCGGTGCCAACGGCGCCGGCAAGTCGACCTTTCTCAAGAGCGTGACCGGCATGGTCAAGGTGCCGAACGCATCGATCCAGCACAAGGGCCAGCCCATCGGCGGCCTGGCACCGGCCGAGATCGTGCAGCGCGGCATCGCCATGGTGCCGGAAGGTCGGCGCTTGTTCCCCAGCCTGAGCGTGGAAGAAAACCTGCTGATGGGCGCCGTCTCGCGCCGCCCCGGCCCGTGGAACCTGCAGCGCCTGTTCAAGATGTTCCCGATCCTGGAGCAGAAAAGGCGCGCGCCCTCGACCTCCCTTTCGGGTGGGCAACAACAGATGGTGGCCCTGGGCCGCGCACTGATGAGCAACCCCGAGCTGCTGCTGTGCGACGAGCTGTCGCTGGGTCTGGCCCCGATCGTGATCCGCGAGATCTACGCCGCCATGCCGGCCATCACCGGCGAAGGCATGACCGTGGTGATCGTCGAACAGGACGTCGGCCTGGCGCAACAGGTGTCGCAACAGGTGTACTGCTTCCAGGAAGGCCACGTGTCGCTGTCGGGCCGTTCCGACGCGCTGACGCGCGACCAGATCTCGCAGGCCTACTTCGGTTCGGAGGTGGCGGCATGATCGACACCTTGCTGCAAGCCATCCTGCTGGGCGGCCTCTACACCTTGTTTGCACTCGGCCTGTCGCTGATGTTCGGCGTGATGCGCCTGACCAACGTGGCACAGGGCGACTTCGTCATCCTGGCGGCTTTCTCCGTCATCGGGGCCATCAGCGTTGCCGGCTTCGCGCCGTGGCTGGCCATCGTACTGGTGCTACCGGCGTCCTTCGTCGTCGGTTACGTGCTGCAGCGCTTCGTGCTGAACCGCACGCTGGGCAAGGACCCGTTGCCTTCGCTGGTGGTCACCTTCGGCCTGTCGATCGTGATCCAGAACGCGTTGATGGAGGCTTTCTCGGCCGACCCGCGCTCCATCGACACCGGCACCCTGGCCACGCAATCGCTGCAACTAGGCAGCTTCACGCTGGGTGTGCTGCCGCTGGTGATCCTGGTGGTCGCGGTGGTCGCGACCGCAGGGCTGCAAGGCCTGTTCAGCCACACGGCGCTGGGCCGGTCGTTTCGCGCCGTGTCGGACGACCCACCGATCGCCGAGTTGATGGGCCTGAAAGCCGGCCGCGTGTACGCGCTGGCCACCGGCATCGCCTTCGTGCTGATCGCCATCGCTGGCGCCATGCAAGGCATGCGCACCACGGTGGCGCCGACCGACGGGCCAATGCTGCTGCTGTTCGCCTTTGAGGCCGTGATCATCGGCGGCATGGGCTCGTTCTGGGGCACGCTGGCCGGCGCCATGATCCTGGCGCTGGCACAACAGATCGGCTTCCGTTTCGACCCGGGCTGGGGCATCTGGTTCGGCCACATCGTCTTCCTGGCCGTGCTCGTGGTGCGTCCCCAGGGCCTGTTCCCCAAAACCCGCTGAGTGCGGCCATGACCCAGATCTCCTCCACCAAGCCGATTCGCCATGTGCTGTTCATCATGTGCGATCAGTTGCGTGCTGATCATCTGTCCTGCTATGGGCATCCCACGCTGCGCACGCCACACGTCGATGCGCTCGCCGCAGCGGGTGTGCGCTTCACGCATGCCTACGTGCAAGGTTCGGTGTGCGGCGCCTCGCGCATGTCGACCTATACCGGCCGCTACGTCAGCAGCCATGGGGCCATGTGGAACTTCGTGCCGCTGTCGGTCGGCCAGAAGACGCTAGGCGACCATGTGCGCCCGCACCACGTGCGCTGCGCGCTCGTGGGCAAGACCCATGTCGAGCCCGATGTGGAGGGTGCGGCGCGCCTGGGCATGGACACGACACAAGGCCTGGGGCGCCTAGCGATGGAGGGCGGCTTCGAGCCCTATGCGCGTGACGACGGCATCTGGCCGCCGGGCTTCAAGGTCTCGGGCAACGCCTATTGCGACTGGCTGCGCGCACGCGGCTACGTGTCGGACAACCCCTGGCACGACTTCGCCAACTCGGGCCGTGGGGCGAACGGCGAGATCCTTTCCGGCTGGGAGATGCGATGGGCGCGCGAGCCCGCACACATCGCCGAGCCGCACAGCGAGACGCCCTATACCACCGACCGCGCCATCGATTTCATGCGTGAGGCAGGTGACCAGCCCTGGGTGTTGCACCTGTCGTATATAAAGCCACACTGGCCTTACGTGGTGCCTGCGCCGTACCACGCCATGTATGGACCTGCGGACATGCTGCCGGTGGTCCGCAGCGATGACGAGCTGCAGGACGCACACCCTGTCGTCGAGGGTTTTCGCAGCGAGGCCGTGAGCCGTAACTTCAGCCGAGACGAGGTGCGCGAGACGGTCATTCCCACCTACATGGGTCGTGTCAAGCAGGTGGATGACCAGCTCGGCAGGCTCTTCGCCTTCATGAAGCAGCAGGGACTGGATCGCGACACGCTGATCATCTTCACCAGCGACCATGGCGACTATCTGGGCGATCACTGGCTGGGGGAAAAAGAGCTTTTCCATGATCCTATCGTGCGCGTGCCGCTGATCGTGGTGGATCCGCGCGCCGAAGCCAGCGCTACGCGCGGGCAGACTAGCGATGCCTTGGTCGAGTGCATCGATCTGGTGCCTACCATGCTCGATGCGCTCGCGCTGCCCGGTGCGCCGGCGTGGCTCGAAGGCCAGTCCTTGCTGCCCCTGCTGCATGGCGATGCCGTGGCGGCCGCGGGCAAGGACTTCGTGATCTGCGAGAACAGCTATGCCTTCCGCGACGCCCCGCGCCGGCTGGCGGGCCAGCCCGTGGAGCGTTGCCACATGACCATGCTGCGCACGCGGCGCTGGAAGTTCATTCACTACGAAGGACTCGCGCCCCAGCTCTTCGACATGGACGAAGACCCGCTGGAACTCCACGACCTGGGCCGCTCGCCCGCGCACGCTGCCGTGCGCGAGCAGCTGTCGGCGCAGCTCTTCGACTGGCTGCGGATGCGCCGTCGCTTTCCCACGATTGACCCTCAGGCCATCGAGCGCTGGAACCAGCGCGAGATCGACGCGGGCATCTTGATCGGCGCGTGGTAGGGGCTAGAGCCGCCGCAGCGCCACTTCACACAAGGAGACAACACCATGCATTGCTTCGTTCGGATTCTCAGCGCCTGTACCACCGTGGGCGCCCTTGCATCTGCCGCGAGTGCGGCGCACGCCCAGGCGCCCTGGCCCAGCAAACCGCTGCGCTTCGTCGTGGCGTTTCCGGCCGGCGCGCCTGGTGACATCGTGGCGCGCATCATGCAGCCCGCGCTGCAGAAGGCGCTGGGCCAGCCCGTCGTGGTGGACAACAAGCCCGGCGCGGGCGGCAACATCGGTATGCAGGAGGTCGTGCGCGCGACCGACGGGCACACGGTGCTGGTCGGCCCCGACACCATGCTGACCATCAACCCCCATGTCTACCGCAAGCTTGCCTTCAAGCCCATGGAAGACCTAGTGCCGGTGACACAGATGGCCTCGTTCAGCCAGGAACTCGTGTGCTCGCCGAACGCGGGCATCAAGACGCTGGGCGATCTGCGCGCTGCCGCCAAGGACAAGCCCATGAGCTATGCCTCGGGCGGCCCTGGCGTGCCCGGCCACATGGCTATGGAAATGCTACTGGCGGAGACCGGCCTGAAGATGCAGCATGTGGCCTATCGAGGCCCTAGCCCCGCCATGCAGGACGTGATGGCCGCCATGGTGCCCTGCGGCTTTCTCGCATCGCCCACCGTGGGGCCGCTGATCCGCGATCACAAGCTCGTTGCCGTGGCCGTCTCGGGCGGCAAACGGCTTGCCAGCCAACCGAACGTTCCGACCGTGGCCGAGGCCGGCGTGAAGGGCTATGACGCCAGCTTTGCCGAGATGCTGGCGATGCCGCGTGGCACGCCGCCCGCGGTGATCCAGCGCTTGCATGCGGAGGTGAGCAAGGTGCTGGCGCTACCCGAGATCCGCGAGCGCCTCGCCACGCTGGATCTGCAGGCGGTCGCGAATACACCCGAGGCGGCTGCGTCGCGGCTCAAGGCCGAGAGCGCGCGCTGGGCCAAGGTCGCGCAGCAGATCAACCTTCAACTGGACTGACCGCCATGAATGCCGTCATGCCCGTAGCCGCGAACGTCGACACACCAGCGGTGGCCAGCGTTCAGGTCGATACCGCGGCCAGCCGCCGCGCCGCATGCATCGGCCTCGCCCTGGTCGTGCTGGCCGCCACGCTGCCCTGGTGGGGTGAATCCAGCTGGATGCGCGAATTTGTCGAAATCGCCTGTTACCTCATCTTCGCGATGATGTGGAACCTGCTGGCCGGCTACGGCGGCATGGTCAGCATCGGCCAGCAAGCCTTCTTCGGCTTCGGCGGCTACGTGATGCTGATGCTGGGCAACTTCGTCGGCATCAACCCCTTCGTCGCCATCCCGCTGGGCGCGCTGGCGGCGGCCTTGATCGCCATCCCCGTGTCCTGGGTCGCGTTCCGGCTGCAGGGCGGCTACTTCGCCATCGGCACCTGGGTGATCGCTGAAGTGTTCCGCCTCAGCTTCGCCAACCTGTCGTTTGTCGGCGGTGGCTCAGGCACCACGCTGACGGCGCTGCGCGGGATCGAGCGCAGCACGCGCCAAAACCTGACCTACTGGATGGCGCTGGCCTGCGTGGTGGCGGCGGTGCTGCTGGTCTACCTGTTCCTGCGCAGCAAGCGCGGCCTGGCCTTGCTGGCGATCCGCGACAACCCGGTCGCGGCCGAATCGCAAGGCATCCCGGTGCGCCGCATGCGCCTGGCGGTGTACGTGGTGGCGGCCTTTGGCGCCGGCATGGCGGGGGCGCTGTACTTCGTGGGCAACCTGCGCATCAGCCCGGACGCGGCCTTCAGCGTCAACTGGACGGCCTTCGCCATCTTCATGGTGGTGATCGGCGGCGTCGGCCGCATTGAGGGGCCACTGGTGGGCGCGCTGGTGTTCTGGGCCTTGAACAAGCTGTTCAGCGACTACGGCACTTGGTATTTGATCGGCCTGGGCCTGCTGGCCATCGTCATCACGCTGTTCTTCAAGGAAGGCCTGTGGGGCTACGCCCAACGGCGCTGGGGTTGGTCGCTGTTCCCGACCCAGCGCCACCTGAGGTAAGCGGCTCGTGCCCCCGCAGCGTGCGCCCCGAGACCACGCCGTTGGGTCATCAGATTCCGCCCGACAACCAGCCCTGCGCCACGCCTTTTCACACCCCGTCTGACGGCTTCGTGCCGAAACCTGCGGCCTGATCACCGGCTCTGCCCGCCAAGCGTCGCGCAGGCGCGCGCCAGCCTGGTGCAGCGGCGCTAGGATGCGGTTTTTACACCGCAGCAGGAGCAGCACCGCATGGCCGCATCACAAAAAGTCGCCCTCGTCACCGCCGGGGGCAGCGGCATGGGCGCCGCAGCGGCGCGCCGTCTGGCGCAAGACGGGTTTCACGTCGGCGTGCTGTCCTCGTCCGGCAAGGGCGAAGCGCTGGGCACCGAATTGGGTGGCTTTGGCGTCACCGGCAGCAACCTGGTGCAGGCCGACCTGCAGCGCCTGGTCGATGGTGCGCTTGAACGCTGGGGCCGCATCGACGTGCTGGTCAATTCCGCCGGCCACGGCCCCAAGGGCGATCTGCTGGCCATCAGCGACGAGGCCTGGGCCAGCGGCATGGACATCTACCTCATGAACGTGATCCGCCCCGCGCGCCTGGTCACGCCGCACCTGCAGGCCGCGGGCGGCGGCGCCATCGTCAACATTTCCAGCTTCGCCGCGGTGGAGCCCGACCCGGTCTTCCCCACCTCCGCCGTGTTCCGCGCCGGGCTGGCGGCGTTCAGCAAGCTGTATGCCGACCAGTACGCCAAGGACGGCATCCGCATGAACAACGTGCTGCCCGGCTTCATCGACAGCCTGCCGGAAAAGGACGACCGGCGCGCGCGCATCCCCGCCGGGCGCTACGGCAAGTCGGAAGAAGTGGCGTCGCTGATCGCCTGGCTGGCGTCCGACGACGGCGCCTACATGACCGGGCAGAATCTGCGGCTGGACGGCGGCCTCACGCGCAGTTGGTGAGCCGGCGCCTGCCGCGGGACGCACGCGCTGTGCGCGCCCTGCCATCCCAATTTCAAGCATAAAGCGGCGCCAGCCCTAGATGAATCTGCGCAAGCAGCTCCTTATTTCATAGTAAGCCACCTCTCCATGCCCACCACTGCATCCCCCAAACCGCTGCGCGGCGTGCGCGTCGTCAGCCTGGCCCTCAACCTGCCCGGCCCCGCCGCGCTGATGCGCCTGGCCGAGATGGGCGCGCGCTGCCTGAAGGTCGAGCCGCCCGGCCCCGGCCTCACACCCACCGGCCGCCCCATGTCGGGCGACCCCATGGGCCTCTACAACATCGAGGCCTACAACACCCTACACGCCGACGTGCGCGTAGTGCAGATGGATTTGAAGACCGAGCGCGGCCGCGCCCAACTGGCGCGCGAGCTGGCCAAGGCCGATCTGTTGATCACCTCGTTCCGCCCCTCCGCGTTGCAAAAACTGGGCCTGAACTGGCGCGCCGTGCACCGCGCGCACCCCGAGCTGTCGATGGTTGAGATCGTCGGCGCGCCCGGCGAGCGCGCCGACGAACCCGGGCACGACTTGACCTACCTGGCCGAAGCCGGCCTGGTCACCGGCACCGAGCTGCCGCCTTCGCTGCTGGCCGACATGGGCGGCGCGCTGCTCACCGTCGAAGCGTCTTTGGCCGTGTTGATGCAGGCCAGGGCCAGCGGCAAGGGCGCGCACCGCCAGGTCGCGCTGTCGGACGCCGCGCACTGGCTTGCGCTGCCACGCACCTGGGGCCTGACGCTGCCGACCGGCGCCGTCGGCGGCGCGCATGCGGGCTACCGCGTCTACCCCTGCAAGGACGGCCGCGTGGCCATCGCCGCGCTGGAGCCGCACTTCGCCGCCGCGCTGTTTGAAGCCGTCGGCCTGCCCCGGCCCGACCTGCGCGCGCCCTTCGCCCCGCAAGCGCGCGACGCGATCGCCGCCTGGGCCCTGACCAAGACCCGCCGTCAACTGGATGCGTTGGCCGTGGCCAAGGACATTCCGCTGTACACGCTACCCAAACGATAGCTGGCCGCGCAGATGGCTGTAGGGCCGTAAACCCAAATGACACAAGACGGCGAGGTACTGCGCTTTGACGCAGAGCGCGGTTTCGGCTTCATCGCCACGGCCGACGGGCAGCGCAACATCTTCTTTCACGTGCGCGACTACCGCGGCGACGCCGTGCCGCGCGCAGGCGAGCGCGTGCGCTTCGAGCGCATCGATGTCGGCGGCAAAGGGCCACGTGCGATGGCGGTACAGCCGCTGGCGGGGGCGCGCCCGGACGCCGCTCCCGCGCGACGTGCGAACACGGCGGAGCGTCCGGCGATGGGCACGACAGATCGGACGGCGGTACGACCGCCAAGCCAACGCCCTGCGCCACGCATGCGTCCCGACGTCGACGCCCCAAGCCGAGTCGTTCGCCCCACCGATCGCCGCCGTCCCGCTGACCGTGCCCCGCAGGGCTTGGACGGTCAGCCGGTGTTGTTCAGCGTCGCGCTGCTGGCCTGGGTCGGCCTGCTGGGCGCCATCACCTGGCGCGGGCTCTGGCCGGTGTCCGCCGTTGCCGTGCTGGGCGGCCTGGTGCTGCTGAACATCGCCACGTTCATGGTCTACGCCTTCGACAAGAACGCCGCCGCGCAAGGTCGTTGGCGCACCCCCGAAAGCCAACTGCACCTGCTCGCCCTGCTCGGCGGATGGCCGGCCGCGTGGCTGGCCCAACGCGCGCTGCGCCACAAGTCGCGCAAGCAGCCTTTCCTGACCACCTACGTGGTCACCCTCTTGCTGAACCTGGGCGCCTTGGCTGCCCTGCTCTGGCGCGCAGGCTGACCAGCGGACGCGTCCGGCGCCTACAAGGTCGCTGGCTATGATGGCCCGTCCTCCAACAGCCCATTGCCATGAGCCAACTGCATCCCCACCAAAAGCAAGAACTGGCCGAGTTGGCCGTGATGGCCATGCGCGAACGTGGGCTGGAACCCGACTTTCCGCCCGCCGTGCGGGACCAGCTGAAGTCCATCACGGGGCCCAGCACGGAAAGCGGTGCCGACATCGTCGACATGACGGCGCTGCTGTGGTGCTCCATCGACAACGACGATTCGCGCGACCTGGACCAGCTGTCGCAGTGCGAGCCGCTGCCGGGCGGCGGCGTGCGCATCCGCGTGGCCGTGGCCGACGTCGACATGCTGGTCGACAAACACACCCCGATCGACCGGCACGCCGAGATCAACACCACCAGCGTCTACACCTCGGCACGCATCTTCCCGATGCTGCCGGAAAAGCTCAGCACCGACTTCACCTCGCTCAACCCGCATCAGGAGCGCGTGGCCCTGGTGACCGAAATGGACTTCGCCCCCGATGGCACGCTGGGCGACGCCCGTGTGCTGCGCGCGCGCGTGCACAACAAGTCCAAGCTGGCGTACGACGCGGTGGCGGCGTGGATCGAAGGCGATGGCCCGCTGCCCGCCGCGGCCGCCGCCGTGCCCGGCATGGACGAACAGCTGCGCACGCAGGACGCCGTGGCGCAGCAGTTGCGCGCGCGCCGGCGTGAACAGGGCTCGCTCGAATTCCAGACGCTGCAGCCGCGCGCCGAATTCGATGGCGACAAGGTCGTCGCCATCCGCCAACAGGTGCAGAACCGCGCGCGCCAGCTGATCGAAGAATTCATGGTCGCCACCAACGGCGTGGTGGCGCGCTACCTCGCCAGCCAGCGCCGCGCCTCGCTGCGCCGCGTGGTGCGCTCACCCGAGCGCTGGGCGCGCATCGCCGAAGTGGCGGCCGAGCGCGGCTTCACCCTGCCGCCCGACCCGGATTCGGCCGCGCTGGAACAGTTTCTGGCAGCCGAGCGCCGGCGCGATCCGGAGCGCTTCCCCGACCTGTCGCTGACCATCGTCAAACTGATGGGTCGCGGCGAATACGTGGCCGAAGTGCCCGGCGGTCCGACCATCGGCCACTTCGGCCTGGCGGTGCGCGACTATTCGCACTCCACCGCGCCTAATCGGCGCTTCCCCGACCTGATCACCGGCCGGCTGGTGAAAGCCGCGCTGGCCGGCGCACCCGCGCCCTATTCGCACGCCGAACTGGGCCGCCTGGCCGAGCACTGCACACAGCAGGAAGACGCGGCCAACAAAGTCGAGCGCCAGCTGCGCAAGTCCGAAGCCGCGCTGCTGCTGGAGCGGCGCATCGGCGACGTGTTCGACGGCGTGGTCACCGGCGTGTCCAAGGGCAACAACTGGGTGCGCGTCTTCTCACCCCCGGCCGAAGGCAAGCTGATTGTCGGGCGCGCACGCGCGGTGAAGGTCGGCGACAAGGTGCGCGTGAAGCTGCTGTCGACCAACGTCGAGCGCGGCTTCATCGACTTTGAATTGCTGGCCTGAGCGCGTGGCGCCGTTGGCCCAGACGGCCAATCACCTGGTTTGAGGGGCGCGGGCCAACGGTCCGCCCATGGTCGTCAATTCGCCCCACCGCGCGGACGCACCGCTCCGTGAATTGCTCTATTTTTGCTAGCTGCCCGCGCAAGTGGCTCTAGGGCCAACGGCCGATTTCATTCAAAACCCGCGCTTGCGCCCTAGGGACGGCCCGGCTGCCGCCCCTAGGGACGCGCGCCCGCGTTCGGCCCCCGATCCGCGCTCAAAAACCCGAGCCGGGCTGGCGCAGGTACTCCATCTCTTCCGGCGTGCTGACACGCCCCAGAATCGCGTTGCGGTGCGGAAAGCGCCCGAATCGATCAATCACCACCTGGTGCTTGACCGCGTAGTCCGACGTGTTGTCGAAAAAGGCCTTGGGCTCGGCCCCTGGCCCGGCGGCCAGGGCAGCGAACAGCGCCACACTGCGCGCCTGCAGCTCGCGGTCTTCGGCGTGTTCCAGCGGCAGGTAGCAGAAGATGCGCGCCATGGGCGGCACGCGCTGGTCGCGCCCAGCGGCAATGCCCTCCACCGCGTGCTGCAGCGCCATCGGGTCGCCGGCAAAGCTCTTGGGCTCGCCGCGAAAGGTGTTGCGTGTGAACTGGTCCAGCACGATCAGCAGCGCCAGCCAGCCGTCGTCCGTCGCCGGCCAATCGCTCAGGCGGCCGTCCAGCGCGGCCTCAATCGTCGGCAGAAAGCGCGCGCGCATGTCGGCATCGAAGGCGTCGTTCTTCTGAAACCACTGGCCCTGCACGCGCGCCATGGCGGCAGGGTCCAGGGGGTAAGCGCCCAGCCAAAAGGCGAGCACATCGGCGGGGGTGGCGATGAGGGTGGTCATGGCGCCATTTTGGCGTGGCCCGCGCACCGGTGCCGACGCAGGTGTTTGCCCGCGCCCTGGCGGCCGGCGCTCACCGCGCCAGCCGGCCGAGCGCGGACGGGCGCGCGCGCAGGAAGCCGCGCAGCAGATCCGGGTAGTTGAGCGCCACGGCCTGCGCGACGGAGCGCCGACGGGCCAGCGCCTGCCGCCACCGCGCGAGCCTGGGCAGCCCCTGCCAAAAGCCAAAGTCGCCCAGCTCATCAAAGACGTCGAAGTAGCGGAACACCGGCCCAAACACCGCGTCCACGATGCTGAAGGCCTCTCCGGCGAAGTACGGCCCCTCGCCCAACTCGGCTTCCAGCTGCTGCAGGCGCTGGCGGATCTGGTCGGCCTTGGCCTGCAGCGCGGCCTCGTCCGGCGCGTTGTAGAAGGCGGCGATCCCGCTCAACACGTTGGAGCCGAATTCCATCCACGCGCGGTGCCTAGCGCGCAGCAGCGCGTTGCCGGGGTGCAGCTTGGGCAAGGTGGTGTCTTCCAGGTATTCGCAGATCACCGCCGACTCGAAGATCGGCGCGCCGTCCACCAGCAACACCGGCGTCTTGCCCAGCGGCGACACCGCCAGAAACCAGTCCGGCTTGTGTGCCAGGTCGATGTCGCGCCGCTCGAAGGGGACGCCTTTCTCGGCCAGCACGATGGCCGCGCGCTGCACATACGGGCACAGCGCGTGCGAGACCAGCACCAGCGGCGCGCTCATTTCAGCAGGCCCTCGGCTCGCAGCGCGGCCTGCACGGCTGGGCGACTGGCCACGCGGTTCAGATAGGCCTGCAGGTGCGGGTACGCCGTCAGCGGCAGCTTCAGGAAGTTGGCCCAGTTGACGATGGTGAAGGCGTAGGTGTCGGCCACGCTGTAGTCGCCCGCCAGATAGTCTTGCTTGGCCAACAGTCCGTCCAGCTCGGCAAAGCGTGTGGCCAGTTTGTCCTTGACGGCCTGGCGCGTGGACTCGGCCGTTTCCTTGTGCCACAGCCAGGGGCTGAAAGCCTTGTGCAGCTCGGTCGCCACGAAGCTCAACCATTCGACCACCAACAACCGGCGGCCCGAGCCCGCGGCGCCGATCAGCGCCCTGGCCGGGTCCAGGTCTGCCACGAGCTGGAGCAGCGACGCCACTTCGGTGTGCCGGGTGCCGTCGTCCAACTCGAGCAGCGGGACGTAGCCGCGCGCAGAGATGCTGCGGTAGTCCAGGCCATCAGCGGTGACGTGCTTGGCCAGGTCGACCGCCGTCGCATCGAAGTGCGCACCGACCTCGCGCAAGGCGATGTGCACGGCCAGGGAGCAGGCGCCGGGGGAGAAATAAAGCTTCATGACAGGTCCTTTCGGAAACAGGTGAACAAGATCGAGGGGCGCGCTGCACTGCGAGCGCGGGCCAAGCCGGACGGCTGACCCACTCCGCGCAGCACCGTGGAAGTGCGCTTGGGTTCAATGTAGGATTGCGTTGGCGAAATGAAAATACGCTGATATGCAAACCTCGATTGCGCCCACGCAATTCCGATTGGGGCCCGCCGACCTTGAGGTGACCTTGGCCTTGGCGCGGGCCGGCACGCTGGCAACGGCAGGTGAACGTCTGGGCGTGGACGCTTCCACCGTGTTCCGCGCCCTGCAGCGCGTCGAACGCGGCCTGGGGCGCCCGCTGTTTGAACGCACGCGGGCCGGTTACGTCCCCAACGACCTGGCGCTGGCGTTGACCGCCCACGCCGAGTCTGTGGAAGCGGCGCTGGAGGCCGCGCGCGCTGCGGTTGAATCCGAGCCCTCGCAGATCTCAGGCACGGTGCGCATCACCACGACCGACACCGTCTTGCACGGCCTGGTGTCGCCCGCGCTGGCCGCGCTGCGCACCGAACACCCGCTGCTTGGCTTTGAACTGCACACGGGCAATGAACTGGCCAGCCTGACCCGGCGTGACGCGGACATCGCCGTGCGCGCCACCAAGCGGCCACCCACGCACCTGGTCGGCAAACAGCTCGGTCCCATCCGCGTGGCGCTGTACGCGCACCGGCGTGGCGCGGTGCGCAAGATGGCGCAGGTGCAGGCGGGTGACTGCGACTGGGTCGCGCCGGACGACGCCCTGCCCGACCACCCCTCCGTCGTCTGGCGCAAGCGGCATTTTCCCAAGGTCACGCCGCGCTACCGCGTCGGCAGCGTGCTGTCGGTCTTGGAACTCGTCGCCCTTGGCCTGGGCGTCGGCGTCGTGCCCTTGTTCCTGGCCGAAGGCCGCCGCGACCTGCTGCGGCTGACCGAGTCCCTGGAAGAATGTGAAACCGAGCTGTGGCTGTTGACCCATCCCGAGGCCCGGCACCTGCGGCGCATCGGCGCTGTTTACACGCACCTGGCGCGGGCGATCGAACTGCCGTAAGGGAAACCGAATGCCTCAATCGGACGACCGGCGGGTCGTCCCATCACCGCAAACCGCTCACCCAGCCCCTCTGGCGGGCTGCAAACGACTCGGCATCACCCCCACAGCATCGACCGCATCGAGATCGACGCCAGCTGAAAGCCGGTGTTGAAAAAGCGCGGCGCTTCGCCGGCGTGCACGGCGCCGGCGGCGTACAGCAGGGGGAGGTAGTGTTCGTAAGTGGGGTGGGCCTGCTGGGCGATGGCGCCCCATTGCTGGAAGTCCACCAGGCCGCCCAGATTACCGTCAACGACGTGGGTCTTGACCTTGTCATCGAAGGCGGCGCCCCAGTCGTAGGTGGCGTCGTTGGGCGCGTCGCGGCGGACGGCGCGCAGGTTGTGGACGACATTCCCGCTGCCGACGATGAGCACGCCGCGCTCACGCAGGGCGCGCAGTTGCTGGCCCAGCGCGTAGTGCTCGGCCGGCGGGCGGCTGTAGTCCATGCTGAGTTGCATGACCGGGATGTTGGCGGCCGGGAACATGGGCTTGAGCACCGACCAGGTGCCGTGGTCCAACCCCCATTCGCCTTCGTCCACGCCCAGCGGGCGGTGCGTGGCGGGCTGCTGCAGTTCGTGCGCCAGGGTTTGCGCAACGGCCGGGGCGCCGGGCGCGGGGTACTGCTGGTCGAACAGCGCTTGCGGAAAGCCGCCGAAGTCGTGGATGGTCTTGGGCTGGGCCATGCCGGTCACATACCAACCGCCGCGCGTCAGCCAGTGCGCAGACACGCACAGCACCAGCTGCGGCTGGACGGCGCGCGCCAGCAATTCTTGCCCCAGCACCTGCCATTCGCGGCGCCAGGCGTTGTCTTCGATGGCGTTCATCGGACTGCCATGGCCGACGAACATCACCGGCAGGCGCGGTGAGGGCTTCAGGGATTGCAGCAAGGGCAGACCGGCAGCGGCGTCGGAAGCAGCGTTCATGAGCGCGATGGTGGGCAAAGCGGCCAGGCTCGTCAAGGCGGCTAGGTGACGGCGGCGGATCATGCGATGGCAGGCACAGTGGGGGCGCTGCAGGGTTGCGCAGCCTCACGCAAGTGCGACGAGAAAACTATCAAATGTGTAGCTGCTTGCGCAGACTCATCTAGGGCTGCGTCGGGATTTGATTGGAAACCTTGCCGCCTGACGCTCACGGACGGCGGCGCCCGCCAGGCGTGCCAGCGGCCGGCTTGCGCGTGACGCCCGCGCGCGGCGGCAGGCCGGTGTGCTGCGACAGCATCTTGCCGGGCGCCGGTTGCGCCGTGCGAAAGCGCACGTCCTCGGTAGGCTCGCGCGCGGCCTGTTCGGCGGCGCGCAGGGCACCTGCGCCCATCGGCTTTTTCGACTTGCTTTGGGCGTGCGCTTTGCCTTGCTGCGACAGGACGCCGCGCCCAGCCTGGCCGGTGCCTTGGGTGCTGTTCTTGCGCCGCGCGGACTGGTAGTCGCCGTCGACCAGCGGCTGGTAGCTGGGGATCAGATGCTGCTTGCCATTGCCGATCAAGTCGGCGCGGCCCATGTCCTTCAGCGCCTGGCGCAGCAGCGGCCAGTTGTTGGGGTCG
The DNA here is from genome assembly GCA_023442945.1 of Pseudomonadota bacterium. Taxonomy (GTDB): domain Bacteria; phylum Pseudomonadota; class Gammaproteobacteria; order Burkholderiales; family Burkholderiaceae_C; genus Ottowia. Next base: position 112,527 of record JAEZWW010000042.1, on the reverse strand, counting down.
TGGTAGCGCAGGAAGGCCTTGTGCAGGCGACGCAGGCGGTCGCCCTTGGGCGTGTCGACCAATTCGGCGCGCTCGTCGCGGTGAATGCCTTTGAGTGTGTTCAAGCCCGTGTGGTACATGGCCGTGGCCGTGGCCATGGGGCTGGGGTAGAAGGCCTGGACCTGGTCGGCGCGAAAGCCGTTGCGCTTGAGCCAGAGCGCCAGGTTCATCATGTCTTCCACCGTCGTGCCCGGGTGCGCGGCGATGAAGTACGGGATCAGGAACTGCTTTTTTCCGGCTTCGGCGCTGAACTTTTCAAACAGCTGCTTGAAGCGGTCGTAGCTGCCGATGCCCGGCTTCATCATCTTGGACAGCGGGCCCTCTTCGGTGTGCTCGGGCGCGATCTTCAGGTAGCCGCCGACGTGGTGCTGCACCAGCTCTTTGACGTAGGCAGGGCTTTGCACCGCCAGGTCGTAGCGCAGGCCGGAGCCGATCAGCACCTTTTTCACGCCCTTGAGTTCGCGCACTCTTTTGTAGATGCGGATCAGCGGGTCGTGGTTGGTGGTCAGGTTCTGGCAGATGCCGGGGTAGACGCAGCTCGGCTTGCGGCAGGCGGCCTCGATCTGCGGCGTGCGGCAGCCCAGTCGGTACATGTTGGCCGTGGGGCCGCCCAGGTCGCTGACGACACCGGTGAAGCCCTGCACCTTGTCGCGCATCTCCTCCACCTCGCGCACGATGGAGTCTTCGCTGCGGCTTTGGATGATGCGGCCTTCGTGCTCGGTGATGGAGCAGAAGGTGCAGCCGCCGAAGCAGCCGCGCATGATGTTCACGCTGAAGCGGATCATCTCCCACGCCGGGATCTTGGTCGCGCCGTCGTGGCGACCGCGCTCGTCGGCGTACTGCGGGTGCGGGCTGCGGGCGTAGGGCAGGCCAAAGACCTCGTCCATCTCGGCCGTGGTCAGCGGGATGGGCGGCGGGTTCATCCATACGTCGCGCGCGGTCGCACCTTCGCCGTGGGCCTGCACCAGCGCGCGTGCGTTGCCGGGGTTGGTCTCCAGATGCAGCACGCGGTTGGCGTGGGCGTAGAGCACAGGGTCGCGCTTGACCTGTTCGTAGCTGGGCAGGCGCACCACGGTGCGCTCGCGCGGGGCGCGCCCAGACGCGGCGCGCTGCAGCGCGGGGTTGGGCACGAAGCGCAGCGGCTGCACGTCCGATTTCAAGTCTTTTGGGGCTGCGGCCTTAGTGCCATCTGCGCGGGCAGCTACTTCTTTGCTAGCGCCCGACTGATCGCCTTCGGTTTCGCGCGCACAACTTTCGCCCTGCGCAGCGGCCTGCTCGCCAGTCGTCAGATAAGGGTTGATGTGCTCGTCCACGCGGCCGGGTTGGTCGACCTCGCGCGAGTCGATTTCGTACCAGCCGGCCTCGGACGCGCGGCGCACGAAGGCGGTGCCGCGCACGTCGGTAATCTGCTCGACCGGCTCGCGCCGCGCCAGGCGGTGCGCCACTTCGACCAGCGCGCGCTCGGCGTTGCCGTACAGCAGGATGTCGCACTTGCTGTCGACGACGATGGAGCGGCGCACCTTGTCGCTCCAGTAGTCGTAATGGGCGATGCGGCGCAGGCTGCCTTCAATGCCGCCCAGGACGATGGGCACGTCTTTGTAGGCTTCGCGGCAGCGCTGGCTGTAGACGATGGCGGCGCGGTCGGGCCGCTTGCCGCCGACGTCGCCGGGGGTGTAGGCATCGTCGGAGCGGATCTTGCGGTCGGCGGTGTACCGGTTGATCATCGAATCCATGTTGCCGGCCGTCACGCCCCAGAACAGGTTGGGCTGGCCGAGCGCCTTGAACGGCTCGGCGCTGTGCCAATCGGGCTGGGCAATGATGCCGACGCGAAAGCCCTGCGCTTCCAGCACGCGGCCGATCACCGCCATGCCAAAGCTGGGGTGGTCGACATAGGCGTCGCCCGTGACCAGGATGACGTCGCACGAATCCCAGGCGAGCGCGTCCATCTCGGCCCGGCTCATGGGCAAGAACGGGGCGGTGCCAAAGCGCTTGGCCCAGTACGGCTTGTAGCTGGACAGCGGCTTGGCGGCGCGCGGGAAGAAAGAAACGTCCTGAAAACGTTCGACGGGGGCGTTCATGGGGTGACCTGCGGCAGCGTGACGGGCAACTGCGTGCGCGTCGAAGGGGCGCATCGACGCTTCAGCAAAGCAGGGAAAGACCACCATTTTAGGCAATGGCGGCGTTTTCTGCCCACAAGGCGTGGGCTTGGCCCCACGAACGCGCGCCGGCCGGGCGCTGGACGGGTGCGCTCAGTGCTGCTCGATCATCTGGCCGCGGATTTCCCCTTCGGGGTAGCGCGCGGTGCGCAGGTTGACGTACCACTGGCCACTCAGCAGGTCGGCGCGCTGCTTGGGCGTGAGCTTGGCGCGCCCTTCAGAGGGGCTGAGCACCGAGCGGCCCAGCGACACGACGGGCGCGGCGACCTCGTCGCTCATCCCCGGGCTGTGGAAGCTGCCAGCGCGCACCGGGCCGCTGAGGCCGGAGAAATTCAGCTTCCACTGCAGCACGCCAGTCTTGCGGTTGAGCACGGCGACCAGTTCGCCCTGCGCCGGGCTGTCCGTGCTCGGCACCGCGCTGCGCCCGGACAGGACGGCGCGAAACGCCGCCAGTTCCGGCTCGCGCTGGGTGGGCGGCGGAGCCGGCGGCGTGGTGATCACCGGTGGCGCTGGTCGCATCGGCGGTGCGCTGGAACAGGCGGCCAACAAGGCGAGCGTGCCCAGGGGAAGCCAAATACGGCGGCGGCGCCAGCCGGCGTCGGGCGCCGCGCCGCCAGCGGGCGCGGGAGCGGGAGCGGGAAGAGAAGGAGCGGAAGAAGCCGTGTCGAACATGGGCGCTACCTTAGCACCCGTCGGGGTGCTGCCAGGGCCATCGGCCCCGTGAATTTACAGGCCGATACCAAGACGCAAGGCGGCCGCAGTGAACGCAGGTCAGTGCACCACGTGCAATTGCCCGCGCAGCTCGCCCGCCGGGTTGGCGGTGGTCTGCACGTTCAAATACCAGCGGCCGCCCATCAGGTCAACGGCCTGCTCCGGCGAGAGCGTGGCGCGCCCTTCGTAACTGGCGCCGAACGGTCCCGGCCAGATCAGGGTAGCGGGGCCGCTTTGCCCCTGGTCCGCCGGGCCATGGAACTGCGCGCCGGTGATGGCGCCCGCCAGGCCCGACCACGAGGCCTTCCAGCGGAACAGGCGCGTGTTGGCGTCGTAGATCGCATCGAGCTGGCCGGTGGCGTTGCTGCGCGCCGGCGGCAGCGTGCTCAGCGGGTCGAGCCGGGTGGTCAGCGTCACAAGGTTGGCGCGCGGATCGATCGGTGCCGGCGCCGGCACGGCGGTGCCGGGGATGCCCGGCGCGGGGTTGGCGCCGATCGGCGGCAGCGTCTGCGGCAGCGTCTGCACCGGGGGGACAGCACTGGGCTGAGCGACGGGGGGCACTGGTGCAGGCGCCGGCGCCTGTGACTGCGGCATGCGCACCGGCGGCGGGCTGTAGGTCGGGCCGAGGTCCACCGACGCGCAGGCGCTGATCAACATCGCGGCGGCCAGAACGGTCAGCGAGGAGCGTGACGAGGGCAAGGCGAAGGCGGACATGGGCAACTCCCGAACGAATGGAAAAACAGCGAGCGTGGGGCTCGCTTCCTCTTGTTTTGGGGCTGGCGCCACCGCAAAGCAGATCGTAGCCAGCCGTCTGGCGGGCGATTGTAGGCAATCGCCGCTGATCGCCCTGCCGTGGCTCAGGTCAACTCGGCCGTCAGGACGGCGACCACCACGGTCTGCGCCTCGCCGTCGCGCTCGCGCGATCGCAACCACCAAATGGCGCCCTTCTTGATCGGGCATTCGCCGTCCTGCAGACCCAGCAGCTGCGCCGCGACCTGGCCCAGCGTGGGCTGGTGCCCCACGATCAGCACCGGTGCCTTGGCCACCGGCCAGCCAGCCAACTGCAGCAGTTGCTGGGCGCTGGCGCCCGGGCGCAGCTCGTCCAGCGACTTGAAGCGCCGCCCCAGCGCCCGAACGGTTTCGTCGGTGCGGCGCGCGGAGCTGCTGAGGATGCGCGTGCCCTCGGGCAACTGCCGGTCGAGCCAGGCCGCCATGCGCGCGGCCTGCTTTTCGCCGCGGCGGGTCAGTGGACGTTCCAAGTCGGTCATGTCGCCTTCCGGCTCCTGGGCTTCGGCATGCCGCCACAAGATCAGATCCATTCCGCCTCCTGGGTATTGCCTGCGCCGTAGCGGGCCATCAGCGCCTGCTGGGCGGACGGGCCGGGTGCCTGGCCGGGCGGCACCACGCTGTGGTACGCCCCGTCGGCGCCCTGGACCCACGCGTCGCGTTGGTCGTGCAGGTAGGCCACCAGGCACTCGTCCACGATCCGCTGGCGCAATTCGGGGTCGGTGACCGGCCAGGCGGTTTCCACCCGGCGCAACATGTTGCGGTTCATCCAGTCGGCCGAGGACAGCCACAGCTCTTCCTTGTCGCCGGCGCGGAAGTAGAACACCCGCGAATGCTCCAGAAAGCGGCCAATGATGCTGCGCACGCGGACGTTCTGCGTCAGCTGCCCGGGCAGCATGCAGGCGCCGCGCACGATCAGGTCGATCTTGGCGCCCGCGTCGCCGGCGCGCAGCAGCGCCTCGATCAATGGCTGGTCGGTCAGCGCATTCATCTTGGCCACCAGCCGACCGCCCTGCCCGCGCCGCGCCGCCGAGGCCACGGCGTCGATCTTGGCGATCATCTGCTTGTGCAGCGTGAACGGCGCCAGCAACATGCGCTGCATGCGCGGCAGACGGCTGTGGCTGGCCAGGTGGACGAACAGCTGGTCCATGTCGGCCGTCAGGCGCGCGTCGGCGGTCAGGTAGCTGATGTCGGTGTACAGCGCCGCCGTGCGCGGGTTGTAGTTGCCGGTGGACAAATGGCCGTAGCGCCGCAGCTGGCGCCCTTCGCGCCGCGTGATCAGCAGCATCTTGGCGTGCGTCTTCAGGCCCACCACGCCATAGACCACCTGCGCGCCAGCCTGCTCCAGGCGCTCGGCCCAGTTGATATTGGCTTCTTCGTCGAAGCGGGCTTTCAGCTCGACCACGGCGGTGACTTCCTTGCCGCGGCGCTGCGCCTCGATCAGCAAATCCATCATGCGGCTGTCGTTGCCGGTGCGGTAGATGGTCTGCTTGATGGCCAGCACCTGCGGGTCATGCACCGCCTCGCGCAGGAAGTCGATCACGCCGTCGAAGCTCTCGAACGGCAGGTGGCTGAGCACGTCGCCCTGCTTGAGGCGCGCCATCACCGACTGGCCCTTGCGCAGTTGTACCGGGTAGCTGGCCACGTACGGCGCGAACTGCAGATCGGGCCGACCGGCCAGCTCGATCAGCTGCTGCAGACGCACCAGGTTGACCGGCCCCTGCACGCGGAACAGCGCCTCGGGCGGCAGGTGAAACTGCTTGAGCAGAAAGCCCGACAGCTCGTCCGAACAAGCGGAAGACACCTCGACCCGAACCGCCTCGCCGTAGTGGCGCTGGTGCAAGCCCTGGCGCAAGGCGGTGCGCAGGTTCTTGACCTCGTCCTCGTCCACCGACAAGTCCGAATGCCGCGTGACGCGAAAGTGCGAAAAGGCCCCCACCTCGCGCCCCGGAAACAGGTCGGCCAGGTTGCCGCGGATCACGCTGGACAGCATGACGAACAAGGTCTCGCCGCCGCTCACGCGTTCGGGCATGCGCAGCACCCGCGGCAGCACCCGCGGCACCTTGAGGATGGCGATCTCGTTGGCGCGGCCGAACGCGTCCTTGCCCTTGAGCTGGACGATGAAGTTCAGCGACTTGTTGGCCACCTGCGGGAAAGGGTGCGCCGGGTCCAGCGCGACGGGCACCAGCAGCGGCTTGACCTCGCGCAGGAACAACTCGCGCACCCAGTGGCGCTGCGCCTCGGTGCGGTCCAAGTGCGACACGATGCGCATGCCTTGCGCGCCCATTGCCGGCAGCAGCGCTTCGTTGAAGATCTGGTACTGGCGCGCCACCAGCGCGTGCGCATCGGCCAGTGTGGGGCGCATGCGCCCGTTGGTTTCAGCCCCGGTGCGCCAGGCGGCCATGTGGGGGTCGGCGCGCACCTCGAAAAACTCATCCAGGTTGGACGAAACGATGCACAGGTAGCGCAGCCGCTCCAGCAGCGGCACGTCGGGCCGTTCGGCCCAATGCATCACGCGGTGGTTGAACGCCAGGATGCTGGCATCGCGGTCCTGGAGGGGGTATTTTTCTAGGGTAGGTGGCTGCAAAGGAAGGCGGGGCGGCATTTCGGCACTTCAAAAGTGTGAGCACGCCAGCTTACCTCAATGCACCCATTCAGCCAATCGCGGGCAGCTGCGCCGGGCTGCTGACGGGCACCAGAAAATCGCGAAATTGGTCGGCCGCTGGGCCCCACCCAAAACGCTCAGCGTGCGCCCGCGCGGCACTGCGCTGCACGCCCAGCGCCAACCGCACCGCCTGCGCCAAGTCTTCGTGCATGGCACCGCCGACCGGTTGGTTGGCGGCCGCGTGCAGCACTTCGCACGGGCCATCGACCGGGTACGCCGCCACCGGCGTGCCGGTGGCCATGGCTTCCAGCATGACCAGGCCGAACGTGTCGGCCCGGCTGGGGAAGACGAACACGTCCGCGCTGGCGTACACGCGCGCCAGCTCATCGCGCGGCAGCACGCCCAGCCAGCGCACCTGCGGGTGGCGCGCGCGCAGCTTTTGCTCCACGGGCCCGACGCCGCACACCACCTTGGTGCCCGGGGTGTCCAGCGCCAGGAAGGCCTCGATGTTCTTCTCGTAGGACACCCGCCCGACAAACAGCTGCACCGGGCGTGGCAGCTCGCCCAGCGGTGCGGTCACCAGCGGCTGCGCGCTGTAGACGAACAAGCGCGTGTCCACGCCATGCGTCCAGCGCCGCAGGTTGGCGAAGCCGCGCTCGGCCAGCATGTCGGCGACGCCGCTGGTCGGCACCATCACGCCCGACGACGGGCGATGAAAGTGGCGGAACAGCGCATAGCCCCAGCTGAGCGGCACGTGCGCGGCGGCCTTCAGGATCTCGGGGAACTTGGTGTGAAAGGCGGTGGTGAAAGCCCAGTCCCGGCGCAGGCAGTGCCGACGCGCGGCCCAGCCCAACGGGCCTTCGGTCGCGATGTGCACCGCGTCCGGCTGAAGCCGATCGAGCATCGCCCCCAGTTCACGGCCCGGGCTGATCGCCAGATCGATCCCGGCGTAGCCCGGACACGGCCGCGTGCGAAACAGGTAGGGGTGAATCACCTCCACCTCGTCGCCACGCGCCTGCAGCGCGGCGACCAGTTCAAGCAGGGTGGTGACCACGCCATTGACCTGCGGCGCCCAGGCGTCGGTGACCAGCGCGAGCTTCATGCCTGGGCCCCTGCCACCGAGCGCGTGGCGATCGCGCCCTCGCCGCTGCGCCAGTACAGCAGCTCCAGGCGCCCGTCGTGGTGTTCGACCAGGGCACTGCGGCTTTCCACCCAGTCACCGTCGTTGCAGTACAGCGTGCCGTCGATCTCGCGGATCTCGGCGTGGTGGATGTGCCCGCACACCACGCCGTGGTGGCCACGGCGGCGCGCTTCCGCCGCCACCGCGCTTTCAAAATCGCTGACGTAGTTCACGGCCTTCTTGACCTTGTGCTTCAGGTAAGCCGACAGCGACCAGTACGGCAGGCCCATGCGCGCACGCAGGCTGTTGACGTGGCGGTTGAGCTTGAGCACGAATTCGTACGCGTGGTCGCCCACATAGGCCAGCCACTTGGCGCACTGGATCACGCCGTCAAAGTAGTCGCCATGGGTGATCCACAAGCGCCGACCGTCTGCGGTGGTGTGCACGGCGTCCTCCACCACCTCGATCCCGCCGAAGTTGTTGCCCACAAAGCCGCGCGCGAATTCGTCGTGGTTGCCCGGCACGAACACCACGCGGCTGCCCTTGCGCGCCTGGCGCAAGAGTTTTTGCACCACGTCGTTGTGCGCCTGCGGCCAGTACCAGCGGCGGCGCAGCTGCCAGCCATCGATGATGTCGCCGATCAAATACAGCGACTCGGCCTGGTGCTCGCGCAAGAACTCCAGCAACGGCCCCGCCTGGCAGCCCGGCGTACCCAGGTGGATGTCGGATATGAAAATGGCGCGGAACCGGGGCCGGTCGCGCGCCATGTCGGCATCGGGCTCAGGGCCTCCGCCCCCGCTTCCCGGCGCCAGCCCGTCTTCCCGCAGGTCTTGCGTACCAACCCGCCCCAGCCAGCCCGCTGACGCCACCGATCGAAAGGCCGCGGAGCAGGCCGTCTCAGCGAACGCCGTTTTCGGACCTGCGCCGAGCACCGGCGTTGTCCCCCCTCCCGCAGCGCGCGGCGCGAAGAGAGAGGGGGGAAGCCGCATCTGCGGCTCAGGGGGGTGTCCCAATCACTGCCCCAAGAAATGCTTGCGGTAACGCGCCGGCAGGTCGCCCAGGCGCATCAACATCGGCAGGTCGGCCGAATTGAAGTCCGGGTCCCAGGCCGGTGGGCCCAGCACTTTCGAGCCCATGCGCAGGTAGCCTTTGATCAGCGCGGGCGGCTCCACGGCCAGCTGGTCGTTCAGTTGGTCGACCGGCAACGCCAGGCGCGGGCGCACGTGGAATTCGATCGGCGCCATGTGCTTTTGGCTGACCTGGCGCCAGATGCTGGATGCCACGTCGCCGCTGACGATGCCGTTGTGCAGCATCGGGATGCTGGCGCAGCCGATCATCGTGTCCAGGCCGTTGCGCACCATGAATTCGCCCAGCGCCGTCCACAGCGCCATGATCACGCCGCCGTGGCGGTGCTCGGCGTGCACGCAGCTGCGGCCCAGCTCCAGCATGCGGCCACGCAGGGCGCGCAGGCGGGTCAAATCGAATTCGGTGTCGCTGTAGGTGCCCCCCACGCGGCGCGCCTGCGCCGGGGTCAGCACGCGGTAGGTGCCGATGACCTCGCCGCTGGTCTCGTCGCGCACCAGCAGGTGTTCGCAGTAATCGTCGAACAGGTCGACGTCGTGGCCGGGGACCGTGGTCGTCAGGCGCGCACCCATTTCACCGGCAAAGACCTGGTAGCGCAGGCGCTGCGCGGCCCTCACTTCGTCCTGGTGGCGGGCCCAGGTAACCTGGATGTCGCTTCCGAGGCCCGCCGCACCCCGGCCAGAAGGCGTGTCGCTGCCGCGTGGATGAAGTGACCCCCGTGGCAGCTGAACCGGTGGGCTCAGCTGCGACAACGCAAAGGTGGGCGTGGGCAGTTCTTTCATGGGGCCAATCCTCGTCGTGTGTCCGCTTCCTTCGGGCAATGGTGCGTGCCGCGGGTGACGGGTCCGTGTCGTTTCAATGAAGGATTGGTGACATCGCGCCAGCACCACAGCCCATCGCCCGCAGCGCCAGGCGCTTCTGGGGTCCTCCCTGGGCGAATTTCACCCGAAAGTCGCCCTGCGCCCTACAACCACTTGCGCAGGCAGCTACCGATTGCATAGCAAATCGCCAGTCTTCGCCACGCTGAGACAATAGCGCCCGACATGCCCGCACCCGCCTACGCCCGCCTGCGCCTGCAGCCCCACCCCACGACGCCCTGCCCCGCGCTGGACAGCCTGTGGGTGGATCTGCGCTGGCTACCTTCCGGCGCGCTGGCACTGCGCTATGAACTGCGCGGCGCCATCGCCGATTTGCGCCTGCCCGCGCCCTCGCCCGCGCCCACCGCGACCGATGGCCTGTGGCGCCACAGCTGCCTGGAAGCCTTCATCGGCGCCGCCACCGGCACGGCGTACGTCGAATGCAACTTCTCGCCCTCGGGCGACTGGGCCTGCTACGCCTTTGACGCTGAACGCGTGCGCGCCGCGGCCTCGCCCGCCGGCACACCGCAGATCGCCACCGAGCGCAGCGCGCACACGCTGACCCTGACCGCCACCGTGCCGCGCAGCGCCCTGGCCGCGCTGCCCAGCGACGCGCCCGCGCTGCTGGGCCTGAGCGCGGTGATCGAAGGCACCCACGGCAGCCTGAGCTACTGGGCGCTGGCGCACCCGCAGGGCGTGCCCGACTTCCACGCGCGCGCCGGCTGGACGGCGCGCCTTCCCCTGGCTTGACGGCGGCCCACGCGGCCGCCACGACGACCCCATGCACATCGGACTCGAACGCTTTCTGCAAGACCCCGCGCTGCGCGCCCCGCTCAAAGGCCGCCGCGTCGCGCTGCTGGCGCACCCGGCCTCGGTCACGCGAGATCTGACCCACTCGCTGGACGCCCTGGCTGCGCTGCCCGACGTCCAGCTCACCGCCGCGTTCGGCCCGCAGCACGGCCTGCGCGGCGACAAGCAGGACAACATGGTCGAGTCGCCCGACTTCACCGACCCGCGCCTCGGCATCCCGGTGTTCAGCCTGTACGGCGACGTGCGCCGCCCCACGCCCGCGATGATGGCCCCGTGGGACGTGCTGCTGGTCGACCTGCAAGACCTGGGCTGTCGCATCTACACCTTCATCACCACGCTGCGCTACGTGCTGGAAGCCGCGGCCGCGCACGGCAAGGCCGTGTGGGTGCTGGACCGCCCCAACCCCGCCGGCCGCCCGGTCGAAGGGCTGACGCTGCGCGAAGGCTGGGAAAGCTTTGTCGGCGCCGGCCCCATGCCCATGCGCCACGGCATGACCATGGGCGAGCTCGGCCACTGGTTCATCGCGCAGCTGGGTCTGCAACTGGAATACCGCGTCATTGAAATGCAAGGCTGGCAGCCCGACGCAGCGCCCGGCTTTGGCTGGCCGATGGGCCCGCAGGATTGGCGCACCTGGGTCAACCCCAGCCCCAACGCCGCCAATCTGAGCATGGCGCGCGCCTACGCCGGCACCGTCATGCTGGAAGGCACAACCTTGTCCGAAGGCCGCGGCACCACGCGCCCGCTGGAGCTGTTCGGCGCGCCCGACATCGACACCGGTCGCCTGCTGGCCGACATACGCGCCCTGGCGCCCGACTGGCTGCGCGGCTGCCTGCTGCGCGAATGCTGGTTTGAGCCCACCTTCCACAAACACGTCGGCCAGCTCTGCGCCGGCGTGCAGATCCACACCGAAGACCCGGCCCACTACGACCACGCCGCCTTCCAACCCTGGCGCCTGCAAGCCCTGGCCTTCCGCGCCGTGCGCCTGCAGCGGCCGGATTACCCGCTGTGGCGCGACTTCGGCTACGAGTACGAGCACGACCGGCTGGCGATCGATTTGATCAACGGCAGCCCGCTGCTGCGCGAATGGGTCGACGACGTCACCGCGCCGCCGGCCGCGCTGGATGCGCTGGCGCGCGCGGACGAGGCGGCCTGGCTGCAGGCGCGCGCGCCGCACCTGCTGTACTGAAACGGTTTTTAGAAGGTATTCGGCCTGTGGCCCTACAACCACCAGCGCCGTCAGCTACTTTTTATATAGCAAGATAGATTTCACCGCGCGCTGCGCCCCGCGTGTCTCTGGCCGACTGGCGCATCACGGCCGCACCACGATCGCATGGCGCACGGTGCGCGCGCCCCGGGTGGCTTGGGCGATGTCGATGGCGCGTCGCTTCACCGCCTCGGTCGGCGCGAAGCCGGACAGCTGCACCTCGCCGTTCTGGGTCTCTACGTGGATCGCCAGCGCCGACAGCGCCGTGTCGGCCGCGAACGCGGCCTGGATATGGGCGGTAACAGCCGTATCGCCCATGACCTGGCCGGCGACAGGCCGCTTGGCCACGCCAAGCGCCGGTTTTTCACGCGCGGGCAGCGGCCCCGGCTGCACCAGCAGCATGCCGCCAACGAGGCCCAACGCGACCAGCCCCACCAAGGGCCAGAAGGGCAGATGGGTCATGGCGATGTCTCCTGCGCTGGGTGGCGGACCCTGCGGGTGCTGAACGCCTCGGCACGGCGTACCCAGCGCCCGGGCCGCCCGGCCCCTCAACCCTTGTCGCGCGCCAGCAAACGCCCTCGGCGCCAGCGCGCATATTCGGGATCGAATGGGCCATGGCCCTGCTCGGTATTTTCCAAATCCTCCGCGCTCAATTCGGTGTCCCGGTATTCATGCAAATCGTCGCGGTGGCCATAGGCCGCGCTGTGAACAGGGTTTTCACGGCTGGGGTGGTAGTAATTGGGGCCATTTTCCTGTCCCCAGAAAAACGCGTCGGAACGGCGGTGCGCATCGCGGCCGATCGGATCCGGCGCTGGGCTGACGCCGTCCACCCGCGCGGGCGAATCCGAACCGGCCACATGAAACGCTTGGCGCGCCATCGCGCCATCGGCGGCGTCAGCGTGGACGCGCGCACGCGCCCTGTTCGTCCATGAGTTTCTGCCTAGCATGGTGCAAGCTCCGATGGCCCGTCGCCGGATGGCCTACCGGCAGCGGTTATTCCCGAAATCTCCTAAAAAATGAGTTTTTCAGCTTAATCCTCTGAAGCCAGAAAAACCGACAAACGGCACGATAGATACATTTGAGGTCAAATGATCACGCCTTTTTCAAAACCCACGTAGGGCCTGTCGGACATTAACAGGGCGGATTTTCGGATTCTTGCTCGCGACGTTCCGAAATAAGATGAAGTCCCTGAGTTGGTCATGCGCTTGAAGTTCGAGCGCGCTCAGCGCTTCATAGGAGAGCACCGTCATGCCACGTGGTGACAAATCCGCCTACACCGACAAGCAAAAGCGCCAGGCCGAGCACATCGAAGACAGCGAGCGCGAACGCGGCCGCAGCGAAAGTGCCGCGGAGCGCATTGCCTGGGCCACCGTCAACAAGCAGGACGGTGGTGGCAAGAAGTCCGGCGCCGCTGTGCACAAGTCCAAGCGCTCGTAGCGGCCACGCAGGGTCAAGCCGTGCCGTCCAAGCCATCAGCGCCCACGCCAGCGCCCGCCGCCGACGCTGCGACCACCTACCAGCGCGTTCAACGCGCGCAAATACAGGCCGATGCCGCGCGTCCACGTCACCCAAAGCCCGCGCCCGGCCAGCAGCCGGTGCAGGCCGGTGCGGTGGCTGAGCCGGGCAACCCTTTGCCCCGGCAAGGTCTGCGCAAGCCCGGCCAGGAGGCCGAGATGGACCTGGCGCCCCGCTACCTGGCGCCGCGCTACGCCGGCTCCGGCAAGCTGCAGGGCCAAGTTGCACTGATCACCGGGGGCGATTCCGGCATCGGTCGGTCGGTGGCGGTGCTGTTCGCGCGCGAGGGCTGCGACGTCGCCATCGTCTACCTGCGCAGCGAACAGGCCGACGCCCAGGTCACCCGCCGCGCGGTGGAAAACGAAGGCCGGCGTTGCCTGCTGCTGCCGGGCGACGTGCGCCGCACCGCGTTCTGCGAACAAGCGGTGCAACGCACGCTGAAAACCTTCGGCCACCTGGACATCCTGGTCAACAACGCCGCCTTCCAGCTGCACGCGGATCGGCTGGAAGACCTGAGCGACGAGCGCATCCTGCTGACGCTGAACACCAACGTCGCCGGTTACATGCGCATGGCCCGCGCCGCGCTGCCGTACCTGCCGCAGGGTGGTTGCATCCTCAACACGGGTTCGGTCACGGGGCTGGCGGGCAGCCGCCACCTGCTGGACTATTCGGCCACCAAGGGCGCCGTGCACGCCTTCACCAAGGCGCTGGCGCAGAACGTGCTGGACCGCGGCATCCGCGTCAATGCGGTGGCGCCGGGGCCGGTGTGGACGCCGCTCAATCCGGCCGACCAGCGCCCGTCGGACATCGTCGAATTCGGTGCCGACACCGCCTTTCGCCGCCCTGCGCAGCCCGAGGAGCTGTCGCCCGCCTACGTCTTCCTGGCTTCGCCCGTCACGGCGGGCTACATCACCGGTGTCGTGCTGCCGGTGACGGGGCGCGTGGGCGCGATCTAGGCCGACACGCCGTGCGCCGCCCGCGCAGCACAATGGCGGCATGAGCACCGTCACGATCTACCACAACCCCAAGTGCAGCACCTCGCGCAACGCGCTGGCCTTGTTGCGCGAAAAAGGCATTGAGCCCACCGTCATCGAATACCTGAAGACGCCGCCCAGCCGCGATGAGTTGAAGCGCATCGCCGCCGCCACGGGCGAGCCGCTGCGCGCGCTGCTGCGCACCAAGCAAGCGGAGTACGCCGAGCAAGGCCTGGACAACCCTGCGCTGACGGACGAGCAGCTGATCGACGCCATGCTGGCCACCCCGGTGCTGATCAACCGGCCGATCGTGGTCACGCCCAAGGGTGCGCGGCTGGGTCGGCCGCTGGAGCGCATACTCGAAGTGCTCTGACGGGCGGCTCTAGGCAGCCAGTCCCGCGCCCGGTGCACAACGCACTTGGCGCGGTGCGCAGAGGTGGGACGAGCGTGTGGCGCGCTTGCACCGCCGATCACCCCGATTTGGCACATTTCAGGCCTTCAGCCCTACAACCACCTGCGCAAGCAGCTATTATTTTTGAAGCATCCAGCGTGACCCAGCCACCGAACGCCGCCCACCCCGACGCGCTGAACGCGCCGCGCTCGCTGGGCGATCTGTTCTGGTCCTTCACCTGGCTGGCGCTGCAGGGCTTTGGCGGCGTGCTGGCGGTGGTGCAGCGCGAGCTGGTCGAGAAAAAGCGCTGGATGACGCGCGAGCAGTTCATCGAAGACTGGGCCGTCGCGCAAATCATGCCCGGCCCCAACGTCGTCAACCTGTCGATGATGATTGGCGACCGGTACTTTGGCCTGCGCGGCGCGCTGGTGGCCTTGGCCGGCATGCTGCTGCTGCCCACGCTGGGGGTGCTGGTGCTGGCCATCGGCTTTGCCGCGGTGGCCGACCACGACGTGGCCCAGCGCGCGCTGCGCGGCATGGGCGCGGTGGCGGCGGGCCTGGTGATGGCCACCGGCTTCAAGCTGATGGGCGCCTTGCGCAGCAGCGCGATGGGCCTGCCCGCCTGCGTGGCCCTGGGCGCGGCGGCCTTCGTTGCCATCGCCCTGCTGCGCTGGCCGCTGGGCTGGGTGCTGCTGGCGGTGGGCGGGGCCGGCTGCGTCTTGGCCTGGATCTGCCTGGGGGGCGCGCCGGCTCTGGTCGGCAGTACCGGCGCACCCGAACGCACGGCCACCGCTTCGCCCGTCGATGCCGCCACGCGCGACGATGCACGCGCCGCCCAGACCGACGCCGACTCCGGCCAGTCGCCCACGCCATGATCGACCTGTCCGCCGCCGACTGGCTCGCCTTGTTCGGGCACTTCCTGTCGCTGTCGCTGCTGGCGGTGGGCGGCGCCATCACCACCGCGCCGGACATGCACCGCTTCCTGGTCGACCAGCGGCATTGGCTGACGGACCCGCAGTTCACCTCGTCCATCGCCATCGCCCAGGCCGCGCCGGGGCCCAACGTGCTGTTCGTCGGCCTGATGGGCTGGAACGTGGGGCTGAACGCGGGGGGTGGCCCGGCGGCCGGCTGGCACGCCTACGCGCTGGGCTTGCTGGGCGGCGTGGTCGCCATGGTGGGCATCCTGCTGCCCTCGGGCGTGCTGACCTACACCGCCACACGCTGGGCGCACCAGCACCGCGACTGGCGTGCCGTGCGCGCCTTCAAGACCGGCATGGCGCCCATCGTCGTCGCGCTGCTGATCGCCACCGGCTGGCTGCTGACCGCAGCACACAACCAGCCGGCGCGCGATTGGCCGCTGTGGGCGCTGACGACGGCTTCGGCGCTGATCGTCTGGCGCACAAGGGTGCACCTGCTGTGGCTGATCGGTGCGGGCGCGGTGCTGGGGATGCTGGGTCTGGTCTAGCGCGGGCTGAGCGCGGCGGGTTGACGGGCCAGCGACCTGCGGCTTTGGGCGCGTACGGCGCCGCGCACAGGCGCTGCGACGGCGGCTCGATCAAAAATCCAGCAGGCGCGGCAGCACGCTGGCCGACGGCCCGCGCAGCAGCAGATGCGCCTCGTCGTCCAGCGCGGTCTCCTCGGGGTTGACCACGACCACCTGCGCCCCCGCGCGGCGCGCCTGGTGCGCCAGACCAGCGGCCGGCCACACCTCGCCAGACGTCCCGACCACCAGCATCACGTCGCACGCCTCGGCCGCGCGCTCGGCCGCCGCCAGCGCGCCCGCGGGCAGGTTTTCACCAAACCACACCACGGCCGGGCGCACCAGGTTGCCGCACTGCGCGCAACGCGGCGGGTGGCCGGGCTCTGCCACGCTCAAGGCGCAAGACTGGCCTCCGCCCTGCGCCAACGCGCAAGCGTCCAGCCAGGCGTCTTCGACCAAATTGCCGTGCAGCGCCAACACGCCCGGGCTGCCCGCCGCCTGGTGCAGGCCGTCGACGTTCTGGGTGATCACCGTCAACCGATCGGGGTGGCGCGCCTGGAACCGCGCAACGGCCACATGACCCGCGTTGGGCTGCACCGCCTTCAGCGCATCGCGCCGGCCGGCGTACCAGTCCCATACGCGCTCGGGATGGTCGCGGAAGGCGGCTTCGGTCGCCAGCTCCTCCGGCCGGAAGTTGGCCCACAGACCCGATTGCGCATCGCGGAAGGTGGGCACGCCCGATTCGGCGCTGACACCTGCGCCGGTGAGCAAAGCAATGCGCTGCGCGCCGCGCAGCCAGGTGCGGACTTGGGGGATGGAAGAAGCTAGCGATGCGGTGACCATGGCGTCAGCTTAGCCTGCCGCTGTGTGATGGGTCGCTGGAACACACGCGCGCACGACACCTGAAGGCTTTCTGCGGCGCGCGCCGTCGGCTCGCAGCTCGCCGCTTGCGGTACGCGCGGCAGGCCCTACTTGGCGACTTGGGCCAACAGGCCGCCCACCGCCTCGGCCGTGCGCGCCGCCGCACCGCGGTGCGCCGCAGCGAAGGCCACGCCGGCGTCTTGCATGGCGCGGCGCGCCGCATCGTCGGCCAGCAAGTCGCGCGCCATGGCGACGCCCGCCGCCATGTCGGGCGCGCGGCGCGCGGCGCCGGCGGCTTCGGCCAACTCGCCGGCCTGGGCGAAGTTGAAGGTGTGCGGGCCCATCACCACCGGACAGCCGCAGGCGGCGGCTTCGATCAGGTTCTGGCCGCCCAGCGGCGCGAAGCTGCCGCCCAGCAGCGCGACGTCGGCCAGGCTGTAGTACAGCGCCATTTCGCCCAGGCTGTCGCCGATCCAGACGTCGGTCTGCGCGGCGTCGGCCGGGGGCGTGTCGCCCCATTGGCTGCGGCGCGCCACGCGCCCGCCTTGCGCGGTGGCGAGCGTAGCGACTTCGTCAAAGCGCTGCGGGTGGCGCGGCACGATGAGCCAGAGCGGCCGCGCGGCGGCGGCGTGATCGGTTTCACCCGTGGCCGCGTTTACTCCTGATTCGATAGCTGTTCGCGCAGATGGTTGTATGGCTACAGGACGAATCTCCTCCAAAAACAGCGCTTCTTCCCCTTCCCGCGAACTGGCCAGCATGACCACCGGCCGCCCGGCCAGCGCGGCGTGCCACGCGCGGCCTTGGGCCTGCTGCGCGGCGTCGGGCGTGGCGTCGAACTTCAGGTTGCCCAGCACGGTGACCTGGCGCGCGCCGGCGCGGCGCAGGCGGTCGGCGTCGGCCTCGGTCTGCGCCCACACGGCGCGCAGCGCGGCGTAGGCCGGGCGCATCAGCCAGCCTGCGCGTTCCGCCCAGCGCAGCGACTTGGCCGACAGGCGCGCGTTGGCCAGCGCCAGCGGCACGCCTTGTGCGGCGCATTCGGCGTTCAGGTTGGGCCAAATTTCGGTTTCCATCAGCACGCCGACATCGGGGCGGAAGTGGCGCAGGAAGCGCCGCGCCGCGCCACGCGTATCCCACGGCTGCCAGACCTGCACGTCACCCGACTGCAGCAGCGCCCGCCCTTCGGCGCGGCCGGTGGCGGTGCCGTGCGTCAGCAGCAGGCGCATGCCGGGCAGGCGCTGGCGAAGCGCCTTCAGCAAGATGGCGGCAGCGCGCGTTTCGCCCAGCGACACCGCGTGGATCCAGACCAGCGGCCGACCCGCCGCGGCGTCGGCATCGGGCCGCGCAACGGCGTAGTGGCCAAAGCGCTCGTCGACCGCTTCGAGGTAGCCCGGCTCGGCCGCGCCGCGGCGGCGCAGCTTGCGGCGCAGCAGGGGCTGGGCGGCCCACATCAGGGCGCTGTAGAGAGTGCGGAGCATGGCGGCGGGGCGCGCTGTGGCTCAGGCGAGGCGGCGCTGGACTACCAAAATCGTAGCTGCCCACGCAGGTGGTTGTAGGGTCAGCGCTCGATTTCTTTGTAAAATCAGCATCCGAAGCCCGGCAAGACGACGAAGCGCCTCAATGCGCCGACGCGCCCAGTTGCGCGTCGGGCTTGACGCGGCGCAGCAGCGCCAGCATGTCGGCTTCGATGCGTTGCAGCGCCTCGGGCGTGTGGCCTTCAAAGCGCAGCACCAGCACGGGCGTGGTGTTGCTGGCGCGGACCAGGCCAAAGCCGTCGGGCCAGTCGACGCGCACACCGTCGATCACGTTGACAACAGGGGCCCCCACGCTCCCCGCTGCGCGTGGTTCGCTGCCCCCTAAGGGGGCGCTCGCGGCTTGGGACGGCCCGGCGCCGCTCGGCTCGGCGAAATAGGCGGGCGCCAGCGCCTGCAGTTCGGCCGCCAGGCGGTGCGGCTCGCCTTCGGCGCAGGCGACGTTCAATTCGGGCGTGCTGTGGCTGGTGGGCAGGGCGTTGAGCAGTGCGCTGGGGTCGGCCACGCGGCTAACGATTTCCAGCAGGCGGCAGCCGGCGTAGGTGCCGTCGTCAAAGCCGTACCAGCGCTCCTTGAAGAAGATGTGGCCGCTCATCTCGCCGCCCAGCGGCGCGCCGACTTCCTTCATGCGCGCCTTGACCAGGGAATGGCCGGTCTTGAACATCTCCGGCACGCCACCGGCGGCGGCAATGGCGGGCGCCAGGCGCTGCGAGCACTTGACGTCGAACACGATGGTGCCGCCGGGCGCGCGGCTCAGCACGTCCTGCGCGAACAGCATCATCTGGCGGTCGGGGTAAATGGTCTGGCCGTCCTTGGTGACGATGCCCAGGCGGTCGCCGTCGCCGTCAAACGCCAGGCCCAATTCGGCGTCGGTCCTCTGCAGCGCGCGGATCACGTCGCGCAGGTTGTCGGGCTTGCTGGGGTCGGGGTGGTGGTTGGGGAAGTTGCCGTCGACGTCGGTGAACAGCTCGGTCACTTCGCAGCCCAGGGCGCGGAAGATGGCCGGCGCGCTGGCACCGGCCACGCCGTTGCCGCAGTCGACCACGATCTTCATCGGGCGGGCGAGTTGGATGTCGCTGGTGATGCGCTGCACGTACGCGGGTTGCACGTCGTGCTGGCGCAGGCTGCCGCCGGGCTGGCGCTGCCAGGCTTCGGCTTCGATCATCTGGCGCAGCTTTTGGATGTCGTCGCCGTAGATGGCGCGGCCGGCCAGCACCATCTTGAAGCCGTTGTCGTCGCGCGGGTTGTGGCTGCCGGTGACCTGGATGCCGCTGCTGCACAGCGTGCTGGCGGCGAAGTACAGCATGGGCGTGGTGACCATGCCGATGTCGATCACTTCAACACCCGCGGCGACCAGGCCGCGCATCAGCGCGCTGCTGAGCGCCGGGCCGGACAAACGCCCATCGCGGCCGACGGCCACGGTGTGTTCGCCTGCGGCCAGCGCCTGGGTGCCAAAGGCGAGGCCCAGCGCTTCGGCCAGCGGCTCGGTCAGCGTGGTGGGCGTGGTGCCGCGGATGTCGTAGGCCTTGAAGATGGCGGGTGTGAGGTGCATGGGACGACATTGTAGGCAGGCCGGTCGCTATGAAATCAGAAGCTGTCTGCGCAGGTGGCTGTAAGGCTAGAGTGAAAAAACGTTGGAAATTTGCGCCGACCACGCTGTCTGCCACGGGCGCCGGCCGGCGCATCAATCGGCGTTGCAAGTTTCATGAATCGCGCCGCCGCCTGACACCCGGCACGGCGATACTTGCGGGCTGCCCATGACGACCTCGACCGCCCCCGCCCAAGCCGGCGCAACCGCGCCGCTCGCACCCAGCGCCGCCGACGCCCCGGTCACCCCGCGCATCGCGGCAGAATTCCTGCTGCTGGCGGCGGCCTGGGGCGCGTCCTTCCTGTTCACGCGCCAGGCGACGCTGGAGTTTGGCCCGCTGCCCACGGCCGCGCTGCGCGTCACCATCGCCGCGCTGGCGCTGCTGCCGCTGATGCTGGTGCGCGGCCTGGGGCCGTCGCTGCGCCAGCACTGGCGGCCGGTGTTCTTTTGCGGGCTGCTGAACTCGGGCATTCCGTTTGCGCTGTACAGCTTTGCGCTGCTGCACATCAGCACCGGCGTGTCGGCCATCCTGAACGCCACGGTGCCGCTGTTCGGCGCGCTGGTGGCGTGGGCCTGGCTGGGCCACCGGCCGGGCGCGTCACGCGCCATCGGCCTGGCACTGGGGTTCGTTGGCGTGGCACTGCTGGCCTGGGACAAGGTCGGCATGAAAAGCGGCGCCAGCGCGACCTGGGCCGCGTTGGCGGTGGCGGCCTGCCTGGGCGCGACGTTGTGCTATGCGCTGGCGGCCAGCTACACGCAGCGCTTTCTGACCGGCCTGCCGCCCTTGATGACGGCCACCGGCAGCCAGATCGGCGCCGCGCTGGGCCTGGCCCTGCCGGCCCTCTGGCTGTGGCCGGCGCAGATGCCCAGCGCCAAGGCCTGGGGCGCGCTGCTGGCGGTGGGCGTGCTGTGCACCAGCGTGGCCTACGTGCTGTACTTCAAGCTGATCGAGCAGTTGGGCCCGGCACGCGCGCTGACGGTGACGTTTGCCGTGCCGGTGTTCGCCCTGCTCTACGGCGCGACGCTGCTGGGCGAAGCCGTCACGCCCTGGATGCTGGGCTGCGGCGCCATCGTGCTGTGCGGCACGGCGCTGGCCACGGGGCTCGTCAAGCTCCGGATTTAGGAGCTGCCTGCGCAGGTGTGGCACCGGCTGCCGGCGTGGCGAGCATTCTTTCCACGTAGCGGGCGATCATGTCGATCTCCAGATTGACCTGCACGCCCGGCGCCAGCACGTGCAGCGCCGTGTTCTGCACCGTGTGCGGAATCAGGTTGATGCTGAACTCGCAACCCTCGGCCTGGTCGGCCACGCTGTTGACCGTGAGGCTGACGCCATTCACCGTCACCGAGCCCTTGTAGGCCAGAAAGCGCGCCAGCTCGCGCGGAGCCAGCACGCGCAACTCCCAGCTTTCTCCCACCGGCGCGAAGTGCGTCACCACGCCCATGCCGTCCACGTGGCCGGACACGATGTGGCCGCCCAGGCGGTCGTTGGCGCGCAAGGCTTTTTCCAGATTGACGGGGCCGGGCCGGTCCAGCCCAGCGGTGCGCGCCAGCGATTCGGCCGAGATGTCGATGGCAAAGCGGCCAGCGGGCGCGTCCAGGTTGACCGCCGTCATGCACGCGCCGTTCAGCGCGATGCTGTCGCCAAGACCAACGTCGTCCAGGTAGCCGGCCGGCGTCTCGATGTGCAGGCGCAGCCCGTGCGCGGCTGTGGCGCCCAGCGGCTGCACCTCGGCAATCTTGCCCATGGCGGTGACGATTCCTGTGAACATCGCAATCCCCCAAAGGCCCACGGTGGGTGAGCCCGAAAAAGATGAAGCCACAAAGACAAAAGCCCCGCAAATCGGTGTTTGCGAGGCTTGTGTCAGACAAAAAATGGCGCGGCTGGCAGGATTCGAACCCACGACCCCTTGGTTCGTAGCCAAGTACTCTATCCAACTGAGCTACAGCCGCGCGAAGCCAGAAAGTATAGCAGCAAATCTCAGAACTTCTCAAAAAATTTTAAAAACGAACGGGATGGACGGAGGATGCGCTGTCCATGTCATGCGCATCTCCGCTCTCGAGAGGGCCGCCGGTGCACGCAACAGGGCTTTGCGAAGGCGCCGTTTGGACGGAAGCGCGGACCGCGCCCTGAGGCCGGTATCGCTCAGTCAACAGGCTGAGACACGATTGCCGTATCCATACGTATCCCTGCGAGCTTCCACGTGAAAAGGCCGTCGCGCCGCAAGACGAAGCCAGATTCAGCGCCCTTGCGGTGCACGAACACCTCGGACCAACCCTGGTAGTCCACCACATAGTCGTTGCGCGGCGCGGGTGTCTGCGTATCAACACCCACGCCCGCCGCGGCGATATCGGCCGGCTGACCGGGCTTGCCGTTTTTCAGCATCAGCATCACACCGGTGGGCGACACCAGGGCATCGGTCAATGGGTTGACCATGCCGGCTGCGAGCAACTTGCCAACGTTGGCGAACGGGTTGTCGCCGCCTCCGGCCTTGTCCAATTCGGGCGCCATCCGCGCCAGCACCTGGGCCTTGACGCTTTCACGCAGCGCCGGGAAGTCGACGTAGGCAGCCACGGCCTCGGCATCCCGGGCCTCTACGGCCTTGCCCATGTTGCGTAAGGTGAAGTGCGGCGACACGTAGAGCAGCGCACCCAAAGCCAAGGCCAGCACGGCCGCGCTGGCAAGCGCGATTCTGGGCTTCATAGCTTCCTGCTTCCTGGGACGGCGGCCCTGCATAGTGCTCCACACCAAAAAAACCCACCGCGTCGTGTGCGGCAAGGGCTTTATTTGGATGGTAGGGCGTGTTGGGCTCGAACCAACGACCAAAGGATTATGAGTCCTCTGCTCTAACCAACTGAGCTAACGCCCCAAACCAGCCGCGATTCTAGGCGGTGCCTGCCGGCTTGCCTTGGCTGAGTGCGTTGCTGACCAGGCGCGAGGTGATGTCGACGATCTGGATCATGCGGTCGTAGGGCATGCGCGTGGGGCCGATCACGCCCAGCGTGCCGACCACCTGGCCGTCGACCTCATAGGGTGCGCTGACGACCGACAGTTCCTCTATCGGCACGGTCTGGCTCTCGCCACCAATGTAGATGCGCACGCCCTCGGCCTCGCTGGAGACATCCAGAAGACGGATCAGTTGCGCCTTCTGCTCGAACAAATCGAACGCGCGGCGCAGTTGGTTCATGTCGGACGAAAAGTCGGACACCGCCAGCAGGTTGCGCTCGCCCGAAATCACGACCTGCTCCTGCGCTTGCGTCATCGCGTCCGACCCAGCGGCCACGGCGGCCTGCATCAAGCTGGCGATCTCGCCGCGCAGCCGATCGACCTCCTGGCGCAGCCGCGTGCGCACCTGGTCAATTGCCATGCCCGAGAAATGCGTATTCAGGTAGTTGGCGGCCTCTTGCAATTCGGACGCCGAATAATCGGTCTCGGTGAACAAGACGCGGTTTTGCACGTCGCCATCGGGCGCCACGATGATCAAGAGCAGGCGGCGCTCGGACAATCGCAAGAATTCAATGTGGCGGAATACCGAACTGCGCCGCTGCGTCATCACCACGCCGACAAAGCTGGACAGGTTCGACAACAGTTGTGCGGCGTTAGCGATGACCTTCTGGGGCTGGTCCGCGGCAAGCACAGGCGCCTCCAGCCGCCCACGTTCGGCCGTGAGCATGGTATCGACGAACAGCCGGTAGCCCCGCGGCGTCGGCACGCGCCCTGCCGATGTATGGGGGCTGACGATCAGGCCCAGATCTTCCAAATCGGCCATCACGTTGCGGATGGTGGCCGGCGACAACTCCAACCCGGGCGCGTTGGACAAGGTGCGGGAACCCACCGGCTGCCCATCGGCGATATAGCGCTCGATCAGGGTCTTCAGCAGCAGGCGGGCACGGTCATCCAGCATCGAATTCATTATGATGTAATTTGCCAATGAGCCTTCAGTTTCGCCGCGTCGCCTTGGTCGGCAAATACCAGGATTTGCCCTCGGGAGTTGCGGTGGATTCCACCCGCGAAGTGACATCGGACATTGCGGATTTTCTGCGTGATCAGGGCTGCGAGGTGGTCTTGGCCGAACGGACGGCACAAGTCACCGGGCTGAACGCCTACCCCACTTTAGACGTGGCAGCCATCGGCGCCGAATGCGACTTGGCCGTGGTCGTGGGCGGCGACGGCACGATGTTGGGGATTGGCCGCCAGCTGGCCCGCTATGGCACACCGCTGATTGGTATCAACCAGGGTCGTCTGGGCTTCATCACCGATATCCCGCTGGGTGAATACCAGGACATCCTGCCGGCAATGCTGCACGGCGCCTACGAGGAAGACCACCGCAGCCTGATGCACGGCACCGTTCTCCGAGAAGGTCAACCCGTGTTTGAAGCGTTTGCGATGAACGACGTTGTGGTCAACCGCGGCGCTGTGGCCAGCATGGTGGAGCTGCGCGTGGAAGTGGATGGCCGATTTGTGGCGAACCACCGCGCCGACGGCATCATCGTGGCCACCCCGACGGGCTCGACCGCTTACGCGCTGTCGGCCGGCGGCCCGCTGCTGCACCCCTTGGTACCAGCGTGGGCGTTGGTGCCAATAGCGCCGCACACACTGTCCAACCGACCGATCGTGCTGGCCGACCCGGTGGAAATCGCGATCGAGATCGTGGCTGGCAGAGACGCCAGCGCCAGCTTTGACATGCAGTCCGTGACCTCGCTGCACCATGGTGACCGCATTGTCGTGCGCCGTTCGGATTTCCGCGTGCGTTTTCTTCACCCCAAGGGCTGGAGCTATTTCGACACTTTGCGAGAAAAGCTCCATTGGAACGAGGGCGGGGTCTGACGCCATGGCATTGCGGCATTTGAGCCTGCGCGATTTCGTGATCGTGGATGCGTTGGAGCTTGATCTGGAGAACGGCTTCACCGCACTCACCGGGGAAACCGGTGCCGGCAAGTCGATCCTGATCGACGCGCTGCAACTGGTGCTGGGCGGTCGCGGTGACGCACTCTGGGTGCGTGAGGGCCAGAGCCGCTGCGATATCGCTGCCGAATTCGACATACCCCATGTCTGCGGCGAATGGCTGGCCGAGCAAGGGTTTGACACGGAAGCCGACACGCTGCTGCTGCGCCGGACCATCGACGCCAATGGCAAAAGCCGAGCCTGGATCAACGGATCTTCGGCCACATTGGCGCAAGTGCGTCAGCTCAGCGAGTCGCTGGTGGACATCCACGGCCAGCACGCTTGGCAAAGCCTGACACGCCCTGCCGCGGTGCGCGCTCTGCTTGACGGCTACGCGGGCACCGACCTGCGCGACCTGCAAACGGCCTGGGATGTTTGGCAACAAGCTCAGATCGCGCTGGCAAGTGCCCGTAGCGATCAAGAGCAGCTGTCGCGCGAACGAGACCGGCTGGTCTGGCAGATCGGCGAGCTGGACAAGCTCGCCCCCGCAGAGGGCGAATGGGAAGACCTGAACCAGCAGCACACCCGCCTGGCCAACAGCCAGTCGCTGATCGATGGCGCATCTGCCGCAGTTGGTGCATTGGAGGGCGACGAGGAAGGGGCGGCGCTCTCCGGCCTGACCCGCGCGTTGGGTGAATTGCAAGCGCTGCAGGAGATCGAGCCCGAATTTCGCACCCTCGTGGAAGTCCTGGAAGGCACGGTCGCGCAAGCGCAGGACGCCGCGCACAGCCTGCACGCCTACCTGCGCCGCGCCGAGGTCGATCCCCAAGCCCTGGCCACGATGGATGAGCGATTGGGACTGTGGATGTCCCTGGCGCGCCGATACCGTCGACCGCCTGAGGAATTGCCCGCGGTTCTGGCCGCCTGGCGAGAAGAATTGGCTGCGCTGGAGGCGGCGGCCGACCTGGAGGCATTGGAAAACGCTGTCGCGCAAGCTGCCGCCGCGTACACCGCCGAAGCCAAGCGCGTTTCAGCTGCGCGCGCCAAAGCCGCCCCCCGCTTGGCTGAGGCGGTCACCGCTGGCATGCAAACCCTGGGCATGCAAGGCGGCGCTTTCGAGGTCGCGCTGGACCGCCTCGAAAGCCCTGCCGCTTATGGCCTGGAATCGGTGCATTTTTTGGTCTCAGCCCATGCAGGATCAGCGCCACGCGCTATCGATAGAGTAGCATCTGGCGGTGAGCTTTCCCGATTGGCACTGGCGATCGCGGTCACCACCAGCGAGCTGGGCACGGCCGGTACGCTGGTCTTCGACGAAGTCGATTCCGGTGTAGGCGGTGCGGTCGCGTCCACCGTGGGGCGGCTGCTCCATCGTTTGGGCCAGGACCGCCAGGTGCTGTGCGTCACCCACCTGCCCCAGGTTGCCGCTTGCGCCGATCACCACCTCTTGGTGCGCAAGCAGACCAGCGCGACCGGCACCACGACCAGCTCGGTCGCACCCATCGTCAGCGAGGCGCGGACTGGTGAGATCGCGCGCATGCTTGGAGGGGAAAGCATCTCCGCAACCTCCCTGGCGCATGCACAGGAGATGCTGCAAACGCCAGCCTCGCCGCCACGGCCCACCGGCCGAAGCGGCGCCCGCAGTGGAAAGTCGCGCGCATGACCAAGGAACTCGTGGTCATCACCGGCATGTCCGGCTCGGGCAAGTCGATTGCCCTGCACGCCCTCGAAGACGCCGGCTTCTACTGCGTCGACAACCTCCCGCCGGAGCTGTTGGAGCCGCTGCTCGCGCTGGAAGACGGTCGCGGCGAACGCAAGCTGGCGATCGCCATCGACGTGCGCAGTGGCCAGTCTTTGCCGCAGCTGCCCCTGCTGCTGCACGGGCTGCGCGACAAGGGCATCGCCTTGCGCCTGCTCTTCCTGGACGCCAACGATCAGACGCTGGTGCGACGCTTCTCTGAAACGCGGCGGCGTCACCCGCTGTCATTGCCCGGCGAGATGGGCGACCAGCAGACCCTGACGCAGGCCATTGAACGAGAGCGCCACCTGTTGGCCGACCTGCGCGACCGCTCGCACGTCCTGGACTCCAGCTTCCTGCGCAGCGCTCAGCTGGTCGCGTACGTCAAAGAACTGATCGCAGCGCCATCCGCCCTGCTGACCCTGGTGTTCGAGTCGTTCGCCTTCAAACGGGGCATCACACTGGATGCGGATTACGTTTTCGACGTCCGCATGTTGCCCAACCCGCACTACGAACCGGTCTTGCGTCCGCTGACGGGGCGCGATCAGCCGGTGATCGATTTCCTCGACGCTCAGCCGGATGCTCAACGCATGTTGAACGATATTTCAGCGTTCTTGCGCCATTGGCTCCCCGCCATGGCACGCGACCACCGCAGCTATGTCACCGTTGCCATCGGTTGCACCGGAGGTCAGCACCGTTCGGTGTACCTGGTCGAGAAGCTGGCGGAACGTTTCAGCGCAGACTGGTTCAGCCTGCGTCGACACCGCGAGCTGGATGGTCTGTGAAGAGCGTCGCTTGCACTGAAGCCGTCGCTGACAGGAATTTGCGAATCGGCGCCGGAAGACCCAGCGCGGACCAAGTGGATGCGGTGTACCAGGCGCCTGCCTCGTCTGACGAGATGAGCGGCTGCGCCCCCTCAACCGTCACGTAGTGCAGATCCAAATCTCTGTGGGTCAACACGTGCTTCACGGGGTCGTGCTCGATCAACGACACCTGCGCCGACGCGGGCAGCGCGGCCAGCAGATCGTCCCGCGCTTCAAACGCCGGCAGACAATGCAATGCCGCCCATATGCCTTGCACCGGGCGTTGGATCAGCCAGACGCGCTCCGCATCGTCCTTCGCGTGGAGCAGCCACAGGGTCTGCTGGCTGCGGCGAATCTTCTTCGTCTTGACGGGGTAGCGCTCCGGCGCCCCCTGCTGCCTAGCCACACATTTCAACGCCAACGGACAAGCGACGCACGAGGGGCGCGAACGTGTGCACACGGTAGCGCCCAAATCCATCAAACCTTGTGTGTAGGCCGGCATGGTGTGGGTGAGATCGTCGTGAGGCAGAGCCGCTTCTGCGCGCTCCCACAGCGCCCGTTCGTTCGCCACGGCGCTCATGTCGTCGGTCACACCCCAGAAGCGCGTCAGCACACGTTTGACGTTACCGTCCAAAATCGCAGCGCGCTCGCCAAAACAGAAGGCGGCAATGGCCGCCGCAGTCGACCTGCCGATCCCGGGCAAGGCACTCAGTGCCGCAGCAGTTCGGGGGAATTCTCCGCCATGGTCAGACATGACCACCCCAGCGCAGCGGTGGAGGTTGCGCGCGCGGGAGTAGTAGCCCAGTCCACTCCATAGACCGAGGACTTCTTCGAGCGGCGCCCCTGCAAGATGGCGAACGTCGGGGAACCGTGCCAGAAAACGCGGGTAATAGTCCAGCACGGTGCTGACCTGCGTCTGTTGAAGCATCACCTCCGACAACCACACCCTGTACGGGTCGCGTGTTTTCTGCCAAGGCAAGCCATGTCTGCCTGCATGTGCCTGCCACGCGATCACTTCCCCGGCCAGATCGCTTTCCGACAATGCCGCGCCCCCTTCAGGCTTCGACCGATTCACGCTGTTGTTCGCCCGCGGTGTGCGCTGCCTTGGGCGATGCCAGCTCGCGCGTCAGGGCATCCAGGCGACTCTGAACGGAAAGCAGCTGAGCGTCCGCACTGTCAATCTCATCGATACGACCATCCAATCCGCCCGCCGCGTCCTGTATACGGCGAATGGCCTCGATCCGGCGCCCAAACGCCTTGCGCCGTTCACGCAGTTGGGTATCCAGCTGGCTGGACAGCGATTTGTTCCACAGCTCAAGCTCGCCCAAAGCGGTCTCAAAAATTGACCGCACCCTGGCGACCAACGCGCGCAGCAGCTTTTCAGCAAACTCCTTGCGCGACAGTTGCACCATGTTGCCGACACCGAGGTACTGTAGATGGCTGCGCTCAACCGCGGTCAAATCTTCGAGGAATCGCTGGGTATCGGGCGGCGGCGTGGCCTGCAAGGAAAAACCATGCTCGGTATTCAGCTGCCGGAACGATGCCGTTAGCATGGCCTGGATGTCGTTCTCCAGGGTCTGCACTTGACGCAGCACGTCTCGCAAGTTGTCAAAGCCACGGCCGTACGCTTTCTTGACGCCCAGCTTAAGCCCCGGTTCTCGCAGCATCGTGTTCAGCTCGGCCAGCGACCGCTTGATGGACGAACTGCCCAGCAGCTTGAACACGTCGCGAAGCAGCTTCATGTGCACCGACCTCACGGTCAGCACACTGGCTGCGCTGCGATCGAAATCGGCCTTTTCCTTTTCGACGCGCAAACGCATCTGGCGAATCACCGTGTGGTTCTTGCCGCGCAGGCCTTTGAGTTCCAGCAGCTGTTCCGACAATTCGCGCCGCCGCACTCCCAGCGTTCGGCTGGCCTGCACCTGCAACTGGCCCACCACATTGGCGATGGCTGATGACAACATGGCTTGACGCGCGCCCAGCACCTGCGCGCCCAACAGCCGCTCGAAATCGGGCAGGTGGCTGTCGTTCAACAAGCCATTGTCCCCACGCACCTTGGCCAGCAAACCTTTCTGCGCGGAAAGGGCCAGTACCTGCTCGACGGGCAACTCCAGCGTGCGCGCTGTTTCTGTCCGCTGGCGCTCTACCTGCGCCCACACCTGGGCCGGCGTGCTGAGCTCGTCCCACAGCGTGTCGATCTTGTTCAGCACAACGAAGCGCGTCGCCGACGACGCCTCCAGCGTGGCCAGATGCTCGCGCCAGATCGACAGGTCCGAGCGCGTTACGCCGGTGTCGGCGCCCAGCACAAACACGACCGCCTGCGCTTGCGGGATCAGGCTGACGGTCAACTCGGGCTCGGCGCCGATCGCGTTCAGGCCCGGCGTGTCCAGCACCACCAGACCCTGCTTCAACAAGGGGTGGGCCATGTTGATCAGCGCGTGGCGCCAGCGTGGTACCTCCACCATGCCTTGCGGGTCAACCGGCGGGTTGTCTTCCGGGCGCTCGTCGTGCCAGAAGCCGAGTTCACGCGCTTCGTCCTTGGACACGTACAGGACTTCGGACACCTTCTCCATCGCGCCCGCCAATTGGTCGGGGTCATCGACATTCAGGTCGACGCGTGTCCAGTGCTCGGGCGCCAAGCGCCATTCCATCAACGCCTGCGACTCCAGCCGCGTCTCGATCGGCAGCAGTCTCAGACACGGCGGCAGGGCCGGGTCGTAACCCAACTCCGTGGGGCACATCGTGGTGCGGCCCGCGCTGGCGGGCATGATGCGACGCCCGTAGGCGGCGAAGAACACCGCATTGATCAGCTCCGACTTGCCGCGGGAAAACTCCGCGACGAAGGCGACCATGACCTTATCCGTTTGCAGGCGGTCGCTCAGGCTGTGCAGCCGCTCGTCCGCGCCATCGTCCACCAGATCGTGCTCTTTCAGCCAGTCGCCCAGCACTTTGACACGCAGGCCCATCTCGCGGCGCCACGCGCCGTGCCTGTCAAAATGCTCGTTGAAACCCGTCACAGTTGCCGTCCCCGCTGGTATGAACGCATGTTACACCGGGGTATGCACAGGTTGGGCGAGCGCCCTGAGGGATGGAGATAAGTCAGCCCGGGTTCATGGCTTCTGGCACACCGGGCAGAAAAAAGTGGACCGCTGACCCTGCCGAATCTGTCGGATGGTCGCACCGCATGTCCTGCAAGGCTGCCCTTCGCGGCCGTAAACCGCGGCTTCCGCCTGGAACTGACCCGCTTCGCCAACGGCGCTGGAATAGTTGCGCAGCGTGGTACCGCCCTGATCCACGGCGCGTTGCAGCACCGTGCGCACCACCTCGCGCAGACGGTCGGTGCGGGGCCGGGACAAGCGGCTGGCTTTCACGGTGGGCCGAATGCCGGCTCCGAACAAGGCCTCGGAAGCGTAAATGTTCCCCACGCCCACCACCACTTCCCCCGCCAGCAGCACTTGCTTAATGGGCGCCTGGCGTCGCCGCAGCCCCTGGTGAAACGCCTCCGCATCAAAGCTGTCGCCAAGGGGTTCCATGCCCAGCTTGCTCAAAAGCTTGCGCGCCGGCTCGTCGTCCACGCTGTCCGACCACACCACCGCGCCGAAGCGCCTGGGGTCATTCAGGCGCAAGACGCCCTGCGTGGTGACCAGATCAAAGTGGTCATGCACCTGCGGCGCCGGCGGATTTTCGCGAACGCTCAGGCTGCCCGACATCCCCAGATGGATCAGCAGGACGCCCTCATCGAAGTGCAGCAGCAGGTACTTCCCCCGTCGCCCGACCGAGCGAACGGTGCGCCCAATCAGCGCTTCTGGCGCGATGCCCAGCGGCCAGCGCAGCGGCAAGCCCAGGCGCACCGCGAGGACGCGCGCACCAAGCAGGCGCTGGTCGACACCGCGGCGCGTGACTTCCACCTCAGGCAATTCCGGCATACGGGCCCATCGGGTTCAAAAGCATGGATTATTATGGGTCGATGAAGCAATTGCCGCGTGTACTGGCCGCCTGGGCGCTGGCCAGTGTCAGCTGTGTCGCCCTCTCTCAAACCCCGGTGGCGCCCACTGCGCCAGCCAAGGCCGAAACCCCATCGACGCCCCCCGCTCAGTCGGCCATGACGGCGCGGCTCATGTACGAGTTGCTGCTCGGCGAGCTGTCGTTCCAGCGCGGTGACGCCCAATCGGCCACCGCCCTCATGCTGGACGCGGCGCGTCGCACCAACGACGAATCGCTTTTCAAGCGCGCCGCGGAACTGGCGGTGCAGTCGCGCTCCGGCCCGGCGGCACTGGAGGCCACGCGCGCCTGGCGCCAGGCCTACCCCAAGTCGGTGGCAGCCGGGCAGTACGAGCTGCAAGTGCTGGTCGTACTGGGCCGCATCGCCGAAACCGAAGACGCCGTGCGCCGTTTCATCACCACACTACCGGCGGAAGAGCGCGTCAACTTCATCACCGCCCTGCCCGCCATCTACCAGCGCGTGCCCAACAAGGCCGAAGCCGCTGCGGTGGCTGAGCGCGCCCTGGGTGATGCCCTCAAAGACCCGACGTTGGCCCCTGCCGCTTGGACCTCGATCGGGCGCTTGCGCCTGCAGGCGGGCGACAAGACCGGCGCGCTGTCGGCCGCCACCCTGGGTCAAAGCGCGAACGTACAGTCGGAATGGCCGGCCTTGCTCGCCTTGCAGCTGATGGGCGCGGGCGAAGCCAACGCAGAGGCCATGGTCAAACGGTACCTGGTCAGCGGCAGCGCCAAGCCCGAGGTGAACATCGCCTACGCACGCGCGCTGGTCGAGCTGGGCCGCAACGCCGACGCCCACACCGAACTGGCCCGCTTGACGCAACAGGCGCCCAACGCCCCGGACGCGTGGCTGGTTCAAGGCGCGTTGTTCGCCGATGAGCGCCAGTACCCGCAGGCCGAAGCGTCGCTGCAGCGTTACCTGGACCTGACCCAACAGCCCGCGAGCGAAACCGGCGTCGACCGCCGCACGGGCCGCGATCAGGCGCGCATGATGCTGGCCCGCGTCGCCGAGCGCCGTGGCGATCTGGCCCGCGCTGAAACGCTGCTGGCATCCGTCGAATCGCCCGAGCAGGCCCTGGCGGTACAGGTGCGCCGCGCCGAGGTGCTGGCCCGCCAAGGCCAGATGGACGCCGCGCGGCGCGCCATTCAATCTGCCCCCGAAAGGGCGCCAGACGACGCGCGCCTGAAGATCCAGGCCGAAGCGCAGTTGCTGCGTGACCACCAGCAACCCGATGCCGCCTACCGGCTGCTGGCCGACGAGCTGAAGAAGGACCCGGACGACGAAGGCCTGCTGTACGACACCGCCATGGCCGCCGAACGCGCGGGCGACGTCAAGGAAATGGAGCGCCTGCTGCGCCAGCTCATCGAGATCAACCCAGAAGCTGCGCAGGCCTACAACGCGCTCGGCTATTCGCTGGCCGATCGGGGCCTGCGCCTGCCCGAAGCCAAGCAGCTGATCGAAAAAGCCGTCCAGCTGGTGCCCGATGATGGCTACATCCTCGACAGCCTGGGCTGGGTCGAATTCAAGATGGGCCGCGTACAAGAAGCCCGCAAGATCCTGGAGCAGGCCATGAAGATGCGCCCTGACGCCGAGGTCGCCGCGCATCTGGGCGAAGTACTCTGGGCCTCGGGCGATCGCGAGGGCGCGCGCAAGGTCTGGCGCGACGGACAGCGCCAGAACCCCGAAAACGAAACGCTGCTCAAAACGCTCAAGCGCTTCAAGGTGACACCGTGAGCCACCTGGCAACCGGCCTGGGAGCCGCGTCGCCCCAGGCAACGCGCCGCGCTGCTCTCGCGCTATTCGCTACATTTTTAGTAGCTGGCTGCGCAACCAACACTAGGGGCGGAGCCGCATCGGATGCAGAAACCCATCATTGGAGCGGCCGCCTGGCCCTGAACGTCGCGTCCGAGCCCCCGAAGTCGTTTTCGGCCGGCTTCGAGCTCAACGGCCAGCCCGACGCGGGTGAGCTGCGCCTGACCTCGCCGCTTGGCAGCATCCTCGCATTCATGCAGTGGCAGCCGGGGCAAGCGCTCCTGCGCCAGGGCGAGCAGGTTCGCCAGTTCGACTCGGTCGAAGCGCTGGCCGCCGAGGTGACGGGCGCGCCCATCCCCGTGCGCGCGCTGTTTGCCTGGCTGCGCGGCCAGCGCGAAGAGGTGACGGGCTGGCAAGCCGATCTCAGCCAACTCTCTGCAGGCCGCCTCAGCGCCCAACGCCAAATGCCCTTGCCCACGGCTGAATTGCGCATCGTCCTTGACCGCTGAGCATGCGCGCGCTTTACGACGTGCCAGCGCCGGCCAAGCTGAACCTGTTCCTGCACATCACCGGGCGCCGTGACGATGGCTACCATTTGCTGCAATCGGCGTTCATGCTCATCGACTGGTGCGACACCCTGCACTTTGAACTGCGTGACGGCGGATCTGTCTCCCGCAAAGACCTCGGCACCGCCCTGCCCGCCGATGACCTGATCCTGCGTGCCGCGCGTGCTCTGCAGCAGGCCACGCACGCGCGCCAGGGCGCACACATCGCGATCGACAAGCGCATTCCCGCGCAAGCCGGCATGGGCGGCGGCTCGTCCGATGCGGCCAGCACCTTGCTGGCCCTCAACCGTTTGTGGGATCTGAAGCTGACGCGCGCGCAACTGGCCGAGATCGGGCTTTCGCTCGGCGCGGATGTGCCGTTCTTCCTGTCTGGCGGCCACGCCTGGGTTGAAGGCGTGGGCGAGCAGATCACCCCGCTGGCGCTGGCGCCTGCTCGGTTCGCTGTGGTCAAACCGCCTCAAGGGCTCGACACTGGCGAAATATTTCGCGCAGATGACCTGACCCGCGATTCAAAGCCTGCTACAATCTTAGGCTTTGCTGCAGATGCTTACGGCTTTGGCCGCAATGACCTGCAACCGGTCGCCGAGGGGCTTTGCCCGCAGGTTTCCGAAGCGGTGGCGCTTTTGAAGCACCACGGCCTTTCGGGCAAAATGACGGGTTCAGGCAGCGCGGTGTTTGCGGTTTTACCCCATGCGGTTCAGGTCAAAAACCTGGCGATTGAGGTACCAACCGACTGGCAAGTTCGCGTTTGCAGCAATCTGGAGTTTCATCCGCTGGTCGGATGGGCTTCTAGCGACGATTGAAGGTGGTTGTTTCAGCAGTATCCGAAACAACGACCGGTGTAGGGGAGTCGCCAAGTTGGTCAAGGCACCGGATTTTGATTCCGGCATGCGAGGGTTCGAGTCCTTCCTCCCCTGCCAAACCATTTCGCCAGCGCGTGCGGCAAGCGCCCGCCGCAGCGCACCGGCGATGCCGTATCTGCCCACCGTTTCAGCGACCTGCCGGAAAGCTCATGCAGCCCCCTACCCATCCTGACTTTCTGGTATTCACGGGCAACGCGAACCCGGCACTCGCGGCCGAAATCGCCAGTAACCTCGGTATTGGCCTGGGCGCCGCCGATGTGGGCCGCTTCTCGGACGGTGAAGTCACGGTCGAACTCAAGCAGAACGTGCGCGCCCGCGACGTTTTCGTGGTGCAGTCCACCTGCGCCCCGACCAACGAAAACCTGATGGAACTGCTGATCATGGTCGATGCGCTCAAGCGCGCGTCGGTCGAACGCATCTGCGCCGTCATCCCCTATTTCGGCTACGCCCGCCAGGACCGCCGCCCGCGGTCCACCCGCGTGCCAATCTCGGCCAAGGTGGTCGCCAACCTGCTGCAGACCGTCGGCGTCAACAGCGTGCTGACCATGGACCTGCACGCCGACCAGATCCAGGGCTTCTTCGACATCCCAGTCGACAACATCTACGCATCGCCGGTGCTGCTGGGCGATCTGCGCCTGAAAAACTACGACGACCTCATCGTCGTCAGCCCCGACGTCGGTGGCGTGGTGCGCGCGCGCGCGCTGGCCAAGCAGCTCGGCTGCGACCTGGCCATCATCGACAAGCGCCGCCCCAAGGCGAACGTGAGCGAGGTGATGAACGTCATCGGCGAGATCGAAGGCCGCAACTGCGTGATCATGGACGACATGATCGACACCGCCGGCACGCTGGTCAAAGCCGCCGAAGTGCTGAAAGAGCGTGGCGCCAAGAAGGTGTACGCCTACTGCACGCATCCGATCTTCTCGGGCCCAGCCATCGAGCGCATCGCCCAGGGCTCTGCCCTGGACGAAGTGGTCGTGACCAACACCATTCCGCTGAGCGACGCTGCGTCGCAATGCGCCAAGATTCGCCAACTCTCCGTGGCACCGCTGATCGCACAGACGATTCAGCGCATTGCCCGCGGCGAGTCGGTGATGAGCTTGTTCCAGGAGCAGGAAAACCTGTTCTGAGCGAACGGCAAGCGCCGCGCGCCGATGTCCGGCAGCGCGGCTTTTTCAATCGGGGTCGCACTGGTCGCGGTCGGCCCCATCAGGAGTAATCACATGAAATTCGTCGCTTTTGAGCGCGCAAAGCAGGGTACGGGTGCGAGCCGCCGTCTGCGCAATGCTGGCAAGGTGCCTGGCATTGTTTATGGTGGTGAGGGCGAGCCCCAGCTGATCGAGCTGGACCACAACGCCCTGTGGCAAGCACTGAAGAAAGAAGCCTTCCACTCGTCCATCCTGGACATGGACCTCGGTGGTAAGTCCAGCAAAGTGCTGCTGCGCGATCTGCAGGTCCACCCGTTCCGCCAGCAAGTGCTGCACATCGACTTCCAGCGCGTGTCGGCCAAGCAGAAGATCCACATGAAGGTGCCGCTGCGCTATGTGGGCGAGGAAGAGTCCAACGCCGTCAAGACCGACAAGGCCCTGGTCAACCACATCCTGACCGAACTGTCCGTGACCTGCCTGCCGGCTGACCTGCCAGAAGCCATCGAGGTCGACCTGTCCAAGCTGGAAAAGGGCCAGACCCTGACGCTCAAGGACATCACCCTGCCCAAGGGCGTGGAAGCCGTTCTGCACGGCCACAGCGCCGAAGACACCGTGCTGGTGTCCGTGGTGATGCCGGCTGCTGCCGAGCCCGAAGCCGACGCCGCTGCCGCCCCGGCCGCAGACGCGCCCGCTGCCGAAGGCGACAAGAAGTAAGCCTTCTTCGCTTCAGCGCTGGCGGCACAGGCGCCCCGTGTGGGCCCTGCACCGCTCCGCTCCAACGGCCCGCCACGTGCGGGCCGTTTTTCTTGGGTGCTGAGTCCGCTGATACTGCACCGCCCTAGCACAGATAATCCTTGCATGATCAAACTCTTCGTGGGCCTGGGCAACCCGGGGCCCGAATACGAAACCACCCGCCACAACGCCGGTTTCTGGTGGATCGACAACGTGGCCCACGCGCTGGGTGTGCGCCTGGTGGCCGAGCGCGGCTACCACGGCCTGGTGGCGCGCACCACGGTCGGCGGGCAAACGGTGTGGCTGCTCGAACCACAGACCTTCATGAACCTGTCGGGCAAGTCGGTCGCCGCATTGGCGCGCTTTTACAAGATCGCGCCCGAGGAGATTCTGGTGGCGCACGACGAACTGGACCTGCCTGCTGGCGAGGCCAAGCTCAAGCAAGGCGGCGGCCACGCCGGCCACAACGGCTTGCGCGACATCCACGCGCAGCTGGGGGCGACCGACTACTGGCGCCTGCGCATCGGCATCGGCCACCCGGGCAACCGGTCTGAGGTCGTGGGCTGGGTGCTGCGCCGCCCGCCCGAGGACGAAATGATCGGGATCGAGCAAACCATCGACCGCGCCGTGAAGGCCTTCCCCGATCTGGTGCGCGGCGACATGACCAAAGCCACGCAAATCATTCACACCGCCAAACCGCCACGTCCGAAGCCGCCGCGCAAGGAACCGCCGTCGCCCGAGCAAAAGGCCGAAAAAACCGGCGGTGACGACCCCAGCAACGCCGGCTGAGCGCGGGCGGCCTCAGCCCTTCACCCCGACCAGCCTGCGGTACTTGACCCACAGGATTTCCTGGGTCTCGACGTGCTCGGGGTTGACCGGGATGCATTCCACCGGGCACACCTGCACACACTGCGGCTCGCCAAAATGGCCAACGCATTCGGTGCACTTAGCGGGGTCGATGACGTAGATCTCTTCGCCCATCGAGATCGCCTCGTTGGGGCATTCGGGTTCGCAGACGTCGCAGTTGATGCACTCGTCGGTGATCATCAGCGCCATGGGTTCACTCTCCGGCAAAGCAAGCCTGAATTATCCGCCGCCGCACGCAACCACCCATTGGCAGTGGCCGAATGCCGCAAGCTTTGTGCTGATAATGCCGCCACACCCGACGCCGCCGCATGAGCCTTTTCCTCTTCAAGCGCATCCTCACGCTGATCGCCACCTTGTTGGTGACCAGCGTGATCGTGTTTGGCGTGCTGGAAGTGCTGCCCGGCAACGCCGCTCAGGTCCTGATGGGCCCCGACGCCGACCCGGCCGCCGTGGCCGCCAAGGCGACCGAGCTGGGCCTGGACCGCCCGGCCGCCCAGCGCTACGGCGAATGGCTGCGCGGCCTACTGCATGGCGACATGGGCAATTCCTACACCTACGGCACGCCGGTGGTTGAGCTGATTGGCGAACGCCTGCAGCTCACGGTGCCGCTGGCGGTGATGGCGATGGCGCTGACCACCGTGCTGGCGCTGCTGGCCGGCGTGTACGCCGCGTCGCACCACAACCGGGCGGGCGACGTGGGCTTGATGAGCCTGGCGCAGATCGGCATCGCCATCCCCAACTTCTGGTTCGCGATGCTGCTGATCCTGCTGTTTTCGGTCAAGCTGCAATGGTTTTCCGCCGGCGGCTTTGACGGCTGGTATTTCGACGACGGTGTGTGGGCCGGCCTGTGGGAAGGCTTGAAGGCGCTGATCCTGCCGGCCGTGGCCCTGGCCGTGGTGCAGGCAGCGATCCTGGCGCGCTTCACCCGTTCGGCCGTGCTGGAGGTGCTGCGCGAAGACTTCGTGCGCACCGCGCGCGCCAAAGGCCTGTCGCAGCGTGCCGCGCTCTGGGGCCACGTGCTGCGCAACGCCATGATCCCGGTGATCACCGTCATGGGCCTGCAATTTGCCGAACTGCTGGCCGGCACCATCGTGGTCGAAAACGTGTTCTACCTGCCCGGCCTGGGCCGCCTGATCTTCCAGAGCATCGCCAACCGCGACGTGGTCGTGGTGCGCAACTGCGTGATGCTGCTGGCGGCCATGGTCGTGATGGTCAACTTCGTGGTGGACGTGCTGTACGCGGTGATCGACCCGCGCGTGAAAGCGAGCGAGATCTGAGCATGTCGTCCACCGCATTCACTACACTTTTGATAGCTGGCTGCGCAATCTGCTGTAGGGCCAGAGGGCGATTTGGCTTGAAATCCGACCGTTTCAACCCAGGGACACAACGGGCATGAACAGCACCGCCCTGCCCGCCACCGTCACCCGCGCCGCACCGGATTTCTGGCAGCGCGCGCGCCGCCACCCGGGCTTTGTCATCGGCGGCGTGCTGACGCTGTTGCTGCTGGCCACGGCCGCGCTGTCCTACCTGTGGACGCCCTACTCCGTCTTCGACGTCGTGATGGACGACAAGCTGCTGCCGCCGTCCGCGCGGCACTGGCTGGGCACCGACGCTTACGGGCGTGACGTGGTGTCGCTGCTGTTGGTGGGCGCGCGCGCCTCGATCCTGGTCGGCGTCATCGCCGTGGGCATCGGTCTGGTCATCGGCACGGCGCTGGGCCTGCTGGCGGCCGCGCAGCGCGGCTGGGTCGAAGAAGCCATCATGCGCGTGTCCGACTTCGGCTTTGCCTTCCCGGCCATCCTGTCGGCCATCATGCTCACCGCCGTGTACGGGCCGGGCATCGTCAACGCGATCATCGCCATCGGCATCTACAACATCCCGACCTTTGCGCGCATCACCCGCGCCGCCGCCAACGCGGTGTGGAGCCGTGACTACGTGCTGGCCGCTCGCGCCTGCGGCAAGGGCCCATGGGCCATCACCTTCGAGCATGTGCTGCCCAACATCCTGGCGGTGCTGATCGTGCAGGCCACCATCCGCTTTGCTGTCGCCATCCTCGCCGAAGCCGCGCTGTCCTACCTGGGCCTGGGCACGCAGCCGCCGCAGCCCAGCTGGGGCCGCATGCTGGCCGAAGCGCAAACGCTGATGTTTGACGCGCCCCTGCTCGCCGTCTGGCCGGGCGTGGCGATCGCCCTGTCGGTGTTGGGCCTCAACCTGCTGGGCGACGGGCTGCGCGACGTGCTCGACCCGCGTCTGAACCGCCGGAGCTAAAGCGCATGCCCTTGCTTGAAGCGCGCGGCCTGCGCGTCGACCTGCACAACCACCAAGGCAGCGCGCCGGCGGTGCGCGACATGAGCTTCACGCTGGAGCGCGGCGACATGCTCGGCCTGATCGGCGAATCGGGCTGCGGCAAGTCGATGACGGCACTGGCGCTGATGGGCCTGGCGCCCGACAACGCTACTGTCAGCGGCAGCCTGACGCTGGACGGGCAAGAACTGGTTGGCCTGCGCGACCGCGACTGGCGCGCCATCCGCGGGGCCCGCATCGCCATGATCTTTCAGGAGCCGATGACGGCGTTGAACCCCGTGCACCGCATTGGCCACCAGGTGATGGAGCCGCTGCGCCTGCACCAGCGCCTGCCGCTGGCCGAGGCGCGCGCGCGGGCCCTGGCGCTGCTGGAGCGCGTGGGTATTCCCGACCCGGCGCGCCGCTTTGACAGCTACCCCCACCAATTTTCAGGCGGCCAGCGCCAGCGCATCATGATCGCCATGGCCCTGGCCTGCGCACCCGACGTGCTGATCGCCGACGAGCCGACGACGGCGCTGGACGTCACGGTGCAAAAGCAGATCCTGCAGCTGATCGCCGAGCTGGTGGCCGAACGCGGCATGGCGCTGATCTTGATATCGCACGACCTGGGCCTGATCGCGCAAAACGTGCGCCGCATGCTGGTGATGTACGGTGGCAGCGTGGTCGAACGCGGGCCGGCCGATGCCGTGTTTGCGCACCCGGCCCACCCCTACACACGCGGCCTGCTGGCGGCGCGGCCCAGCCTGGCGCAGCGCTTGGTGGCACACCGCAGCGAACGCCTGCCCACCATCCCCGGCACCGTGCCCGACTTGTTCGCCATGCCAACCGGCTGTCCCTTTGCCGGGCGCTGCGCGTTCACCGACGCGGCGTGCGCGACCGTCGATCCGCCGGAAGTGCGCCTGGAAGGCAGCCACAGCTTCCGCTGCAGTCGCCCCGAAGTGGTGTTGCATGCTCCTGAAACCGTAGCTGGCCGCGCATGATGGACACGGGCAAGAACCATTTTTTGCTTGAATTGCGCGATGTGACGCGCGATTACCCTTTGCCGCGCGAATCGCTGTTCAAGGCGCCGGGCGCGGTGCAGGCGCTGCGTGGCGTGTCGCTGCAGGTGACGGCCGGGCGCAGCATGGGCATCGTCGGCGAATCGGGGTCGGGCAAGAGCACGCTGGCGCGGCTGGCGATGGCGCTGGAGGCACCGACTTCGGGCGAAGTGCTGTTTGAAGGCCAGAACGTGAATGCGCTCTCGCCCGCGGCCCTGCGGGCTGCGCGGCGCGACTTCCAGATGGTGTTCCAGGACCCGTATGGCTCGCTCGACCCGCGCCGCCCCATCTGGCGCACGGTGGCCGAGCCAGCGGCGGCGCTGGAGCGCGCCTCCCGCACCCAGCAGCGCGAACGCGCGGCCGAAGCCCTCACCGCCGTCGGCCTGCGCACCGACGCGCTGGACAAGTACCCGCACGAATTCTCTGGCGGCCAGCGCCAACGCATCGCCATCGCCCGCGCGCTGATCACGCGGCCCAAGCTCATCGTCGCCGACGAAGCCGTGAGTGCGCTGGACGTGTCGGTCCAGGCGCAGGTGCTCAACCTGATGGCCGACCTGCGCGACCAGCAGGGGGTGACCTTCCTCTTCATCAGCCACGACCTGGCCGTGGTCAGCCACCTCTGCGCCGACGTCGCGGTGATGAAAGGCGGCCTGATCGTCGAGCACGGGCCGGTGCGGCAGGTGCTCAGCACGCCGCAGCACGATTACACGCGGGCGCTGCTTGCGTCTGTGCCTGCGCTTCACCCTCCACGCTGAGCGTGCACCGCGAGCGCGGCGCACACTTGTGCAGCCCTTGTGCGTCAGCGGCGGCGGGCCGTCCCCGCATAGCCCTTTCGGGCCAAGCCAGTTAAGCACAGCGCCAGCAGCAGCAGCCCCCACTGCCCCAAGGTTGGCACCGGCGTCGGTCCAACGGCAGCCGCCACCACCAGTGCGCCCGGATCGACGATGTTGCCGTCGGCACTCAGGTCGTCATCGCCGAGGCCGCCGTCGCGCAGAGCAAAAGTGACGGTGTTGCCCAGGATGCTGGCCGGCAACGGGTACCAGTGCGCGCTGGTGTTGGCCGCGCTCCTACCCCACTTCCAGTACTCGGCATCGGTCGGCAGCGCGACCGGGAAGGTGAGCTTGACCGTCACCATCGCGCCCTTGTCGCAGTTCTGCGTCTTGAGCGAGAACATCCCATACGGCAGGCTCGCGTTGGGTCGAGGCAGGCCCTGAGCACCGGCGGCGCCTGGCGTGACCACCTGCGGCGACGGCACCACGCGGCAAGTCGCGCCACCGCCAGTGACCGTGCCTGTCACCGCCTGCTGACCCGGGATGCCCAGGTTGAACTGGTTGGACGGATCCACGGTGCCTGCGGGCGTCACGTTGAACGCCATTTTTGCCACGACAGGTGCCGTGGCGCCGTCCGTCAGGGTGAACGTCAGCTCGGCACCGGTCCCATCGGCAATGACCGCGGCTTGGGCCAACAGCGCATTGATCTGGGTCGGCGTG
Source organism: Pseudomonadota bacterium (assembly GCA_023442945.1). GTDB lineage: Bacteria > Pseudomonadota > Gammaproteobacteria > Burkholderiales > Burkholderiaceae_C > Ottowia. The sequence goes on along the minus strand of JAEZWW010000042.1, from coordinate 70,642 downwards.
CCGGTCAACTGCAGGCCCGGCTGGGCCGCATCGGCGTCGATCAGACCCAACAGCCGCGCGTTGCTCGCGGCGATCGTCAGCGTCAACGTACCGCCTTCCGGATCGGACACGGTCACCCCGTCCAGGCCAAAAGCCTGGCCGGCGACGACTGTGCGCGGCGCAGCCGGGATACCCGAAATCGCAGGCGGTTGATTGCCCAGCAGCAGCCCCAGCACGATGGGGTTGTGGTCGCTGGACCGGTAAGGCGTGGCCGCGTAGAAGCTGGCCGGTTTGTTGAATTCGGTGTTGTAGTCCAGCGCAACCGGCTCTTGCGCGTTGATCGCCCACTTGGCCACCTTGCCCACGCGCGCTTGCAAAGCCGCGCTGACGAAGATGTGGTCCAGCGACCCCCACAGGCCGTCAAACGAATAGGAATCACCCTGGCTGACCTTGACGAAGCCATGGCCCTCCAGCGTGGTGATGGGCTGCTCTTTGCCGTAGGCGTTGAAGTCGCCCACAAGCACCAAGTTACTGACGGTGGCCCCGGTGGGGTTGGTATCCAGCCAGCTCTTGAGCTGATTGGCCGCCATGACGCGTGCGGCGTTGTTGGCGCCCTGACCATCCCCTTGGTCGGCGTTGCCAGGGCTGGCAAGCACGGTGCCCTTGGACTTGAAGTGGTTGACCACGACCGTGATCTGGTCGGTCATGCCCCCACCCACCGGCACAGCGAAGGTCTGTGCCACAGGCACGCGGCTGCCGCCGGTGGCGCTGAAGGCCGGGTACGTCACCGGGCTGGCCACGGCCGCCATGCCCGCGGGTTGAACACGGTCAGCGCGGTAGATGATGGCCACGGTAATAGCATCGGTCCCGGCGCCTGCCACCTCGGCCGCACCTTCCTTGAACGGCGCCTTCACGTAGTCGTAGCGCGCTCCGGCGGGTTTGTCGGAGCTGGCGTTGAGCGCATCGGTCAGGTCTTTCAGCGCGCCAGAGGGGCCGGAGCCATTGTTCTGCACTTCCATCAGGCCGTAGATATCGGCGTCCAGCCCCACCAGGTTGGCGACGATCTTCGCGCGCTGGCGTTCCAGCTCCTGCGCGTTATTGGCGCCGCGAATGCCCTGCTGATTCCCCAGCGGCGTGGTGAACATGACTTGCGATGGGCCGCTGGTCGCGCCGGTCACGTTGAAATAGTTCAGCACGTTGGCGGAAGCGATCTTCAGGCCGGCCGCCCCCACCGCAGCCTTGAAGTCCGCCGCCGTCGGGCGCTCGGGACCGCTGAAGTTGGGCGCAACCGTTGGCTGGACGCGGTAGCTGGTTTCATGCACTGCGGCGGCAGAGTCCACGAACTGATCGAGCACGCCCACCACGCTGTTCACCGCGTCACCGGCGCGCAAGGTGTTGCTGGCCGACAGCGGCTGGCCGTTGCGGCCGTACACCGTGGGCGGATTCTGCGCGCTGATGCCGTCGTCCAGGATGATCTGGCCGCGCTGGGTGGCTTTGACGAAGGCCTCAAAACCGCTGGCACTGGGCGCGTTCGTTTCCGTGAACTGCACCTGTGGCTGGCCGACGCTGAGTGTCACGGTGCCGTAACGGCCCAGCGTTTGGGTGTCGGTCACGACCAGCTGCCCGCTGGCAGGGCGCACCTCGACACGCATGCCCTCGTAGCGCTCCAGAACCGCCATGTCGGTCACAGGCAGCGTCAACACCACGGGGTTGGGCAACGCCGCAGGGCCTTTGACTTCAAAGCCTGTCACGTTGGCCAACTGGGTCTGATTGCGGTACTCGCCCACCACGGCTTTCAGCTCGACCAACTGGCCGACGGTAGCGTCGGTCACGCCCGGATTCGTGCCGCCATAGAACACGAAGATGCCCTCGGACGTGGCGTCGTTGCCATCGGAATCGGCCGCTTCTTCCTGCAGGAAAAAGCCGCTGAGCCCCGGGCGGTACGCGGTGACCACGGCGCGCACGGTGACCGACTCGCCAACCTTGGGCGAAGCCTCGCCCGGTCCTTGGATCGCAGAAATCAGCGTGATCCCTGCACTCGGGGACGTCCCACCCGACACGCCGGGCGACCCGATGTTGGCCGCTGCCCCGGGCTGCGCGAAGCCACCCAACTGGCCAACGGCCGCGGGCACATAGCGCGGTGCGCTGGTGGATTGGCCGTCCCAAACGGCGGACACGCCATCGTTGACCGAACTGCCGGCAGGAGCAAACGCCGGACCCGCGTGGGAGCCGGCAACCGGGGGACGCCCCGCTCCACTGGTTGCAGGATTGGCCCCATAGACCGCCGTGGTGCCGTAGTTGAGGGAAGCGACCAGTTGTCCGCTGGGGTCGTACAAGAGCACGGCGTCCGCTTTGCCCAAGCCCTTCCCGGACACGCGGATCACGCCATCGCACGCCGCCAGACCCCAGGCTGCACAGAAGGCCGGCGCGTCACTTTCGGTCGCGATCACCAGCGCCTTACCGGGCGCCAGCGTCGTTCCGGCAGGCAACACCTTGCCGTTGGAAAAATCTTCCGAATTGTCGGTCCAGCGCCAGTCGGCCAGGTTGACCGACGTGCTGCCGTAGTTGTAGATCTCAAAAAAGTCGCCCCCGGGGGTGGCGTTGGAGTTGACTTCGGAAATCAGCACCGTGCGCATCACGGGCGCCGGCGCACCGGTGGTAAAACTCAGGTTGCTGCTGGCCCAAACGTTGCCAGCCTGGTCAACTACCGGTGAGCCGACCGCCGCCAGGGTGTAGGCGGTGTTGGGGCTGAGCCCCGCGGGGGGGCGCAAGGTCAAGGTGCTGCCGCTGAAGGTGGCCACGCTCGCGTCACCCGCCGGCAGGGTGGAGATCAAGGTGCCACCAGAACGCAGTTCGAAAGATCCGCCACCGTTGCGTACGGTTTCGCTGAACACCAGTTGAATGCTGGCCGTAGGGTCCACCCCGGTAGCACCAGCCGCTGGTGTGCTGGACTGCAGCACGGGTGGCGTGGTGTCCGTCGCCACCGGGTTGCCCAGGGTGATCCAGTTGCCCACAAACTGCTGGTCGGCCGGCTGCAGATCCTTAGACGGTTTCGTGCGGCCGGGCCAGACGGTGTCGCCGTTGTCCTGCAGCAGTTGCACCCGGGTGCCGGCTGCGGTGCTGGCAGGACTGACCAGGCTCTCAAAGCTGCCACCGGTGCTGGCCAGGAGCGGATCCAGCGCATTGTCCAGCCGTTGGGCCGTCGTGCTTGCACCGTCCCACACATACAGCACGAAGTTGCTGCTGCTGTTGGTAACGGTGGCCGCCCCGGCGGGGCCCGCAACGATCAGGAACTTGCCGTCGTCCGCCCGTTCGATCGATCGCACGCCGCGACCGCCCAGGTCCAGCTCGATCGGCGCACCGAAGACCGGGTTGGCACCGGTCAACACGGCTGCCGGGTTGGTCAAGGGAATCAGCAACGCTTTGGTGCGCTGTGCAGCGTTGGCTTGCGGTGCGCGGAAGCCCAGCAGCAATTGACCGCTGCTGGTTGCAGCCAAGCCTTCGATCGAGAAGCCGTTGCTGGCCTCCGGCACGACGCCGCCGGCCGAAGATGCGGCCAGACCGAAATAGTTGGCGCCCTTGCTGTGGGCGTTGCTGGTGTCCCAAACGGCCAGTGCTTGCTCCAGGCCGCCGTACTCCGCGACGTATGTGAACGTGGTGGCTGCGCCGGTGCCGCTGACATCCACGGCAAACAGATGTTCGCGGTTGTTTGCTTCGCTGCCGTCTTTCTTGTTGCTGTGAGAACCCGTGAAGTACAGCCGGTTGCCGACGCGTGTGCTGGCCTCCAGATCCAGCTCCGACGTGCCGATTCCCAACTGGGTGCCAAACGACCACTCCTTCACCGCCGCGCCGCCGGCACGTGGGTAGACACGCAGCACATTCGCCTCGTCGTCACCCACCACCATCCAATCGGCGTCCAACGCAATCGCGGTGGAAGCGTCAGAGCTGCCGGACGTCGTCCCCGCCGGCGGCGTGAAAACGCCTGCCACGCCCCCGCCACCGATGGTAAGGCGCACATTGTCGATTGCCAGGCCATGATCATTGCTAGGGTCGTTGGCTTCGACCCAGCGCAGCCACAGTGTGGCGCCGGGTGCCCAGTCCAGATTGCTCAGCGCGCCGCCTACATCCGCCACGCGACCCGCGACGTTGCCGTCTACCGCAGCGGCGCTGGCTGCATTGACGACGGACGACCAATTGAACGATGCCCCCGCTGGGGTCCACGTCGTGACATTGGCAAAGCTGTCCCCGATGCCGTACTCCAGCCTCATCGTCTGGGCGCTGATATTGCCCCCATTGCGCCACTGCTCGCCATCAAAGCGCAGGTTCAATGTATTGATCGTGGCGGTCGTCGCGTTGGTGGCAGCCAGTGCCATGAAGCCTTCGAAATTGCCCGAACCCACTCCGCCCAGGGCGCGCTCTGTTGCACCGCTGCTGCCGTAGCTGTAAAAAGCGCCGTTGTTGGCAGTGCCGCTGTCAGCGCGGTAGGTTGAAACCGCGGAAAGATCGCTTTTGAACAGGTACCAGCCCTGGATGGTTTCACCGTTGGTCCACGCGTTAGCGGATCCGGAGGTCGCCAGCGTATCGAACTGCTGGTTGTACGACCCATTGAAGGCGATGGGCGCGGCAAAAGCGCTGGAGCAGGCGAGACCACAGACCCACAGCAAGCTGGCGCAAAGATTCTTGTACATGGCTGAACGAAAAACACCGCGCTCCCCCCTCAGGGCGCGCCACCGGTCGTTTGTCGCAGGGATTGATGAAACGCCAATGACACGGAGCGCCCTGCGCTACCATGCGCCCCACTTGCCCGTCACACGAGGAGAGCCCTGGAGATGAAACGCCGCGATTTCGCCCTGACCGTGCCCGCCGCTGCCGCGCTGGCACACCTGCCTGCGCTGGCCCAGTCGCGCAAGGACAGCATCGTGCTGGGCATGACGCTGGAGCCGCCGGGCCTGGACCCGACCGCGGGCGCCGCGTCGGCCATTGCCGAGGTCGTGCAGTACAACATCCTCGAGACGCTGACCAAGATCCAGTCGGACGGCAAGGTGACGCCGCTGCTGGCAGAGCGCTGGGAGGTGTCGCCCGACCTGCGCACCACCACCTTCTACCTGCGCAAAGGCGTGAAGTTCAGCAATGGCGAGCCGTTCAACGCGCAGACGGTGAAGTACAGCTTTGAACGCGCCGCGGGCGAGAAAAGCACCAACAAGGACAAGCGCACCTTCGCCGCCATGGAAAGCGTGCGCGCGGTCGACGACCACACCGTGGTCATCGTCAACAAGGAGCCGGACCCGGACTTCCTGTTCTACCTGGGCCAGGCCACCGCCGTGATGGTCGAGCCCAAGAGCGCCGATACCAACGCCACCAAACCCGTCGGCACCGGCCCGTACGTGCTGGACAACTGGTCCAAGGGCTCGTCGATTGTGCTGAAGGCCTCGCCCAGCTACCGCGCGCCGGGCAGCCTGAAGATCAAGCGCGCCACCTTCCGCTTCATCAGCGACCCCGCGGCGCAGGTCGCGGCCGTGCTGGCGGGCGACGTGGACGCCTTCGTGCGCGTCACGCCGCGCGGGGCCGCACAGTTCAAGCGCAACCCGCGTCTGCAAAGCATCGTCAGCGGCTCGCGCGCCAAGACGGTGCTGGCCATCAACAACGCCAAGAAGCCTTTGAACGACGTGCGCGTGCGCCGCGCCATCAACGCCGCGATCGACCGCAAGGCCGTGATCGCTGGCGGCGCCGATGGCCTGGGCGTGCCGATCGGCAGCCACTACGTGCCGGGCGCGCCGGGCTACGTCGACACCACAGCCATCAACCCCTACAACCCCGACAAGGCCAAGGCGCTGCTGAAAGAATCCGGCGTCACCACGCCGCTGGAGCTGAGCCTGGTGCTGCCGCCGCCCCCCTACGCGCGCCAGGGCGGCGAGGTGATCGTGTCGCAGCTGGCCAAGGTCGGCATCGTGGCCAAGGTGCAGAACGTGGAATGGGCGCAGTGGCTGGCCAACACCTACGGCGGTGCGCACAACTACGACCTGACGATCATCAGCCACGTCGAACCGTTCGATTTGGACAACTTCACCAAGCCCGACTACTACTGGGGTTACAACAACCCGAAATTCAACGAGCTATACAGCCGCGTCAAGAACACCGCCAACGTCACCGAGCGCAACAAGCTGCTGGGCGACGCGCAAAAGATGCTGGCCGACGACGCCGTGCTCGATTGGCTGTACCAGCCGCAGTGGCTCACGGTGGCCAACAAGAACGTGACGGGGCTGTGGAAGGACATGCCGATCTTCGTCAACGACTTGTCGACGCTGGGCTGGAGTTGACGCGCCGTGCGCAGGCGGTGACGAAGGCCGTCGCCTGCGCATCAATACTCCTTATTTGATAGCTGGCCGCGCAGATTCCCCTAGGGCCAACGACCCATTTTGCTTGAAACAGCGGCTTGTTCCACCCATTCGACGACCGCCATCGCCATGACCGATTCCTTGCACCAACTCAGCGCGCTGGAGCTGCTGGACGGCTACCGCCGCCGTGCGTTTTCACCCGTCGAGGTGCTGCGCGACGTGCTGGCGCAGATCGCGCGTTGGGAGCCGGCGCTGGACGCCACCTATTTGCTCAAGCCCGACGCCGCACTGGCGGCGGCCCGCGCGTCCGAAGCGCGCTGGCTGCGCCGCCGGCCGATAGGCGCGCTGGACGGAGTGCCGATCACCATCAAGGACAACATCGCCACGCAAGGCGACCCGGTGCCGCTGGGCACGCGCGCCACGCCGCTGGTGCCGGCCGCGGCCGACGCGCCGCCGGCCGCCCGCGTGCACGAAGCCGGCGCCGTGCTGATCAGCAAGACCACCATGCCGGACTACGGCATGTTGTCGTCCGGCCTGTCGACCTTTCACCGCATCACGCGCAACCCGTGGGATGTGTCCCGCACGCCGGGCGGCTCCAGCGCCGGCGCGGGCGCGGCTTGCGCCGCGGGCTACGGGCCGCTGCACATCGGCACCGACATCGGCGGCTCGATCCGTCTGCCGGCGGGCTGGTGCGGCATCGTCGGCCTCAAGCCCAGCCTGGGCCGTGTGCCGATCGATCCGCCCTTCATGGGCCGCGCGGCCGGCCCCATGACGCGCGACGTGGCCGACGCCGCCCTGCTGATGCAGGTGCTGAGCGGCACCGACGCGCGCGACAGCATGAACCTGCCGCCCCAGCGCATCGACTGGGCCGCGGTCTGGAAGAAGCCCAAGTCTTTGCGCGGCCTGCGCATCGGCTTGCTGCTGGACGCGGGCTGCGGCCTGCCCGTGACGCCCGCAATCCGCGCGGCCATCGAAGATGCTGCACAGCGCTTCGAAGCCGAAGGCGCCATCGTCACGCCGCTCGCCCCGTTCATGACGACCGCCATGCTGGCCGGGCTGGACCGCTTCTGGCGCATGCGCTCGCTGGTCGACATGCGCGCGCTGACCGAGAACGCGCGCGACAGCGTGCTGCCCGTCATCCGCACCTGGGCCGAAAGCGCTGACGCGATGAGTGGCACCGAAGTGTTCCAGGCCTACGCGCAAACGCACGCCACGCGCGTCGCCGCCAACCAGGCCATGCAAGGGCTGGACTACGTGTTGTCGCCCACCGCGCCCTGCCCGCCCGCGCCCTTCGACTGGGCGTCGCCCACCAACGACCCGCTGCGTGGGCTGGAACACATCGGCTTCACCGTGCCCTTCAACATGGGCGAGCAACCCGCCATCTCGGTCAACGCCGGGTACGACGACGACGGCCTGCCGATCGGCCTGCAGATCGCCGGCCAGCGCTTTGACGACCTGGGCGTGCTGCAGATGGCGCGCGCCTTTGAAGGCCTGCGCGCACCGCAGCGCCCGTGGCCCGAGCCGCCGGCCGAGTGAAGCGCGCCGGGCGCGCGCCGGTGCGCTCCGTAGAATCGTCGCTGTGATGCCCGCCAACGCCGATCTGCACTGCCACTCCGTCGTCTCCGACGGCACCCTCACCCCCGAAGCGCTTGCCGAGCGCGCCCGCGCCAACGGCGTGGACCTGTGGTCGCTGACCGACCACGACGAGCTGGGCGGCCAGCAGCGCGCCCAGGCCGCTGCACAGTCACAGGGCATGGGCTACCTGACAGGCGTGGAAATCTCCGTCACCTTCATCGACACCACGGTGCACATCGTCGGCCTGGGTTTTGACCCCGAGGACCCGCGCATCGTCCAAGGCCTGGCTGACACGCGCGACGGCCGCGGCCCGCGTGCCCGCGCCATGGGCGAGCAACTGGCCAAAGTCGGCATCGAGGACGCGTATGAAGGCGCCTTGCGCTACGTTGGCAACCCGCGGCTGATTTCGCGCACGCACTTTGCGCGCTTCCTCGTCGACAGCGGCGTGTGCCGCGACACGCAAGAGGTGTTCCGCCGCTACCTGACCGAAGGCAAGCCCGGCTTCGTGCCGCACCAATGGGCCAAGCTGGGCGACGCGGTGAACTGGGTCCAGCAAGCCGGTGGCATCGCGGTGATCGCGCATCCGGCGCGCTACCGCTTCACGCCGAACGAGGAATATGCGCTGTTTTCCGAGTTCAAGGAGCACGGTGGCCGCGGTGTTGAAGTCGTCACCGGCAGCCACAGCGCGGCAGAAGCGGTGAAGTACGCTGAAACCGCGCAGGAATTTGGCCTGCTGTGCTCGCGCGGCAGCGACTTCCACAGCCCCGAGGAAAGCTACACCGACCTGGGCACGCTGCCGCCGCTGCCCGATCACCTGCCGACCGTGTGGTCGGCCCTGGCCGACCGCGTGAAGTGAGCGCGCCGGCCCCACCTGACGAAGGCGCCGAGCCGCCCGCGCCCCAACGCGACCCGCTGGCCGAACGCACGCTGGCCGGTGTCGCCCTGGCCATTCTGGCCGTCGCCTGCTTCGCCACGCTGGACACGGCCACCAAGGTCGCGGTGGCCACGGTGCCGGTGCTGATGGGCGTGTGGTTTCGCTACTGCTTTCAGGCCCTGGTGACCACGGCGGTGCTGCTGCCTTTGCACGGGCGCAGCGTCTTGCGCACGCAGCACCCGGGCTACCAGCTGCTGCGCGGTGGGCTGCTGCTGGGCAGCACCAGCTTCGCCTTCCTGAGTCTGCGCTACATGCCGATGGCCGAATTCACGGCGGTGGTGATGGTGACGCCCCTGGCCATCACCGTGCTGGCGGCGACGGTGTTGAAAGAGCACGTCTCACCCCTGCGCTGGGCGCTGGTGGCCGGCGGCTTTGTCGGCACCTTGCTGATCCTGCGCCCGGGCGGCGACGCCTTCGGCTGGGCCATGCTGTTGCCGCTGGGCCTGGTGGGCACCAACGCGGCCTTCCAGATCCTGACCAGCCACCTGGTGCGCACCGAAAACCCTTTGACCATGCACTTCTACACCGGCTGGGTCGGCACGCTGGCCACGTCGCTGGCGCTGCCCTGGGTCTGGCAGGCGCTGCCGTCCTGGAGCAGCTGGGCGGTGCTGTGCCTGATGGGCGTGGCCGCCACCGTGGGACACTTTTTGCTGATCCTGGCGTACCGGCGCGCGCCCGCGTCCACGCTCACGCCCTACCTGTATGCGCAGATCGGCTTTGCCATGCTGGGCGGCTGGTGGGTGTTCAATCAGGTGCCGGACACGGCGTCGCTGTTCGGCATCGCGTTGATCGCCGTGTGTGGCGCCGCCGGCGCGTGGCTGACCGTGCGCGAGCGCCGCATCCCGATCGAACCGATCGAGCCCTGAGGCGTTCCCCCCCAGGCGGAGCGCACAATAGCGCCATGGCCCAGTACTTCAGTGTCCACCCCGACAACCCGCAACCTCGCTTGCTTAAACAGGCGGTCGCGCTGCTTGAACAAGGCGGTGTGTTGGCCGTGCCGACCGACTCCAGCTATGCGCTGGTCTGCCATCTGGACGACAAGAACGCCGTCGACGCCGTGCGCCGCATCCGCGGCCTGGACGACAAACAGTTGCTGTCCCTGGTCTGCAGGGATTTGAGCGAGCTGTCCAGCTACGCCCGCGTCGACAACGCGCAATTCCGATTGATGAAGCTGGGCACGCCGGGGCCTTTTACCTTCATCCTGGAAGCGAGCAAGGAAGTGCCGCGCCGCGTCAGCCACCCGCAGCGCAAGACCATCGGCCTGCGCGTGCCGGAAAACAAGGTCCTGTTGGATTTGCTGGAGCTGCATGGCGGCCCGCTGCTGGCCACCACCCTCATCCTGCCGGGCGAGACGGATCCGCTGAACGACCCCGAAGCCATCCGCGACCAGCTCGAAAAGCAGGTGGCGGGCGTGATTGAGGCCGGCGCCTGTCCATTGGAGCCGACCACGGTGATCGACCTGACCACCTCCCCGCCCGAAGTGCTGCGCCGGGGGCGCGGCGATCCGGCCGACCTGGGGCTTTGACGGCACGGCAGCGCGGTGCGCCGCGTCGGTCTGAGACAATCGGGCGGTGGACTTCGCCAACATCATCCAGACCATTGCCATCTACGCCCTGCCGGTGCTGTTTGCCATCACCGTGCACGAGGCGGCCCACGGCTACGTCGCTCGCCATTACGGTGACAACACCGCCGCCGCCTTGGGGCGGGTGACGCTCAACCCCCTCAAACACATCGACCCGATCGGCACCATCGTCATCCCGCTGGTGATGTACCTGGTGACTTCTGGCGCCTTTCTGTTCGGGTATGCCAAGCCGGTGCCTGTGAACTTCGGGCGCCTGAAGAACCCGCGCCGCGACAGCATTCTGGTGGCGCTGGCCGGTCCGCTTTCGAACCTGCTGCAAGCGGTTCTGTGGGGTATCGTGCTCTATCTGCTGCGCGGCATGGGGGTCGAAGAACGTTTCTTCCTCGCCATGTGCCAGGCGGGTGTGCTGGTCAACGTGATCATGATGGTGTTCAACCTCTTCCCTCTGCCGCCATTGGACGGCGGGCGCGTCGTGGCCGGTCTGCTGCCGCCCAAGGCCGCCATGGCTTATGGGCGCATCGAACCCTGGGGCTTCTTCATCGTCATGGGCCTCCTGGTGGCCGGGATCATCAGCAACTGGTGGATGCGCCCGCTCATGGGGCTGACCTTTGGCTTCATCGACCTGATCCTCTCGCCACTGGCGGCCCTGCTCCGCTGAACCACGTTCCCTTTTCTTCGCTACCCATGTCTTCTGCTTCCGCACCCCACCGTGTCCTGACGGGCATCACGACCACGGGCACGCCGCACCTGGGCAACTACGTCGGCTCGATTCGAGCCTCGGTGCGCGCCAGTCGCAACCCCGGCGTGCAGAGCTTTTATTTCCTGGCCGACTACCATGCGCTGATCAAGTGCGACGACCCGGCCCGCATCCAGCGCAGCACGCTGGAGATCGCCGCCAGCTGGCTGGCCGCTGGCCTGGACCCGGAGCATGTGGTGTTCTACCGCCAGTCCGACATCCCGGAAATCCCGGAATTGAGCTGGTTCCTGACCTGCGTGACCGGCAAAGGCCTGCTGAACCGCGCCCACGCCTACAAGGCAATGCTGGACAAAAACGCCGCCGCGGGTAACGAGCCCGACCACGACGTCACCGCGGGTCTGTTCATGTACCCGGTGCTGATGGCGGCCGACATCCTGATGTTCGACGCGCACCAGGTTCCGGTGGGGCGTGACCAGGTCCAGCACTTGGAGATGGCGCGCGACATGGCGTCCAGCTTCAACCACCTCTATGGCGAGCACCTGACGCTGCCCGAGGTCCTGATCGACGACAACGTCGCCCTGCTGCCCGGGCTGGACGGACGCAAGATGAGCAAGAGCTACGACAATACGATCGCGCTCTTTGGCCCGCAGGCGCAGATGCGCAAGCAGATCCTATCGATCGTGACCGACTCGCGCGCGCCGGGCGAGCCCAAGGACACGGAAGGCTCTGCCCTGTTCCAGATCTACCGGGCATTCGCAACCGACGAGGAGACCGCCGCTTTCGCGCGCGCCTTTGCCGACGGCATCGCCTGGGGCGACGCCAAGCAGGCGCTGTTCGAGCGCATCGACCAAGAAATCGGGCCGATGCGCGAGCGCTATGCGCACCTGATCGCCCATCCTGAAGAGGTCGAGGCCATCTTGCGGCGCGGTGCGGCCAAGGCGCGCGCCATCGCCACGCCCAAGGTGCAGACGCTGCGTCAGGCCGTCGGGTTGCGTCCGCTGGGTGTGGGCGCGCTATCGGCTGACAACTCGCCCAAAAAACCCAAGTCAGATTTGGCCAGCTTCAAGCAGTACCGTGAAGCCGACGGCCGTTTCTATTTCAAACTGACCGACCCACAAGGGCGCGTTCTGCTCCAAAGCGAAGGGTTTGACTCGCCGCGCGAAGCCGGTGAGGCCGTCAAGCGCCTGCAGACCGAAGGCGCTGGCGCGCTGGAGGGGCTGTCCGGACGGCTTGTACCGACCGATGTTTCCAGCCAGGCCGAAATTGACGATGCGCTGACACGGTTGGTATTGCACCACGCAGGGTAACTCCGTGGTTCTTTTTCTCAATCGACTCCTGGGGGTATCGGGTCGGCGGTACATAATGGTGCATCGCCGTCCCATAACAACCCCATAACAATCCCAAAATAAGGGAGCGCAGGAGCGCGGAGATTGACTGTCTATGTGATTGATGACCACCCACTGATGCGCGAAGCGGTGGTCATGTTGCTGCGCCGTGTCAGGCCCGGTATTGAGGTGGTTGAGCTGTCACAACTGTCCACCATTGAGCGCGAAGTAGCTGAACGCGGGGAGCCCGAGTTTTTTTGTCTGGACCTGAAGCTTCCCGACACCGTGGGTGTCTCTGGCGTCAAGTACCTGAAGGCACAGTTTCCGGACGTGCCTTTGGTCGTGATTTCCGCTTCACCTGCTGAGGACGCCGAAGAGTGGTGTCGTGCGGCGGGCGCGGACGCCTACATCGAAAAATCCGCCGGTGCGGGTGAGATCACCGCTGCGCTGCGTTCGATGATGGTCATCGACAGCCAGCTCGGCGAATTGGACGAAAGCACGGGTGAACTCGGGTTCGATGCCCGCTTGTCCAAGCGCCAGAAGCAGTTGATCGTCATGCTCGACCAAGGGCTTTCGAACCGCGAAATCGCGGATCAGCTCGGTATCAGCGAACACACCGTTAAGGTCCATCTGTGGCGCCTGTTCCGGCGCCTCGGCGTTAAGTCCCGGACGCAGACACTGCATTTCGCGCGGCGTCATGGTTTGCTGAACCAGTGAAATTCGGGCTGTAGGGTGCGGTAGGGTGCAGTGGCACCCGCACCCGAAACACCGTTCCCCGTGCAAGGCGCGATCGCAGTGTGATAGGGTAACCCATCAAAGCCGTCAGCCGGCGCACCAACGCCAGGCCGAGGCCGAAGCCGTCCTCGGTGCCGCCACTGTGCTTGACTTTGTAGAACTCGCCAAAAATGTGGGCGTGCTGGTCTGCAGCGATCCCGATGCCGGTGTCCCACACCTCAAACAACAAAAAGCCATGGCGCCGGCGCACACCCACCAGCACGCCGCCCTGCGCGGTGTAGCGAATGGCGTTTGAAATCAGGTTGCCTAAAATCCTTCGCAACACGATGGAGTCGGTCACGACCGATCCGCTGATCGGCCGCACACGCAGGGTCAGCCCTTTTTGCACCGCCAATGGGCGGAACTGTACTTGCAGGTCGTTCATCAGTGCGGTGAGGTCGACCGTCCTCATGTCGACCTGAAGGTGCTCCACGTCGAGCTTCGCCAGATCGAACAGGGAATCGAACAAGGTGTTGACGGCCTGCGTCGCCTGCAGGATCTTGGGCGCCAACTCATCAACCAAGTGGGGCTCCGTGCCCAGCCATTCAGCGTAGATTCCCAGGGCGCTGATGGGCTGCTTCAGATCATGCGCAGCACCGGCAAGAAAGCGCGTGCGGAACTCTGCGGCGCTTTTGGCCACGCGCGTTTGCTCGCGCAGTGACTGGATGAGCAACTGGTTCTGGTAGAGCAAATCGATGTTTTGCGCGTGCCGCGCATGGTGAGCTCGAATCAGTCGCGCCAGCCAAACCACATAACCGACCAGGACGAGCAGCATCCACCACCGTTGCGCACCCAGCGGGTTGTACAGCCCGGTGGCCAATCCGACGGCGACGCTCAAGGCCAAGCACCCCGCGAAGACCTTCAAATAGAGTCTCGCCGATGGCAAATGCGGCGCCAGGAAAGCCATTCGGCCAATGCCGCCCGCCACGATCGGCAGCCAGGCCACCAAGGCGGTTGAAGGCGGCAAATACCCAAACAGGCAGACCGGGGTCAGCCCCCAGAACATGCCGTTAAACACCCACAGGGGCGTCTGCTTGCGGCCGAATGCCAATTGCTCCTGGATCGAGCGTTCCCGCACCAGGTATTCGTGGTGTCGCCGCGCCCGCGTGCGCCAGGCCACGTCCGCCAGCGCCAGCGCCGCCCACACCAGAATGACCGCGTTGGGCGCATGCTCATACGACAGCATGATCAGCGTTGCCGCCATGGCAAGCGCTGTAAAGTGCGCGCCGCGCATGCCAGAGAAGAAGACGTTGAACGACGCTGCTTCAGCCCAATCCGCTTCAACGGCCTGAGCGGGCGACATGCCGGCTGGCTGGGGCAATGTTTCCGGCATCGATACTACGAATTTAATAGCTATCCGCGCAGATGGACGCTACGCTGGTGGCTGATTTGAATACTAATTGGGTTGCGCGACATCCGCCCCCTGTGCGCGCTGACGCAGGGCGTGCTCCATCACCACCAGCGCCAACAAAGCTTCCAGAATGGGCGTGGCGCGGATGCCCACGCACGGGTCGTGGCGGCCTTTGGTGATCAGCTCGACCGGCTCGTCCGCGGTGTTCACGGACGCGCGCGGCACCAGGATGGAACTGGTCGGCTTGATCGCCACCGCCACTTCCAGGTCCTGCCCGTTGCTGATGCCGCCCAGCACGCCGCCGTCGTGGTTGGTCTCGAACTGGCCGCCCGGCAGGATCGTGTCGCCGTGCATGCTGCCCTTGTGCTCGACGCTGGCAAAGCCGTCGCCAATTTCCACACCCTTCACGGCGTTCAGCCCCATCATGGCTTTGGCGATGTCGGCGTCCAGGCGGTCGTACAGCGGCTCGCCCAAACCGACCGGCACGTGCTGCGCCGTTACACGCAGGCGCGCGCCGCACGAGTCGCCCGACTTGCGCAGCGTGTTCATGTAGTCCTCGATGGCCGTCACGTCGGCCACGGGGGCGAAGAAGGGGTTGCCCTGCACATGCTCCCAGCCGTCGAAGCCGATCGCCAGTTCGCCGACCTGCGTCATGCAGCCTTTGAAGGTGGTGCCGTACTTCTCGTACAGCCATTTGCGCGCCACGGCGCCCGCCGCCACGGTCGGCGCGGTCAACCGTGCCGACGATCGGCCACCACCGCGCGGGTCGCGAATGCCGTACTTGCGCCAATAGGTGTAGTCGGCGTGGCCGGGGCGGAAGGTCTGGGCGATGTCGCCGTAGTCCTTGCTGCGCTGGTCGGTGTTGCGGATCAGCAGGCAGATCGGCGTGCCGGTCGTCTTGCCCTGGTACACGCCCGAGAGGATCTCAACCTGGTCCGGCTCGTTGCGCTGGGTGACGAACTTGCTGGTGCCCGGGCGGCGCCGGTCCAGCTCGGGTTGAATGTCGGCCTCCGACAAGGCCATGCCGGGCGGGCAGCCGTCGATCACGCAGCCGATGGCCGGACCATGGGATTCGCCAAAATTCGTGACGGCAAACAAGGTGCCGAGGGTATTGCCGCTCATGCAGCGATTATCGCTAAGCGGCGATGCGCCTGCGGGGGCGCCGGGCGGGTGCGCTCAGGGAAAGTCGGTGTCGGTCTTGCCGTCTTCTTCCGGCCAGTCGCGGATGTAGGCCTTGAGCATCTGGTTTTCAAACTTCTGGCTGTCCACCACCGCCTTGGCCACGTCGTAGAAACTGATCACGCCCATCAGCTGGCGGTTGTCGATCACCGGCAAGTAACGCGCGTGGCGGTCCAGCATCATGCGCCGCACCTCGTCCATCTCGGTTTCCATGGTGCAGATCAGCGGGCCCGCATCCATGGCGCGGTAGACCGTGGTGGTGCCAAAGCTGCCGCCATTCTTCACAGCGGCCTGGATCACCTCGCGGAAGGTCAAAATGCCCACCACGCGCCCGTGCGACATCACAACGAGCGAGCCGATATCGCGCTCGGCCATCAGTTGGGCGGCGTCCGCCAGGCTGTCTTCGGGCGTGATCGTGTAGAGAACGTTGCCCTTCAGACGCAGAATGTCGCTGACTTTCATGTAAAGCTCCGCTGTCGCGCGCAGGCGACAGGTGCTGGGGAATATAGCCCACAATCTGCGTATCGACCGTCCCGGCCATTGGCCACACACCACCTGAGGAGATGCCATGTCCGGCTACGCCGACCCTGGCTTTGACACACTCGCGCTGCACGCCGGCGCCGCGCCCGACCCCACCACGGGCGCCCGTGCCGTGCCGATCCACCTGTCGACGTCCTTCGTCTTTGAATCGAGCGACCACGCGGCCGCGCTGTTCAACTTGGAACGTTCGGGCCACGTCTACAGCCGCATCAGCAACCCGACCAACGCGGTGCTGGAACAGCGCGTGTCGGCGCTGGAAGGCGGCATCGGCGCCATCACCACCGCCAGCGGCCAGGCCGCGCTGCACCTCACGGTGGCCACCCTGATGGGCGCGGGCAGCCACATCGTGGCCAGCACGGCGCTGTATGGCGGCAGCCAGAACCTGCTGCATTACACGATGCGGCGCTTCGGGATCGAGACCACGTTTGTCCAGCCGGGTGACATCGACGGCTGGAAAGGCGCCATCCGCCCCAACACCAAGCTGCTGTTTGGCGAAACCGTGGGCAACCCCGGGCTGGACGTGTTGGACATCCCGGCCGTCAGCCAGATCGCCCACGACGCCGGTGTGCCGCTGCTGGTCGACTCCACCTTCACCACGCCCTACCTGCTCAAGCCCTTTGACCATGGGGCCGACCTGGTCTACCACTCGGCCACCAAGTTCCTTTCCGGCCACGGCACGGTGATCGGCGGCATCGTGGTCGACGGCGGCAGCTTCGACTGGGACAAGAGCGGGAAATTTACCGAGTTGACCGAAGCCTACGACGGCTTCCACAACATGGTGTTCAGCGAGGAAAGCACCGTCGGCGCCTTCCTGCTGCGCGCACGCCGCGAAGGCCTGCGCGACTTTGGCGCCTGCCTCAGCCCGCACAGCGCATGGCTGATCCTGCAAGGCATCGAAACCCTGCCGCTGCGCATGGAAAAGCACATCGCCAACACCGAAAAGTTGGTGCACTTCCTGGCCGAACACCCGTTCGTGCAAAAAGTGGGCCACCCCCTGCTCGAATCGCACCCCAGCCACGCGCTGGCGAACCACCTGCTCAAGCACGGCGCAAAGGGCGCGGGCAGCGTCTTCAGCTTCGACATCAAAGGCTCGCGCGAACAAGGCAAGAAGTTCATCGAGACGCTCAAGATCTTCAGCCACCTCGCCAACGTCGGCGACTGCCGCAGCCTGGTCATCCACCCGGCCAGCACCACCCACTTCCGCATGAGCGACGAGGCCCTGGCCGGCGCCGGCATCGGCCCCGGCACCATCCGCCTGTCGATCGGGCTGGAAGATGCGGACGATTTAATCGACGACCTCAAGCGCGCGCTGAAGGCGGCCGAAAGGGCGGCGTGAGCTTGACGCGGACGAGTTGACGCATGCCTTCTTCCGCGCTGCACTGGAGAGCCGTCGAGCAGACCCTGTTCGACGTTTGGTGGAGCGATTTACAAGCGTTTGTTGACGCACACCCCGGTGAGCTTTTCTATGCCTTCGCGATTTACGGCTGGTCGCTCCACGACGACGCGTGCTCCCCACCCTGCCTGTCCGCCAACTCCGAGCAAGCACTGAACGAAGATTTTCCGGGCACGGATTCCAGCGAGCGCTGGAGCGGAACAACCAGTTGCCCTCGCTGGAGTCCTCCCGATTGGCGGTGGCATGCCTTCGACGAAGGGCGGCACCATCCGGAGATCGAGGCGCTTGCGCAAGAGATTCATCGCCTGTGGCTGCTCGCTTCACCGGCACAAGAAGCCAGACTGAGCGCTGCGCTGGCCCTGGTCTTGGTACGGGTGGCACGGCGGCTGCGGCGCGCACTGCGGCACGGTCGCCTCTCTGCAGGCGTCGCGGAGGATGTGGTCGTGCTGGTCATCGGCTACGACGGTGATACAACGGCAGAGGAGTCAGCGCGCCTATTGCGCCTTTGCGTCGGGCCAGCTCGCTTCGCCAGGCTGTTCTTCCGGCTGGACCGGTGGCGCACGGAAGCACGCCGGGTGCAGACCCTCGGTCTGAAGGATCAAGTTCGCTACCACGTAGCGTGCGTGATGGGCCAAGCAGCGCCAGACTTGGGCTTGGACGCCGCGCTGGCCGAAGAGCAGCGTGAAGCAGCGCAGTCGGCCTTGAGGCGGATGGATGGCCCACTGGTCGCGGCGACTCTGGTGGCCCAACTCAGGGCTCACCCTGACGACGCCGCACCGGCTTTCATGCTCGCGCAAACAGACTACGTCGACAACGAGGTGCTCCATGCGCTTCGAAGAAAAGTTCTGCACAACGAGGGCGACACCAAGGCCCTCGCATGGAGTGCCCGTGCGCTGGGCCAGCGTGGCGACAGCGCGTGGTTGTTGGATCAAGCCATGGCAGCCACGCCCTTGGTGTCCGACGAGATGGTGGTTGACGGCCTTACCTACCCTTATCTGGACTGGCACAGTGAAGAACGCTTGGCACGACCCATCCTCGACTATCGACCACTTGAGCAAGCGCTTCGACTGCTCCCTCGGCTTGGCGTTCAGCTTGACGAGTGCTTGCGCTCTGTCCCGTGCGTTCTCCGCGCACGAGACGTCACAGAGGCACTGCGTGGCCTCGGCAGCGCGTTCCCTTTGATCCGACGCCATGCCGCCGATGTTCTGGGGTGCCCGATGTCCGAACCTGACATCGCCCAGCGAATCCCCCAGGCGATGGCGCATGCTTTGCGCTGTGACGAAGATGAGACGGTGCGATACCTCGCGGCCCGAGCGTTGCGCGCATGGAAATCCGCCGCTGCTCCACAACTTCCCGCGCTTGCTGAAGCTGAGCGCCTCGACTCCGCACAGCGCGTTCGAGACGCGGCGAGAGACGCTGCCCAACAGCTGGCCACCATCGCCAGCACCCAGATTCAATGATTCGGAGACCCTTCGCATGCACACCCAAGTCAACGGCGCCCCGCTCTATGCCTACACCGGCGGCAAGACCTTCGATGCCGCCAAGCCCACGGTGGTGTTCATCCACGGCGTGCTGAACGACCACAGCGTCTGGATCCTGCAAAGCCGGTATCTGGCCAACCACGGCTGGAACGTGCTGGCCATTGACCTGCCGGGCCACGGCCGCAGCGGCGGCGAGCCGCCGGCGACCGTGGAATCGGCCGCCGATACCGTGCTGGCACTGCTGGCCGCGGTGGGCGTGGAGCAGGCCGCATTGGTCGGCCACAGCTTTGGTTCGCTGATCGCGCTGGAAGCCGCGTCGCGCGCGCCAGCGCACGTCAGCCACCTGGTCATGGTGGGCACGGCCTTCCCGATGAAGGTGTCGCCGGCGCTGCTGGAAGGCGCGGTCAAGGCGCCCGAAAAGGCGATCGCCATGGTCAACAACTTTTCGCACAGCACGCTGGCACCGCCGCCTTCTGCCTTCGGCCCGGGCACCTGGCTGTACGGTGGCTCGCGCGCGCTGATGCGCCGGGTGTTGGCCAGCAACCCCAAGGTGAACGTGTTCTACACCGGCTTCAAGGCTTGCGACGACTACGCGAACGGCGAAACGGCGATGGCCGCCGTGCATTGCCCGACCCTGTTCCTGGTGGGCCGGCACGACCAGATGACGCCGCCCAAGTCGGCCAAGGCGCTGGCCCAGCACGCGCGCCTGGCCAAGATCGTCGAAGTCAACGCTGGTCATTCGCTGATGACCGAAGCGCCGGACGAGGTGCTGTTCGCGATGCGGGACTTTCTGGCGGCTTGAACGGTGCCGGGGCAGGTTGCCCGACCCGCGCGGCGTGAAGCGGTGATCCGTTCGAACGCCAGAATGCTACTTTTTTGATAGCTGGTCGCGCTTATTCCTCTAGGGCTGGGCCGCGTTTTTTCTTGAAAACACCGCGGTCTCGCCCCACCGGCTGCGCGTCCGCCACGTGCGGCGCGGGCACGTTCAGCAGATCGGCGACGGTCAGTTTGGCCACGCCGTCGTTCTGCCACCAGGCGTCCAGCGCGCGGTCGGGTTTCAGCAGCAGGCGCTCGACCAGCGGGCGCAGGGGTTCTTGGGTCGGCTCGATCAGCAGCACGTGGCGCGGTTCTTCGTTGTCGCGTTCGGTCGCCAACTGCCCCACCCAGTCCAGCGACTGCAGCGCCTCCATCACCGGGCTGAGTTGCAGGGTGTCGACGCGTAACAGGCTGGCCAGCTGCGGCAGCTTGAGGCCACGCGTGGGCGTGCCGCGCATGCGCGCCAGCGCCTGCAGCACTTCCACGGCCAGCTGAAATTCCCAGCCCGGGCCGCCGCTGCGCCGCGCCACGCCCGACAGCAGGCTGGGCAGGTACGCCGCGATCACCGCGCCGAACAGCACGATCAACCAGCACAGGTAGATCCACAGCAGCAGGATCGGCACCGTGGCGAACGCGCCGTAGATCAGCGAATACGTCGGCATGCTCGACAGGTACCAGCCGAGGATCTGCTTGGCCAGGCCGATGCACACCGCCACGAACACGCCGCCCGCCAGTGCGTGCTTCCACTTCACGGGCGTGTTGGGCACGAAGCGGTACAGCAGGGTCAGCCCGCCGACCATCAAGGCGGCCTGCAGCGTGTCCAGCGCGAGGTTGATGCCGCCGGGCAGCACCGGGATCAGCCCGCGCGAATGGCTGACCACGTAGGACGTGATGGCCAGGCTGCCGCCCAGCACCAGCGGCCCCAGCGTCAGCGCCGCCCAGTACACCAAGAGGCGCTGGCCGAGCGGGCGTGCCGCGCTGACGCGCCAGATGGCATTGAGCGTGTGGTCGATCGTCAGCATCAACGACAGCGCCGTGACGAACAGCACCGCCAGGCCGACAGTGCCCAGCTCGCTCGCCTTGGTGGCGAACTGCGTCAGGTAGTCCAGCACGTTTTTGGCGATGCTGGCGGGAATCAGGCTGTCGATCAGCCACTGCTCCAGCGCGCCCTTCATCTCGGAAAAAAGCGGAAATGCCGTGAACACCGCCAGCACCACGGCGAAGAACGGCACCAGCGCCAGCACGGTGGTGAAGGTGAGCGAGCTGGCCGTCAGCCCCAGCCGGTCCTGCTGGAAGCGCTCCCACAGCGTGGCGGCCGTCGGCAGCACCGGGAAGTCGGTGATGTCGGTGACAAAGGTCTTCAGCCGGTTTTTGACGCCGTCCAAGGACTTGGGCCCGTCCAATTTCATGCTGGGTATGATGCCACCGCCCATGCCCAGCCCCTCCGTTGCCCCCACCGCACCTGCCGCGCCCGCCGCGCCCTCGTCCGCCGCCCGCAGCACGCGCGCCATCGCCGTGGCCCTGCTGCTGGCGCTGATCGCGCTGTGCCTGGCGTGGGAGCTGTGGCTGGCGCCGCTGCGCCCGGGTGGCTCATGGTTGGCGCTGAAGGCGCTGCCGCTGCTGCTGGCGTTGCCCGGCCTGCTGCGCCTGCGCATGTACACCTACCGCGCGCTGGCCCTGTTCATCTGGCTGTACTTTGTGGAAGGTGTGGTGCGCGCCACCAGCGACCGCGCGCCGTCCTGCTGGTATGCGTTGGCCGAAGTGGTGCTGGTGGTGGCGCTGTTTATTGTCTGCACCCTGCACATCCGCCTGCGCCAGCGCGAAGGGAAGGCGGCGGCGGCCGAGGCAGCTGCCTGAAAACGGCCCTTGCGCGCCTCTATCAGCGCAGCACGCCGGCGAAGAAGGCGCTTAAACCCGCGAAATCGTCCAGCGGCAGCACGTTGGCCACGTACTGGTCCGGTCGCACCACCACCATGCAGCCCTTTTCGCGGTCGATGCCGCGCATGGCGTAGATGTCGCCCTCGCCCTTGTGGTCGACACAGAAGGCCTTTTCATGGTCCTGCAGGCCCAGCGCGCCGGTGTGCGGCTTCAGCAAGGCCGGCATCTGCTCGTAGGCCAGTTGGTCAAACGTGGGCTGAAAGACCGCGCGGAAGTCGATCACCGCATCCACGTCCTCGCCCTTGCGCCGGTGCTTGACGATGGGCGATGCCACGTCTGTCGCCAACCAGTCGGCCAGCCGGTGCAGCGGCGCGCCGGCTTGGCCGCCGTCGCCCGCGCCGGCAAAAGCGTAGATGCGCCAGCGCGCGTCGGCCTGGGCCACGTGGCCCAGCTGCATCTGCTTGGCGTCGGACACGCGCACCACCGGCGCGGAGTGAAAGCGGCGCCCGATTTCTTCGCCCGTGGCCAAGGCTTGGTGCGTGCCGGGTGCGAACAAGTAAGACGTGTCGTACTTCACCGCCGTGCCGCCCGTGAATTCCAGGTTGTCCTTGAACTGGCGGATGATGCGCGGCTCTTCGGTGCCGTCGCGTTCGGCCTGGGTGGTGGGCGCGGACATCACACGCGACCAGTGGTGGTCGGTGTCGACCAGGCGCTTGGCTTCGGTCAGGCGCTCTTTGGAATAGCTGCGCAGCAGGCTGGCGTCGGCGCGGCCTTGCAGCACATGCACCAGCTTCCAGCCCAGGTTGAAGGTGTCCTGCATCGACACGTTCATGCCCTGCCCGGCCTTGGGCGAATGCGTGTGGCAGGCGTCGCCGGCGGTGAAGACGCGCGGGTTGCGGCCTTGGGCGGCGTCGTCGCCCACGTCGTCGAACTTGTCGGTAATGCTGTGGCCGATGTCGTAGATGGACCACCACACCACCTGCTTCACGTCCAGCGTGTAGGGCCGCAGGATGCGGTTGGCCGCGGCGATCATGTCGTCTTGCGTCAGTTGGCGGCTGGCGGCCTTTTCGTCGGGGTTGAGCTTGTCCAGCTCGACGTACATGCGGAACACGTAGCCGCCTTCGCGCGGCAGGATCAGCACGTTGCCTTCGCTGCCCGAAGAGATCACGCATTTCTGGCGCACGTCCGGGAAGTCGGTGTTGGCCAGGATGTCCATCACGCCCCAGGCCTGGTGCGCGGCGTCACCATGCAGCACGCCGCCGATCGCCTTGCGCACGGCCGAATGGGCGCCGTCGCAGCCCACCACGTAGTTGGCGCGCACCGTCTTGGTGGTCCACCAGTTGACGCCGATCGAGTCCTTCAGCGTCACCGTGACCGGGTGGTCGTCGGTGGTCGGGTCCACCGTCAGACCCACCAGCTCCCACCCGTAGTCGGGCGCCAGACGCGAGGGCGAGTTGGCCATCACCTCCAAAAACAGTTCGTGCAGCCGCGCCTGGTTGATCAGGATGTGCGGCATCTCCGAGCTGTCGTCCGCCACGTCCTGCACGCGGCCCACGCGGCGGATGTGCTGCGGGTTGGCCGGGTCGGGCATCCAGAACGCGGTCTGGTTGACCCAGTAGGTTTCGCGCTTGATCCGGTCGGCCAGGCCAAAGGCCTGCAGCATCTCCATGGTGCGCGTGTTGATGCCATCCGCCTTGCCCTTGATGATGTTGCTGGGCATGCGCTCGACGATCATGGTGCTGATGTCGGGGAACTGCGCCAGCTGCGCGGCCAGACACAGGCCGGCCGGGCCGGTGCCGGCGATCAGCACGTCGACTTTTTCGGGCAGGGGCTCGTGGGTGCCGCGGTTGCGCCGGTTGGGCGCGGCCTGCTTCACGTCCGGGTTGCCGCCGCGAAAGCCGTCTTTGTAGAACTGCATCAGCTGTCTCCTTGTGTCTGGGGCGCGCAGCTGGATGGCCGGCGCGAGCGTTGATAATATCTATACTTACTATTCGTGTCCATACTGTACGAATACATATCAATTGACGCCAGAGACGCCGGTTAAGCTCGGCACCCACGCCTTGAAGTCCGCACCAGCCGTGAATTCCCTCGACATGGCGGGGCATTTGCTCCGCCGCCTGCACCAGCAGTCCACCCAGACCTTCGCCCAGCGCACGCAGATGGCCGGCTTCGATTTGACGCAGGTGCAATTCGCCGCGCTGGACGCCATCCGCGCGCACCCCGGTATCGACCAGGCCGGCGTGGCCGAACGCATCGCCTACGACCGCGCGACCATCGGCGGGGTCATTGAGCGGTTGGAGCAAAAAGGCTGGATCTTGCGCACCGTAAGCGAGCGCGACCGCCGCGCGCGCGTGCTGTCGCTGACCGAAGACGGCGAGACTATGTTTGCCGCCCTGCTGCCCGTGGTGCAAGCCTTGCAGATCGACATCCTGGAGCCGCTGGACGCCGACGAGCGCGCGCAGTTTCTGGCCATGGCCCACCGCGTGATCCACGGTTGAACGAAATCACCGCGCGCGGGCCAGGCGCACCGTCCTGCCCCTAAGATGAAGCCTGCCGTGCCGCCAGGCCTTTCAGCGCCGGGAGAGCACCGAATACGCATCGAATCGGCCTCCAGCCCTAGGTAAATCTGCGCAACCAGCTACCACTTCAATAGCGTTTCAACATGACTTCTTCTGCCCTTGTCCAAGCCCTGCAGCAAGCCGTCGGTACCGCCCACGTGCTGACCGACGGCGACTTGACGGCCTACGAACAGGACTGGCGCCGCCGCGCCCGCGGCCGCGCGCTGGCCGTGGTGCGCCCGGGCAGCACCGACGAAGTCGCCGCCGTGGTGCGTGCCTGCGCCCAGCACGGCGCGAGCATCGTGCCGCAGGGCGGCAACACGGGCCTGGCTGTCGGCTCGATCCCGGACGAAAGCGGCACGCAGGTGCTGCTCAGCCTGCGCCGCATGGACAAAGTGCGCGCCATCGACGCGGCCAACCTGACGCTCACGGTCGAAGCCGGCGCCATCCTGCACAACCTGCAGAGCGCCGCGGCCGACGCGGGCTTTCTGTTCCCGCTCAGCCTGGCGGCCGAAGGCAGTTGCACGATCGGCGGCAACCTGGCGACCAACGCCGGTGGCACGCAGGTCGTGCGCTACGGCAACGCGCGCGAGCTGTGCCTGGGCCTGGAAGTGGTCACGCCGCAGGGCGACATCTGGCACGGCCTGACCGGCCTGCGCAAGGACAACACCGGCTACGACCTGCGCGACTTGTTCATCGGCAGCGAAGGCACGCTGGGCATCATCACCGCAGCGACCCTGAAGCTGTACCCGCAACCCGCCGCCAAGCTCACCGCCTGGGCCGCCGTGCCGTCGATGCAAGCCGCGGTCGAGCTGCTGGGCCTGGCGCACGGGCAGTTGGGCGCGGGCTTGACGGGCTTTGAAGTGATGGGCCAGTTCGCCCTCAGCCTGGTCGACAAGCATTACCCGCAGCTGCGCGTGCCGCTGTGGCGCGAATCGCCCTGGTGCGTGTTGCTGGAGAACTCCGACAGCGAATCCGAAGCCCACGCGCGCGGCCGCTTTGAAGCGCTGCTGGAAGGCGCCCTGGCCGTCGGCTGCGTCACCGACGCCGTCGTGGCCGAGAACCTGACCCAGGCCAAGGGCCTGTGGCACATCCGTGAAAGCATTCCGCTGGCGCAGGCCGAAGAAGGCCTGAACATCAAGCACGACATCAGCCTGCCGGTGTCGCGCATCCCCGCCTTCGTCGCCGAAACCGACGCCCTGCTGGCGCGCGAAGTCCCCGGCGTGCGCCTGGTCGACTTCGGCCACCTGGGCGACGGCAACCTGCACTACAACGTGCAGGCGCCCGAAGGCGGCGATGCCCAGGCCTTTTTGCGTAACCAGGAAGACCGCATCAACACCCTGGTGTTCGACGCGGTGGCGCGGCATGAAGGCTCGATCAGCGCCGAGCACGGCATCGGCAGCCTGAAAGCGGCCAAGCTGCCGCACTACAAATCACCCGTCGCCTTGCAGCTGATGCGCAGCATCAAGCAGGCGCTGGATCCGCAGGGGATGATGAATCCGGGGCGGGTGCTGGCGTAGACGCGCGCTCTCGCAGGCACAAAAAAAGCCGCACAAGGCGGCTTTCAAGAAAAGGTGGGCGCGGCTTTCACCGCGCCCTGGGGTTCACACCCCGCTGGCTCAACGGCCTTTTGGTGCGTAAGGCTTGGCGGCGCGCGGCGCGCCAGCGGGGCGTGCGGCCGGACGGGCGCCGTGTTTGGCGTGCGCCGGTGCCGGGCGACCGCTATCGAAGCGGGAGCTGCCTGCGCCGTCCTGGCGGCGGCTGGCGCCTGGTTTGCCTTCAAAACCGCCACCGATCATGCGCGGGCCTCGGCGCTCTTCAAAGCGGCGGTCGCCACCACCGAAGCGGTCACCACCAAAGCGGTCACCACCGCCGCCGAAGCTGCGGCGCGGGCCGCCGCGGCCACCGCCACCGCCTTTGCGCGCAGGGGCTTCCTGCGTGATGGGCGGGTAGTGGCGCGTCGGCTCCAGGCCGTCGATCAGGAGCGGCTTGAACGGTTGGCGCGTGTGCGCTTCGATGTCGGCCAGACGGCGGCGGTCGCGGAACTCGGCCAGGGTGATGGCCAAGCCGTCGCGGCCGGCACGGCCGGTGCGGCCGATGCGGTGGGTGTAGTCCTCGGCCTTCATCGGCAGGCCGAAGTTGATGACGTGGGTCACCGTGGGCACGTCAATGCCGCGGGCAGCCACGTCGGTGGCGACCAGGATTTGCACCCGGCCGTCGCGCAGGGCGGACAGGCGGCGGTTGCGCACGGCCTGGCTCAAAGCGCCGTGCAGGGACACGGCGGCAAAGCCGGTCTGCTGCAGCTCTTCGGCCAGTTGCTCGCATTCCACCTGCGTGCAGGCGAAGACGATGGCCTGGTCGATGCTCGGGTCGCGCAGCCAGTAGTCCAGCAGGCGGCGCTTGTGTTCTGGGCTGTCGGCCCAGTACAGCTCCTGGCGAATGTTGGCGTGCTGCTCTTGCGGCGTGGCGATCTGCACTTTGCGGACCTTGGCGCCGTTGTCGTGCATGACGCGCATGGCCAGCTGCTGGATGCGCGGCGCAAAGGTGGCGCTGAACATCATGGTCTGCTGGCGTTGCGACGTCAGTTGGTGCACTTCAGCCAGGTCGTCGGCAAAGCCGAGGTCGAGCATGCGGTCGGCCTCGTCCATGACCAGGAAGCGCACCTGGTCCAGCTTGATCTGGCCGCCGCGGGCCAAGTCCAGCAGACGGCCGGGGGTGGCCACCACCAGGTTGGCGTTTTGCAAACGGGCGATCTGCAGCTGGTAAGGCATGCCTCCGACCACGCTGGCCACACGCAGGCCGCGGCAGTGCTTGACCAGGTCGATCGCGTCGTTGGCGACTTGCTGCGCCAGCTCGCGCGTCGGGCACAGCACCAGGGCGCCGGGCACGGCGGCCTTGAAATGGCGCGCATCGGTCGGGTTCTTGCGGCGCGGGCGCTTGGGCGCGGGCTCGCCTGCCGACAGTGCGGCGGTGACTTTGGCGTCCCAGGCGGCCTTTTCAGCGGCGGCGATTTCGTCTTGCTGCTGGATCAGGGTGTGCAGCACGGGCAGCAAGAAGGCCGCGGTTTTGCCGCTGCCGGTCTGGCTGCTGACCATCAGGTCGTTGAAGGCGGCACCACCTTTCTCACCGGCCAGGGCCAGCGGGATCGTGCGTTGCTGCACGGCGGTCGGTTCGGTGTAGCCCATGTCGCGCACGGCGGCGACCAGCTCGGGCGCCAGGCCCAGGGCGGCAAAGGCCGCGCCGGGCTCGGCGGTGTCGTCGGCCGCGGGTGCGGCGACATCATCGGCAGGCGCGGCCGCGGCAACGGCCACAGCTTCTGCTGCGTTTTCAATAGCTGCCTGCGCAGTCTCGTCCTGCGCCAGCGCGTGGTTTTCTTCAAAAGAAGCCATGATTGCTCTCAATACTTTCCCGCGCGTTGCACAGCCTGGCGGCCATGGGTGATGGTGCGCGTCATATGGTCGGGTGCCCAAAAACTCAGCCAGGCGCACCCACGGGTTCAATAACAACACCCACCATCTGACGACAACGCGTACGCGGGGGCTGGTGCGGTGACCCGGTGGGTCCGTCCAGCCTTCGCGCCGGGAATCGATCTGCGCTTGGCCCGTGAAGGGCACCGCGCGGATCGCAAGTGGCCGCCTGAGGGGCAGACGAGAAGCCTGCCCGGCAGCCACACGAGAGAAGGAAGATGTGGCGGTTTTCTTCGCGCTGGGCGGCGGGCCTGAATCAAACCCGAATGCCTCTTAAAGCGGTGCGGCCCTTTTGGCGCTGCCAACCACTCCGTGACACGAAACCGCGAATTATAGAATGAAATTTCTTAATGTGCAACTGACAGCGGCTCGGCAGGCTAGTTTGCGCCAGCTGCCCCTCAGCGCGACCTGCGCCGCGTTGAATGCAAGCGCCCACTCGCACACAGGCAGGTGAAAGACCTCAGCCCGAGCCCGACGGCCCCTCGCTCACCGCCCGCGCATGGGCGACCAGCCGCGTCAGCAGACGGTCGAACTGCGCCTGCTCGGCCGGCGTGAGGCAGGCCACGATCTGCTGGTTGCGTAATTCCACCGCGGCCATCAGGCGGTGCCACAAGGCCTCACCTTCGGGCGTGAAGCTCAGCACCACGCCGCGCGCGTCCAGCGGGTCGGGGTTTTTCAGCACCAGGCCGCGGTCGACCAGCGACTGCGCGGCGCGGCTAGCCTGGCCCTTGTCGACGTTGGCCAGGCGCGCCAGGTCTTTGACCGACAGCGGAGCAAACGCCCCCACGGCGCTGAGGCAGCGCGCCTCGCCCAGCGGCAGGCCGATCTCGGCCTCGTACGTCGCCTGCGACACCCGGTCCGTCAGCTTTTGCAGCGTGTGCAAGCGGTGGGTGAAGCTTTCGCCCAGCGGACGCAGCGGCGCCTTGCCGTGGTCGGCAGGCGGTGGCGGGGTGGACGACGAGCGTGACATGGGTCGAATTATAGTTGCGCGCGCAACCAAATTACGGAACAATGCGGCATCTTGGCACGGGCGCTTGGCCGCAGGAACGCGGTGGTCCCTGGTCACATCCGCGGTCGTCGGCACGGTGTCGACGGACCGCGCATCCTTTGGACCCACCTGCACGCTTCCTGGCCCGTTTGCCGCCCCCCCATGCACCAACCCGACACCACGCCCCGCCCGTCGATCTACTACGACTACCAGGTCCACGCGCCCTGGCTGGCGTCGCAGCACGGGCCGCAGCCGCGCCACCCGGTGGTCATCGTCGGCAACGGGCCCTCGGGCATGGTCACGGCGCTGGAGCTGGCGCGCCACGGCGTAGCCAGCGTCGTGCTGGCGGCTGAGCTGCAGGTGTCGCAAGGCAGCCGCGCCATCGTGTTCACGCGCCGGTCGATGGAGATCCTGCAGCAGGTCGGCACCGCCCAGCGCATGACCGAAAATGGCCTGCCCTGGCGCCACGGCAACAGCATCTACCAGGGCCGCACCGTGTTCCGCATGGAAGCCCCGCACGAGGCGGACGACCGTTTCTTCCCCATGCTCAACCTGCAGCAGCAGTACATGGAGGAATACCTGATCGACGCCTGCGCCGCGCACCCGCTGATCGACTTGCGCTGGGGCAACAAGGTGGTCGCCGTTGAACAAGACGCGGGCGGCGTACGCGCCACCGTCGACACGCCCGAAGGCGATTACGCGCTGCAAGCCGACTGGCTGGTGGACGCCTCGGGCGGCCGATCGGCCATCCGCGACGCCCTGGGCGTGCGCATGGAAGGCGCGTCGTACGAAGGCCTGTTCGTCATCGCCGACATCCGCATCGACCTGCCGCTGCCGACCGAGCGGCTGGCCTATTTCGACCCCGACTGGAACCGCGGCAACACCATCTTGATGCACCGCGAGCCGCACGGCATCTGGCGCGTGGACTACCAGCTGCCGCCGGGCGAATCGCCCGAAGACGCGCTGCGCCCCGAATCGCTGCAAAACCGCATCGACGCGCAGCTGGCCATGATCGGCTTTGGCGGCACGCCGTGGGAGATGGACTGGTCGTCGGTCTATTCCGCGCGCACGCTGACCCTGCCCGATTACGTCAACGGCCGCGTGCTGTTTGTGGGCGACGCTGCGCACCTGCTGCCGATTTTTGGCGTGCGCGGCGCCAACACTGCGTTCCAGGACGCGCAGTCGCTGGGCTGGCACCTGGCCTTTGTGGTGCGCGGCTGGGCGGGTCGCGCGTTGCTGGCCAACTTCAGCGCCGAGCGCGTCGGCGCGGCGCGCGAAATCATCGACGAGGCGGGCAAAAGCACGCGCTTCATGGCGCCGCCCAGCCGCGGCTTTCGCGTATTGCGCGACGCGGTTCTGTCGCTGTCGCTCACGCAGGACTTCGTGCGGCCGCTCTACCACTGGCGCACTTCGCGGCCGCACGAATACACGCATTCGGCCCTCAATAGCCCGGGCGACGACAACACCCTGTTCAGCGCTGGCCCGGCGCACGGCGCGCCGCCGCTGAACGTGCGCCTGGGCGCCGACGACTTCCTGCTGGACCACGTGGGCGGCGGCTTTGACCTGCTGTACTTCACCGAAGCCGATGCGTTGCCCGCGCCGCTGCAAGCCGTGGTCGCCGAGGTGCGCGCGCGCGGTGTGCCGCTGCGCGTGACGGCCGTGGGCAGCGGCCGCGCGGTGGCGGGTGCCGATCAAGCGTTGGCCGATGCCGATGGCCACTTCCGCCGGCGCTACGGCATCACGGCCAGCGGTGGCGCCTACCTGCTGCGGCCCGACCAGCACGTCTGCGCGCGCTGGCTGACGCTGGACGCCACCCGCCTGCGCGCCGCG
Source organism: Pseudomonadota bacterium (assembly GCA_023442945.1). Classification (GTDB taxonomy): domain Bacteria; phylum Pseudomonadota; class Gammaproteobacteria; order Burkholderiales; family Burkholderiaceae_C; genus Ottowia. The sequence goes on along the minus strand of JAEZWW010000042.1, from coordinate 39,960 downwards.
CTGGCGCAGGCCCTGCCGCAATGACCCGCCCTGGAACCCCCATGAGCCACACCACCCTGCCGCTCCCCGAGCTGGAAACCGTGTACGACCTGCTGGCCCAGGCCATCGACCAGGCTGGCCCCGACAAGGCTGAGCTGTTCCTGGTCAAGCTGGCGCTGCTGAACGCCCAGGCCCTGGGCCGCGCCGACACCGTGCAGCGCCACATCCAGGCCGCGCTGCTGGACCTCTGACCTCTTCTTTCTTCTGACCCCCGGAGACCAACGCCATGCCCTTCATCGACCGCATTCACCACGTCGCCTACCGCTGCAAGAACGCCAAGCAAACCGTGGAGTGGTACCAGAAGTACCTCGACATGGACTTCATCCTGGCGATCGCCGAAAACGAAGTCCCTTCCACCAAAGAGCCGGACCCGTACATGCACATCTTCCTGGACGCGGGCAACGGCAACGTGCTGGCCTTCTTTGAATTGCCGACCCGCCCGGAAATGGGCCGCGACGAAAACACCCCGGCCTGGACCCAGCACCTGGCGCTGAAGGTCGATTCGATGGAGACGCTGGACAAGGTCAAGGCCAAGCTGGAAGCCGATGGCATCGGCGTGATCGGCCCCACGGACCACACCATCTTCAAATCCATCTACTTTTTCGATCCGTCCGGCCACCGGCTGGAGTTGGCCGTCGACACCGCCACGCCGCAGATGAACCAGGCGCTGGACGCCGTCAAGTGGGATATGCTGAACGAGTGGGACCGCACCAAGAAAGCGCCCCAGCACGCACGCTGGATGCATGACGGCAGCGCGGTGGACGCGCACTGAAGCGGCACCCCACCGATCCCTTCCAGAACCCCGAGAGAGACATGGCGCAACTGAACGAAACGCACGACCCCCAACTGGTCAGCTGGGTCACCTCGGCCAACGACGGCCGCACCGACTTCCCGATCCAGAACCTGCCTTTCGCCATCTTCCGCCGCCAAGGCAGCGGCGAGGCCTGGCGCGGCGGCGTGGCCATCGGCGATCAGATCGTTGACATGGCGGCTGCGCTCAAAGCCGGCGTGTTCACGGGTGACGCGCTGCCCGCGGCGCAGGCCGCGGCCGAGTCCACCTTGAACAATTTGATGGCGTTGGGCCCCCAGCCCTTGTCCCACTTGCGCAGCCAGCTATCAAAAGCATTGCGCAGCGGTGCCGCGCAAGAAGCCACGCTGAAAGCCTGCCTGGTGCCCCAGGCCGACGCCGAATACAACCTGCCCGCGCGCATTGGCGACTACACCGACTTCTACACCTCGGTCTACCACGCCACCAACATCGGCAAGCAGTTCCGCCCCGACAACCCGCTGCTGCCCAACTACAAATGGGTGCCCATCGGCTACCACGGCCGCTCTTCGTCGATTGGCGTGTCGGGCCAGGCCTTCAAGCGGCCCAAGGGCCAGATCAAGCCGCCCGACGCGGAGGTGCCCGTGCTCAAGCCCAGCGCGCGCGTCGACATCGAGCTGGAAATGGGCGTCTTCGTCGGCCAGCCCAACGCTTTGGGCGACGCGGTGACGATCGATGAAGCCGAATCGCACATCTTCGGCCTGGTGCTGTTCAACGACTGGTCGGCGCGCGACATCCAGCCTTGGGAATACCAGCCGCTCGGCCCCTTCCTGGCCAAGAACTTCGCGTCCACCGTGTCGCCCTGGGTCGTGACCATGGAAGCGCTCGCGCCCTACCGCACCGCCTTCAGCCACCCCGAAGGCGACCCGCAACCGCTGCCGTACCTGGCCAGCGCCGCCAACAGCGCCGAAGGCGGCCTGGACATCCACCTGGAAGCGCTGCTTGAAACGCCCAAGATGCGCGCCGCCAAAACCCCGCCCGCGCGCATCACCCTCAGCAACTACCGCCACGCCTACTGGACGGCCGCGCAAATGGTCACGCACCACACCGTCAACGGCTGCAACCTGCAACCCGGCGACCTGCTGGGCACCGGCACCCTGTCCGGCCCCACCCTGGACTCGGCCTGCGCGCTGATCGAGCTGACCACCGGCGGCAAGAACCCCGTGCAACTGCCCGGCGGCGAAACCCGCACCTGGCTGGAAGACGGCGACACCGTCATCCTGCGCGGCTGGTGCGAAAAGCCGGGCGCGGCGCGGATCGGTTTTGGCGAATGTGTGGGGACGGTGCTGCCGGCAGCCTGACCGGGCAGTTGCTACAACAACAGTAGCTGCCCGCGCAGGTGGCTGTAGCGCAGGACGCGAATTCCCTGGCCACTCCTGCGCCCGAAAGACGCGCCGCCCCGACCAGGCGCCGCTGCCGCTAAGCTTGGCGGGTGACGTCCCCCACCCGCCGCATCGCCCACCTCGACATGGACGCGTTTTACGCGTCGGTGGAGTGGCTGCGCTACCCGCAGCTCAAGGGCTTGCCAATGGTGATTGGCGGCGGGCGGCGGCGTGAGGACGACCTGATCGGGCGGCTGAATGCGGAGCGGCCCGAACGCGAATGGACCACCGAGCACCTGGCCGAGATCCCGCTCGACTGGTTTCCGCTGCTCAAGGACTACGTCGGCCGCGGCGTGATCACCACCGCGACCTACCCGGCGCGGCAGTTCGGTATCGGCTCGGCCATGGGGCTGATGAAGGCCGCCAAGCTGTGCCCGCAGGCGATCTTGCTGCCGGTGGACTTTGACGAGTACCGGCGCTATTCGCGCGCCTTCAAGGCGATCATCCGCGACATCGCGCCGGTGATGGAAGACCGCGGCGTGGACGAGGTGTACATCGACTTCAGCGACGTGCCCGGCGGCCAGCGCGAAGGCGGGCGCGTGCTGGCGCGGCTGCTGCAAAAAAGCATCTTCGATGCCACCGGCCTGACCTGCTCCATCGGCGTGGCGCCGAACAAGCTGATCGCCAAGATGGCGAGCGAATTCAACAAGCCGAACGGCATCAGCATCGTGCACGAAGGCGACTTGCAAACGCTGATCTGGCCGCTGCCCTGCCGCAAGATCAACGGCATCGGGCCCAAGGCGGATGAAAAGCTGCAAGGCCATGGCATCCGCACCGTGGGCGATCTGGCTGCGCGCGATCAGCCCTGGCTGGTGCAGCACTTCGGCAAGGCCTACGGCGCCTGGCTGCACGCCGCCGCCTGGGGGCGCGACGATCGCCCCGTCGTCACCGAAAGCGAACCCGTCAGCATGAGCCGCGAAACCACCTTTGACCGCGACCTGCACGCCGTGCACGACCGCGCCGAGTTGGGCGCCGTCTTCACCCAGCTGTGCCAACAGGTCGCGGGCGACCTGCAGCGCAAGGGCTACGTCGGCAAGACCATCGGCATTAAGCTGCGCTTTGACGACTTCAAGATCGCCACGCGCGACACCACCGTGGCCGAACACACCCAGGACGCGCGCCGCATCCGCCAGGTCGCTGGGCAATGCCTGAAGCGCGTGCCGCTGGACCGGCGCCTGCGCCTCTTGGGCGTGCGCGTGGGCTCGCTGGTGAAGGTGGGCGAGGTGCCGCAGCCGGACGCGCTGCCGCTGTTCGAATAGGCATGTCCCAGCGCGCGGGTCGGCGCGCCACGCTCCCTAGAATGCACGCATGACCGACCGCCCCCGTATCCTTGTTTCGCGCGCCATCTTCCCCGAAGTGCTGGCGCAACTGGCCCAGCACTTTGACGTGGAGTCCAACCAGGACGACACCGCCTGGTCGCGCGACGACTTCATTCGCCGCCTGCAGGGCAAGCAAGGCGTGCTGACCACCGGCAGCGAACGCGTTGACGCCGATGTGCTGGCCGCCGCGCCCGGCCTGAAGATCTGCGCCAACATGGCCGTGGGCTACAACAACTTCGACGTGGCCGCCATGACGGCCGCCGGCGTGCTGGCCACCAACGCGCCCGGCGTGCTGACCGAAACCACCGCCGACATGGGTTTTGCCCTGCTGATGGCCGCCGCCCGCCGCGTGACCGAAGGCGAGCATTACCTGCGGGCCGGCCAATGGAAGCGCTGGTCCTACGACATGCTGCTGGGCCAGGACATCCACGGCAGCACGCTGGGCATCGTTGGCATGGGCCGCATCGGCCAGGGCATCGCCCAGCGCGGCGCGCACGGCTTTGGTATGCAGGTGATCTACCACAACCGGTCGCGCCTGCCCGAGGCCGATGAGCAAGCCGTGGGCGCGCGCTACGTCGGCCTGGAAGAGCTGCTGCGCAGCGCCGACCACGTCGTGCTGGTGCTGCCCTACACACCCGAATCCCACCACCTGATCGGTGCGGCGCAGCTGGCGCTGATGAAGCCCACCGCCACGCTGACCAACATCGCGCGCGGCGGCCTGATCGACGAAGACGCCCTGGCCGCCGCCCTGCAAGCCGGCCGCCTGGCCGCCGCCGGGCTGGACGTGTTTGAAGGCGAGCCCCAGGTCAACCCCGCCCTGCTGGCCTGCCAGAACGTCGTGCTGACCCCGCACGTCGGCAGCGCCACCGCGCCCACGCGCAGGGCCATGGCCGAGCTGGCCGCGGGCAATCTGATTGGCTTTCTGACCGACGGCAAGGCGCTGACGCCGCTGAACCCGGAGGTGCTACAAGGGCGTTGATGCGCCGACCCAGATTTCAAGGCAAATCGGCCGCCAGCCTAACCACCGCTTGCGCGGCCAGCTTCTTTTTTTAGAGCAAATCAACCGCATGAGCCCGTCGGACTTCATCGCCAAATGGGGCCCCGGTGGCTCGGCCGCGCACCTCAACGAAGAGCAAGGCGCGCACAGCCACTTTCTGGACCTGTGCGATCTGCTGGGAGTGCCCAAGCCCGGCACCCCAGGCCTGGCCGACGAATACCTGTTTGAGCGCCAATCGCTGGTGCTGGGTGAAGCGCGCGGCTACGCCGACGTGTTCTACCGCGACCATTTCGCATGGGAGAACAAGGCCCCCGGCAAGAACCTCGACGCCGCCCTGCGCCAGCTCCAGCAGTACAGCCTGGCGCTCAGCAACCCGCCGCTGCTCGTGGTGTGCGACCGCCTCACCATCCGTGTCCACACCCAGTTCAACGGCCACCCCAGCGAAGCCCACACCGTTCGCGTCGACCAGCTCGACCAGCCCGCACCGCGCGACTTGCTGCGCCGCCTGTGGACCGCGCCCGACAGCTTTCGCCCGCGCCAGACCAACCGCGACATCACCGAAGAAGCCGCGCGCAGCTTCGCCACCCTGGCCGAACAATTGCGCGGGCGCGGCCACCACGCCGACACCGTGGCGCACTTCCTCACGCAGTGCCTGTTCTGCTTCTTTGCCGAAGACGTGGGCCTGCTGCCCGGCCGCATGTTCGAGCGCCTGGTCAGCAACCGCCAGATCACCAGCGAACGCCTGACCGCCGGCCTGCAAACCCTGTTTGCCACCATGCAGAGCGGCGGCCTGTACGGGCCCGACGACATCCCCTGGTTCAATGGCGGGCTGTTCCAGCGCATTGACGTGCCCAAGCTGGAAATCGTCGACATCACCGAACTGCGCAACGCCGCCAGCCTGAACTGGAGCGCCATCGATGTCAGCATCTTCGGCACGCTGTTTGAACGCGGCCTGGACCCGGCCAAGCGCAGCCAGCTCGGCGCGCACTACACCGACCCCGCCACCATCGCCCGCATCATCGAGCCCGTCGTCACCCGCCCCTTGCTACAACAATGGGAGCTTGTCGCGCTTGATCTGCAAGGGCTGACAACCAAAATCAAGCGCCACGGTGACGCCGCCTACCGCAAGGCGCACACCCGCTTTGTGCAGTGGCTGGAAGCGCTGCGCGCCTTCCGCATCCTTGACCCGGCCTGCGGCAGCGGCAACTTCCTGTTCATGGGCCTCAAGGCGCTCAAGGACATCGAGCTGCTCACCATCACCCGGGCCGCCGACCTCGGCCTGGACCGTGAGCAAGACCTGGTCACCGGCCCGCACAACATGCTGGGCATCGAGATCAACGAGTACGCGGCCGAACTGGCCCGCGTCAGCCTGTGGATTGGCGAGATCCAATGGCGCATCGCCCACGGCTACCCACCCAAAACCAACCCCGTGCTGGAGCCGCTGGACCAGATCGAATGCCGCGACGCGCTGCTGACCTGGGCGCCCGAAGCCGCCACCACGCAGCGCACCGCCACGCCCGCGGGGCCGAGCGCTGCCACGCAAGCCGACACCGCAGGCTCGGGGTCAGACCCCGATTTCGCGCAGCGAAACTCGGGCTCTGACCCCATGCCGACCGACCCGGCGCCGCCGTTGAAAGCCATGGAAGCCACATGGCCCCGAGCCAGCGTCATCGTCGGCAACCCGCCTTTCATCGGCGACAAGAAGATGCGCCGCGAACTGGGGGACACGTACGTCGATGCGCTGCGCAAGACCTACGCCGGCCGGGTGCCTGGCGGTGCGGACTTCGTCTGCTACTGGTTTGACAAGGCGCGCGAGGCCATTGAACGCGACGGCCTGACAGCCGCCGGCTTCGTCGCTACCAACTCCATTCGCGGCGGCAAGAACCGCTCCGTCCTGGACGCGATCGTCAAGACCAGCCGCATCTACGACGCCTGGAGCGACGAGGCCTGGGTGAATGATGGAGCTGCTGTTCGCGTTTCATTGGTCGCTTTTGGGTCGCCTGCCGTCTGCTCACATTTGGACGGCGTTGAGACGACCGTTGTCTACTCAAACCTCACTTCTTCTACTTCTACCAATCAGGCCGTAGACGTTTCTGCGGCTAAACCCGCAAATACCCCCGGGACCAGTTTCATCGGAACTCAGAAAGGGGGACTATTTGATTTACCTGCGGCGGCTGCACGTAGTTGGCTGTCGTTTCCAAATCCACATGGCAGATCCAACGGCGAAGTCCTATTTCCGTGGATCAACGGCTTGGATATCACGCGCAGACCACAAGAGTCCTGGATCGTAGATTTTCGGAGCCAGGATGCCGGAGAACGAAGCAGCTCTTTTTGAGGCTCCGTTCGGACATGTTGCTCAACACGTCAAACCGTCTCGAATTGGATTGAAACGCGCGAACCACGCTCGACTATGGTGGCTACACGCTGAGAGTCGCCCTGGTATGCGGGCAGCAGTAGCGTCGCTTACTCGCTACATTGCGACAGCCCGCGTCGCTAAGCATCGACTGTTCACCTGGCAACCCGCTGCGGTGCTGGCTGACTCTCAGGTAGTGGTTTTCGCCCGCGCCGACGACACCACCTTCGGCATCCTGCACAGCCGCTTCCACGAACTCTGGTCGCTGCGCATGTGCACCTGGCTGGGCGTCGGCAATGACCCGCGCTACACCCCCACCACCTGCTTTGAAACTTTCCCCTTCCCGCTCGGCCTGACCCCGGCCGACACGGCGGACCAGCAGACCGAAGCGCTGCCCAGCGGCGCGCGCATTCCGGCCGGTCTGGGCGCTGACAGCACAGCGTCCGCATCCGAGCCCAATCCAGCTACGGCCATGGCGGGATCTGCGCAGCCAGCTATCACTTTCAAAGCCAATCGCCGTCACGCGGTGGCCATCGCCGACGCCGCGCACCGGCTCGACACGCTGCGCCAGACCTGGCTGAACCCGCCGGAGTGGACGGTGAAGGTGCCCGAAGTGGTGCCGCTGGGCATGACCGAATCGCCCTACCCTGACCGCATCGAGCCGCGCCCCGGCCTGAGTGAGGCCGATGCCAAGGCGCTGCAAAAGCGCACGCTGACCAACTTGTACAACCAGCGCCCGGCCTGGCTGGCGCAGGCCCACGCCGCGTTGGACGCGGCCGTGGCGGCCGCCTACGGCTGGGCCGACTACACGCCCGACATGCCCGACGACGAAATCCTGCGCCGGCTGCTGGCGCTGAACCTGCAGCGTGCGGCGGAACAGGGTACGCAAGACGCCGCGGCGCCTAAAAAGCCCCGCGCGGCCAAGGCGGGCACATGACGGCCGCCAACGACTTCGAGGACCGCATCGTCGATGTGCACGATCCCGAGGTGCCGCCGGGCATCCGCCGCGATGTCCTGGCCAACTTGCCGCCGGGCGGCGTGCTGATGCGTTGCCCGCGCCGCGAACCCGCTCGTGGGCTGGCGGGCCTGCTGGGGCTGGGCAAGGACGGCGTGACGATCGAGTGGTGGCTGCTGGACGCGGACGGCGAGCTGATCGACATCTATTGGAACGAACCCTGACCCCAGGGCACGCCCCAGACTTGGCGTTTCTACAATGCAAAGAATGTGCACACGTTGCCAACCGCCTGGGCCGATGCTCAACCACTCCAACCGCCTTCAGCCCACACCCCTACTGCGCTGGCAGCTATTTGATCAGGAGCAACCATGACTGCGCAGGGCTCTGACGCGCTCCTGCTGTGGGCGGCCTTGGGTGGCGCAGCGCTCAACCTCGTCCTGATTGTCATCTTGCTGCTGCGCCGCCCGCAACGGCCGGACGATGTCGCGTCGCGCGGCGAATTGCAGGCCGTGGTCGGCCAGGCCGTGGGACAGCAGCAAGAGCGGCTGGAGCGCGGCTTGCGCCAGGAGATGGGCGAGTCGGCGCGCAGCGGGCGGCAGGAATTGGCGCAGGTGCTGGGCGGCTTTCAGGACGCGGTGATGCGCCAGGGGGCCGAGGCCACGCGCACGCAGAACGCGCAGATCGACGCGTTTGCGCAGCAGCTGGCGCACCTGCGCGGCAGCCTGTCGGAAACGCTGACGCAGCAGCTGACCGGCTTGTCCGAAGCCAACGCGCGCCGCCTGCAGGAAGTGCGCGGCACGCTGGAGCAGCAGCTGGCGCAGCTGCAGGCCGCCAACACGGCCAAGCTGGACGAGATGCGCCGCACCGTGGACGAGAAGCTGCACGCCACGCTGGAGCAGCGCCTGGGCGAGAGCTTCAAGCAGGTGGCCGAGCGGCTGGAGCAGGTGCACAAGGGCCTGGGCGAGATGCAGCGGCTGGCGCAGGACGTGGGCTCGCTCAACCGTGTGCTGACCAACGTCAAGTCGCGCGGGGTGTTTGGCGAGGTGCAGTTGGCGGGCCTCTTGGAACAGGTGTTTGCGCCCGAGCAGTACGCCGCCAACGTCGAGACGGTGCCGGGCAGCAACGCGCGGGTCGAGTTCGCCATCCGCCTGCCGGGCCGGCGCGAGGACGGGGCGCCGCTGTGGCTGCCGATCGACGCCAAGTTTCCGCGCGAGGATTACGAACGCCTGCTGACCGCGCAAGACCAGGCCGACCCGGTCGCGGCCGAGTCGGCGGCCAAGGCGATCGAGGCGCGCCTGCGGCTGGAGGCGCGCACGATCCGCGACAAGTACATTGCCGCGCCGCACACGACCGACTTCGCCATCCTGTTCCTGCCGACTGAAGGGCTGTACGCCGAAGCGCTGCGCCGCCCGGGATTGGTCGAAGCGCTGCAGCGCGACCACCGCATCACGCTGGCCGGGCCGACCACGCTGCTGGCGACGCTGAGCAGCCTGCAAATGGGCTTTCGCACGCTGGCGCTGGAAAAGCGCAGCGCCGAGGTGTGGGAAGTGCTGGGCGCGGTGAAGACCGAGTTCGGCAAGTTCGGCGAATTCGTCAGCAAGGTGCGCGGCCAGGCCGAAAACGTGGTCAAGACGCTGGACCAGGCGCAGACGCGCACCAACATGATGAACCGCGCGCTGCGCCAGGTAGAAGCGCTGCCCGACGACGCGGCCGGGCGGTTGTTGCCGGGCGGCGCTGCGGTGACAGACGCCCCGCCGGACGCATCGACCCCACCATCGCCCGCGCCATGAACGCTATTTATTTAATAACCTCTTGCGCAGATGGTTGTAGGGCCAGCGGCCTATTTTCCTTGAAAGGCGGGCTTTCATGACCGGGCGCGAGCTGCTGCGCCTGATGCTGGCGCAAATCTGTGTGCACACCGCCATGACCGGCACGCGCCTGGCCGCGCCGCTGTTGGCGCTGCAACAGGGTTACAGCGCCGCGGCGGTGGGCGTGTTGCTGGCGCTCTACGCGCTGTCGGGCGTGTTCTTGGCGCTGCCGGCTGGGCGGCTGGCGGACCGGCGCGGGCTGCATTTGCCGATGCGGCTGGCCGTGGGCGCGGCGGTGCTGGGCGCGGGGATGGCGGCGGCGTTTCCGGTGTACAGCGTGCTGTGTGTGTCGGCGCTGCTGACCGGCGCATCGGCCGGCGCGATGCAGATCGCCATGCAGCGGCACGTGGGGCGTTCGGCGCGCGGGCCGGACGAGTTGAAGCACCTGTTCAGCTGGATCGCCGTGGCGCCGCCGACGGCCAACTTTCTGGGGCCGTTTGCGGCGGGGATGCTGATCGACTTCGCCGGGCCGCAGCCGGCCGACATGGTCGGCTTTCGCGCGGCGTTTGGGTTGATGACGCTGCTGCCGCTGATCGGCTGGCTGCTGGCGCGCGGTGCGCCCGAATCGGCGGCGCTGGCCGACAACCGCACGGAGCAGCCCAAGGGGTCGGCCTTCGAGCTGGTGGCACTGCCGGGCATCCGCCGCCTGCTGTTCGCCAACCTGTTGCAGGCCGGCGCCTGGGACGCGCACACCTTTGTCGTGCCCATCCTGGGGCACGAACGCGGGCTGGGCGCGTCGACCATCGGCGTGCTGTTGGGGGCGTTTGCCGTGGCGGCGGCGCTGGTGCGCGTGGCCCTGCCGCGCCTGACGGCCAACGTGGCCGAATGGCGCGTGATCTACTTCGCCACGCTGGTGGCGGCGTTCGCGCTGGTGGCGTACCCGCTGATGCCCGGGCCGTGGACCATGGGCGTGTGCTCGGTCATCCTGGGGCTGGCGCTGGGCGCGGTGCAGCCGATGGTGCTGGTGCTGCTGCACCGCGTGGCGCCCGGCCCGCGCCAGGGCGAGGCGATGGCGCTGCGCATGATGACGATGAACTTTTCCAGTTTTCTGCTGCCGATGCTGTTCGGCTCCATCGGCGCGGTGACCGGCGTGGCAGGGCTGTTCTGGCTGGTCGCGGGCGTGGTGGCTATCGGCGCGCGCGAGGTGCCGGGGCTGCAGAACCTGGACAGCCCCGGCGTGCCGCCAGCGGACAAGATTTAAGCTAAATCAGCTCCCTGCCCTACAACCACCTGCGCGGCCAGCTCCTTTTACGATAGCGTTTTGCGGTCACGCACCAGGGCGCGCAGGCCCGTTCACTCGTCCAGCCCCAGCTCCTGGATCTTGCGCGTGATGGTGTTGCGGCCGATCCCCAAGCGCTGCGCCGCCTCGATGCGGCGCCCGCGCGTGCTGGCCAGGGCGGCGTGGATCAGGCGCGCTTCGGCGCGGTGGATCAAGGCGTCCCACACCTCGGGCCGGCCGTCGGCCAGCAGCTGGGCCGCTTCGGCTTCCAGCGCGGCTTCCCAACCGGTGGCGGGGCCGGGTTCGGGCACCGACGTGAGCGCGGCGCTGGCTGCGCTGGCGTGCGCCCGCGACAGCGCGGTGTCCAGGCCGTGTTCCAACACCTGGCCGCCCGCGCCCACCGGGGCCAGCGGCGCACTGGGCGCCGGCGCCGCACCGTCCGGCACTGGCACGGCCAGCACCTCGGGCGGCAGGTCCTTGACCTCGATCACCTGCGACGGCGCCATCACCGTCAGCCAGTGGGCGATGTTCTCCAGCTGGCGCACGTTGCCGGGGAAGGGGAAGGCCGCCAAGCGCGCCAGCGCGTCGGCCGACAACTGCTTGGGCTGCACGCCCAGCTGGCGCGCGCTTTGCGCCAGAAAGTGGCGGGCCAGCGCGGGCACGTCTTCGCGCCGCTCGCGCAGCGGCGGCAGGCGCAGGCGGATCACGTTCAGGCGGTGGAACAGGTCTTCGCGGAAGGCGCCGTCGGCCACGCGCTGCTCCAGGTTCTGGTGCGTGGCGGCGATCACGCGCACGTTGGCCTGCACGCCCTGGTGCCCGCCCACGCGGTAGAACTGGCCGTCGGACAGCACGCGCAGCAGGCGCGTTTGCAGGTCGGCAGGCATGTCGCCGATTTCGTCCAGGAACAGCGTGCCGCCCTCGGCCTGCTCGAACCGGCCGCGGCGCAGGGTTTGCGCGCCGGTGAAGGCGCCGCGTTCGTGGCCGAACAGCTCCGATTCCAGCAGGTCTTTGGGGATCGCTGCGGTGTTGATCGCCACGAACGGCCCGCCCGCGCGGCTGGAATGCTTGTGCAGCGCACGCGCCACCAGCTCCTTGCCGCTGCCGGATTCGCCGGTGATCAGCACCGTGACCTGGCTGTGCGACAGCCGCCCGATGGCGCGGAACACGTCCTGCATCGCCGGCGCCTGGCCCAGCATCTCGGGCGCGACGGCTTGCGGCGCCTCGGCCACGGCTTCGCGCTGGCTCTCATGCACGGCGCGCTGGATCAGCTCGACCGCCTGCGGCACGTCGAAGGGCTTGGCCAGGTAGTCGAACGCGCCGCCCTGGAAGGCCGACACGGCGCTGTCCAGGTCGGAAAACGCCGTCATCACGATCACCGGCAGGGCCGGCAGCCGTTGCTTGACGGTGGCCAGCAGCTGCAGCCCGTTGCCGCCGGGCATGCGGATGTCGCTGACCAGCACGCCGGGCGCATCGCCCGGGGCATCGTCCAGCGCGCCCAACACCTCGCGCGGGCTGGCGAACGAGCGCGTGGGCAGCGCCGCACGCGCCAACGCTTTTTCAAGGACGAAGCGAATCGACGGGTCATCGTCGACGATCCAGATCGGCTTCATGGGGGGTATCGCTCCTGCAAAGGGAATGGCATGTGTGGCCGGCCTGCCCCCGTGGCCCGGCCAAATGCCTAGGGCAAGGGGATCAGGATCCGGAAATCCGTCCGTCCGGGCTCGCTGGCCAGCTCGATCAGGCCGCCGTGTTGCTGCACAAAGGTTTGCGCCAGGGTCAGCCCCAGCCCGCTGCCCCCGTCACGCCCCGACACCAGGGGCTGAAACACTCGGTCCTTGATCGCGTCCGGCACACCGGGCCCGTTGTCGATCACATGCAATTCCAGTGCCAGTCTATAGCGCTGGCGCCCGAAAGTGACCTGGCGCAGCACCCGCGTGCGCAAGGTGATCTGCGCGTCACCGGCGGCGATGCGCTCGGTCAGCGCCTGGGCGGCGTTGTGCACCACGTTCAGCACGGCCTGGATCAGCTGTTCGCGGTCGCCGCGCAGCTCGGGCAGCGAAATGTCGTAGTCGCGCACCACCTTCAGCCCGCGCGGGAATTCGGCCAACACCAGCGAGCGCACGCGTTCGCACACTTCGTGGATGTTGACCTCGCCCAGCACCTGGCGGTGGCGGTGCGGCGCCAGCAGGCGGTCGACCAGCAACTGCAGCCGGTCGGACTCGTGGATGATCACCTGCGTGTACTCGTGCAGGCTGCGATCGGCGATCTCCATTTCCAGCAGCTGCGCCGCGCCGCGGATACCGCCCAGCGGGTTCTTGATCTCGTGCGCCAGGTTGCGGAACAGCTCCTTGTTGGCCTTGGCCTGGTCGGCCAGGCGCTCTTCGCGCTCCTGGCGCGCCTGCTGCTCCAGCGGCAGCAGCTCCACGATGATTTCGCCCGGGCGCTCGGTCTGCGCCACGATGGCGTGCACGGCCAGCGGCTCGCCGTTCTGCGGTTTGAGCTGCGCGTCGTAGCGCAGTGCGGCGAACTGGTTGCCGCGCACGCCATCCAGCGCGTGCAGGAAGGTGGCGGCGTCGGCAAAGTAGGCGGTCAGCGCCGTGCCTTCGATGCTGCGCCAGGACAGGCCAACCGCGCTTTCCAGCGCGGCGTTGGCAAACAACACGGTGCCGTCTTCGGCGACCACGGCCACCAGCGTCGGCAACAGGTCAAAGGCCTGGAACCGGGCGGGGTGCGGTCGGCGGGCGGCGCCCAAGGTGGTGCGATCGGGTTAGCGGAGGGCGCCACAGCGCCACCCAGTGGGCACGGTGAGCGATGCCGCGCCCTCAGGAATGTCAGCGGAAGCGGCCGAGCTCGCGCTTGATGCCGTCGATATCCGACTGGTTGCGGACGATCGAGGCCTTCATCTCGGCCACGCGGTCGAGGTACTTCTGGTAATTTCGCTCGTTGCCCTGGCGCTCGGGCTCGCCGTTGTTGTATTCCTTCTTGAGCTCGGCCTGGCGCGCCTCGGCGCGGCGCAGCTCCTGCTCGAGGATGGCCTTGGCGTCCGAATCGCGCGCGCGCTGGTCCGGCGTGTCGATGCGGGGCGCGGCCGGCGGGCTGCTGACGCGCGGCGCGGGCGACGCGTCGCCGCCACCGCTGGGGGCGGAGCGCACGACCGGCGCGGCGGCCGCCGCAGGAGCGGTGCCGCGCACCACGGTGACGTTGCCGCCTTCGACGGCCTTGCAGCCGGAGCGGCCCTTGATCTGGTTGGTGTATTCGTTGCCGCAGCGGTAGATGCGCTCCTGCGCGGCGGCGGGCAACGCGGCGCCGATCAGGCTGGCGCCGAGAACCACTGAGGAAATCAACAGGGAAGCTTGAGTCATTGTCGGTCTCCAGGGCCGGCCAAACGGCCGCCGCCGGGGATCAAAAGTGGAAGTATCGGGCATGTAGAGTCGCATATCCACCCGGTGTTCCCGCCCCGAATTGGAAAAGGCGGCACAAAGGCCGCCTTGTTTCACTTCCGTTGCGGTCAGGTCACAGGGAATAGTACATGTCGTACTCGGCCGGGTTGACCTGCACACGGATGCGGTTGACTTCAGCCATCTTCAACTCGATGAAGGCGTCCAGCATCGAATCGGAGAACACGCCGCCCTTGGTCAGGAAGGCGCGGTCCTTGTCCAGCTCTTCCAGCGCCTGGTCCAGGCTGTGGCAGACGGTGGGCACCAGCTTGTCCTCTTCGGGCGGCAGGTGGTACAGGTCCTTGGTGGCGGCTTCGCCCGGGTGGATCTTGTTTTCGATGCCGTCGAGGCCCGCCATCATCAGCGCCGAGAAGCACAGGTAGGGGTTGGCCATCGGGTCGGGGAAGCGCGCTTCGATGCGGCGGGCCTTGTCGCTGGCGACGTGCGGAATGCGGATCGAGGCCGAGCGGTTGCGGCTGGAATACGCCAGCTTGACCGGGGCTTCGAAGTGCGGCACCAGGCGCTTGTAGCTGTTGGTGGTGGGGTTGGTGATGGCGTTCAGCGCGCGGGCGTGCTTGATGATGCCGCCGATGTAGTGCAGCGCCGTGTCCGACAGGCCGGCGTAGCCCTTGCCCGCGAACAGGTTCTTGCCGCCCTTCCAGATCGACTGGTGCACGTGCATGCCGCTGCCGTTGTCCCCGTGGTAGGGCTTGGGCATGAAGGTGGCGGTCTTGCCGTAGGCGTCGGCCACGTTCCAGACCACGTGCTTCAAGCGCTGGGTCCAGTCGGCGCGCTCGACCAGGGTGCTGAACTTGGTGCCGATTTCCATCTGACCGGCGCCCGCCACTTCGTGGTGGAACACCTCGACCGGGATGCCCATGGCTTCCAGGATCAACACCATTTCGGCGCGCATGTCGTGCGTGCTGTCGACCGGTGCCACGGGGAAGTAGCCGCCCTTGGTGGTCGGGCGGTGGCCGCGGTTGCCGCCTTCGAGCTTGGCGCCGCTGTTCCAGGGCGCTTCGTACTCTTCGATTTCGTAGAAGCTGTGGCCGGGCTCGGTGCTCCAGCGAACGCCGTCGAAGACGAAGAACTCGGGCTCGGGGCCGAAGTAGGCGGTGTCGCCAATGCCGGAGGCCTTCAGATAGGCCTCGGCACGGCGCGCCAGCGAACGCGGGTCGCGCTCGTACGCCTTGCCGTCGCCCGGCTCCAGCACGTCGCAGGTCAGCACCAGGGTGGATTCTTCGTAGAACGGGTCGATGTGCGCCGTGGCCGGGTCGGGCAGCAGCAGCATGTCGGACGCTTCGATGCCCTTCCAGCCGGCGATCGACGAGCCGTCGAAGGCGTGGCCTTCGCTGAACTTGTCTTCGTCAAAGTGCGACACCGGCACCGTGACGTGCTGCTCCTTGCCGCGGGTGTCGGTGAAGCGGAAATCGACGAACTTGCATTCGTCTTCCTTCACCATTTTCATCACGTCTGCGACCGACTTGGCCATGGGAAATCTCCTGAGCGGAATGGGGGTCAAACAAAAAAGGTTTGCGCTGTCATTTGCAGCTTCCGTGCCAACCTCTATGCAACAGCGGGGGCAGCGGCACCGCAGCGGCGCGTGACCGTGATTGTGCCCTTGCTTGGTGGCCGCACCGTGGCGACGCGCACAGATTTCGTGAACCGGTGGCGCGCCGAACGCACGTTATTGGTGCAGTTCCGCTTTCAGCACCACTTTGGTGCTAACCCGCGCGCACGATTTCGGGGCCGTAGTGCAGATCAAAGGGCAGCAGCCAGTCGCGCAGGTCGGCGTAGGCCGCCTCGGCCGCGGCTGGCTCGCCCTTCACGCCCAGGTCGATGTGCGCGCCCCACTCCGGGTGGTCGACGCTGGGCAGGCTGAACACCTTGATGCCGGGGTGCGCGGCTTCCACCCGCTCCATCACCGGGGTCAGCGTCCCCTCCATCGCGCCCAGCACGATGACGGATTTTTCCAGCCATGCGTCGCGGCGGAACAGGTGTGACCAGTCCGTGTCCAGCGCCCAGGCCATCATCGGCCACGCCATCACCGGAAAGCCCGGTGCAAAATAGATAGCAGCCTGCGCAGGTGTATCTAGGGCAAAGCCCGGAATCTTGTTGTAAACATTGGGCAACAGGCGTGCGCCCTCGGGGAACATGCCCATGTTCAGCCGGTGCAGGTTGTCGGGCCGATCGGGCTCGTAAGGCAGGCCTTTTTCACGTGCCGTGTCGGCGATGCGCTCCTGGATCAGGCGCTTGGCCTCCGGATGCAACACCAAAGGCCGCCCAACCGCCGCCGCCGCGCACTGGCGCGTGTGGTCGTCCGGCGTGGCGCCGATGCCGCCGGTGCAAAACACCACGTCGCCCGAATCGATGGCGCGCCGCAGCGTCGCGGTGATGCGCGCCGGGTCGTCCCCGATGTACTCCGCCCAGCCCAGCTGCAGACCGCGCGCGGCCAGCAATTCGACGTAATGCGGCAGATGCTTGTCGACGCGCTTGCCGGAGAGGATTTCGTCGCCGATGACGATGAGGCCGAATGCAGGGAGATTCATAGGGTTCGTATGAAAAATGACACGGCCGAGGGGCCATTCTTGACGTACGCACGCCGTTCGACGCCTGTGCCACACGGGTCGTTGCGCACATATAACTGGGGCAGGTATAACCTTGGACGCTCAGTCATTCGATTTAGGGAGCCCACATGTCAAGACAGCCACCATCGTACGGTCAGCGGAGCGCCTTGGCTGCTGCGTTTGCCCGCGCCCGATCCGTCATCGCCTTCGCCGTGGTGGCGGCCAGCACGCCCGCCGTGTTCGCCGCCCCTCCCGTGGTGACGTGCAACCCGGCCGACACCAACATCTTCAACACCGCGTACAACGGTGCGAATGGCGTCCTGGCCGACGGTGCGCAGGACAGCCAATGGCAGGTGTCCGACATGCAGCCCAAAGTCGTCGGCGGCAGTTCGCCGCCTCCTGCGGGCCTCACCTGGAACCCGGCGCATGTAGGCAACCTTGCCAGGTTCGCCTGGAACAGCAGCCCCTACGGTACCGCCAACTGGATCTCGCGCGAAGCGGGCACCAGCGGCGACGGCGACTGGTATTACCGTTACCAGTTCATCCTGGACCCGGCGGTGAACCCGGCCGCGTTCCGGCTCAACATGAATTTCATGGCCGACAACAGCGTGGCCGAGATCTATGTCAACGACACACTGCAGACCGGGCTGTCCGGCGTGCCACAGTCTGGCAACCTCGATGGCTACCAGTTCAACGGCTACCTGTGGGCCAACCGCAGCCAGGCCTTGCTGGATAAGAACTGGGTTCCCGGCTTGAACACGGTGGTGGTGCGCGTCCAGAGCGACCATGACTACGAGGGCTTTCTTGCCGCCATCGAACCCGGTCCTGTGTGTGGCACGGCCCCGCGCGTCAGCGTTGCCAAGACCGCACCCGCCACACTTGCTGCAGGCAGTCCCATTACGTACACCGTGACGGCCTCGAACACCGGTTCCGTGCCGGCCGATGGCACGGTGGTGACGGACACGCTGTCCACCACCCTCACCAACCCGACCTGGACCTGCGTGGCCAGCGGTGGCGCGGCATGTCCGAACCCGACGGCCCCGGGCTCGTTGGCCGAAACCATCGCCACCTTCCCGGCCGGAGGCAGCGTGGTCTATACGATCAACGCGACCGTGCCCGCCACCGCCCCTGCCGGCACGCTGACAAACACTGCGGTCCTGACGCCGCCCGCGGGCGGCGTGTGCGACGGCCCCGGCGGCGCGTGTGACGCGACGGCCACCACCACCGTTTCGGCCGTCGCGGCCGTGCCGACGCTGGGCCAATGGGCCTTGCTGCTGCTGAGCGTGTTGGTCGGCCTGAGCCTGCTCGTCCAGCACCGCCGCGGATCGCGCTAAGGCCTAGCTGATCGGCGCCGCTGTCCCGTCAGCGGCGCGCACCGCAGACCCAAGCGCCGTGGCGCAGCGCCTGGCGCCGCTTACAAGCCGGGCGGCGGCAAATTCGGCGGGGGCGCCTCTTCAGTACGGCCAGCCTCCACCAAAGGCCGCTCGCCCTGCCCGGCCCGCTGCGCCTGCAGCGCCGCCAGGCAGTAATGCGTGAACCAGAGCGACGAGAAGATGAACACCAGGGTGTAGATCCAGATCGCCACCGGGATCAACAGCGCGAAGGCCACCGCGAACAGCGCGAAGGACGCCCACACGACCCCTGGCGCGGCGCCCAGGTAGCCGCAGACCACGCCGATGGCCAGCAGTTGGGTGCGGTGCGCCTTCATCAGTGCGCGACGTTCGTCGGGACTGGCGTGTTCGCTCAGCGCGTCGTAGCTCATCACCCGGTAGGTCAGCCAGCCCCAGATGAGGGGCGGCAGCAGCAAAATCAGCGGGGGCACCAGCCACAGCGGCACCGACACCAGCAGCGCGGCCAGCGCCACCGCCGTGCTGCCCAGCGACCAAGCGACCGCCGCGACGAACGAGCCGGTGCCGCGCCGCGCCAGGTCGGGAAAGCGCCGCGCTGTCACCAGCTTGAGCACCGCCGGCGTCAGCATCAGCGCGACCAGCAGCAGCGCGCCCACCACGATCAGCGGCGTGGCCAGCAGCACCAGGAGCACCGGCGCCAGCACTTCGCGCAAAGTGTGCGCGCCCAGGGTGTCGAGCCAGCCTGTCAGCGTGGCCATGACGGACGAGCCGGCCAGCCATTGTTCGAGCGCGGTCAGCCAAGGCGTCCAGAAGAAGTAGGCCACCACGCCCACGCCGGCCAGCATGACCCCCAGCGGCAGCAGCGACAGCGCGATCACCCGCGGGTTGAGGCAGTACGCGGCGGCGCGCCAGAACGAATCGAGCAGCAGTTTCATAGCTGACAGCATAAGCGGGCGCCACCGTGCGGACGGCGGGGCATGCGGGCATGCGGCCATGCGGTCCGGCGCCGACGCGCGCTGTCGGACTGGGCTGGCACCGCCCAACCCAGCCTCTGAGCACAATGCGCGGATGTCCGGTGAACCCCTGCCCGCCTCAGCGCCCCCGAGCGTCCCTGCACGCCCCTCGCCCGTGCGCGACCTGACCACGGGGCCCATCGCCTCCACCCTGCTCGTCTTTTCCCTGCCAATCCTGGGCGGCAACGTGCTGCAGTCGCTCAACGGTTCGGTCAACGCCGTCTGGGTCGGCCGCCACCTCGGCGAGGCGGCGCTGACGGCCACGGCCAACGCCAACAACGTGATGTTTGCGCTGATCGGGCTGATCTTCGGCATTGGCATGGCAGCGACTATCCTGGTGGCGCAGGCCATGGGCGCGCGCGACCTGGCGCAGGCCAAGCGCGTGATGGGCACCAGCGCCACGGTGTTCGGCCTGGCGTCGGTGGCCATGGCGGTGCTGGGCTGGCTGCTGTCGCGCCGCATCCTGCACTGGATGGGCACGCCGGAAAATGCGCTCGACCTGGCCGAGGCCTATCTGCAGGTCATCTTCCTGGCGATCCCGCTGCTGTACTTGTTCGCCTTCGTGCAGGCGGTGCTGCGTGGCGCGGGCGATGCGCGCACGCCCTTCCTTTTTCTGACCCTGGTGGTGGCGCTGGACACGGCGCTCAACCCGCTCTTCATCTTCGGCTGGGGGCCGGTGCCGGCGCTGGCGATCACCGGCTCGGCGGTGGCCACCTTCGTCGCCAACGCCATCAGCCTGGCAGCGCTGCTGCTGTGGCTGCGTCACCGCCGCCACCCGCTGTGGATCGGCCGGGGCGAGCGCGCGCTGTTCCGCCCCGACATGGCGCTGGTGCGCACCCTGGTCACCAAGGGCCTGCCCATGGGCGTGCAGATGGTGATGATTTCGATGGCGATGATCATGATGATCTCCATGGTCAACGCGTACGGCGTGGCCATGGCCTCGGCGTACGGGGCGGCGCTGCAGCTGTGGACCTACGTGCAGATGCCGGCCATGGCCATCGGCGCGGCCTGCTCGACCATGGCGGCGCAGAACGTGGGCGCCGGGCTGTGGCAGCGTGTGGACGCCACCGCCCGCGCCGGCGTGCTGTGCAACCTGCTGCTGACCGGCGCGATGGTGGGCGTGATGCTGCTGGCCGACCGCCACGTGCTCGGCTGGTTCCTGCCCGACGGCAGCCCGGCGCTGGAGAACGCCCGGCATCTGAACCGCATCGCCATCGGCTCCTTCATCTTTTTCGGCGTGACCTTTGTGCTGTCGGGCGTGGTGCGTTCGACCGGCGCGGTGGTGCCGCCGCTGATCATCCTGGCAGTGGCCATGTGGGGCATCCGCGTGCCGGTGGCGCGCTGGCTGCAGCCGCTGTGGGGCGCGGACGCGATCTGGTGGAGCTTCCCCATCAGCGCCGTGTGCGCCGCGCTGATGTCGCTGGCTTACTACGTCTGGGGCGGCTGGCGCAGCGCGCGCATGCTGCCGGCCCAGCAGCCTTGCGTGGGCTGCCCGGCCGAAGTCGGCGGCCAGCCGCCGGCGGCCGTCGCCGCTGCGATCACCCCGGGCACCGCGGGGCTGCCGTTGGACCTGGACGGCGACGCGCGGCCTGCCGTGGCGTGAGGGCGGGACGCGTGGCGTGCGCGCGGCCGGTGCGCTGCGTTGCGTGACCGGGTCGCCGAGCGTGACGCCGAATGGACAGATTCAAGAAGAAACGGCCGCCAGCCCTAGAACCACCTGCGCAACCAGCTATCACAAGAATAGCGTTTACTGCCCACACCTCACCGCGTTGTCACCACGGCGCACGCCCTGCGCGCCAGGGTTGCGGCCCGCACCGCCGCCACACCCCGCTCAGCGCAGCACGTAGTCCACCGCCTGCGGCTCGGGCGTGCGCGGCGGCTCGTCGATCAGGCGCAACAGGCTGGCTTCGATGCCGTGGGACAGAGCGTCCAGCGGCAAATCGTTCGGCTCGGTGCCAAACGGGTCTTCCAGCTCGGCGCCGACCGCCTCCAGCGCGAGGAAGGTGTAGGCGACAAAGCAGACCATGGCCGGCGTCATCCAGCCCAGCGTGTCCACCAGGCCGAAGGGCAGCAGCACGCAGTACAGGTACACGCTGCGCTGAATGATCACCGTGTAGGTGAAAGGAATCGGCGTGCTGGCGATGCGCTCGCACCCGCCCAGCGCGTGCGACACCTCGGCCAACCCGCGCTCAAACACCGGCACCACCGCCGGCCCAATCGCGCCGCGCTGCAGGCGCTCGCCGACCCAGGCGTGCAGCTGCAACAGCAGCCGCGCGGTGGGCTGCGGTGCGCTGGCCACGGCCTGCGCTTCGGCGTCAGGCAGAAAGAGTGCCAAGTCGCGCGTCAGCGCGTCCCTGGGCGTGGCGCGCAACTGGTGCTTCAACGCGAACGCGAAGGCGCACAAGCGGTGGATGAAGTCGCGCGCGCCCGCCGGGTCGGCCGGTTGCGGCAGCGTCAGGGTCTGCGCCGCCAGCGTGCGCGAGGTGTTCAGCAACTCCCCCCACAGGCTGCGCGCCTCCCAGAACCGGGCGTAGGCCGTGCTGTTGCGGAAGCTCAGAAAGATCGCCAGCGTGAGGCCGATCAGCGAGAACGGCACAAAGGTCAGCGACACCTTCCAGTTGAGCACCTGGCCGTGGATCACCGTAACGAACACCGCCAGCAGCGTCGTGCCCAGCAGGCGCGGCGCGATCGACGGCAAGACCGAGCCGCGCAACACGAAGAGCAGCGGAAACCAGTGGAGTTTGGGGCGGACGATCATGGGCAGCGGGTCACGGACAAAACCGGTTTCAGGCGTTGGCTGGGCGCGGCAGCGGGGTTGAACGGCATGATAGGCCACGCCCTTCCCCGGTGCGCCGTGCGTCCAATCGATTGACAGACAAATCACCGCTGCGCCCTACAACCACCTGCGCAGCCAGCTATACCAAGCATAGCAAGCGGCTTCAAATCCAGCACCACCCCCGGCAACAAGCGCGACGACCTCAACGGCACCCGGCGGGCTCACCCCGGTCACCAGAAGGCGTCGTCCGTGCGCGCCTGAACGCGCGCCAGCTGCGCCAGCGCCAGGCGTCGCACCAAGTCTTCCGGCACCGGTCGCTTGTAGGGCAGCTGCAGGAAGTTCGCTGTGGTCGGCCAGTCTTGCAGCGCCTGGGCGTGCACCCCCAGCACCGCTGCAGATGGCGCGAAGTTCAGGTGCTCCTTGGTCGCGGCGAACGAGAACAGAAAGCGCGGCTCGACAAAGAACGGCACGTTCCACTTGATGCACTGCTCGGCCTGCGGCGCCACGTCCTGCAGGATGCGGTGGACCACCTGCAAATGCGGCCGTGCCTGCGCCGGCGCGGTGGCGATGTAGTCGGCGATGCTCGTCGCGGCGGACATGGGCGCAGCGCAGCTTCAGCTCTCAGACGGCGGCGCGCACGTCGCCGTCATGTGCAAGCCGTCGTACATCCGCCCGTCCAGCCGCACCGCGTCCGGCTCGGTCCCGGTCGGTTCAAAGCCCAGCGACCGGTACAGTGCCAGCGCGGGCGCGTTGGGCACGTAGACCAGCAGGTTGACGCGGCGCACCCCGGCCGCAGCGGCGTGGGCCAGCGCCGTGCCAACCAGCTGGCGCCCCAGTCCCAGGCGGCGAAAGCGCGGCGAGGTGAACACGCCCCACATCACCATCTTGTGCTGCGACGAGGCAAAGGGGTTGACGCGGCTGACGGCGGCGGTGGCCGCCAGTTCGCCATTGATGAACGCGCCGAACACCGCGCCGGGCGCGGGCTGTGCCAGCTGGGCTTGAAAGCCGGCCAGCGTGCGGGTCAGCTCCTCGTCCTGCGACAAACCCAGGCCGACCGGATCGACGGCGACGACTTCGCGGCGCAGGTTGGAAAAGGCTTGCGCGTCGTCGGCGCTCAGCACGCGGACTTGCGGCGTGGCGTTCATGGCGTGCCGGCCGCGGGCGGCGTGGGGGCGGGCTGCCGCTCAGGCTCGCCATAGTGGCCGCGCAGCAAGCGCTTCATGCCCAGCCACTGCTGCGCCCAGAAACCGCGCCCGTAGTCGCGCCCGGCCAGGACCTGGTCTTCGATGCCGGTGGGCTCGGTCCCGGGGCGCCAGTCGGCGCTGCGAAACAGCATGTCCCACCACGGGAACAGCACACCGAAGTTGCCGCCATAGGGCAGGCGCGAGACGGTGCCGGGCTCGTGCCCGAGGCTGAGCGCGTGGTGGCGGCGGTGAAAGCTGGGGCTGATCAGCAGGCGTTCGCCCACGCGGCCCCAGCGCCAACGCAGGTTGGCGTGCTGCAGGCTTTCCAGCAGCTGGGTGACGGCGACCAGGGCAACAAACTGCGCCGGCGCCACGCCGATGAGGATGGCGGCGACGACGAAGATGGTGTCGGTGATGACGGAGTCGAGCAGGTGGTTGCGGTTGTCGCTCCACATCGTCATCTGGCGCTGGCTGTGGTGCACGGCGTGCAGCTGCCACCACCAGTGCCAGTGGTGCTGGGCGCTGTGCACCAGGTAGCCGATGAAGTCGAACACCACCAGGTAGATGGCAAAGCTGACCCAGGCGTTGTCGGTCACGCCGGGCCAGATCTGATCGATCTGCAGCGTGCGCAGGCCGTGCGCCCGCAGCCAGCCGATGCCGTCCGTGAGCCACTCTTCGACGGTGAAGAACATCACCAGTTTGAACAGGCCCAGCTTGTGGATCAGCGTGTAGAGCACGTCGATGAAGATGGCGTGCCGGTCGCGCACCGGCTCGGCCGGCCACAGGCGCTGCAGCGGGCCGATGACCAGCAGCATCAGCACGATCTGGACCACGCCGACCAGCAGCCAGCCGGTGGCGGTAAAGCCGTCTTCCAGCAAATTGCCCGAGCCGGCCCAGAAAGCAAAGGGCACGACCAGCGTCTCGAACACCCATTGCTGGGCGCTGGCGAAAGCGTCGGTGATCGTGGTCAACACGGTGCTTGCGCTCCTGCAGACCCGCTCACCACCGCAGGGCGGTATGCCCGCCGCGCCAGCGAACGCCCTGCCCGGACCTGCGCCGGGCAGTGGCGTTGTCCCCCCTCCCGCAGGAGAGGGGGCTGAGGTCTGCGGCTCCAAACCTGCCTGCGCAGGTTTGGACAGTCCGAAGGGCCGCCGCCTCTGGCGGCGTGCGCCGTGGCGCGAAGCGACTCAGGGGGGTGTTTCACGCTATCCGCCGTGCTGTGCGATCCACGCCTGGTACTTCGGGTGCTCGCGCAGCGTGCGGAAGCAAAAACCGCGCGCCTTCAGTCCGCTGACCAGGGGCTCCAGCACCGCGGGCGCCCACGGTTCCTGGCGCGACCAAATGCCCAGGTGCGCCAACAGGATGTCGCCGGGGCGGATGTCGGCCAGCGCTTTTTTCAGCAGCGCGTCATTGGGGTACTGGGCGCTGGGCAACTCGTCGCCCAGAAAGCCGGCCGGCGCCCAGCCGACGTGCTGGTAGCCACAGCTTTCGGCCGCCGACAGCAATTTGGGGGATGTCTTGCCGCCCGGCGCGCGGTACAGGGGCAGCGGCTTCTTGCCGGTGACGGACGCCAGGCGGTCGGCCGCCAGGCGGATGTCTTCGCAGTACTGGCGCGTGGACCAGGTCAGGCGCTTGCCGGTCTGCGGGCCGGCGGACGGCTCGATGCGGAAACGCGCTTCGCCGCCTTCGGGCTTGAGGTCGCCGCGCCAGTACGCGTGCTGCCAGGTGTGCGATGCGAATTCGTGCCCTTCGGCGGCGCGCGCCTTCCACCACGGCGCCCAGGTGTTGCCCAGGCTGCCATCGCCTTCTTTCGTGCGTTCGTTGGCGGCGAAGAAGGTCACGCGGACCCGTTCGCGCCGCAGCACGTCGGCCACCAGCGGCGCAATACCCATGTGGCCGGTGTCGAAGGTCAGGTAGACCGGCTTGCTGCAGGATTCAAGGGTTTCTTGGGCATGCGCCCTAGTACCACCTGCGCAAGCAGCTATGATTACGATAGCAATCAGCGGTCGCATGGGGGCGCGGGTCGACACGGCCGGGGCGTGGTCAGATGCGCCCGGCGTGGTCCAGCGTCCACACGCCGTGGGGCGACTTGCCGACCTTGACCTGGTGCACCACCTGGCGCTTGGCCACGTCGATCAAGCTCAATTTGCCGGCCCAGCGCGAGCCCACCATGATCAGCGTGCCGTCGGCCGACACGTCCATGCAGTCCGGCCCCGAAGGCGCCGGCATGTTGGCCGTCACCGCCATCGTCGTGCAGTCGATCTTGCTGATGGTGTTGGCCACGCGGTTGCTGACGTACACGTGGCGCCGGTCGCCCGCCGCGCGGAAGGCGTGCGCGCCCTTGCCGGTGGCGATCTTGCCGACCAGCTCGGGCGGCTTGCCGCCAGCGACGTCGTACACCTCCACCCCCGTGCCCCCCGTCAGGCCCAGCAGCAGGCGCTGGCCGTCGGGCGTGCCGAAGATGTCGGCCGGCAGCGAGCCGGTCTTGACGCGGTGCGTCAGCGTCTGGCTGGCCAGGTCGATCGTCACCAGCTCGTCGCTGTCCTGCATGCTGGACCAGACGGTGGTGCTGTGCGGGTCGATCCACAAATGGCTGGGCGTGCGCCCGGTGGCGATGCGCTTGACCAGCGTGGGGTTGCTGCCGTCCCAGCGGTAGATGTCGACGTGGTTCAGGCGGTTGGCCGCCGTGACGAACCACTTCATGTCCGGCGAAAAGCGCAGGTGGTAGGGGTCGACGATGCCGCGCAGCGTGCGCTGCACCGCCGCCGTGCGCGGGTCGATGAAGGTCAGCGAATCGCTGCCCGCGTTGGCGACGATGACGGACTTTTCGTCGGGCGTCAGGTAAAGGTGATGCGGTTCCTTGCCGGTGGGGATGCGCTCCAGCTCGACCCAGCGCTGCGAATCGATCACGCTGACGTTGCCGTCCAGCGAATTGAGCACGAACACCGGCGCGCCGTGGCGCGGCGCGGGTGGGCGCACCGCGGTGGGGGACACGGGCGCCGGGGCCGCTGCCGCGCCTTCGGGCGTGGCCAGCGCGTGCTGCGCACCCGCCGGCGTCGCCAGCGCGCCCATGCCCGCGAACCCGGCCCAGCCCAGCAGGCCACGGCGCGACAAAGGGGGGGCAGCATGCGCCGGGTCAATACTACGAAGGGTCACAACAACACTGCAGGAGCTGAGTCAATCAGAAAGTGTAGCCGTGGGCAGGGCCACGGGGCCTTGACTTAACATGCCACGCATGGAATTGGTGGACATCGACGGCGTTTTTCTTGAAGTGCAGGCCATCCCGGCCCCACTGGGTAGTGCATCCGCACTGCCCCCCCTGGTGTTTCTGCACGAAGGCCTGGGCTCGGTCGCCATGTGGCGCGACTGGCCCGCCAGCCTGTGCGCGGCCACCGGGCGCGCGGGTTGGCTGTATTCGCGCCAAGGCTACGGGCAGTCCAGCCCGGTGCCGGACGTGCGCGGCCCCTCGCGCCAGGACGCTGCCGGGCGCCGCAGCGGGCGCCTCTTGCCCGACTACATGCACCGCGAGGCGCTGGACGTGCTGCCCCGGCTGCTGGCGCACCTGGGCGTGGCGCAGCCGGTGCTGATCGGCCATTCCGACGGCGCCACCATCGCCCTGCTCCACGCCGCGCACCACGCGGTGGCCGCCTGCGTGGTGCAGGCACCGCACGTGATGGTGGAAGACGTGTCGGTGCAGTCCATTGCCGAGGCGCGCGATGCCTTTACGACCACGCCGCTGCGCGAACGCCTGGGCCGCTACCACGCCGATGTGGACGTCGCCTTCTGGCAATGGAACGACGTGTGGCTGAGCGAAGCCTTCCGCTCCTTTGATATCCGCGATGAGATCCGCAGCATCCGCGCCCCGCTGCTGGCCATTCAAGGTTTGGATGACCAGTACGGCACGCTGGCGCAGATCCACGACGTGCAAAAAGCCGTGCCGCAGGCGGAGTTGCTGGAAGTGCCCGACTGCGGGCATTCGCCCTTCAAGGACCAGCCCGCCGTGGTGAACGCGGCGATCGCCGACTTTTTGCAACGCAAAATCCCGGCCGGCGTCTGAGCCGCCGGGGCCGCCCGGCGGCTGATTCAGCGCCGCGCCGCCGCGGCTTACTTGTCCAGCCAGTCGCAGATGCCGCGCCACTGCTCCAGGTCGCGCGCCACGCGGCCGGGGGCGATGTCGAACAGGGTCAGGCCGCGCGCGGCCAGGTGCACGTAGTTCTGCGTCGGGCGCAGCATGCCCAGCACGGGCAGGTGCAGGCCGTCGACGAACTGGCGCAGCTGGTCGGCCGACAGGGTGCGCTCGTCCACCCGCATGCCGACGATGCCGATATCGCGCGGCTCGGCGCTGCGCAGCTCGGCCACCTTGTCCAGGAATTCGCGCGTGGCGTAGATGTCAAAAATGCTGGGCTGCACCGGCACCAAGACCTTGTCGGCCAGGCGCATGACTTCGCGCAAGCGCGTGCCGTGCAGGCCGGCGGCGGTGTCCAGCACCACGTGCGTCGTGCCCTTGGGCGGGCGCACGATGAAGTCGCGCTGCACGTCCCAGGCGGCGATGGGCTTGGCGGCTTCGGGCCGCAGGCCCAGCCACAGGCGCGACGACTGCTGGCGGTCCACGTCGCCCAGCATCACCGAATGGCCCTGGTTGGCAAAGTAGCCCGCCACGTTGGTGGCCAGGGTGGATTTGCCCACCCCGCCCTTGGGATTGGCGATCACGACGATCGGCACGGCTTCCTCCTGAGTTGGTGTGTGTGGTCGGCGCCCCAGCCGCCCAGCCACGTATGTTAGCGGTTGTAGCGGTGCCCACCGGCCGCCGGGCACCCCCAGGTGGCTCACCGGGTCGATTTTGAACAATTTTTGCCGCCAGCCCTACAACCACCTGCGCGACCAGCTACCCTATCTATAGCAAACTGGCGGCCAGCGCGTCCCACACCAGCTTCACGCCCGTGAGCAGCATGCCCAAATAGATGAAGCGGTAGAACAACTTTTCATCGATGCGCCGCGCAATGCGCACGCCCAGCCACACGCCCACCGGCGCCAGCGGCAACAGCACGAGCGATGTGCCCAGGTTGCGCCCGTCCAGCAGGCCCAGCCAGGCGTACGGCACCCATTTGGCCAGGTTGATGACGAAGAAGAAGTACGCCATCGTGCCGGTGAAGACGATCGGCGACAGCTTCAGCGGGATGACGTAGGCGTTGACCGGCGGCCCGCCCGCGTGGGCGACAAAGCTGGTGAAACCCGACGTGGCCGTCAGCACCGCGCCCCACCAGCGCGGCGGCGGCGGGCTGTCGGCGCGCGGCGGGAACAGCAGGCGTTGCGCCAGAAACGCCAGCGTGAACACGCCGACGATGCCCGCCACCCATTCCACCCGCATCAGCCGGAACGACAGCGTGCCGATGACGATGCCGACCAGGCCCCAGGGCAACAAGAACAGCAGCAGGCGCCGGTCAAAGTCCTTGCGAAAGGCGGCGATGCCCAGCAAGTCCATCAACAGCAGCACCGGCATCAGGATGGCCGCCGCCTGCGGCACGCTGACGCTGAGCGCCATCAGCGGCACCGCCAGCGAGCCAAAGCCCGCGCCAAAGCCGCTCTTGCTGATGCCCAGCAGCAGCACGGCGGGGATGGCGACGGCGTAAAAGCCCCAGTCGGTGATGACGGTCATGGCGGGGCGTGGCGACGGCGCTGACGGGCTTGGTCCAAAAGGCGAATTGCTATTCGAATGCTAGCTGCCCGCGCAAGTGGCTCTAGGGCTCAGACCAGTTCACACGCTTGTTCAAACGTCAGACGCGGGTTGCGGTTGAACAGCTTGCTGTCGTCGCCGTGGCCCAGGTTGACGAGGAAGTTGGCCTTGAAGCGCCCGTCGGGGAAGAAGGCGGCGTTCACTTTCTCGATGTCGAACCCGCTCATCGGGCCGCAGTCCAGGCCCAGCGCGCGCGCCGCGATGATCAGGTAGGCACCGCCCAGCGTGCCATTGCGCAGCGCCGTGGCCTGCGCCAGCGCCGGGTTGCCGGCGAACATCTCGCGTGCGCCTTCGCCGTGCCAGACGGTGGGCATGTGCTCAAAAAACTGGGTGTCGGTGGCGACGATGGCGGTCACCGGCGCCGTCATCGTCTTGTCCACGTTGCCGGGCGACAGGCAGTCCTTCAGGCGCGCCTTGCCTTCGGGCGTGCGCACGAAGACGAAGCGCGTGGGCTGCGTGTTCATCGACGTCGGGCCCATGGCGGCCAGGTCGTACACCTGGCGCAGCAGGTCGTCGGACACGGGTTCGGCCGTGAAGCCGTTGGCGGTGCGCGCCTGGCGGAACAAGGTGTCCAGGGCGGCGGAATCGATGGCGGGCATGAAATTCCTACGGGAAGGGAATGAAAACAAGGGCGCCACTGTAGCGGCTGGCAGCGGAACAGCGCGCCGCGCTTGCACAATAGCCGCCCATGGACCTGATCACCTCGCTGCCCGCCACCTGGGGCCACCACCTGCGCGTCGCGCTGGAGCTGGTGGCGACGCTGGCGTTTGCGCTGTCGGGCGTGATCGTGGCGGCGCGCAAGCGGCTGGACGCCGTGGGCGTGTTCGTCGTCGCCTTTGTCACGGCGTTTGGCGGCGGCACGCTGCGCGACCTGCTGCTGGACTACCGGCCGTTCTTCTGGGTGTCGGACATGGGCTTCTTCTGGGCCGTGATGGCGGTCAGCCTGGCGGCGCTGGTGTTCCTGCGCCAGCGCCACCTGCTGCCGACCGAGCGCGCCCTGCTCTGGCCCGACGCGATCGGGCTGGGCCTGTTCACCGGCATTGGCGTGGACCGCGCACTGGCGCTGGGCCAGCCGGCGCTGGTGGCGGTGGTGATGGGCATCCTGACCAGCTGTTTCGGCGGCGTGCTGCGCGACGTGCTGTGCAACAAGACCCCCAGCGCGCTGAGCGACCACCGCCCCTACGTACTGTGGTCCTTCCTGGGCGGCTGGCTGTACGTGCTGCTGCACGGCGCCGGGCTGGCGCCCTGGGCCGCGCTGACCGCGACCGTGGTCTTCAGCGCCGGCATGCGCGTGGTCTCGGTCTGGCGCGACTGGCGCGTGCCGGGGCTGGGGCGGCGCTGATTCGTCGGTCGCGCCGCCCGCGCCGGGCGTTCAAACGCGCTCGAGAATCAGCGCAATCCCCTGCCCCACGCCGATGCACATGGTGCACAGGGCGTACTTGCCGCCGGTGGCGTGCAGGCGGTTGACGGCGGTGGTGGCCAGGCGGGCGCCGGACGCGCCCAGCGGGTGACCCAGGGCGATGGCGCCGCCCCAGGCATTGACGCGCTCGTCGTCGTCCTTCAGGCCCAGCATGCGCAGCACGGCCAGGCCTTGGGCGGCGAAGGCTTCGTTCAGCTCGATCACGTCCATCTGGTCCAGCTTCAGGCCCGTCAAAGCCAGCACTTTTTCAGTCGCGGGCGCGGGGCCGATGCCCATCACGCGCGGCGGCACGCCGGCGGTGGCCATGCCGACCACGCGGGCCTTGGGCGTCAGGCCGTACTTGGCGGCGCTGGCTTCGTCGGCCAGCAGCAGCGCGCAGGCGCCGTCGTTCACACCGCTGGCGTTGCCGGCGGTGACGGTGCCGTCAGGACGGACCACGCCTTTGAGCGAGGCCAGCTTGTCCAGGCTGGTTTCACGCGGGTGTTCGTCGGTGTCGACGACCACGGCGTCGCCCTTTTTCTGGGGGATGGTGACGGGCGTGATCTCGCGCGCCAGGTGGCCGGCCTTTTGCGCTGCGACGGCGCGCAGCTGGCTGTTCATGGCCATCTTGTCCTGCGCTTCGCGCTCGATCTTGTAGTCGGTGGCGACGTTTTCGGCCGTCTCAGGCATGGAGTCGACGCCGTACTGCGCCTTCATCAGCTTGTTGATGAAGCGCCAGCCGATGGTGGTGTCGTACACCGCGTTGGCGCGGCTGAAGGCGGATTCGGCCTTGGGCATGACGAAGGGGGCGCGGCTCATGCTTTCCACGCCGCCCGCTATCATCAATGTAGCTTCCTGCGCTTTGATGGCGCGGGCTGCAGTGCCAACGGCATCCAAACCCGAGCCGCACAGGCGGTTGATGGTGGCGCCGGGCACGTCGATCGGCAGGCCGGCCAGCAGGCTGCTCATGTGGGCGACGTTGCGGTTGTCTTCACCGGCCTGGTTGGCGCAGCCGTAGATCACGTCGGTGACGGCGGCCCAGTCGACCTTGGGGTTGCGTTCCATCAGCGCCTTGAGCGGGATGGCGCCCAGGTCGTCGGTGCGCACGCCGGCCAGCGCGCCGCCGTAGCGGCCGAAGGGGGTGCGGATGGCGTCAACGATAAAGGCTTGGTTCATGGTGTCTCCAGGTCAATGAATGGGTGCGGTCAGGCCGCGGCCAGGGGCAATTGGATCAAATCCTGCAGGGCTTCCCGCGTCAGGCCGTCGACCAGGTCGATCACGCGCAGGCCGTCGGGCCCGCATTCGAGTGTCGCCAGGTCGGTGTAGATGCGTTTGACGCAGCCAATGCCGGTCAGCGGGTAGCTGCATTGGGCGACGATTTTGCTCTCACCCTTCTTGGTCAACAGGTCCATCATGACCCAGGTCTGCTTGGCGCCCACCGCCAGGTCCATGGCGCCACCCACGGCGGGGATGCTGCCGGCTTCGCCCGTGCTCCAGTTCGCCAGGTCGCCCTGGGCCGATACCTGGAAGGCGCCCAGCACGCAGACGTCCAGATGGCCGCCGCGCATCATGGCGAAGCTGTCGGCGTGGTGGAAGTAGGCGCCGCCCGGCAGCAGCGTGACGGGCTGCTTGCCGGCGTTGATGACGTCGTAGTCTTCCTGGCCGGCGGCAGGCGCCGGGCCCATGCCGAGGATGCCGTTTTCGCTGTGCAGGATGACTTCGCGCCCGGCCGGGATGTGGTTGGCCACCAGGGTCGGCTGGCCAATGCCCAGGTTAACGTAGGCGCCGTCGGGGATGTCCTGCGCCACGCGCCGGGCGAGTTCGTCTTTGCTTCGTTTTTGGTAGCTGCTCACGCTGATTCTCCTAGGGCCAGAGGCCGATTCAAGCCGCAGCCTTGAAGCCACCCGCCTGCGTGGCGACATGGGCCACTTGCACGATGCGGTTGACGTGGATGCCGGGGGTGACGATGGCTTCCGGGTCCAGCTGACCCAGCGGCACGATCTCGTGCACCGTGGCGACGGTGAACTTGG
Organism: Pseudomonadota bacterium; assembly: GCA_023442945.1. GTDB lineage: Bacteria > Pseudomonadota > Gammaproteobacteria > Burkholderiales > Burkholderiaceae_C > Ottowia. The sequence goes on along the minus strand of JAEZWW010000042.1, from coordinate 7,513 downwards.
CGGCAGTGGCCATCACGGGGCCGAAGTTGCGCGCCGCCTTGCGGTAGGTCAGGTTGCCCCAGCGGTCGCCGCGCTCGGCTTTGATCAGCGCCACGTCGCCGTAGATCGGGTATTCCAGCACGTAGTCGCGCCCGTCGATGCGGCGCGTTTCCTTGGGGCTGCCGTCGGGGTTCTTGGCCAGTTCGGTGCCAAAGCCCGTGGGCGTGAAGAAGGCGCCCACGCCGGCACCGGCGGCGCGCAGGCGCTCGGCCAGGTTGCCCTGGGGCACCAGTTCCAGCTCGACCTTGCCGGCGCGGTACAGGCCGTCAAACACGTAGCTGTCGGCCTGGCGCGGGAAGCTGCAGATGACCTTGCGCACGCGCCCCGCCGCCAGCAGCGCCGCCAGGCCCGCGTCGCCGTTGCCGGCGTTGTTGTTGACGATGGTCAGGTCCTTGGCGCCCTGTGCGATCAGGCCGTCGATCAGCTCGGTGGGGATGCCGGCGGTGCCAAAGCCGCCGATCAGCACGGTGGCGCCGTCTTTGACGCCGGCCAGTGCGTCGGCCACGGTGGGCGCAATCTTGTCGATCATCTGTCTGTGTCTCCGTTGTCGTGTGCTGCCGCGGGTTGCGACGGCGCCTGTGAACACCCATTGATGGGACTTGGGCCTCGTCTTAAGGCCTGCTGCCGCGTCATGCTGACGGGAGCCGAGTGCTGGGATGCGCCTGGCCCTGAACGGGAAAAAGTTCGCATAACGAACACTTGTTCGTATAATGAATGAATTGTAGCCCCCACAGGCGCCGCTGTGAAGCCCCCGCCATCCAATCAGCCCAGCAGCCAAAGCCGCCGCCGTCACGCCATGAACCGCACGCCCCTATCGCCCCCACCCGCCAGCGCGCCCTCCGCGCCCGGCGCCGTCGCGCGCCAGGCCGACACTCCGCCGCGCCCCGGCGACAGCTACGTGCAGTCCTTCGCGCGCGGGCTGGAGGTGATCCGCTCCTTCAACGCCGACGCGCCGCAGCAGACCCTGTCGGACGTCGCCGCGCGCACGGGGCTGACACGCGCCGGCGCGCGCCGCATCCTGCTGACGCTGCAGACGCTGGGCTATGTCGACAGCGACGGGCGCTGGTTCCGGCTGACGCCGCGCATCCTGGACCTGGGCTTCGCCTATTTGTCGTCGCTGCCGATCTGGAACCTGGCCGAGCCGGTGATGGAGCAACTGGCCGAGCAGATCGGTGAATCGGTGTCCGCCGCGGTGCTGGACGGCACCGACGTGGTCTACGTGCTGCGCGTGTCCACGCGCAAGATCATGCGTATCAGCCTGGCCGCGGGCTCGCGCCTGCCGGCGTACTGCGCGTCGCTGGGGCGCGTGCTGCTGGCCGGCCTGCCGGACGAGGCCGCGCGCAGCGTGCTGGCGCAAAGCGAGCGCACCGCCTTCACGCGCCACACCGTGACCGACGTCGACGCGCTGATGGAAAGGGTGCGCCAGACGCGCGCGCAAGGCTGGGCGCTGGTCGACCAGGAGCTGGAAGAAGGCCTGATCTCCATCGCCGCACCGATCCTGGGCCGCAACGGGCAGACGCTGGCGGCGATCAACGTGTCCGGCCAGGCCAACCGCACCAGCGCAGCGCAGATGCAGCAAACGATGCTGGTGCCGCTGCGCGAGGCGGCGGGGCAGATCGGGCGCCTGCTGGCGGCGCGTTGAACCCCCGTCACCCCTGCCAGCGCGGCCTTGCGGCGGCCCCCCAAGCGCCGCCCATCGCGTGTTAGCCTTGCCGCCATGTTCGCCCCCAGCCAAGCCGACGTCCGCCGCTTCTTCTGTGATGCCTGGGCCAAGTCGCGCGCGGGGCAGCCGATGGAGGCGATCGAACAGCTGGCCGCGGGCTGGGTCGCCGAGCACCCCGAATGGCACGGCGACTTCGCCGACGTCGAAGCCGCCATCGCCCGCGACTACGGCGACGGCGCGGTGGGTGGCAACCCGTTTCTGCATTTGTCGATGCACCTGTCGATCAGCGAGCAGTGCAGCATCGACCAGCCGCGCGGCATCCGCCAGGCGGTGGAGCTGCTGGCCGCGCGCCTGGGCGATCTGCACGCCGCGCACCACGAAGCCATGGAATGTCTGGGCCAGATGCTGGCCGACGCGCAGAGCAGCAGCCGCGCGCCCGATGGCGAGGCCTACGTGGCCTGCGTGCAGCGCCGCGCCACGCGCGGCTGAGGGGCGCGCGCAACCCGGTAGCGCCGCCTTGCGCGTGCCCTGCCCCGCAACACACACCAATCACTATCTATTTAATAGCTGGTCGCGCAGATGGCTGTAGGGCCAGCGGCCAATTTCGCTTGAAATCCACTCTTCAGGCAGCAAAAAGCCCGCGCAAGGCGGGCTTTCTCGTGCGGCGCTGAGCGCTTCAGCGGAAGCGGCCCTGCGGCACGGTCTTCAGCTCGCCCTGCAGGCTGCCGATGTACTTGGACATCGCCTTCAGCTCGGCGGTGGAGAACTGCTTGGCCATGCCGGCCATGACCGGGTTGGAGCGGCCCCACAGCTGGTGCGTGTTGTCGCGGTAGGCCTTGAGCGCCACGAACATGTAGTCCGGGTACTGGCCGGCGATCTTGGGGTAGGTCGGGTCGATCGGCTTGGAGAAGTTGTCGCCGTGGCAGGACACGCAGGCGCCCTTTTGCAGCAGCGCACCGACCTGCGCGCTGGGGGCGGGCGGTGCGGGTGGCTCACCCGCGCCTTCGACCTTGCCCAGCTGCGCGTAGTAGGCGCCCAGGTCGGCCATGTCCTGCTCGGTCAGCGAGATCGCGATGCCGCGCATCGTGGGGTGTTTGCGGTCGCCTTTTTTGTAGGCTTCCAGGGCGGCGACGATGTACTTGTCGTTCTGGCCGGCGATCTTGGGGACCTTGTACACCTCGGGGAAAGTCGACTGGTAGCCGATGATGCCGTGGCAGCCAATGCACATGGCCGCCTTGCTGTGGCCGGCTTTGACGTCACCCGTCACGCCCTGGGCTTGAACGGGCAGCGCCGCCGTCAGCGAGAGGGCCAGGGCAGCGAACATGGGAGACAAGGTCGTTTTCATTTTGCGCGCACAATCCACGTGGTTTAATCCAGATCAGTCGCGGATTGTAATCAAGCTGCCAACGCCCTCTCCGTCTGGGTTTCCCTGTTGTCCCATTCCACTCCGACATGAAATTTCAAGGTTCCGACAACTACGTCGCCACGCAAGACCTGATGTTGGCCGTCAACGCCAGCATCACCCTCAAACGCCCGCTGCTCGTGAAGGGCGAACCCGGCACCGGCAAAACCATGCTGGCCGAGGAAGTGGCCGAGGCGCTGAAGCTGCCGCTGCTGCAGTGGCACATCAAGTCCACCACCAAGGCGCAGCAAGGCCTGTACGAGTACGACGCCGTGAGCCGCCTGCGCGACAGCCAGCTGGGCGACGACCGCGTCAAGGACATCCACAACTACATCGTCAAGGGCGTGCTGTGGCAGGCCTTCACCGCCGACGAGCCGGTGGCGCTCTTGATCGACGAGATCGACAAGGCCGATATCGAATTCCCGAACGACCTGCTGCGCGAGCTCGACCGCATGGAATTCCACTGCTACGAGACGCGCGAGACCATCCGCGCCAAGCACCGGCCGGTGGTGTTCATCACCTCCAACAACGAAAAGGAGCTGCCCGACGCCTTCCTGCGCCGCTGCTTCTTCCACTACATCCGTTTCCCCGACGCCGACACGCTGCACCGCATCGTCGACGTCCACTATCCGGGCATCAAGCAGAACCTGGTGCGCGCGGCGCTGACGCGCTTCTACGAGATCCGCGAGGTGCCGGGTCTGAAGAAGAAGCCGTCGACCTCCGAGGCGCTCGACTGGATCCGCCTGCTCGTCGCCGACGACGTCAGCCCCGAGGACCTGCGCACCGACGCCAAGAACGCCCTGCCCAAGCTGCACGGCGCGCTGCTCAAGAACGAGCAGGACGTGCACCTGTTCGAGCGGCTGGCCTTCATGGCGAGGCGGCAGAACTAGCCGGGGCCTTCCATGTTCCTCCCCTTCTTCCTCGAGCTGAAAGCCGCGAAGGTGCCCGTCTCGCTGCGGGAGTATCTCGCGCTGCTCGAGGGCATGGAGGCCGGGCTGGTCGAGTACGACGTCGAGGGCTTCTACTATCTCGCCCGCGCCGCCATGGTGAAGGACGAGCGCCACATCGACCGCTTCGACAAGGTGTTCGCCCACGTCTTCCGCGGCGTCGAGGCCGTGTCGGGCGAAGGCGCCGTCGATGTCGCCGACCTGCCCGAGGAATGGCTGCGCCGGCTGGCCGAGAAGCACCTGACCGAGGAGGAGAAGAAGCTGGTCGAGGCTCTGGGGGGCTTCGAGAAGCTGATGGAGACGCTGAGAGAGCGGCTCGAGGAGCAGAAGGGCCGCCATCAGGGCGGCTCGAAATGGATCGGCACCGCCGGCACCTCGCCCTTCGGCGCCTACGGCTACAACCCCGAGGGCGTGCGCATCGGCCAGCACGAGAGCCGCCATCGCCGCGCGGTCAAGGTGTGGGACAAGCGCGAGTTCCGCAACTTCGACGATTCGGTCGAGCTCGGCACCCGCAACATCAAGGTGGCGCTGAAGCGGCTTCGCCGCTGGGTGCGCCAGGGCGCCGACGAGGAACTGGACCTGCCGGGCACCATCCACGCCACGGCCGAGCACGGCTATCTCGACGTCCGGACGCGGCCCGAGCGGCGCAACGCCGTCAAGCTCCTGATGTTCTTCGACGTCGGCGGCTCGATGGACGACCACATCCGCACCGTCGAGGAGCTGTTCTCGGCGGCGCGCGCCGAGTTCCGGCACATGGAGTACTTCTACTTCCACAACTGCGTCTACGAGGGCGTGTGGAAGGACAACCGCCGCCGCCATTCGGAAGTGATCCCGACCCTCGACGTGCTCAACAAGTACGGCCACGACTACAAGGCGATCTTCGTCGGCGACGCCTCGATGAGCCCCTACGAGATCGCCTATGCCGGCGGCTCGGTCGAGCACTGGAACGAGGAGCCCGGCCATGTCTGGCTCGCGCGCGTCCTCGCCCAGTGGCCGAACGCCGTGTGGCTGAACCCGGTGCGCGAGCAGCACTGGAGCTACACGCACTCGATCAAGATGGTCCGCGAGCTGTTTTCGGAACGCATGTACCCGCTGACGCTGGCCGGGCTCGAGGCCGCCACCCGCGAGCTGTCGCGCAAGCATTGAGGCGGCCGCCGCCGCACCCTACATGTCCGCCATCACGGTTCCACGGAGGCCCCCATGGACACGAAGACGTTTCCCGTCACGCGCACCGACGCCGAATGGCAGGCGCTGCTCACGCCCGAGCAGTACCACGTCATGCGCGAGCACGGCACGGAGCGGCCCGGAAGCTGCGCGCTGCTGCACGAGAAGCGCGCCGGTGCGTTTTCCTGCGCCGGCTGCGGGCAGGAGCTGTTCCGCTCGACGCTGAAGTTCGAGAGCGGCACCGGCTGGCCGAGCTTCAACGATCCCGTCGCCGGCGCGGTCGAGACCTCGCAGGACCGGAGCTGGGGCATGGTGCGCACCGAGGTCCACTGTGCGCGCTGCGGCAGCCATCTCGGCCATGTCTTCCCCGACGGCCCGCCGCCGACCGGCCTGCGCTACTGCATCAACGGCGTCGCGCTCGACTTCCGGCCGGCGTGACCGTTCATTCGGCGGCGGTGAGCAGCGCCGCCGCGCCCGCCTGCGCCCGCCTCAGATAGTCCGCCAGCACGGTGACCGGCTCCGGCCTGCCGAACAGGAAGCCCTGGGCATAGTTGCAGCCGTGATGGCGCAGGAAGGCGAGCTGCTCCGGCGTCTCGACGCCCTCCGCCACCACCTCCAGCCCGAGGCTGTGCGCGAGGTTGATGATGGTGCGCGAGATCGCGGCGTCGTCGGCATCCGTCTCGATGTTGCGGACGAAGGACCGGTCGATCTTCAGCCGGTCGACCGGGAAGCGCTTGAGGTGCGTCAGCGAGGCGAAGCCGGTGCCGAAGTCGTCGAGCGCCACCTTGACGCCGAGCTTCTTCACCGCGGCGAGCGACGCTTGGATCCCGCCGGGGTCGCGGTCGAGCAGCACGTTCTCGGTGATCTCGATCTCGAGCAGGTCGGGCGGCACCCCGTGGCGCCGCAGCAGCGTCTCGACGCGGCCGGCGAAGCTGTCGAGCTTGAGCTGCGCGGCCGCGACGTTGACCGCGACGCTGCCCGTCTCCAGCCCCAGCTCTCGCATCGAGCGGATGGCGACCAGAGAGGCCTCGAGCACCTGCTCGCCCAGCGTCACGATCATGCCGGTCTCCTCGGCCAGCTGGATGAATTCCGGCGGCGGCACCGGCTCGCCGTTGCGGTTCCATCGCGCCAGCACCTCGAACCCGGTATGGGCGCCGTCGGCGAGACGTATCTGCGGCTGGAGCGCGATGCCCAGACGCTTCGCCGCCAGGTCGGCGCGCAGCGCGGCGGCGAGTTTCTGCCGCTTGACGATGGCGGCGCGCATTTCCTTCTCGAAGATGCGGTAGCCGCCGCGGCTGTCGCCTTTCGCTTCATAGAGCGCGATGTCAGCGTTCTTCATCAGGCCGCCTGGCGACGTGCCGTCCTTCGGGAACACGGCGACGCCGAGGCTGCTGGCGGGAACGACCTGCTGCCCGCCGATGGCGACCGGCTGCGCGATGGCGCTGGCGACGCGGTCGAGCAGCCTTTCGAGCGAGGCTTCACCGTTGATGCGCGGCAGGATGAAGGCGAACTCGTCGCCGCCCAGCCGCACGATCACGTCGCTGGCGCGCAGGCTGGCATGTAGCCGCCGCGCGATCTCCTTGAGCAGCCGGTCACCGGCATCGTGGCCGAGCGTGTCGTTGACCGCCTTGAAGTCGTCGAGATCGGCGATGACCAGCGCGCCGCAATAGCCGCCGTGGCGCGCGCGCTGCACCGCCCGCTCGAGCCGGTCCGGCAGCACGGAACGGTTGTAGAGGCCGGTCAGCGGATCGTGCTCGGCCTGGTTCTTGATGGTCAGCTCGGCGTGTTTCAGATTGGTGATGTCGGTGCGCACGCCGACCATGTTGCCCGACGGCGAACGGCGTTCCTGAACCTGGAGCCAGCGCCCGTCGCCCAGTTGCTGGGTGAAGGGCCTGCCCGGCTTGCGGAAGGCCTTGGTGCGGGCTTTCATCCACTTCTCCTCGTCGGCGGCGGTGCCGCCGGGAATGGCGAACTGGCCGCGCCGGACGGCGAGCTTCATCATCTCCTCGAAGCTCATGCCGGGTTCGATGAGATCGGCGATCTCGGTGTGGAAGCGCTTGTAGGCCTCGTTCAGCAGGACCAGCCGGTCTTCCCTGTCGAAGGCGATGATCGCGTCGGGCACGCTGTCGATCACGTCCATCAGCAGGGTTTCGGCCTGCTGGCGGCGTTGGTTCTCCTCGCGCAACGCCGCTTCCGCCTTCTTGCGGTCGGTGATGTCGTAGCGGATGGAGACGTAGCCGCCGATCTTGCGCTTGTCGTCCTGATAGGGAACGACCGTCGTGTCCACCCAGTAGAGCG